>NZ_JACHDP010000001.1:3826107-4463792 GCF_014201145.1 Micromonospora parathelypteridis
TCCCCACAGCATCTCGACGATCTCGTCCCGGCCCACCGGGCGGTTGAGCCGTAACGCCAGCAGGCCGAGCAACCCACGCTGGGCTGATGTGGCGAGGGCGACAGCCCTGCCACCGCGGCTCACCACGAGCGGACCGAGCACATCGATGCGGAGCTGGTCGCCGCCGGGGCGGCTCTCGACACACGCCGCGGACCGCAGTTCGTCCCGGTCGGCCGTCGACAGGTCGAGTGCCGTCGCCAGCCGCTCCAGTGAATCGACGTGCGGTTGCCGCACTCGATCCTTCTCAATGTCGCGGAGCGCCCGGACGCTGACGCCGCTGCGCTCGGCGAGCGCGTCCTGGGTCAGTCCAATCCTTCGACGGTGGCGCTCAACCAGCTCGCCCACTCGTGCGCGAGACGCGGAAGCATCCATACCGACATCACTCCTGCGTCGATGAGTCCCAGAGCTCCCACGGACCGGCACTTTATCTGCCTTTATCGATTCTGCCGGTTTGCTGCACCTCGGTCCAGAGCCGGACCCGACCATCCTGGTAGACGAGATCATGCGGGCGTACGACCGAACTTACCGGGGTCATGATCGACATAGTCAGGGTTGAGCGGCAGCAGTAACGGCCCGCCGAAGCCGGCCGGAGTACGTCGACGGCATAGTCACCGATTGCGAAAGCGCTTAGCGGCGACCGGAACCCTGAGCCCCGTAGGACACACACGGTACGGGGGCGGGCCCGGTGATCGCCTCGAGCAGCGGTCACCGGGCCCGGTGTGGTCGGGATCCATCGGCTCAGAGCGAAGCCAATGGCATCTGCCAGGTCAGCGGCTTGTCGTACCGGTGGATTCGCCGGCGGAGCCGCTCTCGTCCACGAACTTGTAGTAGCTCATTCGGAAACGTTGTAGCAGGGCACGCATGAATTCCGGACCGGCCTCCGGCGGCACCCGCCCCGCGCCGACCGGCACGCCGTTGTCGTAGAAGTCCTGTGCCAGCGCGCCCCACTCGGGGTCGAGGACGGTCAGCGAGACCGCCTGGCCCGGCTGCCAACGGAACTCGGCCACCCGCCGGTTGGTGTGCTGGGCGAACGTGTAGAGCGCCACGCGGGTCAGCGCCTGCTCGGTCATGCCTGCCTCCTGGTTCACCACGGCTCCTCCGGTCACCAAGGGCTCGGCGGACGGAAGGCATTCCACGCCTCGCCCGTGATCATGCCTCGACTGCGGATCTCGTTGAAGCGGTCCATCGCACCGGCCAGCGCCTGCTCGCTGAGGCCGGTGCCGCGCAACCGGTCGGCCAGCACGGCAGGGTCGGTGGCCTGGATCTGGGCCATCGTTTCAGGGCTGAGCGGACGGTTCATCTGCTGCTGAACGAAGTCCGAGCGCAGCGGCTCGGCGTTCGACTCGGGGAACGAGTAGCCGTGGTCGATGGCGACCAGGCGGCCATCAGGGCCGGTCAGGTAGTTACCCATGTGCCGGTCGGTGTTGCCGCTGACGTAGTCGAGCACCGCCATCCGCTCGCTCTCCACGGCAGGGTAGGCGTTTGCGGGACGACCCGGGCTCGCATTCTCCACGAACTCCTGCATCGAGCCGGCCCCGTGCGGACCGTCCCAGCGGGCGGTCGTCGGCACCAGGCCGAAGCCCAGGTCCTCGTCCAGACGTGAGGCGGCGACCTCCCGGGCGGCCAACTCATTCTCCGGGATGGTGGAGCGCACCTGGACAAACTCGTTCTCCGGCACATTCGGCTTGTAGACGCCGTGCGTGCCGTCGGTGAACGTGACGTCGTACGCGTCGTTGACGTGCCCACCGGGGTCGAGTTCGGTCATGCTGTGCACCTCTCTGCCGAGCAGCCGCAACTCGGCCTCACTGGCATGATCGGGCACCGCTGGATCGGTGGTGGACCCGGACTCCGGTGTAGTGGAGCCGTCGGGGTCCGGCGGCTCCGCGCTGCCGGGTGCGCTATCGCCGTCGTGCGGCGGGCCGGCGTCCTGCCCTCGGCCGCCGTCGTGCGGCGGGCCACCGGCGGGCCCGGCTCCGCCGGGCGCCGGGCCGCCGCCGCCGACCGGTCCCGGCTCACCGCTTGAGCCGGTGGGCGCGGGCCCGTCCTGCCCGGCCGGCGGCGGTGACTCACCGCCCCGGCCACCACCGGCCGGGTCGTCGTAGCCGTGCGCTCCCGGGCCGGGGGCCGGCATGTCGGTGGGGTCTGCTCCGCCGGGGGTACGCCGGAGGCCGTTCAGGGCCGTGCGGAGGGTGTCGAGCAGCTCGCCGAGCTTGGACAGGATCGGCCGGAGTCGGCTGACGCTGCGGGCCAGCGCCGTGAGCAACTCGGCGACCTTCGCCGCCCACTTGGCGACCAGCGCGGAGACCTGCGCCGCGACCAGCGGGGTGGCCGCGCCCAGGGTCAGCCCCGCCTCGGCGAGCCACTGCCACAGCCGGACGGCGAGGACCGAGACGAAGTCGGCGATCAGGTCCCGGACCAGCTCCCGGACCAGCGCCACCAGCAGGCCCGCGCCCTCGACGACGGTGCCGATCAGACCGGCGGCGTCCGCCACGCCGGTGAGGTTGTGCACGTGCTGGTCGCTGTAGCGGCGGTACGCCTCGGACGCGGGGCCCGTCCAGGTGGCGATCTCGGTGCGCACCGCCTCGGACAGGGCGGTGACCTGACCGGTGACGTGCCGGGAGACGTTGTGCCACGTCTGCGCGTACGCGGTGATCTGGTCCGGGTCGCCGGCCAGCCAGTCGAGGGCGTCGGAGAGGGGCTCGACGTGCTCGATGAGCCAGGCGACTCCCCACGAGACGATCGACCCGATCGGGTCGACGCAGGTCACCAGCACCTCCATCGACGTACCGAAGCCGCCGATGGTCGTATCGATCCAGGACCCGTTCTCGATGCCGTTGCGGAGGTCGACCAGGCTCTCGACGATGCCGACGCCGCTGTACGCGGTGGTGGTGTCCTGCCGGGCAGCGATCAGCGGGTTCGCGACGTCGGCGCTCATCGGTGCATCTGCCCGAGGGAGGCGGAGATCGTCCCGTCCGTGTCGTCGTAGGCGTCCACCGTCGCGTCGAGCGCCCCGGCCGCGCTGTGCAACGCCTCCTGCGCCGCCGCGAGCGCGTCCACGGCCGGACCTTGGAGGAAGTCCAACAGGAAGGGAATCGCCTGGCAGATGGGCAGTTTTCCGTAAGCGTCGGCGCCCATCCGGACGTGCGCCCCCGCGTCGTGTGCGGTGTCGATCGCCTCGGCGATCCGGTCGACGGAGCGGGCGTGCTGGGTCAACGCCGCCGTCGTGACCTCGAACCCGGTTGCCTCAGCGCCCACGGCCACCCCTCGGGGGGTACCCGGGATCGGCCTCCTCGGCCACCTCGGGGAAGCGCGACTCGTAGCTGCCGACGACGGCCCGCGCGGTCTCGGAGTCGGTGCCGACGGTCGACGCCGCGGCCTCCGCCACCTGCGCGGGCAACCGCCCCTGCGCCCGGCGCATCACCGTCAGCACCTCGGCGGCGATCTCGTCCGCCCGCCAGCGCAGCACCCGGTCGTCGAGCCGGAGGTCGGTCATGGCGCCGGACGAGGCGACTGTCACCTGGACCGCGCCCTGTGCACCCTCGGCGGTCGCCGACATCGCCGCGACGCGGTCCGACAACTCCTGTGCCCGGGCGGCCCGCTCGGAGATGCCTGCCGCCCAGGAGGCGACGAACCGCTCGGTCGCCCCGTCGAAATCACCGCCCGGAAACTGCGCCATCAGACCTCCCCCGTGTGACGGCTGCCGGCCGTCTCCAGGTGACACCGGGGTGCGGCGCGGTCAACGTACGATACGCCAGCGCCCTCCGATGTGGAGTCCGCCGATTACGTCGGCCGACTCCGCTGACGGAAATTGGACATAGGCGCAAAGCAAATTCTCGACTGTTTGGCGATGTGCTGGCCGGTCGCGACCGGGGGTCGGTGTGTGCGCCGGCTATGGTCCTGGGCTGGACCAACAGGGGTACAGGACACGTGGGTGAAGGCCGGCCACTCCCTGCCATCCCAGGTGGACGCTAAACGTCAATCAATTGCCGCGCGTCGCTCGTCACGATCGATCAACCACTGTTCATCGTCTGCGACGAGCCGGTAATCCTTTGCACCTGCGCACCGCGACAACCGGACCCGTTGGGCCGCTGCGGTCGTGGCGGCGGGTAGGCGCGAAGGCCGCTGGATCACCGATGAGCGCAACTGACACTTCTGCCCGCATCGGCGGGACGCGGCGTTGGAAGGGGCGGCTGCCAAGCCGGCCGGCTGCACCTCGATCACGTCGTCCGGTGCGGTTCCGGCCTGCGTTCGGCCACCAGGTGACACTTCGTCGCGATTACGCATATCACCCTATTTGATCACCATGCGTGGTAAAAACGACTGCCGAGCGAGCAGACGAGGCGGCGATCCGGTGGCAAAGAGCAGCCCTGCACGGCTCCTGCGCAAACGGGAGTCATCGCGCCAGGCATCGGCCCTCGAACTCTTCTTCGACCTGACGTTCATCTTCGCGCTGACGCGCCTGTCGGGCCGACTGCTGAACGACCCCAGTTGGCTCAACGTCGTACAGACGACGGTCCTGCTCGGCGCCGTCTGGTGGGTCTGGGTCGCCACGGCCTGGTCCACCGACTGGTTCAACCCCAACGAAGCGCTGATCCAGCGGCTCGTGGTGGGGGTGATGCTCGTCGGGCTGCTGATGGCCGCCGCGGTGACCCAGGCATTCGGCACGCACGGCATCTTCTTCGCCGGCGCGTACGTCCTCGTTCACCTCGGCCGAGCGGCGACCCTGCTGCCGGCCCTGCGCGGGCATCCCGCGCAGCGGCGCACCCTGGTCGTCGCGGTCTGGTTCGGGGTGTCCGCCATTCCCTGGCTGGTCGGGGCGTTCCTACCGGCCGGCCCCCGCCTGGCATTGTGGATCGTGGCGCTGGGCATCGACTTCACCGTCGCCTACCTGGGGTGGCCCGTGCCGAAGGTCGGGCAGGTCGCCGACGAGCAACTCCGGGTCGTAGGCGAGCACCTGGCCGAACGCTTCGGCCAGATCAGCATCGTCGCGCTGGGCGAGCTCATCCTGGTCAGCGGCACCACCTACGCCAGCGGCCCGTTCGATCTGCCGCGCACCGGCGCGGCCGTCCTGGCCTTCGCCAACGCGGTGGCGCTGTGGCGGCTCTACTTCCTGCCGGAACATCGTGCCCTCAGTAACCCCTTCGAGAAGCAGGGTGCTCGGATCGCCGTGGTCTCGGCCTATCGGCACCTGTCCTTCGTCGCCGGCGTCGTCTTCCTCGCGGTGGGGGACGAAATCGTCATCGGGCTGTCAACCGAGGGCCTCGAACGTCGGTGGGGTGCCGGCCTGATCGTCGCCGGGGCGGTGCTCGTCCTCTGCGGCCGGATCGCGTTCAAGGCCACCAGCGGGATCTGGTCGCTGGGCTCACTGCTCGGGATCGTCGTCCTCCTGGCACTGACCCCGGTTCTGCTGCGGCTGCCACCGATGGTGGCTCTGGCAATCACGACCCTCGTGCTGGGCGCGGTCGCCTTCGCGCCCAGCACGAAAGGCCGCCGGGCAACCCAGGCCGGCGGGATCGGCCTTGACCGCACCTGAGGGCCGGTACCGGCCGTGCCGGGCGGTGACGACCGTCGGTCTGTCGGTCGGGGTGGTTCGCCGCCCAACGCAGGTCAACGCGGGTCACTCCCTGCCAACGCGGGCTGACCCGCAGGTCGTTACACTGGCCACTCGCGCCCCCGTAGCTCAGGGGATAGAGCATCGGTTTCCTAAACCGTGTGTCGCAGGTTCGAATCCTGCCGGGGGCACCAATGGCAGGCCCTGACCAGCAATAACCCAGCCAGGGCCTCGACGTCTGTCGATCCGATTTCAATCGTCCCCGCAAGCACGCGGCCGACGCTGCTGTCTTCCTGGCGGTGCGGCTGGTTGGGCGCTGGCCGGTGTCGTTGTGCATGGCTGGCGAGTCGCGTCGGCCCTGGTGGGCGCCATCATTTCGTCCCGGGCCATGAGCGCGAGACCGTGCGTCCGCTGGTCGAGTTGGTAGGTGGGCTTCGGCGGCACCATCAATGTAGGCATTGTGCGGAACGGAACGTTCCGCTACGCTGGGAGGTAGCGGAACGGCATGTTCGGTTCCGGACCGCCAGCAAGATCGCACCAGCTTCCGCCCGCCCGCTATCGAGGAGAGACGATGAACGCGACCAGCTCTTGGGCGATCCTGGACCGTGCCCACACCGCACTGCGCGACGTAACCGCCGCGCTGACCGCCGCAGACCTCGGCCAGCCGACTCCCTGCGCCGAGTGGAACGTCGCACAGGTCCTTCAGCACTCGGCCGGCGACCAGCTCGCCTACGTCGCGGCGATCACTGGGCAGAACGGCCCGACGGAGAACCCGTTCACCCCGTCGGGCGTGCTGGCAGGCACCCCGGCTGAGCTGGTGGAGCCGACCCTCACCGCCTCGGCCGCCGCGTTCGCCACTGTCGACCCGGCCGACAAGGCTCCCACCCCGCTGCCGCACGGTGCCCTGCCCGCCGCAACGGCGGCCGGTGCCGCCGCCCTCGACGCCGGTGTTCACGCCTGGGACATCGCGATCGCGACCGGTCAGCCGTCGCCGCTTGACGACGACCTCGCGGCGCAACTCCTGCCCGTGGCGAGGGCGATCGTCGAGCTGTTGCGCCCATACGGCGCCTACGCGCCCGCGCTGGAGCCCCGCGAGAACGACGGCCCGGTGGCGGAACTGCTCCGCTACCTCGGCCGCGACCCACACTGGACGCCGGCGAGCTGATCCGTCCCGGTCGGCCCGGACCGGCCTCGCCTTCTCCTGCCGACGGGCCGTCGATTACCGGTCAGGTGTCGTGATTCCGGGGAGACCGTGCCCATGGTCCGGATACCTGCTCGCCCTCTCGGGCGAACCTGTCCGGGCCGGATCGATGTCGTGGCTCGTGACACCGCGCCCGGTCAGGACGGCATCGCGCTGAAGGACCACCGTGGGTGCCTCGTGCGGCGCCAGCGGTGCTTGCGGCCCCTGCGGTGCGGGCGGGACACGGCGCGGGTAGAGGTTGCGCAGGAACCGCTCCACCGGGTGTTCGACCCATCGGTAGCAGGCCCACGCCAGGGCGATGCCCAGCACCGTCCAGACCAGCAGCACCTTGAGGTTCATCCAGCTCGCAGGGCCGGTCTTCACCGTGCCCATCAGCCAGTAGATGACCGACAGGTGGACCAGGTAGAAGGCGTAGGACCAGGCGCCGAGGGAGACCAACGGCTTGCTGCGGAGGAACGACGGCCGCCCGGAGACGTCGCGAAGCGCCGCCGCGAGCACCACGAGCACACAGGCGGGGATCAGACCCTGCTGCGACCAGTGCGCAGCCCACCAGCCCTGCCGTGCACCCCACCACAGCAGCAGCACCGATGCCGGCACCGTTGCCAGGGCGAGCCACAGATTGATTCGTGGCCGCCATCCGCGTAGGAGCGCAGCGGCGGCGATCATTCCCAGCAGGAATTCGATGAATCGGACCGGCGGGAAACGGATGAACCAGGAGAGCTGGATCCAGTACTGCTTCGGGTCGATGAAATCCTGCACGAAGAACCAGTAGGCCCACTCGATGGCCATGCCGGCCGCAGCGATGATCGCGAGCGCTGGCAGCCGCAGCCGCAGCAGCGGCCGGATGATGAACGGGAACAGCAGGTAGAAGAACGCTTCGCAGGAGACCGACCAGGCCACCGGGTTGGCGACGAGATGGGCCGCCGGGGGGAACCACGACTCGGTCAGCGACAGACTCAGCAGGGTGCGTTTCCAGGAGTCGTGCCAGACCTGGTCGAAGGCCACCCAGGCGATGACGGTGCTGACCGCGAGAGCGGGCCAGACCCGGGCGAACCGGCGCCAGTAGAACGTCCCGGTGCTCACCGAGGGGGAGAACGACCAGGTCAGCACGAAGCCCGAGAGAACATAGAAGAACGTGACCCCGGCGTCACCGAATCGGAAGAAGTCGCCGAGCCTGATGTCATTGACCGTGGGCAACTTGATGATCTGGTTAGCGTGGAACAGGAACACGGCGAACGCTGCAAACCAGCGCAGCCCGGTCAGTGACTCAACCCGGGGCATACGTTCTTTGGGAGAACTCATCGTGATGTAGCACCTTTGGGGCATCCGCGTGACCGGGGGTCGGCTGGGGCTCCAGGCATAATGCCAGGTTTCCCGGTGGCGTGGCGGACGGGCCAGGCTGCTGCTCAGTGGTAGCCCAGGTTCACGACCAGTGCGGCCACCACGGTGGTGAAGAACACCGCCCACCCCACGAGCTGGCGGGAACCCACCCGCAGGTGCGCGATGAGCGCACCGACGAAGTACAGCACGAGGCCAGCGGCGGCGAGCGTCCCCAACAGTGGCACGGCGAACCCGGCCAGCAGTCCCAGAGAGCCGGCCGCCAGCACCATGCCCAACCGTGGCACCCACGACCGGGGTATCCGCTTCATGTCCGCCTGGGCCTTCGGGTAGTCGTGGCCGATCAGGTAGGTGACCGCGGCGATGCCGGTGAAGACCGAGGCGAGGATGGTGACCGTGACGTACGCGGCGAACATGTTGCCCTCCTTGGTGGCTGTCTGCCTCAAGGACGGGGTGGCGCTGCGGAATGTTACCTGCGCTGCTGTGACCTGAGACACTGTCTGGCCGCACGCCGAAACCACGCCGCGCCGGTTACGAAATCAAAGCGTGGGCCACGGAAAACCGCAGCCCACGCTCGACGGTGACGCCCAGGACGTGCCAGCGCGTCAGAAGTACTTGTACATCTCCTCGGAGGCCGCTTCGGTCTCGCCGGCCGGCGGTGCTTCCACCGTGACGGGCTTGCCGAAGTCGCTCATGCGCATCTCGGTGACGAGGTCACCCAGCGACTTCGTGGCAATCGTGTAGGAGAGCGCGGTGAGGCGCCCCTCGGCGTCGAGAGTCGCTTCGAACGGGATCGCCGTCGGGTCCTTCGCCAGCTTGGCGGACGACTCGAGGCCTTCCCGCATGCCGGCCTCGGTGCTGGCGGCCTCGGCGGCCTTACCCAGGTCGGCGACGCCGGTGTAACGGCCGTCGCTCACCTCCTGGGCGGACACGACGCCGCCGATGATGCCGGTCTGCGACTTCATGTCGAAGGACTGGCGCAGCGAGCTGTTCGGCTTGAGCTTGGTGAGGTCGAGCTTCATCCACGGCTTCTCACCCTCGAGCGAGTCCGACTTGAGGTAGGCGGCGTCGCCGATCAGCCGCGCCTCGATCGGTTCCGGGGCCTTGCCGGTGATGAGGAACATGCGGGCGGCGGGGTCCATCTTCCCGCTGAGGGTGATCGACTGGTTGCCGGCCTTGACCGAGGCCTCCATGCTGAGCTGTCCAGCGAGGCTGCGGTCCATGCCCTGCTTGATGGCGGCGACCGGCTCGAGTTTGGACGTTGCCGGGGCGGCGGACGGAGCGGACGCCCCCGGGTCGTCGGAGTTGGTGCCGCAGCCACTGATGAGGGCGACGGCGAGAGCAATCGAAAGGGTAGGGATCAGTCGGCGCATAGACGTGACCCTAATAGGCGACCGCCACCGGATTTCCGCGAGAGGCGGCAGCGCCACGCACGGTAGGGCGCGGCAGCCGCCGGCATCAGACCGTCGGTAGCTGTTCGGCTCGGCTGAGCACCTCATCGATCAGGCCGTACTCCCGAGCCTGCTCGGCCGTGAACCAACGGTCCCGGTCCCAGTCCTGCTGAATCTCGTCGAGCGTCCGTCCACTGTGCTGTGCGATCAGCTCCTGCATCGTCCGCTTCACGTGCAGCATGTTCTCCGCCTGGATGGTGATGTCCGCGGCGGTTCCGCCCATCCCGCCGGACGGCTGATGCATCATGATCCGCGAATGCGGCAGCGCGTACCGCTTGCCGGCCGCGCCCGCACAGAGCAGGAACTGCCCCATCGAGCCGGCGAACCCGAGCGCCAGCGTCGCCACGTCGTTGCGGACGTATCGCATCGTGTCGTAGACCGCCATCCCCGCACTCACCGACCCGCCCGGCGAGTTGATGTAGAGGAAGATGTCCCGGTCGGCGTCCTCGGCGGCGAGCAGCAGGATCTGCGCACAGATCTGGTTGGCCGACTCCTCCGTCACCTCGGTGCCGAGGAAGACGATCCGCTCACGCAACAGCCGCTCGAACACCTGGTCACCGAAGGACGGCTGCCCGCCGTCCAGCATTCGCACGTCGTACCCGATCATGTGCCGTCGCCTTCCGCCACGCCGGCGGGCGGTGGGACCGCCCGGTGAACCGGCCCCTTCAGCGTGCGTGCGACGGCAGTGGCTGGACCAGGGATTCTGCCGCCGGCAGATCCGCCGACGGCAGAACCGACGCGGCCTATGCGGCGGTCAGCCGCCGCAGGCCCAGGCGGGTCTGCGTGCTGTCGGCCAGGGCGGCGGTACGCGGACCGGGGCGCGAGCCACCAGCGGAGGCCATCGTGTCGACGCTGAGGGCCGGCTCGTTCGCCCCCGGCCCGCGGTGCAGGACGAACCCGCCGATGCGTGGACCCACCAGCAGGGTGGCGTTGCCGATTTCGCGTCGAGTCGCGTCGACCCGCTCCAGGTGGGTCAGCACGGCGCGCGGCGCGGACGGAAGGCGAGGCTCGACCCGGCGCATGTCGTCGCGGGCCTCCCCGAGCAGGTCGGCGAGGCTGATGCCGAGCGCCCGGCAGATCGCCGCGAGCACCTCGGACGAGGCCTCCTTGCGGCCCCGCTCCACCTCCGACAGGTAGGGCACCGAGACGTCGGCCGACGCGGCCACCTCGCGCAGCGTGCGGCCCTGACGCTGGCGGTGGCGGCGCAGCACCCCGCCGATCACTCGTCGTAGTAACGACATGGGACCTCACCCTCGCGGTCGTCGTCGGCGAACACTCCCATCATGCCCGCTGCCGGACCCGTCGGCGGTCCCGTGCGGTCCCGGTGCCGTTTGGACCGGTGCCGGTTGTCCGCTGTGCAACCCGGACGTCCCGGGCACGAAGTACCCGCTATGTTGTGGGCGTGCAGGCGACGGTGGCGGAACAGGTTCGACGGTGATCCATTTTCCCGCGCAGCGCCGGGGCCCGCTGAGCGCGCTGAGCCTCCGGCTCGCCGCTGCCCTGGGCCTGGTCTTCGCCGTGGTCGCCGCGGTTTACCTGGGCCGGGACGGCTACCGCGATGTCAACGAGGATGGCCTCACCCTGCTCGACTGCTTCTACTACGCGGTCGTGTCGCTCTCGACCACCGGCTACGGGGACATCACCCCGGCCGCGCCGTCGGCCCGGCTGGTCAACGTCCTCTTCATCACCCCGGCCCGCGTGATCTTCCTGATCATCCTGGTCGGCACCACCCTGGAAGTTCTGACCGAGCAGTACCGGACCGGCCGTCGCCTGTCGCGGTGGAGGAGAGCCGTGAAGGACCACGTCATCATCTGCGGCTACGGCACCAAGGGGCGCAGCGCGGTCTCCGCCCTGATGGAGAACGGTCTGGATCGGTCGCGGATCGTGGTGGTGGAGCGCAGTGCCGCCGCCCTGCGGCAGGCCACCTCGGCCGGGCTGGTGGCGATCGAGGGCTCGGCGACCCGCTCGTCGGTGTTGAACGAGGCGCACGTCAAGAACGCGAAGGCCGTGATCATCGCGACCGACAGTGACGACGCTTCGGTGCTGGTCGCGCTGACGGTACGGCAGCTCACCGCCGGGCAGGTCCGGATCATCGCGGCGGCACGGGAGGCGGAGAACGCGCCGTTGCTCAAGCAGAGCGGCGCACACCACGTGATCGTCTCCTCGGCGACCGCGGGCCGGCTGCTCGGCCTGTCCACCTCGGCGCCGCCGCTGATCGACGTCGTGGAGGATCTGCTCACTCCGGGCCAGGGCATGGCGCTGGCGATGCGTTCGGCGGAGCGGGATGAGGTAGGCCGCTCGCCGCGCGAGCTGGAGTCACTGGTGATCGCCCTGGTGCGGCGGGGCAAGGTGGTCACCCTGGCCGACCGGGCCGGCGCGGTGATCGAGACCGGCGACATGTTGGTGCACGTGCGCGACGACCGCCCGCAGTCGGCGACGACCGCCTGACCGTTCCGCCGCCGCCCTGGCTGGCAGTTTGCGGCGTCAGAGCGGGTCGTCGGCCGCGCAGATCGCCGCGGTGCAGTCCGTCGGCGTCGTGGCGGCGGCCCGCCGAAGCAGCTCGTAGAGCGTCTCCCGCTCGGTGGGATCCAGTGCCCCCAGCACCTCGTTCTCGGCACCGGCGAGGGCGCATTCGGCCTCACTGAGGCGCTTCGCCCCGTCTTGGGTGAGTTCGACGACGTGTCGGCGGCGGTCCTCGGGTGAGCGGCGCCGCTCGACCAGCTGTTCCGCTTCCAGGTCGTTGAGCAGCCCGACGATGTTGGTGCTGTCCATTTCGAGGATGGTGGCGAGCGCCTGTTGGCTGGTGCCGCCGCCGGCCCGCAGCACGGTGAGCGCGACGAGATGCCGGGGGCGCAGGCCCAGCGGCGCCAGCACCGTCTCGGACCGCAGTCGCATCCGCCGGGCCAGGTGATCCAGGAGTGCGCCCGAACGGTGCTCCGAGGGGTCAAGCGGCGGGGCGGACATGTGACCCAGTCTACCGAGCCGCTGGAACATCTGCCTGCTATAAATAGTTGATGCTGCACAGACGATCCTTGGAGGAGGAATAATGCATCTGCTGCATATCGACTCAAGCATTCGGGGTGACTGGTCGGTCAGCCGGCGGCTCACCGCCCGCGCGGTCGCCACGTGGCGTGCGGCGCATCCGGACGGCACGGTGACCTACCGGGACCTGGGCGCAGAACCGCTGCCGCACCTGGACGCGGCGGGCGGGCTGGCCCGGATGACGCCGCCGGACCAGCACAGCCCGGCGCAGCGTGAATCCTGGGAGCTCAGCGAGCGGCTGGTCGACGAGGTGAAGCAGGCCGACGTGGTGCTGCTCGGGCTGCCGCTCTACAACTACGGCGCGCCCAGCAGTGTCAAGGCGTGGGTCGACCACCTGATCCTGCCCGGCCTGGCCTACGACCCGACGACCCAGCAGGGCCTGCTCGGCGAGCGCGAGTTCGTCGTGCTGGCGACCCGGGGTGGCGGCTACGGCGAGGGCACCCCGCGCAACGGCTGGGACCACGCCGAGCCGTGGCTCCCGCACGGCCTGTCGCTGACCGGCATGGAGCCGCGCTTCATCAGCACCGAGCTGACTCTGGCCCCCTCCGTCCCGGCGATGGCCGAGTTGATCCCGCTGCACGAGGCGAGCCTCGCGGCGACCGAGAAGGAGATCGACAACCTCTGGACGCCGGCCTCCGCCCAGCGCTGAACCAACGCCGGTACGACGAGAGCGGCCGCCCCCGATCCGGGGACGGCCGCTCTCGTCTGGGAAGTTCAGGTCAGAGGATCGTCCAGGTGTCGCCGCTGGCCAGCAGCCCGGCGAGCTGCTGCTCGGGGGTCTTGGTGACCTTCGCCTTGGCGGCCGCGAGCTGACTCTGCACCACGCTGTCGTAGGACGGCCGGTCCACCGAGCGGAACACCCCGATCGGAGTGTTGCGCAGGTCCAGGCCGGGCAGCCGGGACAGCGCGAAGGCGTACGCCGGGTCGGTCACCGTCGCGTCGTGCACGACGATCTCCTCCGGGCGGACCGAACTGGTCTCCCGGACCTCCAGGCCGAACGCGCCCGGCGGGTGCACCACGCAGAACCGACCGTCAGCGCCGAAGGTGATGGGCTGCCCGTGCTCAAGGCGGATCAGGTAGTCGTCCCGGGTGGCCGGGTCCTTGAGCTGGTCGAACGCCCCATCGTTGAAGATGTTGCAGTTCTGGTAGATCTCCACGAACGCCGAACCCTCGTGCTCGGCGGCGGCCCGCAGCACCGACTGCAGGTGCTTGCGGTCGGAGTCGATGGTCCGGCCGACGAAGCTGGCCTCCGCCCCGAGAGCGAGCGAGAGCGGGTTGAACGGGGCATCCGCCGAGCCGGCCGGAGTCGACTTGGTGACCTTGCCGACCTCGGACGTCGGGGAGTACTGACCCTTGGTCAGACCGTAGATCCGGTTGTTGAACAGCAGGATCTTGAGGTTGACGTTGCGCCGCAACGCGTGGATCAGGTGGTTGCCACCGATGGACAGGGCGTCACCGTCGCCGGTCACCACCCACACCGACAGGTCCGGCCGGGACACCGACAGGCCGGTCGCGATCGCCGGGGCGCGGCCGTGGATCGAGTGCATCCCGTACGTGTTCATGTAGTACGGGAAGCGGGACGAGCAGCCGATCCCGGAAACGAAGACGGTCCGCTCGCGGGGGATGTTCAGCTCCGGCATGAACTGCTGGATGGCCGCCAGGATGGCGTAGTCACCGCAGCCGGGGCACCAGCGCACCTCCTGGTCGGACTTGAAGTCCTTGGCGGTGAGCTTGAGAGCGACGGGCTCAGACATTCTTCAGCACCTCTTCCAGCGTCGTCTCCAGCTCGGCGGCCGTGAACGGCAGGCCGCGGACCTGGTTGTAGCTGATCGCGTCGACCAGGTAGCGGGCCCGGATGACGTGGGCGAGCTGGCCCAGGTTCATCTCCGGGATGACCACCTTGTCGTACGAGCGCAGCACCTCACCGAGGTTGGCCGGCATCGGTGCGAGGTGCCGCAGGTGCGCCTGGGCGATGGACAGGCCGCGCTGGCGGATCCCGCGGCAGGCGGCGCCGATCGGCCCGTACGTCGAGCCCCAGCCGAGGACCAGCACCCGGGCGTCGCCGTCCGGGTCCTCGACCTCGATGTCCGGCACCGGAATCGTCTCGATCCGGGCGGCCCGGGTGCGCACCATGAAGTCATGGTTGGCCGGGTCGTAGGAGATGTCGCCGGTCTTGTCGGCCTTCTCCAGGCCGCCGATCCGGTGCTCCAGCCCTGCCGTGCCCGGGATCGCCCACGGGCGGGCCAGGGTCTCCGGATCGCGCAGGTAGGGCAGGAAGGTGGTGCCGTCCTCGCCGTTGGGTTCGGTGGCGAACTCGACCCGCAGGTCGGGCAGCGACTCCACGTCGGGCAGCAGCCACGGCTCGGAACCGTTGGCGACGTAGTTGTCGGACAGCAGGATCACCGGGGTGCGGTAGGTCAGCGCGATCCGGGCCGCCTCCAGCGCTGCGAAGAAGCAGTCCGATGGTGACCGGGGCGCGATCACCGCGACCGGCGCCTCGCCGTGCCGACCATAGAGCGCCATGTTGAGGTCGGCCTGCTCGGTCTTGGTCGGCATACCGGTCGACGGGCCGGCACGCTGCACGTCCACGATCACCAACGGCAGCTCCAGCGCCACCGCGAGCGAGATCGTCTCGCTCTTGAGTGCCACGCCCGGGCCGCTGGTGGTGGTCACCCCGAGTGACCCGCCGTACGACGCGCCCAGCGCGGCGCCGACCGCGGCGATCTCGTCCTCGGCCTGCACGGTGAGGACGCCGAAGCGCTTGTGCTTGCTCAGCTCGTGCAGGATGTCCGACGCGGGCGTGATCGGGTACGCGCCGAGGAAGACCGGCAGCCCGGAGCGGACCCCGGCGGCGACCAGCCCCAGCGAGAGCGCCGCGTTGCCGGTGATGTTGCGGTAGGTGCCCGGCTTCATCTTCGCCGGCTTGACCTCGTAGCGGACCGCGAAGTCCTCGGTGGTCTCGCCGAAGTTCCAGCCGGCCTTGAAGGCGGCGACGTTCGCCGCGACCAGCTCCGGGCGGGCCGCGAACTTGCGCTCCAGGAAGCGCAGCGTCGACTCGTAGGGTCGCGAATACATCCAGGAGAGCAGGCCGAGCGCGAACATGTTCTTCGACCGCTCGGCGTCCTTCTTGGACACCTGGTAGGCGGCGAGCGCGCCGACCGTCATCGAGGTCAGCGCCACCGGGTGCACGACGTAACCGGCCAGCGAGTCGTCGTCCAGAGGGCTGGCCTGGTAGCCGACCTTGGCGAGGTTGCGCTTGGTGAACTCATCGGTGTTGACGATGATGTCCGCGCCGCGAGGCAGGTCGGCCAGGTTGGCCTTGAGGGCCGCCGGGTTCATCGCCACCAGCACGTTGGGCGCGTCGCCCGGGGTGAGGATGTCGTAGTCGGCGAAGTGCACCTGGAAGCTCGACACGCCGGGCAGGGTGCCGGCAGGGGCCCGGATCTCGGCGGGGAAGTTTGGCAGCGTGGAAATGTCGTTGCCGAGTTGCGCGGTTTCCGAGGTGAACCGGTCGCCGGTCAGCTGCATGCCGTCGCCGGAGTCACCGGCGAACCGGATGACCACCCGGTCGAGTTGACGGATCTGCTTGGTCACTGTGCCACCTTCGTTCGCGACTGCGGGGCTCGCAAAACCGGCTCACTCCTCGCGCTCACGCCGGCACCTCGCTTCGCTGGGCGCGGTCGCGCGGGCGGCTGAACATGATGGTGACCTCGCCTTGCCCGGCCACGGGACCTCCTTGACGCAACGTTTCACCGCACCGCCCCAGGCTGGTCCGGCCGCTGTCGTTCCTCACCTGAGAGCCTACGTCCAAGCGGCCCCCAACCCTCCCCGGAGGTCCGCCGACTGGGACCCAACTAGGCCGACGAATGCCCCAGTTTGCGCTGATACGCCCCGCCCGCCGTAATTCAGATCACCACCGGGTCGTCCGTCGATCAGTCGACGGGGTTGGCGGCGGGCTCGGCCGCCGGGCCGGAGAGCCGGCGGCGCAGCGAGGTGGTGGCCAGCGTGAGGGCCAGCACCACCAGCAGCGAAGAGACCGCGATCAGGATGATCGCGGTGCGCTGCGCCGAGGTCATCCCGCCGTCGCCGTCGGCAGCCCCGCCAGGGAGTACGCCCTGGGAGCCGGTCGGCGCGGGCGGTGAGACCACCGGCGTGGCCAGCGCGGCCGCCGCGGTGATCCGGAAACTCATCTGCACCTGTCGGGTCGGGCCGCTGCGCGGGTCGAGTTGGCCGATCACGGCACCGGACAACGGCGCTTGCCGCTGGGCCTGCGGCGTCGCCTCCACCGGCAGCCGTAACTCGGCGGTCCTGCCCGCCAGCACCGGGCCCGTCTCGCAGCGGGTCCGGGTCTCGTCGACCACCAAGCAGCCGGGCGGTGGGGTCGGGATGGTCACCCCGGCCGGCAGGACGACCTCGACCTGGCCGGCGGCGTCCACCGGGCCGGTGTTGCCCAGCCGGAGCGCGAGGGTGCTCGCGGCGCCGCTGATGTCGAAGGCCACCTCGTCGGCGGCCAGCGCGATCCCGGGCACCGGCGGGCCGGGTGGGAAGAGCACCGCGAAGCCCTGGTCGTCGGCCGCTTCCCCGGGCACGCCCGACGCGTCCGCGACGACCTGGACGGAGCCGGCGAGGGGCATCAGCCTCCACGCGGCGCCGTCGACCCGCAGGCGGAGCAGAGCGCTGAACCGGACGCCAGCCTCGGCCGTCCAGGCCCCACAGCGGTACGTGCCGCCGCCGGCGGCGGTGCAGCCCTTCGTCCCGGCGTCGGTCAGCCCGGCCGGCAGCGTGTACGTGAGCCGGATCCGTTGCGTGGTCGTGCCGGTGTTGTTGACCGTGACCTGCAAGGTGGTGTTCGTGCTGGCCGCGTTCCAGTACGCCGCGGTGAGGGTGACGTCCTGCGTGGTGACCTGTACGCCCAGCGGGTTCGGCGCCGGCGCCGGCGGACCCGGGGCGGGCGGGCGGACCGGCGGGACCGGCGGGACCGGGGGAACTGGTGGCACCGGGGGCGCTGCTGTGGGTGGCCCGCCCGGCACGGGCGCGGTGGTGGTCGGTGGCGGCGGCACCTCGGGGGCGGTGGTCTCCGGCGCCGGCGGTGTCGTCTCCGGCGGCGGCGCGGTGGTCTCGGGCGCCGGGTCGGTCGGTACCGGATCGCCGGGCTCCTCGGTCGGGGGCGGTTCCTCCGACGGGGTGGTCTCGGGGTCGTTCCCGGGTTCGCTGACCGGGTCGGTCAGCGCCACGATCGGGTCCGCGTCCGGCGTTGCCGCGCTGGCCCAGGCCGGCCCGACGGCGAGCGCCGCGAGCAGGCCGAGCGCGAGCGCGGTCGCCAGCAGGGGCGTGGAACGCCGCACCTGGGCCCGGTCACCGGGTGATGCCTTCACGCGGGCCATCTGTCCTCCGGTGACATGGGTGGGTGTCCAATGTTCGGTAACAGTTGCCCCAGTGCACTAGTCCCGCCCGGAAACAAATCCGTAACGTGTTTGGGACGGCCCTTCCGGACGGACGGTAAGCTCCCGGCTGTGACCGGATACCTGGGCTCGTACGCGACGCTTGGGCTCCTGCTGCTCGCCAGCGTTCTGTTCTTCGTTACGGCGTTCTCGGCCAATCGGGTGTTACGCCCGGCGCGTCCGGCCGATCCGCCCGGCAAACGGGCCAGCTACGAGTGTGGGCTCGACCCGGTCGGCGCGGACTGGGCACAGATGCAGATCCGCTACTACGTCTACGCGTACCTGTATGTGCTGTTCGCGGTCGAGGCGGTGTTCCTCTTCCCCTGGGCGGTGGTCTTCGACCGGCCGGGCTTCGGCCTGGTGACGGTGGTGGAGATGGCGGTGTTCGTGGCGGTGCTCGCGCTCGGCATCCTCTATGCCTGGCGTAGGAACATCCTCCGCTGGACCTGAGCGTCGCGACCTCCGGCGATCGTGCCGGTCGATCCGGCCGTTCGCGGTCGGTTATGGCGACAACCGGTCAGGCCAGGCCCCGGCGGGTCGCCGCGGGCGGCCGGTCACCTCGGATCGAGGCCACCATGTCCAGCACCCGGCGGGTCGGGCCGACCTGGTGGGCCCGGAACACCCGAGCGCCCAGCCAGGCCGAGACCGCCGTCGCGGCGAGCGTCCCCTCCAGCCGTTCGGGCACCGGCAAATCCAGCGTCTCACCGATGAAGTCCTTGTTGGAGAGCGCCACCAGCACCGGCCAGCCGGTTCCGGTCAGCTCGTCCAACCGGCGGGTGATCTCCAGGGAGTGTCGGGTGTTCTTGCCGAAGTCGTGGGCGGGGTCGATGAGGATGCCGTCGGGGCGTACCCCTGCCGCCACCGCTCGCTCGGCGAGCCCGGTCACCGTCGCGACCACGTCGGCCACCACGTCCTCGAAGGCCGCCCGGTGCGGCCTGGTCCGTGGGACGAGGCCGCCGGCGTGCGAGCAGACCAGGCCCGCGCCGGTCTGCGCGGCCACCCCGGCCAGGGTCGGGTCGGCGCCCGACCAGGTGTCGTTGAGGAGGTCGGCGCCGGCGGCCACGGCCTCCGTCGCCACCTCGGCACGCCAGGTGTCGATGGAGATCACCACCTCCGGGAACGCGGCCCGGACGGCGGCGATGGTGTCCACCGTGCGGCGGATCTCCTCGGCGACGCCGACGTCCACCCCGGGGCCGGCCTTGACCCCGCCGATGTCGATGATCGCCGCGCCTTCGTCCACGGCCCGCTCCACCGCGCGCAGCGCGCTGTCGGCGGCGAAGGTGGCCCCTCGGTCGAAGAACGAGTCCGGTGTGCGGTTGATGATCGCCATCACCACCAGCTCGCCGGGGGCGAACGTGCGCCCACCCAGCCGAAGCGCCCCGGCCATGCCCGCCTCCTGAGAATCCGCACCGTCGCCGCCGCGCCGGCCGATCCCGACGCTAGTCCGTCGGCCGACCGCGACTCCGGGCGGGCGTCGGCACGGATCCTCATCGGGGCGGGTGGCGGGGTCGCTCCTGGCCCCCGGCCATGCCACGATCAGTACATGGGTCAGCTTCTGCTCCTTCTGGTCGTGGCGTTGACCGTCGCGGCGGTGATATTCGGTGTGACGGTGCTGGTCAGTGGCCGTGATCCCGGCCTGGCGCCCGCCGAGCCGGATTCGCAGGCCGTGGCGTTGCCGACCACCCGGCCGTTGCGCGAATCCGATGTGGGTGGGGTCCGTTTCGACACCGGGTTGCGCGGGTACCGGATGGCCCAGGTCGATCAGGCGATGCGCCGCGCCGCCTACGACATCGGCTACAAGTCGGAGCTGATCGGCGTGCTGGAGGCGGAGGTCGTGGCGTTGCGTGAGGGCCGCACCGAGGACGCGGACGCGCTGCGTGAGGCCCGTGAGCAGTCGGCCAGCAAGGTGACGAACGTCGACGTGGCGGAGTCGGGCGCGGATGTGCCGCCGGCCGACGAGGCGGACGCCCCGGTCGGCTCGACCGGCACGGACCCGCTGCCCTCCGCCACCTCGTCCCCGGCGGATTCCGACGGCGTGGCGCCGGCCGTCGTGCCCGCCACCGGCGAGTCGGCCGATCGTGACCAGACCGACGGCGCGCCCACCGAGGGCACCGGGCAGCACGGCGCGGCGGTTCGGTCGGAGTCGGCGTGACCGGTCCGGGGGGCGCCGACGATCTTCGTGAGGCCGCCCAACCCGGTGCCGGTGAGGTAACCGCGACGGTCATCGTCGACGCCCCGGCGGAGCGGGTCTTCGCCGCGCTGCTCGCCTGGGAACGTCAGTCCGACTGGATCCCGTTCACCCGCGTCCGCGTGGTCGAGGGCGACGGGCGCGAGGGCAGCCGGATCGAGGCCGTGACCGCGCTCGGCCGGGCCACGCTGCGCGACGAGATGCAGGTGGTCCGGGTCGACGAGCCGTACGAGATCGGCGTGGTGCACTACGGCCAGTTGCTGCGCGGCCCGGGTGTGCTGCGCTGCACCCAGCTTGATCGAGCCCGCACCCAGGTCGTCTGGCACGAGTGGTTCCACCTGCCGGGCGGGCGAGCCGGTCGACTTGCCTGGCCGGTGCTCTGGCCCGGCTCCAAGCTCGGCCTCACCCAGGCGCTGAAGAGGTTCGCCCGTCTGGTCGAGCAGGGCCGGCTGCCCTGACCACGCCCGGTGCCGGCTGCCAGCCCGGCGCGCGGAAGAGATGCCCGACGCGATGCCGCCAGGTTGTGGCGGCGCGGAGGTCCCGGGCGATCGAGGCGTACTCGTGGAAGGCCACCCGGACCGGGTTGTAGCTGCCGATGTTCTTGGTCAGGCCGTACACGCAACGCTCACGCTCCGGCGCGAACGAGCCGAAGAGCCGATCCCAGACGATCAGGATGCCGCCGAAGTTGCGGTCCAGGTAGCCGCCCTGCGAGGCGTGGTGCACCCGGTGGTGCGACGGGGTGTTGAACACCGCCTCGTACCAGCGCGGCATCTTCTCGATCCTCTCGGTGTGGATCCAGAACTGGTAGAGCAGGTTGACCGAGCCGCAGAACGCGACCACCGCCGGGTGTACGCCGACCAGGATCAGTGGGATGTAGAAGACCCAACTGGTCAGGCCGGTCCACGGTTGGCGCAGCGCGGTGGAGAGGTTGAACCGTTGCGACGAGTGGTGCACCACGTGCGAGGCCCAGAGGATGCGGATCACGTGGTGGCCGCGGTGTGACCAGTAGTAGAAGAAGTCCTGGGCGAGCAGGATCAGCGGCCACGTCCACCAGACCTCGGCCACCCGCAGCGGGGTGAGCGTGTAGAGCAGCGCGTACGCGGCGGCGACCGGCACCTTCCAGAGCAGGTCGGTGAAGACGCTGCCCAGCCCCATCGCCAGGCTGGTCGCGGTGTCCGCGCCGCCATAGCCGACCTCGTCGTCGTCGCGGTGCAGCAGGTAGGAGACCCGCTCCAGCACGATGAGCAGCAGGAAGGCTGGGATTGACCAGGCGATGACGTCCGGGAACTCCTTCATCGCGCCGCCTCCGCTCGCCGTCACCGGCCGGGCCGCACCGCTGGTGACCCATTCCTACCGGTCGGTAACAAGCACCATATGCAGCCGCGCCGCCGGTGGCAATGGGGTGTCGGTGCGATGCCCTAGCGTGTACGAGGTGACTGACCTGGTGATCGGTGCGGACGGGCTGGCTCGCTGCGCCTGGGGGTCGAGCACCCCCGACTACGCCATCTACCACGACACCGAGTGGGGGCGGCCGCTGCGCGGCGACGACGCGCTCTACGAGCGGATGACGCTGGAGGCGTTCCAGTCCGGGCTGTCCTGGCTGACCATCCTGCGCAAACGACCGGCGTTCTGGCTGGCCTTCGACGAGTTCCACATCCCGACCGTCGCCGGGTACGACGACGCCGACGTGACCCGGCTGCTCGCCGACGCCGGCATCGTCCGCAACCGGGCCAAGATCGAGGCGGCGATCGTCAACGCCCGCGCAGCGCTGGAGCTGCCGGAAGGATTGTCCGCGCTGCTCTGGTCCTTCGCACCGGAGCCTCGGCCGGCCCGCCTCGCCTCGTTCGCCGAGCTCGCGCCGATCACCCCTGAGTCGACGGCGATGGCCAAGGCGCTCAAGAAGCGCGGTTTCCGGTTCGTCGGCCCGACCACCGCCTACGCGCTGATGCAGGCCACCGGCATGGTCGACGATCACATCGTCGGATGTCATGTCACCCTCTGAACGGCGACATGATGGGATGCAGGCATGACGACCGAGACCGCGTACCGGGCCGGTGGGTCCGGCCGTGCCGACGGCGTGGGCACCTGGGCCGTGCTGCTGCCAGCCGAGCGGTACGAGGCCGAGCGGCTCGTGCACCACGACACGCTGGAGCTGACCGGGCTGGCTGACGTCGCTCGACCGGGGCCCGGAGACCAGGTGGCGGTGCTGGTCGACGCGCCGCCGCGGCTGGTGGCGCTCGGCCGGGTCGACGCGCCGGGTCAGCGCCACCGCGAGGACCCCGACGACCCGCAGTCACCGGTCGAGCCGGGGACACTCGTCGTGGCGTACACCCGGCGGGCCTTCGACGAGCCGGTGCCGGCCGACCTGCTGACGCTCGACGGGCCGGTCACCGCGCTGGATCCCGCGGCCTTCCGGGCGCTGGCCGACCAGCTCGGCCCGCCCCCGGCGCGGCGCACCTGGCTGGTCAGCCTCGATCTGCCGATCGAGGCCGGCACACCGGCCGAGGCGGTCCGGCTGTTCTGGTCGTATGTGCAGGAGCTGGGTCCGCGTGAGTTGCCCGCCTTCGTCTCGCCGGCCGGCGACGAGCTGGCCATGCAGGCGTTCGTGCTGGGCGCGGAGGCCAACCAGGACCCGGAAGAGGACGACTAGAAAAGCCCGTCCAGGCGTCCCCGCCAGTCGGCGAGCACCGGGCCCGGGTCGGCGCCCAGGACCTGCTCCAGCAGCGTGGCGTAGACGTCCCGGAAGTCGGTGGTGTATTTCAGGTCGCCGTCGTCGAGGTCGGTGAGGCTCGGCGGTGCGCCGTGCCAACCGCCGCGTACGCCGGCGCCGAGCAGCAGCACGTCGGAGGCGGTGCCGTGGTCGGTGCCGTCCGAGGCGTTGGCCCGGACGCGGCGGCCGAACTCGGAGTAGACCGCCACCACCACCTTCCGGCCCGCCTCGGTGCGGCTCATCCGGTCGGCGAACCCGGTCAACGCCCGGTCCAGCTGACCCAGCAGGACGGCCTGCAACTGCTTCTCGTCGGCGTGGGTGTCGAAGCCGCCCAGCGACACCGAGAAGGCCCGGGTGGACACGCCCGCCTCGACGCACTGCGCGACCAGGTCCAACTGCGCGTCCAGCGGGGTGCGTGCCCCGCCGGTCGCCGTCGCGGGTGCCTGCTCGCCGTCCGGGTCCGCCGTGTCCGGGTCGGCGGAGTCGCGTACCTGGCGGATCATCTCGTCCACCGACCGCAGGTCGGCGAAGCAGGCGGCGGCCCGGCCCCGAGCCGCCGACTCACCCGCTTCGGCGGCCGCAAGCGCGGTCAGTGTCTCCGCGGGGAGTCCCTTGGCGGCCTTCCGGTCGGTCACCGGCACCGCGGCACCCGCGCTCCGCTCCCCGGCCAGCAGCGGCGGCAGCGCCGGCTCGAAGGAGACCGCCAGCCGGGGGTCGCCCCCCGCCCGGTCCAGCCACCGACCCAGCCAGCCGGTGTTGCCCGGCCGGTCCGGCTGCGCGGTGTGCCAGATGTCCATCGACCGGAAATGGCTGCGGTCCGGCTTCGGGTAGCCGACCCCGCGCACGATCGCCAGACCACCGGCGGACCAGCGCTGGTGCAGGCCGGCCAGTGCCGGGTTGAGGCCGAAGCCGTCGTCCAACCGCCGCACCTCCCCGTCCGGGTACGCCAGCTCGGGGCGGGCCGCCCGGTAGGCGGGGTCGCCGTACGGGATGACGGTGTTGAGCCCGTCGTTGCCGCCGTAGAGGGTCACCAGCACCAGCGTGCGTGCCTGCGGATCGCGGTCCCCGGCGGTGTCCAGCAGGTCCCGCAGGCTGTACGCGCCGGCGCCGGCGGCCAGCGCGCCCGCGCCGACCACCCCGCTGGTCAGCAGGAACCTGCGTCGGGTCTGGGTGTCCATGTCGACTCCTCCGCTCAGCTGACTGTGTATTCGGGGCTGACCAGGCCGGCGGCCAGCAGCTTGCGAGGCTCGCCGGCCAGCGGGGTGAGTGCCGCGCGGGTGCGCGCGCTCCAGCCGTCGACCACCAGCAGCCGGGCCAGCGCGTCCGGTCGGCCGGCGGTGGGGGCGGCGGTCAGCCGGGCCAGCACCGTCGGTGCCGCGGCGGCGGCGAGCATTCCGGCCGTCCGCAGCCGAGCCTGCAGTGCCGAGGTGGTCAACCAGGCGACCCCGGCCGGCCAGCCGCCCACGCTGGGCGGTCGCAGCGGCACCTGGTCCAGCGCGTTCAGGCCGGCCAGCAGTTGTTTGTGTTGCTGCTCGGGCAGGGCGGAGGGTCGGATGCCGAGCTGCCGCAGCGCGCCGACCATCCACTCCACCGGCTGCTTGACCAGCGTGCCCCGGGTCTGCGCGAAGGCCGGCGACGAGAAGATCGCCCGCAGGGTCGCGATGGTGTCCGCGCCGGCCAGGCCCTGCGGCGCCGGGATGTCGGTGCCGGCGTAGCGGAACCAGAGCCGCCCGGCCGCGAATGTCGCCGCCGCGGGCTGGGCGGCCAGCAGGCCGGCGTACGCCTCGGTGTCGAACCGGCCGCTGTGCCCGAGGATGGTCTTCTCGCCAGGGTCGTGCCGGCGGGCCTCGAAGCGGGCGGCCCCGGTTCGCCGGTCGACGACCCAGCCGGTCAGGGCCCGCGCGCCGGCCTTCACGTCGGCCTCGGTGTAGTTGCCGATGCCGAGGGTGAACAACTCCATCAGCTCGCGGGCCAGGTTCTCGTTCGGCGCCTTGCGGGTGTTCTTCTGCCCGTCCAGCCAGATGATCAGGGCGGGGTCGCGCACCATCGCGGCGACCAGCGGGCTCAGCGGCCCACGTCCGTGACGGCGCAGCGTCTCCAGTTGGCCCTGCATCATCCGTGCCGACTTGACCTTCTGCGCGCTGGTCGCCCAGTGCCCGTGCCAGAAGAAGAGCAGCTTCTCGGTCAGCCCGTCCTCGGCGGCCACCATCCGGTCCAGCCACCATCCGGTGACCTGCTGGATCTGCTTGCGCCGCTCCGCGTTGGCCTGCTGCCGCTGCTCACGGGTGGACTCGCCGGTCAGCTCGGCGTACGGGTCCGCAGCCAGCGCCGGCGGCGGTGTGGCCGCCGCACCACGGTCGGCTCGGGCCGGGGTGAGCAGCCTGTCCAGGGTGGCGGCCGGCCCGGCCCGCTCGGCGGCGTCCACCTCGTCTGCGGTCGGCCCGAAGGTGGCCCGGCGCAGCAGGTGCGCCACCGCTTCACGATCGCTCATACGCGCCGACGCTAGGCGGCCCCTGTTCGAGGACGGTAAGGGCGGCGTGCGAATCGCGTTCAGCGTCCCTCGAAGACCGGTTTCTGCTTGGCGACGAAGGCGAGCGTGGCCGCCCGGTGGTCAGCGGTGGCGCCGCAGATCGCCTGGGCCTGCGCCTCGGCCGCGAGGGCGTCGGCGAGGGTGCCGGCGTCGGCGATGGAAAGTTGCCGCTTGATCGCCCCGTACGCGACGGTCGGGCCGGCGGCGAGGCGGGCGGCCAACTCCTGGGCGGCCGGCAACACCTGCTCGTCGTCGTCCACCAACCGGTTGAGCAGGCCCAACCGGCAGGCCTCCTCGGCGCGGACCGGCTCCGCCAGCATCAGCAGCTCCACCGCCTTGGCGTGGCCGACCAGCCGGGGCAGCGTCCAGGAGGCGCCGGTGTCGGCGGCGAGGCCGACCTTGGCGAAGGCCATCAGGAAGCTGGTGGTGGGGCCGCCGATGCGGATGTCGGCGAGGAACGCCAGCGACGCGCCCGCCCCGGCGGCCATCCCACGGACCGCGGCGATCACCGGCTTGGGCAGGTTGGCGAGCCGGGCGGCGATCGGGTTGTAGTGCGCCCGCACGGTGCCCAGGGGGTCACTGGCGGAGTTTTCCAGGGTGGACACGTGCTCGCGCAGGTCCTGACCGGCGCTGAACGACCCGCCGGCCCCGGCCAGCACGACCGCGCGGCAGGACCGGTCGGTCTCCAGCTCGGCCAGGGCGTCCCGCAGCGCCTCCTTGAGCGGCACGTCGAGCGCGTTCATCGCGTTCGCCCGGTTCAGCGTGAGGGTGACGACGGCGTCGGTCCGGTCGACCAGCAGCGGCTCGGTCACGTGTCTAACGACCCTTCTGTCGGACGATGCGGTTGCCGGCGTCGAGGCACTGTTCGACGTACCGGTCGGCGGCCGGACGCAGGCGGGCCGCGTGCCGGTCGAAGAAACTGGCCGCGGCGGTGCCAGGCCAGCGTTCGGGCAGCAGCGCCGGGGGCAGCTGCGGGTCCCGGAAGAGGAAGGTACGCCACGCGTGCACGAGCCGGAACCGGGTCGCGTACGCCTCCTCGTCGCTGCTGCGCACGGTGACGGCGGCGAGCAGCGGGCGCTGGTCGGCGACGAAGCGTTCGTAGGCGTGGCCGATCTCGCTCAGGTTCCAGGCCCGGCGGACCACGCCCATCGCCCCGGGTGTGCCGGAGAAGTGTGCGGCGGTGAACCGCTCGAATCGGATGCCGGACTCGGCGAGGAGCAGGTCGACGTCCTCGGCGGGGCGGGTGGCGACCCAGGTCTGCTCGTCGAGCGTTCCGTAGCCGAGGAAGGTCAGGTTGGCGGCGAGTCGCTGCCGGTCCCGTCGGGAGCCCGGAGCCTCCAACACCAGCAGATCGAACCGGCCGTCCCAGGTGACCCGGCCGGTTCGGTAGATCCGGGCCGCTGCCTCGTCGAGTCGCCGGGCAGCTTTCGGTGTGATCGAATATCCCGGTCCGGAGGCCAACCGGAGTGGTTCGAGCCAGCCCTGACGCACCATCCGGGACACGGCGGTGCGAACGGCGGGCGGTGCGATTCCCAGCGGCGCCAGTAGCTTGACCAGGGCGGCAACCGGTGCGCGGCCACCCTTCGGACGGAGGTGGTCGCCGTACAGGTCGAAGAGTGCCGACCGTGCCTGCATGACCGCACATTGTGACAGGCCTTCTCAAGATAAGCTAGATGCTGTTACATCAATGCTGCTCCGGTTTGGGTCCGGCGGTGTTCATCAGGGAAAATCGTTGGTCGACACCCCCGCGACCGTTGCGGGTGGTCGTGACGAAGTGGCTGTGGGGCAACCCACCGACCCTGGTGTAGGTCTGAGGGGAGACAACATGGCGGCGATGAAGCCGCGGACGGGCGACGGTCCGCTGGAAGTCACCAAGGAGGGGCGGGGCATCGTCATGCGGGTCCCGCTGGAGGGCGGTGGCCGGCTCGTCGTCGAGATGACTCCCGACGAGGCCAACGCGCTCGGTGACGCGTTGAAGGCAGCGGCCGGCTGAGTAAGGAGTGCTCCGGGCGGCTCAGGCCGCCCGGAACGTTCTTCGGGCCCTGAGCCACCGGTATCGCCGGTGGCTCAGGGTCTTCATCGGCGCGGGCAGGCGGGCTGGCTTCCGCTCCGCGACACTTTCCTGGAGGTACGGTTCCGCGTGCTCGCCATCCGTCTGATCGCCGAGCCCGACCGGCTCGACGTCCTCGTCCTGCCTGTCCGCCCCGCCGATTCGGCAGCGGCAGGCGACACCTCGGCCGAGCCCGTTTCGACCGCCGTGGCACCCCCGGCCGGCACGGCAGACGAGGCCGCCGCGTTGGTGCCGGCGGCCCGAATGACCGGGCGTGCCGGCGAGGTTCACACCCAACTGCGCCCCGGGGCTACTCCCGGCCGGCTCCTGCTGCTCGGCATCGGCGATGGCGGCGAGGCGGCCTGGCGGACGGCCGGCGCGGCTCTGGCCCGCTCCGCAGCCAGTGAGACGCATATCACCATTGCCCTGCCGGCCGAGGTGACCCCGGCCGCGGTTCGCGGGTTGGCCGAAGGGCTGCTGCTCGCCCCGTACCGGTTCCGGATGACCACAGCGGGCGACTCTCCGGCGCTCAGCGACGTCGATCTGCTGGTGGCAGACCCGACGGCGTTCGAGGCCACCGTCGCCACCGCCCGGACCACCGCGGCGATGACCAATCTCGCCCGTGACCTGACCAACACCCCCTCCTCGTTGAAGACCCCGCAGTGGTTCGCCGACCAGGTGGAGTCCGCAGCGGCCGACCTGCCCGACCTGCGACTGCGGGTCCGTGGCCCGGCTGAGCTGGCCGCCGAGGGCTTCGGCGGGATCCTCGCCGTGGGCGGCGGCTCGGCCAGCGGCCCTCGGCTCGTCGAGCTGGACTGGCATCCAGCCGACGCGCGTACGCACGTGGTGCTGATCGGCAAGGGCATCACCTTCGACACCGGCGGCATCTCGATCAAGCCGGTGCCGGCGATGAAGCTGATGCGCAAGGACATGGCCGGCGCGGCCGCGGTCGTCGCCGCCACCCTCGGCGCCGCCGCGCTGCGGCTGCCGGTCCGGGTCACCACGCTGGCCCCGCTCGCCGAGAACATGGTCAGCGGCTCGGCGTTCCGCCCCGGCGACATCGTCCGGCACTACGGCGGCATGACCAGCGAGACGACCAACTCCGACGCCGAGGGCCGACTGGTCCTCGCCGACGCGCTGGCGTACGCGGTGCAGCAGCTCGAACCGGACCTGCTGCTCGACCTGGCCACCCTCACCGGCGCCAACGCGGTGGCGCTGGGCAAGCGCACCGCCGCCCTGTACAGCGAGAACGACCAACTGGCCGCTGACGTGCTGGCCGCGGCCGAGGCGGCCGGCGAGTTGGCGTGGCGGATGCCCCTGCACGGTGACTACGTCGAGTACCTGGGCAGCGAGATCGCGGACCTCTACAGCGCACCGGCACAGGGTGCCGGCTCGGTGTTGGCCGCGCTCTACCTCCGCGAGTTCACCGGCGACCTACGGGACCGCTGGCTGCACCTGGACATGTCGGCCCCGTCCTGGGCGGACGGCGACCACGCCGAGGTCAGCCGCGGCGCCACCGGCTGGGGCGTGCGGTGGCTGTTGCGGTGGCTGGCCAGCGTCGACTGACCAGGTCAGCACTTCACCGCGGCGAGCACCCCGTGCCCCACCGGCAGCAGCGCGGGGATCCAGTGTTCCGACTCCCGCACCGCCTTGATCGTCTCGCGGACCGTCACCGTCTCCGCGTCCCGGGCGGCCGGGTCACCGATCCGGCCGCCCGCCAGCACGCCGTTGAGCGCGAGCACGCCCCCCGGGCGCAGCAACCGCAGCGCCGCTTCCACGCAGGCGTGGAACCCGGTCGCCTCCGCGTCCACGAAGACCAGGTCGTACGCGCCGTCGGCGAGCCGGGGCAGCACGTCGAGCGCACGACCGGTGATGATCCGAGTGCGACCGGCTGCGAAGCCCGCCTCGGCGAAGATCCGCCGGGCGATCCGCTGGTGCTCCACCTCCAGGTCGATGGTGGTGAGCACACCGTCGGCGCGCATGCCGCGCAGCAACCAGACCCCGCTCACCCCGGTGCCGGTGCCGATCTCCACCACCGCGCGGGCGTTGCCGGCAGCGGCCAGCAGCCTCAGCGCGGCCCCCGCGCCGGGGGTGACCGCTTCGAGGCCCACCTCCCGGGCCAGGCTGCGGGCGGTGCGGAGCACGAGATCCTCGGTGACGTAAGACTCGGCGAACTGCTGAGCCTGGGCCGTCGAACTGCCGGAACCGGCGACCGTGGCGATGGGGCACCTCCGGGGGCGGTGCGTGGTGCGGGGGCGGGTTGGCACTGTGAGCGTAGAGGCGACCGTCGTGAGGCGCAGCCGCGCCTCCGCCTGTTGCGATCACCGGGGCAACCGCTGACTCCACCGCGTGCATCCGTGCAATCCTGGAGGCGGTATCCCGTCAGCCGCGACCGAACCGGCCCGTGGCCGGGCGACGCGGCGCGGGATCCGGGGACGGACTGGGAGGCACCGACGTGACCGACGGCTGGGAGTGGCGGCGGGGCGGTGAGACTCCGGCTCCGGCGGGACCGCCCGGGGCAGGGGCCCCGCCGGGATCGCCGACCACACCAGGGGCCGGCAGCACACCCGCTGTGCCGCCCGACAACCCGCCTGGCGCCCCGGCCGGCAGCACACCCACTGTGCCGCCAGGCCCTGCGCCCGCTGTGCCGCCGCCAAGCAACCCGCCTGCTGTGCTGCCTGGCGGCAACGCGCCCGCTGTGCCGCCCGGAAGTACGCCTGTGGCGCCGCCTGGCGGCCCGTCGACGTTCGGTCACCCGCCGGTGCCGCCCGTGGCGGGTGTGCCGCCCCACGGGCCGTCGCCGAGCTGGCCGGCACCGGCCGCGGGCGGGCCGGGCGCGACCGGCGCTTCGCCCTGGTGGTCGGACGCGCTCGCCGATCCATGGCGGGACCCGGCGGCGCCGACCGCGGTGGTGGTGCCCGGTGTGGTGGCGGCCGGCACCGAGCCCGAGCCGGTCACCGATCCGGACGCGCCGGGCCGGCCTACGCTGCGCCACCTGTTGCTCATCCCCGTGATCACCGCGCTGCTGGCCGGCACCCTCGGTGGCGCGCTGGGTTACGCGTTCGCCGTGCACGGGGGCGCCGGTGGGGTGGTGCTCGGCGGTGCGCCGGCCGAAGCTCCGGCGCTGGCCCAACGCAAGCCGGAGTCGTTGGCCGGTGTCGCCGAACGTGTCCTGCCCAGCGTGGTCACCGTCCGGGTGAGCAGCCTCGGCGGGACCAGTGAGGGCTCCGGCTTCATCGCCACCGCCGACGGCCACGTGATCACCAACGACCACGTGGTGGCCGGTGGCAGTGGCAAGGCCTCGGTGGTCTTCAACGACGGCACCACCGCGTCGGCGACCATCGTCGGACGGGACCCGGAGTCGGACATCGCGGTGATCAAGGTGAGTCGTCCCGGGCTGCGGCCGGTGGAGTTCGGTGACTCCGACGGGCTGGCGGTCGGTGACCCGGTGCTCGCCATCGGTTCGCCACTGTCGCTGGCCAACACGGTCACCGCCGGCATCGTGAGTGCCCTGGACCGGACGATGCAGGCCGGCGAACCGGGTGGCCCGATGCGCTACTACGCGGCCATCCAGACCGACGCCGCGGTCAACCACGGCAACTCGGGCGGCCCGTTGGTCGACGGCGCCGGGCGGGTGGTCGGGGTGAACTCCACCATCAAGTCACTGGTCGCCGAGGGGCAGGAGGCGGGCAACATCGGGCTCGCCTTCGCCATCCCGATCAACCAGGCCAAGAGGGTGACCCAGGACATCATCGGCACCGGCAAGGCCCGGCGTACGGTGATCGGCGCCCGGGCGGAGGGCCCGACCGGGGCGGCTGGGGGTGGTCTGCGGCTGGCGGAGGTGGAGCCCTCCGGTCCGGCGGACAGCGCCGGGTTGAAGGCCGGCGACGTGATCCTCAAGATCAATGGGCGGCCGATGACCGAGCCGACGGACCTGACCGCGTTGGTCCGCAAGTTCGCGCCGGGTTCGGTGGTGACTGTCGAGTTTCGGCGGGGTTCCGCCCGGCAGAACACGTCGGTAACTCTCGCTGCGGACGCGAAGTGAACAGCGGCTCACCCCTTGCCCGAACGCCGTCCGGCGTGCGTAGTCTTGCTGCTGACGCCGAGAGGAGGCCAGCGGGATGTTCGACAACCTGAACTGGTGGGAGATCGGGGCGCTGCTGCTCCTGGCGCTGCTGATCTTCGGTGACCGGCTGCCCGGAGTCATCACCGACGGGCTGCGGTTGGTGCGCAATCTGCGCAACATGGCCCGGAACGCCACCGGCGACCTGAGTCGTGAGCTGGGCACCGACATCCAGCTGGAGGACCTGCACCCGAAGGCGTTCATCCGCAAGCACCTCCTCAGCGAGGAGGACGAGGCGGCGATCCGCAAGCCGTTGCAGGGGGTCTACGACAACCTGCGTGCGGACGTCAGCGGCGTGCACGAGGACCTGAAGGACGTGGCGAGTGCCGCGGACCTTCGGTCGAACGGGACCCGGTCCGGCACGGCCACCAGCAACCCCTCGGCGCCGGTGCCCCGCGTCAGCTACGACGACGCCACCTGACCGAGCCGTAATGTGATCAGCCCGCCGGCCAAGTGGCCAGCGGGCTGATGGCGTTTCAGGCGGTCAGCGCCCGGCGGGCTTGAGGCCGAGCGGCTTGCCGAGCAGCGACTCGCGGCGCAGCGCGAGCCGGTCGGCGATCGTGCCGAGCGCCTGCGCGGCCGGGGACGCCGGCTCGGCCAGCACGATCGGGTTGCCCGCGTCGCCGGCCTCGCGGACCCGGGTGTCCAGCGGGATCTGCCCGAGCAGCGGCACCTGAGCGCCGATGGTCCGGCTCAGCGACTCGGCGACGGCGGTACCGCCCCCGGCACCGAAGATCTCCATCCGGGAGCCGTCCGGGAGCTCCAGCCAGGACATGTTCTCGATGACGCCGACCACCCGCTGGTGGGTCTGCAGGGCGATCGCACCGGCCCGCTCGGCCACCTCGGCGGCGGCGGTCTGCGGGGTGGTGACGATCAGGATCTCCGAGTTGGGCAGCAACTGGGCCAGCGAGATGGCCACGTCGCCCGTGCCCGGGGGCAGGTCGAGCAGGAGCACGTCCAGATCGCCCCAGTAGACGTCGGCCAGGAACTGCTGCAACGCCCGGTGCAGCATCGGGCCGCGCCACACCACGGCGGCGTTGCCGGAGGTGAACATGCCGATGGAGATCACCTTCACGCCGTGCGACTGCGGCGGCATGATCATGTCCTCGACGCGGGTGGGCCGTGCCTCCGTGCCGAGCATCCGGGGCACCGAGTGGCCGTAGATGTCCGCGTCGACCACGCCGACGGAGAGCCCGCGAGCCGCGAGCGCCGCAGCCAGGTTGACCGTCACGCTGGACTTGCCGACGCCACCCTTGCCGCTGGCCACCGCGTACACCCGGGTGCGTGAGCCCGGCTGGGCGAACGGGATGACCGGCTCCTCGGTGGCGCCCCCGCCGCGCAGCTGCGACTGCAACGACTGCCGCTGCTCGGGGGTCATCACCCCAAAGTCGATCTCCACGCCGGTCACGCCGGGCACCGCGGCGACCGCGACGGTGATGTCGGTACGCAGCTTGTCCTTGAGCGGGCAGCCGGCGACGGTGAGCAGCAGCTCGACCCGGACGACGCCGCTGGCAGCGATCGTGGCGGAGCGGACCATGCCCAGCTCGGTGATGGGCCGGCGGATCTCCGGGTCGTTGACGGTGGCCAGGGCTGCCTGGATCGCGTCCTCGACGGTGCTCACGGGTGCTGACATGCCCGCAATGCTACGTCGCGGGGCATCCGCTGCCGCCGTTGCCCGGGGCGGTGTGAGCCAATCGATGACCCGCCCTGAGGAGCTGGTCAGCCGTCCGAGCGGCGCGGCCCGGTGCCGTCCGGCCGGGCGTCCCGCACGAAGTCGCCGTCCAGGTCGTCGCGTGGCTCGTCCAGGCCGACACCATCGGTCGGCCGCTGGCTGCGCTTCTCCTGGCGGCTGTCCTTCTCCTGCTGGCGGCGCTCCAGCCGCTGCCGGCGCTGCCCCGCCTCGTCCAGCTCCTCGGCCAGCCGGGCCAGCTCGGAGCGGAGAAAGTCCCGGGTGGCCACCTCACCCAACGCGATCCGCAGTGCCGCGATCTCCCGGGCAAGGTATTCGGTGTCCGCCTTCTGGGCCGTGGCTCGCCGCCGGTCCTCCTCCAGGGCCACCCGGTCCCGGTCGGCCTGCCGGTTCTGTGCCAGCAGGATCAGCGGCGCCGCGTAGCTGGCCTGCAACGACAGCACCAGGGTCAGGAACGTGAAGGTGTACGGGTCGAAGCGCAGGTCCGCCGGTGCCAACGTGTTCCAGACGAACCAGATCGTGATCACCACCGTCATGACGACGATGAAGTTCGCGGTCCCCATGCCCCGGGCGATGCCCTCCGACCAGCGGCCGAACGCCTCCGCGTCGAAGCGGGGGAGTTTGATGCCCCGGGGCTCGCGGGGCTGGTCGAGCCGTTCCGCTCGCCGCTGGTCAGCCATCTGCGCCGTCCAGCGCCGCGTCGGTGGCGCCCGGGGCGGTCAGGGCGTCGCGGTCCCGCCAGTCCCGAGGAAGCGAGTGGTCCAGGACGTCGTCCACCGTCACGGCACCGACCAGCCGGCTGTTGCGGTCGATCACCGGCATGGCGACCAGGTCGTACGTGGCCATGCGGCGGGTGATCTCCGGCAGCGGGGTGGTCGGGCGTAGCGGGTCGATGTCGTTGACGACCACCTTGCCCAGCAGGTCCGCCGGCGGTTCACGCAGCAGCGCCTGGAAGTGCACCATGCCCAGGTAGCGGCCGGTCGGGGTGTTCTGCGGTGCCCGGGTCACGAAGACCTGCGCGGCGACGGCGGGGGAGAGCTGTGGCTCCCGGATCCGGGCCAGCGCCTCGGCGACGGTGGCGTCCGGCGGCAGGATCACCGGCTCGGAGGTCATCACGCTGCCCGCTGTTCCGGGCGTGTACTTCAGGAGCTGACGCACCGGGTCGGCCTCGTCCGGCTCCATCAGGTCCAGCAGCACGTCCTGCTCCGGTGGGGGGAGCTCGTTGAGCAGGTCCGCCGCGTCGTCCGGGTCCATCTCCTCCAGCACGTCCGCGGCCCGCTCCCGGTCCAGCGCGGCGAGAATCTCCACCTGGTCGTGCTCCGGCAGCTCGCTGAGCACGTCGGCGAGCCGCTCGTCGTCCAGCGCGGCCGCGACCTCGTTGCGCCGCGCGTCGGGCAGGTCCTGCAGAGCGTTGGCGAGGTCGGCCGGGCGCATGTCCTCCAGGACGGCGAGCAGGTTCGCCGTACCCCGGTTGTCGGCGATGCCGCTGAGCCCGCGCACCCGGTCCCATTCGACCTGGTGCAGGTGGCCGCGGCGGGTGAGCCGCCCGGTCTGCTCGCGTACGGCGACACGGGTCAGCGACCACTCACCACCTCGGGCGCACTCCATGGCGACGTCCACGACCGCGCCGGGCTGGCCGCCCGGGTCGAGCTGCACCCGCCGGTCCAGCAGTTCCTGGAGCACCAGCAGCTCGTTCGGGCGCTTCTCGAACCGGCGCAGGTTGAGGGTGCCGGAGCCGAGCACGACGGCGTCCGCGTCGATGGAGGTGATCCGGTTGATGGACAGGAAGATGCGCCGACGCATCGGCATCTCGGCGACGAGGCCCACCACCTCGGGCGGTCGCTTGGTCGCCCGTAGTCGTGCCACGGCGTCACGGACCCGGCCCACCTGATCGCCGTTCGGGTCGAAGACGGCGACTCCGGCGAGACGGGCGATGTAGACCCGGGTCGGCGTGCTCACGGGCACCAGCCTAAGCGCCTAGTGTTTATCAACATGTCGACCTTGGCCTACGAGATCGTGGACGTCTTCACCGACCGCCCCTTCGCCGGCAACCCGCTGGCCGTGGTGTTCGGCGCGGAGGCGCTGGCCACCGAGCAGATGCAGGCACTCGCGCTGGAGTTCAACCTCTCCGAGACGGTGTTCGTGCTGCCACCGACGCAGGTCGGTGCCACCTACCGGGCCAGGATCTTCACCCCGGTCGAGGAGTTGCCGTTCGCCGGGCACCCGAGTGTCGGCGCGGCGGTCACCGCGAGCCGGCGGGGAATGTTCGGTGTGGGGCAGGTCACCCAGGAGTGTGCGGCCGGGGTGCTGCCGATCGAGGTGACCGCAACCGGGGCGACGCTGACCGGTGGCACCCCGACCCTCGGGCCCGAGCTGGACCCGGAGCCGTTGCTGGAGATCGCCGGCCTGGTCGCGGACGACCACATCGGGCCTGCACCCCGCGTCGCCGGCTGTGGGCTGGAGTTCCCGTACCTGCCGGTACGGCCGGAGTCGTTGGCCCGCGCCCAGGTGAATGCGGCGGCGGCGCAGCGGTACGGGGTGTCGCACGTCAGCGTTTTCTCCTGGGACGCGGTAGCGCAAACCGCGCACGCCCGGGTCTTCGTGCCGGGGATGGGCGTCCCGGAGGACCCGGCGACCGGCTCGGCGGCGCTCGGCCTCGGTGTCTGGCTGGTGGCGACCGGTCTGTTGCCGGGCGAGGGGCTGTCCCGCTACGCGGTCCGCCAGGGGGTGGAGATGAACCGGCCGTCCGCGCTGGCATGCACGGTCACCGCGGCGAACGGTGTGGCGGTCGGCGCGACGGTCGCCGGTCAGGTGGTGCCGGTGGCCCGGGGTGAGATCGCCATCCCGCCATTCGTGGGCTGACGCCACCGCTGGCGGAGGAAAGCAGCAGACGACCTACGCGTTGCCGGTCGCGGTGCGGCAGGATGCGAGGGTGACTGACGACGCGCTCGGCTCGACGCCGCTGGTCGACGAGGCGATGAAGAAGGCTGCCGTGGCCTGGGTGAGCGTTTCCGGTGGGCCGGCGCTCGCGCTCTGGTGCGCCCCGCTCGAGGGCGCGCTGCTGGTGGTCACCGGGCCGGGCGAGCAGGCCGCGCCGGGCCTTGCCGACGCAACCGAGGCGCAGGTGACCCTGCGCGGCGACCATGGTGGCCGGATCGTCACCTGGCCGGCCCGGGTGAGCCGGGTGCAGCCGGGCACCGAGGCGTGGGACACCACCGCGCCGCTGGTGGCGGCGAAGCGCCTCAACGCGTCCGGCCCGACCGCCGACCTGGTGGCCCGCTGGGCCGCGGACGGTTGTGCGGTGAACCGGCTCACCCCGGCCGGTACGCCGCTGGCCGGCGCGGACCTGTCAGCCGACGCGCAGGCCGAGCCACCGCGTGCCACTCCGGCGGTCCGGGCTACCCGCAAGCCGTTCCGCCTGCACCGGGTTCGTCGCCGCTGATCGGGTCCGCCCGCTCGTCAGCCTGGCCCAATGCGGACGCCCACGACCTCGGCGTAGGTGTCGACGAGGGCGAGCACCTCGCCCAGTGTGCCGAGCGTGGGGCCGCGCCAGTCCAGGTCGGCGTTGAAGACCATGTGCGTGGCCAGGTCCGGCGCGGCGAGCCGGACGGCGGTCATCCCGGCCCGCTCGGCGCCGGTCAACTCCTGGCTGCCGCCGTCACCGACGTACAGGCAGTCTCCCGGCGCGAGCCCGAGCCGCTGGCAGGCGGTCAGGTAGAGCGCCGGATCGGGCTTGCATCGGCCGACCTGCACCGAGAAGACCCGCACGTCGAGCAGCGGGGCGACCGCGAGTTGGGGAAGGAAGGCCGGCAGCTCGTGCGTGCAGTCGCTGATCACGCCGGTGTGCAGGCCGCGTTGCCGCAGAGCCGCCAGCACCGGCACCGCGTCGGCCCGCAGCCAGGTGTCCGCGCGGACCGCCCGGTGCCGGGACGCCACCGCCGCCCGAACCGCGTGGTCGCTGGGGTGTACGCCGGCCTGGGCGCACACCCAGCGAAGGGTCGCCTCCGCGTTGCCGAGCCGGCCGGTGGCCCGTTCGTAGTAGGTGCGGTCCAGCACCTCGGTCAGCGTGTCGGTGGGGCACCCGAGCAACTCGGCGGTGCCGAGGTGCGCGGCACCACGCTGCACCGAACGGGTCAGGGTGCCGAAGAAGTCGAACAGAACCGCCTGGTAGCCGGGCATGGTGAAGCGCCTCCGGGCGGTCGAGGTTCACCGGCGCGAACCCGCGTGATCGTAACGGAGTGCTGACTGTCCGTGCTGTCCGTCATACGTGTGAGGATTACGTCCCGTGCCCCCACCTTCACACCGCCCGTCCCCGGACCTGCTGACCACCGGCGCGGTCGGCCTCGCCGTGGTCGCCGTGTCGTCGTCCGCGCCGTTGATCGCGTACGCCGCCGCTCCCGCGCTGGCCATCGCGTTCTGGCGCAACCTGCTCGCGGTGGCCGTGCTGACCCCCGTCTCGCTGGCCCGGCGCCGCGCCGAGTTCCGCAGGCTGACCGTGGGTGTGGGCCGGCGTGAGGGGCTGTTCTGCGTCCTCTCCGGAGTCGCGCTGGCCGGGCACTTCGCCACCTGGGTGCCGAGCGCCCAACTCACCTCGGTCGCCACCTCCACCGCCCTGGTCGCCACCCAGCCGGTCTGGCAGGGGCTGATCGCCCGCGCCCAGGGGCGGCGACTCCCTCCGGTGGTGTGGATCGGCATCGCGGTCGCGGTCGGCGGCGCGGCGATCGCCACCGGGACGGACGTGGGTGTCTCCGGCAAGGCCGTCCTCGGCGACGTACTGGCGCTGACCGGCGGCCTGTTCGCCGCCGTCTACACCGCACTCGGTGAGCGGGCCCGCGCCAGCATCAGCACCACCACCTACACCACCATCTGCTACGGGATCTGCGCGCTGATCCTGCTGGTCGTCTGCCTGATCGGCGGCGTACGGCTGACCGGGTTCGACGGGCGGACCTGGCTTGCCATCCTGGCCCTGGTGGCCGGCGCCCAACTACTCGGGCACTCGATGTTCAACTACGCCCTGCGGAAGATCTCGGCGACCACGGTGAGCGTGCTGATCCTGCTGGAGGCGCCCGGCGCGGCCCTGCTCGGCTGGGCCTGGCTGGGGCAGCTGCCCCGCCCGTACGCGCTGCTCGGGATGGCGTTGCTGCTGGTCGGGGTGGCGGTGGTGGTGCTCGGCGGTGGCCGGGCCGCTCGCCGGGCCGCACCCACCGCGCTGCCGGCCGACCCGACTCCGCTGCACGACTGATCGCACAGCGACGGAGAAGCGACGTGAGGAATGTGGACGCTGGTTCCCTCCGCGGCGGGTCCGCACGGCGTCTGTCCGGGTGAGGAGGGCGATCCGTTGACGACTGAGGACCGCACCCGGGACGGCTTCGCCGACTTCGTCCGGGCCGAAACCGCCGGGCTGACCCGGTTCGCATACCTGCTGACCGGCGACCGGCACCACGCCGAGGACCTGGTTCAGGTGGCGCTGGCTCGGGTCGCGGTGCGCTGGGAGCGGGTGGACGACCCACCCGCCTACCTGCGTCGGGTGCTCTGCACCCAGGCGGCCAGTTGGTGGCGGTGGCGGCGGGCCCGCCCACCGGAGCGGCTGGGCGGGGTGCTGCCGGAGCGGGCCGGCCCGGGTGACGATCCCGACCTGCGGCTGGTGCTGTCAGCGGCGTTGGCCCGGCTGACCGTGCGGCAGCGCGCGGTCCTCGTCCTGCGCTACTACGAGGACCGCACCGAGACCGAGACGGCGGCGCTGCTCGGCTGCCGGGTCGGCACCGTGAAGAGTCAGACCCGGCACGCTCTCGGCCGGCTGCGCGTCCTCGCGCCCGAGCTGGCCGAGCTGGTCGGCCGTGCCCCGCAGGAGGTGACCCGATGACCGCCCGGCTCTCCGAAGCGCTGCGCGGCCTCGCCGACGACGTGCCGCCGGCACGCGTACCGGACGGGCTCTTCGACGCGGCGCGGACCCGGCACCGCCGTCGCCGGGCCGCCGTCGCCGGCGTGCTCGCCGTCCTGGTCCTGCTCCTCGGCACCGGGTACGCGCTGCACCCGGTGGCCCTGCCGATGCCCGCCAGCCCGCGGCACGACACCCCGGGCCTGCCCACTCGGCTCGTCGACCCGCCGCTGCGGACCGCCTCGGTACGGGACTCGGCTCCCGGCGCGGCGGCGATGCTCTTCGGTGGCCCGGCCGTGCGCACCGACTGGTTCGAGACCCGGATGGGTGTGGTGGCCGCCGACGGGGACCGCTACCGGGTGCTGGACGTTGGTTCGGTCGTCGCGGGCTTCGAGGCGTTGCTCTCCCCGGACGGCCGGTACGTCTCGGCCGGCCCGTCCCTGCTCGACCTGAAGACCGGGAGGTTCACCCCGGGTCCCGCGGACGGCTACCCGCTCGCCTTCGCGCCGGACGGGAAGCGTCTCGTCTACGCCGACGACGAAACCTGGTTCACCCCGCCGAACACCTACAGCACTCCGTACGTCGGGGTCTACGACCGCGAACGTGGGACGGACGTGCTGCGGGTGCGTGTCGGCACCGCCTGGATCCCGGCGGGACGCACGGCCGCGCTGTCGCCGGACGGCGGTGACCTGGCCCTTCAGGTCCGCGACGAGGTCTGGTTGACCCGGGTGGCCGACGCGGGCGCCGATCGTGTCGCCGAGCCGTACCGCAGGCTGCCGTTGGCCGGCGGCCGGCTCGCCGGCGCGGGGTCCTGGCTGCCGGACGGGCGGTCGGTCGCCGTCCTGAACCGGTCCACCTGCACCGACTGCCCGGTGCCGTCCTACCGGCGCACCTGGACGCTGGCGCTGCGGTCCACTGTCGACGGCACGCCGTTGGTCGGCGCGGCCTTCCCGTCGTTGCCCTCCCGCAGCTTCGTGCAACTGCTCGGTTGGCGCTCGGCGGACGAGGCGGTCGCGCTGGTCGGCGTGCCGAGCCCGGAGGCGGTCGACCAGCCGGAGAGCCACGACATCGCCTGGGGCCCCTATCACGAGCCTGCCACGGAGGCGGTGGAGCTCGTGGTGCTGCGGCGGGGCGCACCCACGCCGGAGGTGCTCTTCCGCACCCCGCAGGGCATCACCGACCTGTCGGTCGCCGCCGACCTCGCGATCGCCGGCGCGGTACGCGAGTCCGGCCGTCCCGACTACGGGCCGCTGCCGTTCTGGGCGCTCGCGGTGGGGTTCGTCCTGGCGGTCCTGGTCGCCCTGCCCGTGCTGTCGCTGCTGCGACGCTGGCGTGCGAGCCGGCCCGGGCCAGCATCATCTGCTACGGGATCTGCACGCTGATCCTGCTGGAGGCGCCCGGCGGAGGCCGGGCCGCTCGCCGGGGCGCACCCACCGCCCTGCCGACCGACCCGACTCCGCTGCACGACTGATCGCAGGCCGCCCGGCCGGGCTACTCCGGGAGGCCCGCCACGTTACCGGGCCGGCCGCGCATGACGGCCCTGGCCGACAGCAGCGTCGTGGCCAGGGTCAGGCCGAGGGCGGCGGCGACCACGGTGAGAAGGATCCAACCGGAGCCGCCCGGTATCGCCGAGCCCAGCACGCTCACGCTCAACGGCACCAGGGTCAGCGCCGCGACCAGCCCGCCCAGGATGACGCCAGCCGACGAGACAAGTACCGCCTCCAGCGTCATCATCTGGATCACCTGTCGCCGGGTGGCCCCGATCAGCCGCTGGAGCATGAACTCCCGCCGTCGCTCGGTCGTCGCCAGCACCTGAGTGTTGATCAGGGCGATCGTCGCGTAGCAGACCACCACGCCAACCACCAGGAACGCCATCCACGTCTGGGTGTCGTCCTGGTCTGCCTGCCCGGCGGTGAGGACTTCCCGGCGGGTCACCCGCAGGCCGGGGTGCTGCTCGGCCAGCGCGGACAGGGTGCTGGCCAGCCGGACGCGATCCGTTCCGACGTCGGCGCTCACCATGACCTGCGTGACCAGCCCGGCGTCCGTGTGCCCGACCAGGAGCGACGCCGGGACCAGCGTGGTCTCGTAACCACCCCGCCCACCGATCGTGGCCACCAGCTTCAGTGCGACCCGGCTGCCGTCGCCGAGCCGCATCGCAATCGTGTCGCCGATGCTCCGTCCGCCGGCGTACCTGGTCGGCAGGGCGACGGTCTGCCCGTGCAGCGCGTCGAGGCTGCCGGTGGCCGCGCGGAAGGCCGTCGTCCGGTTCAGTCCCTCGGGCGTGACGCCCTGCATCGACAGCTCCGCGGGCTGCGACGCGTCGGATCCTTCTTCCCCGCCGCCGGTCGATGCGAGCGGGGCCACCTCTGTCGGCTCCAGGTATCCGGTGCTGGAGATCGCAGCGGAGGCAGCCGCGACTCCGGGCTGGTTCCTGATCGCGTCCACCATGCCGAGCGGCAGACCGCCTGCGTCGGAGGTGACCACCAGATCGGCTCGCAGGCCCTCGTCGAACGCCTTCTGCGCACCGTCGGACTGCGTGGTCTGCATGTAGATCAGACCGGTGGCCAGGCCGGTCGCGAGCATGACCGGCATTACCGCGGCGGCCAGCCGCGCCGTGCGTACCTCCGCGTTACGGGTGGCCAGATGCCCGGCGAGCCCGAATACCAGGCGCACCGGCCGGCGCAGTCCAGCCGTGATGGCCCGGGACAGTACCGGGCCGAGCAGGCCGAAGCCGACAGTCCACACCAACGCCGCCGGAGTTGCCACACTTGCCGCGTCCGGGCCGTCCATCCGGGCGGTGGCCACGGCCAGGGCGGCGCCGCCGCCCAGGCACAGAAGACCGGCGATCAGTCGGACGCCGCTGAACCAGCGGCGTTGGAGGGAGGCTTCGGAGAGTGCCTCGGTCGGCCGGGTGCGTGCCGCCCCGTTCGCCGCTATGAACGCGGCGCCCACCGCGGTGAGCAGCGCGGTGCCCACACCGATGATCACCGGGACGGATCCGGCGCGGTACTCGATGGCGTCCGGCACGACGCCCGCGTCGGCAAAGGCACCGAGCAGCCATCGGCCGAATCGAGCGCCGGGGTGGCAGGCCAGCGCGGTGGCGATCACGGCGAGGAACATCGTCTCGCCGAGGATCAGCCGGCGTAGCTGGCCCGGGGTGGTCCCGATCGCCCGGAGCAGGGCCATCTCCCGCTGCCGTTGCTGGATCGACAATCCGAGCGTGCCGGCCACCACGAATACGGTGACCATCAGCGACAGGCCGCCGAAGGCTGCGGCGAGGGGGATCAGATCGCCGCCTTCGGCGAGGACGTCGGGGTTCTCGGCCCGGCCGCGTTCGTCTCCGGTCATCACGGCGATGGGCTGCTCCTGCCCCGCGACTGCCTTCCGCACGCCCTCGGCGACCTGGCGGATATCAGCTTCGGGAGTGGTGAACACGCCGATCGAGTCGACAGTGCCGGGACGTCCGGAGATCTGGTCGGCTTCCGGGTCGGAGAGGAAGATATCGCTCTGGTCGCGGGCGCTGGTGGCGAGGCCGGAGATCTCGTACCGCTTGGCGCTGCCGTGGACCAGGAGCTCGATCTGCCCGCCGGTACGCAGTCCGGCCTGCTTGGCCAGGTGCGTACCGAGGACGATCTGGCCGGGCCCGGAGGGTGGGGCGCCGTCGGCGATCCGGTACGGCGTGAGCTGGGCGGAGGACCAGCCGTGGCCGGTGACCTTCGCGCCGGCTGCCCGGCCGGTGCGTGGGGCCAGGGCGGCCGGGAACGAGATGTCCTTCGCCGTGTCGGTGACACCGGGGACCGATGCGATCCGGTCGGCCAACGTCGCGTCCAGGTGGATGCGTTCGGGGTACACCAGGTCGCGCTGAGTATCGACATAGCGCTGGTCGCCGGTGACCACGATCGGTGCGGCGGCGAGGCGCAGGGGTGGAGCCGCGTTGTGTATGCCGGTTTCGAGCAGCCCGCCGCAGCCAATCACGATCATTGCACCGAAGGACAGGGCGATGAACGACGCGATGAAACCGCCTTTGTGGAAACGCAGGGTGCGTAGCGCGATCCCGATCATCGGAGCACCTCGTGTCCTGCCTGCTGGGCAACGGTCCGGCTGCCCCAGGCGCCGAGGTGGGTCAGGCGCGCGGCGACCTGGTCGGCGGTGGGCCGATCCAGCGAGCCGACGATCCGGCCGTCGGCGAGGAACACGACGCGGTCGGCGTGGGCGGCCGCCACCGGGTCATGGGTGACCATCACGATCGTCTGGTCCGACTGCTCGACCGCCTCACGCAGCAGCGTCAGCACCTCGCTCGCGGTGTAGGTGTCCAGCGCGCCGGTGGGCTCGTCGCCGAAGATCACCGCGGGTCGGGTGATCAGCGCTCGTGCGATGGCGACGCGCTGCTGCTGCCCGCCGGAGAGTTCACCCGGTCGACTGTTGCGCCGATCGCCCAAGCCGACCCGTTCGAGTACGTCGTCGACCGCGGCGAGCTTTGGCCGCTGCCCGGCCAGCCGCAGCGGCAGGGTGACGTTGTCCACCACGCTCAGCGCTGGGAGCAGGTTGAAAGCCTGGAAGATGAAGCCGATCCGCTCGCGGCGGAGCTTGGTCAGCTCGCGTTCCCCGAGCGGTGCGAGATCCACGCCGTCGAGCAGGATGGATCCCGACGTCGGCCGGTCGAGCCCGGCCGCGCAGTGCAGGAAAGTGCTCTTGCCCGAACCAGAGGGGCCCATCACCGCGGTGAAGGTGCCTCGGTTCAGGCCAATGCTCACATCGTCGAGGGCGGTCACGGCGTTCATCGTGCCGCCGTAGACCTTGCGTACGGATTCAAGCCGTACGACTTCCTGGGCGTGCGGGTCCGGCGTCCTGTTGTTCATGGGGTCAATGCTGGTCGTGGGCCTGCCGCCGCCGACAGCCTCGACTGATTGAACCTCGGGTCCACCAGTCGACGTACCCGAGGTTCCATCTCTCGATGCTGTTGGCGTAGGCAGGCCCGCGACCAGCATTCAGGCATGAGAGATCTCCCCGTACGGATGGCTCGATGGAGCGCTGGACACCCTTGGCGCGCGATTGTCGGCTGGCTCCTGTTCGTGCTGCTGTGCCTGGGCGCCGGGGTGGCCGTCGGCGGCAACCCGGCCACCACAGAGGACTTCCGCATCGGCGAGGCCGGCCAGGCCGAGGCGATGGCTGCCGAGGGCGGTCTGCAGCAGCGGCCGGTGGAGCGCGTCCTGATCACCGCGAAGCCCGGTACCGGTCGATTGGATGTCGTCGCGGCCGACGCCGCCGCCCGCGACGCCGCCGCGCGGATGAGCAGGCTCCCCGAGGTCCGATCAGTGGCCGAGCCGGTCCGTGCGGCCGACGAATCGGCGGTGCGGGTTGACGTCACGCTGAACGGCCCGGAACTCGACGGCAAGAAGCACGTCGACCCGCTGCTCGCGCAGACCGCCGAGGTGCAGCGGGCCAACCCGGGGCTGCGGGTGGAGGAGGTCGGCTCCCCATCAATCAGCAAGGGCGTGGACAAGCTCCGAGGAGATGATCTCTCTCGTACCGAAATGATCGCTCTGCCGGTCACGATGATCACGCTGCTGTTGGTCTTCAGCTCCGTAGTGATGGCGCTGGTACCGCTGCTCCTCGCGCTCTCCTCCATCGCGGCGGCCATCGGTCTGGCGATGCTGGCCTCGCACGTCTTCCCGGACGCCGGCGTCGGCACCAACGTCATCCTGATGATCGGTCTGGCCGTCGGCGTCGACTACACCCTCTTCTACCTCAAGCGAGAGCGGGAGGAACGGGCCAGGAGCGGCGGCCGGCTCAGCCCGCGGGTGGTGGTGGAACTCGCCGCGGCCACCTCGGGACGGGCCGTCGTACTCTCCGGTTTCGCCGTCGCCATCTCCAGCGCGACGCTGTACCTGGCCGACGACGTCATCTTCTCCTCGATCGCCACCGGAGCGATCGTGGTCACCCTGGTCGCCGTGGTCAGCTCTCTGACCGTGCTGCCCGCCCTGCTTGCCAAACTCGGCGAGCGCGCCGAGCGCCGTGCGGTGCGCAGAGCGGCCAGGGCGGCCCGGCGCGGCGCGGCCGTACGGGCCAAGAAGTCACCGAGGCCCGGCGCCGGTCGGCTCACCGCCGCCGTGCTGCGCCCCGTCGTCAACCACCCCGCCGCCACGCTGGCCGTCACGGTCCTCGCCATGCTGGCCCTGGCCACGCCATTACTGGGCTTGAAACTGACGGACATGGGCCGCGAGACGCACTCCCGTTCGATCGGCGCCATGCAGACGTACGACCGCCTCAACGCGGCGTTCCCGGACCTGATGGCGATGCACCAGGTGGTCGTACGCGCCGACGCCAGCCGGGCCGACGAGGTGGCCGCGGCGCTGGGTGAACTCGCCACGGAGGTGCGGGGCGACCCGCGGTTCAGCGGTACGGCCGAGCTGCGCACCTCGCCGGACCGACGGATCACCATGCTCCAACTGGCGGTGCCGCACTACGTGAGCAGCGACGAGGCCCAATCCTCACTCCGGCAGCTCCGCAAGGAGTACGTCCCCAACACCGTTGGCGGGGTGCCCGGCGCGCTGACCGCGGTCACCGGTGACGTCGCCCGCTACGCCGACTATCCCGAGCATCAGAAGCAGAAGCTGCCGCTGATCATCGCGGCCCTGCTGCTCGTCACGTTCGCGATGACGGTGTGGGCGTTCCGTTCCCTGACACTCGGCGTGGTCGGCGTCCTGCTGAACCTGCTCTCGGCCGGTGCCTCGCTCGGCGTACTCGTGCTGGTCTTTCAGAACCGGTGGGCAGAGGGTCTGTTCGACTTCACCTCCACCGGGTCGATCGGCTCCCGGGTGCCGCTGTTCCTGTTCGTCATCCTCTTCGGCCTGTCGATGGACTACCAGGTGTTCGTGATCAGCCGGATCAGAGAGGCCGCCATGAGCGGTATAACCACCCGCCAGGCCGTGATCGATGGCATCAGCAGTTCGGCCGGCGTGGTCACCAGCGCCGCCATCGTGATGGTGACGGTGTTCGCCAGCTTCGCCGCGCTGCACCTGATCGAGATGAAGCAGATCGGATTCAGTCTGACGGTGGCCGTACTGCTGGACGCCTTTGTCATCCGGATGCTGATCCTGCCGGCGCTGATGTTGCTGCTCGGCGAGGCCAACTGGTGGCCGGGGCGGGGGATACGCCGGGGACCGGGTTCGGGCCCGGTCGACCGACCGATGGCGAAAGTACGCTGACCTCATGGTTGCGCGGCAGGAGACTCACGGCTGGTCCGCCCCAGGCAGGTTCCGCCGCTGGAACGCTGTCTCCTGGGTGCTCCTGGGCCTGTCGCCGGCGGCCGTTGCCCTGGCGCACGAGCCCGAGGTGCGAGCCGATTGGGCGTTGTGGCTGCTGGCGCTGCTCGGGCTCTGCTACGGGGTTGTGCTGGCCCTGCCACGCAACCCCGTACTGGTCCATCGGACCTTTCTGGTCGTGCTGGTCCTCGGCCTCGGGGGGATGTCCTACGCGCTGGGTGGCGCCGCCTCGTTGTTCGTGTTGTCGCTGCCGCACTTCTGGATCTACACCCGCGGCCCGCGGTCCGCGATCGTGCTGAGCGGGCTCGCGGCGGTGGCCACGGTGTTCGCCGGGACACTGCGGCAGGGATGGAGCCCGCAGTTCCTCAACGGCAACGTCGTCTTCACCATTCTCGGTTACCTGGCGGGCGTGGCGATCGGACTGTGGGTGCACCACATCTCCGGGCAGAGCGACGAACGGGCCAAGCTGCTGGGCGCCGAGCTGGAGCGCGCCCAGCGGCGGCTGGTCGAGGCCCACCAGCGGCAGGGCGCCGCGGACGAACGCGAACGGCTCGCACGGGAGATCCACGACACCCTCGCCCAGGGATTCGCGTCCATCATCGTGCTGGCGGAGGCGGCCCGTTCCGGCATCGGCACCGATCCGGCGAAGAGCGCCCAGCAGCTTCTCTCGATCGAGCAGACCGCACGCGAGAACTTCGCCGAGGCGCGGGTGCTGGTCGGCTCCGCCCCGCAGAGCGGCGTCGCCCCCGGCTCGGTCGCCCGGACCCTGCGCCGGACCCTGGACCGGTTCACCCAGGACACCGGGCTCACCGTCAGCGCCGAGCTGCCGGATATCGACTGCGACCAGACGGCCCGAATCGCGCTGTTGCGCTGCACCCAGGAGTCGCTGGCCAATGTGCGCAAGCACGCCGCCGCCTCCACTGTGGGTGTGGTCCTGGCGCAGTACCCGGACGGTGTGGAGCTGGAAATCACCGACGACGGCCGCGGCTTCGTGGTCGAGGACTCCCGAGGCTTCGGCCTCGACGGCATGCGCAAGCGCCTGGCCGAACTCGGCGGCGAACTCACCGTCACCAGCTCCGTCGGCGACGGCACCCGTGTCCTCGCCACCATCCCCAGCAATGCTCAGGAGTGACATGACAGAGGACAGCATCCGCGTCATCGTGGTGGACGACCACGCGGTGATGCGCGCCGGAGTCGTCGCCCTACTGGCGCCGGAGCCCACCGTCGCCATCGTCGGCCAGGCGAGTAACGGCAGGGAAGCAGTCGAACTCGTCGAATCCCTCGCTCCCGACGTGGCGCTCATCGATCTGCGGATGCCCGTCCTCGACGGCGTGGCCGCCACCATGGAGATCGTCGCGAGCCGGGCCGCGACCCGGGTGCTGATCCTCACCACCTACGACACCGACGTGGAGATCGAGCGCGCGGTCGAGGCCGGCGCGGTCGGCTACCTGCTCAAGGACACCACCCGCGAGCAGCTCGTCGACGCCATCCGGGCCGCGGCCCGCGGCGAGACCGTCCTGGCCCCACGGGTGGCCCAACGGCTGGTGGCACGGATGCGGCGGCCGACCCCGGTGGTACTGACCGCGCGGGAGCTGGACGTACTGAACGCAGTGGCCGACGGTCTCTCCAACGCCGACATCGGCCGGCGGTTGGTCATCGCGGAGGCGACGGTGAAGACACACCTGCTGCGCGTCTTCGCCAAGCTCGACGTCAGCGACCGTACCCACGCGGTGGTCCTGGCCCTGGAACGGGGTCTGCTGGTACGTCCGGTTCGCGACGCGCTGTTCGGTGGCGACTAGAGCTCGTGGACCTCGATGACCCGGGTGGTCGGTGCGGATTCGCCGAGCGCGGAACGCAGGGCCGTCCGCTCCGGGTCGACGAGGAACGCCTCGTAGCCGGCCCGGGCGTCGAACCGGATCACGTGCACCTCGGTCTGCCCGCCGGTGCCGCGCAGCCGCCGTTCCAGGTGGCCGCCGTGCCGCCCGAGCAGGGCCAGCACGGCGTCCTCATAGCGTTGCCCGGCCGCCTCGGCTCCGACGGGAAACTCGACGATCGCGGCGAACGTCAGCATGGCGGCGCTACTCCTCAATACCGACGGCTTTGGCGCTGGCCGTCCAGAGCCGGGCGGCGAGCTGCGGATCGGCCGCCTTGCGGTACGGCCGACGCAGCCGACGGTCGGCGTAGTAGCCCCCGTCGACCAGCCGCGAGCGATCCTGGTTGGCCAGCCACACCAGGGTCTCGGCACCCTTCTCCGGGCTGCGGAACGGCATGATCCGCATGCCGAACGCCACCAACTTGCTGTCGTTCGCGAACCGGGTGCGCACCACGCCCGGGTGGAAGCTGTACGCGGGAATGCCCGGCCAGCGCCGGGCCGCCTCGGCGGTGAACAGGACGTTCGCCTGCTTGCTGGTGCCGTACGCGCCCATCGGTCGGTAGCCGCGCAGCGGGGCGTTCAGGTCGTCCGGGTCGAGTGTGCCGAAGCGGTGTGCGCCGGAGGCCGTCACCACTATCCGGCCCACCCGGTCGGCGAGCAGGTTGGTCAGCAGGAACGGGGCCAGGTGGTTGGCCTGGATCGAGATCTCGAAGCCGTCGACGGTGGTGAGCGGTTGCAGCGCGATGGCCCCGGCGTTGTTGGCGAGCACGTCGATCCGGTCGTACGCGTCGCGTAGCCGCTCGGCGAGCCGGCGTACGTCGTCGAGGACCGCGAAGTCGGCCCGGAACAGCTCCGGACGCTCGCCCGAGTTCTCCCGTACCCGCTCGGCGGCGGCCTGTAGGCGTGCCGGGTCCCGCCCGACCAGCACCACCCGGTCACCCCGGCAGGCCAGGTGCACGGCCGCGGCCAACCCGATGCCGGAGCTGGCCCCGGTCACCACCACCAGTCGACGCTCAGTGAGATCTTCCACAGGTCCATTCACCCCGGTCATGGCGCGAGGTTACCGTGGCGTCACAACGCCCTTTGGGATCGTTAAGGTCTCGGATCTGTCGTCAGGTGGCGTCGGCATGCCCGCCGGACGCTGGAAGGAGCGCACCCATGGCCGCAGTCGGTCGCCCCCGCAGGTCCTGCCTCGCCGTGCCGGGTTCCAGCGTCAAGATGCTCGCCAAGGCGCAGGGGCTACCGGCCGACCAGGTCTTCCTCGACCTGGAGGACGCAGTCGCCCCACTGGCCAAGCCGGACGCGCGGAAGAACATCGTGGCCGCGCTGAACGAGGGTGACTGGGCCGGCAAGACCCGGGTGGTCCGGGTCAACGACCTGACCACCCCGTGGACCTACCGGGACGTCATCGAGGTCGTCGAGGGCGCCGGCGCGAACCTGGACTGCATCATGCTGCCGAAGGTGCAGAACGCCGCCCAGGTGCACTGGCTGGACCTGACGCTCACCCAGATCGAGAAGACGCTCGGCCTGGAGGTCGGCCGGATCGGCATCGAGGCGCAGATCGAGAACGCCGCCGGTCTGGTCAACGTGGACACGATCGCCGCCGCCTCGCCGCGCGTGGAGACCATCATCTTCGGCCCGGCGGACTTCATGGCGTCGATCAACATGAAGTCGCTGGTGGTCGGCGCGTTGATCCCGGACTATCCGGGCGACCCGTACCACTACATCCTGATGCGGATCCTGATGGCCGCCCGGATGCACGACAAGCAGGCCATCGACGGCCCCTTCCTGCAGATCCGCGACGTCGACGCGTTCCGCGAGGTGGCCAAGCGCTCGGCGGCGCTGGGCTTCGACGGCAAATGGGTGCTGCACCCGGGTCAGATCGACGCCGCCAACGAGGTCTACCAGCCGGCGCAGGCCGACTACGACCACGCCGAGCTGATCCTCGACGCGTACGAGCACTACACCTCGGAGGCCGGCGGCCGGCTCGGCGCCGTGATGCTCGGCGACGAAATGATCGACGAGGCTTCCCGCAAGATGGCGCTGGTGGTCGCCGCCAAGGGCCGGGCCGCCGGGATGAGCCGTACCTCGACGTTCACCCCACCCGCAGAGTGACCGGTCGGGCCGGGACGACCGCCGCCGGCTGTCGAACCGGCCCGACAATCGGCGGTACGCCGATCAGCCCGCCGGTCAGTAGCTGCTGTCGTTGGTTGCGCCCGTCGTCACCGCGAAGATGATCGCGACGACGTAGAAGGCGATCAGCAGCGCGAGCAGCCCGGTGAGGATCCAGCCGATGATGATGGCGGCCTTCGCCATCCCCGCCCCGCCCTCGCCACTGAGCCGGATCTGCTTCTGAGCCACGTGCCCCAGGATCGCGCCGACCGGCGCGGTGATGCAGGACGCGATGCCGACCAGTGCGAGCACCAGCGCCGCGATCGCCATTCCGTTGGTCTTCTGCGCCGGCGGGTAGCCATAGCCGGGGTACTGCGGCGCGTAGCCGGGCGGGGCGTATCCAGGCGCGGTGTAACCGGGTGCGGCGTAACCGGGCACCGGCTGGCCCGCTGGCTGCGCCCCGGCGTACGGGTCGGCCGGCGCGTACGGGTCGGCGGGGCCCGGTTGGGCGGGCACCGGCTGGCCGGCCACGAGGGTCGGGTCCGGTGCGGGGCTCGACGGCTGGGCCGACCACGTTGGATCGGTCCAGTTGCCGGGCGGTGGGGGATTGGTCATACGAACTCTCCGTCAGGTCGGGGTGCGCTGTCAGGGTAGCCAGCACCGCCCAAACCCGACGCCCCCACTACCGGGTGCCGCGTTGCTCGGGCCGGTCGTAACGGGCAGGATCCTGGCATGGCATTTGACGCGCGCGCCGCGGACCGCTCCGGCAGCCGACCCAGACGGGACGTCAGCCGCCCGGGCGGGGCCCGGCGTGCCCGCGCGGCCACGCCGGCGGGCAGCCCCGGCCCCGACGAGCCGGTCGCGCTGGCCGACCCGGTGACCATGCGGCTCGACGGGCGGGTCGCCCTGGTGACCGGGGCGGGCAGCCCGGACGGCATCGGGTACGCCACCGCTCGGCGGCTCGCCGACCTGGGCGCTCGAGTGGCCATCGTCTCCACCACGCGGCGCATCCACGAGCGGGCCGGCGAGCTGGGGGTGACCGGTTTCGTCGCTGACCTGACCGACGAGTCCGAGGTCGGCGCGCTGGCCGACGCGGTCGCCGAGCAGTTGGGCGACGTCGAGGTGCTGGTCAACAACGCCGGCCTGGCCAGCCGGGCCAGCCAGGGTGTGCTGCGGCCGGTCGCGCAACTGACCTACGACGAGTGGCGCGGCGAGATCGACCGCAACCTGTCCACCGCCTTCCTGTGCAGTCGGGCGTTCATCGGTGGGATGGCCGAGCGGGGCTGGGGTCGCATCGTCAACCTGGCGGCCACGGCCGGCCCGGTCAACGCCCTGCCCACCGAGGCCGCGTACGCCGCGGCGAAGGCCGGGGTCGTCGGGCTGACCCGGGCGCTGGCGATGGAGATGATCGCCGATGGCGTGACCGTCAACGCGGTGGCGCCCGGCACCATCTATACCGCCGCGTCCACGATGGCCGAGATCAAGCAGGGGCTGGGCACCCCGGTGGGTCGACCCGGCACTCCGGACGAGGTCGCCGCAGCGATCAGCTTCCTCTGCTCGCCGGCCGCCTCGTACATCACCGGTCAGATGCTGGTGGTGGATGGCGGCAACAGCGTCCGTGAGGCCCGGTTCCGCTGACCTGACGGTCCATGTCGGACCATCCCGGGTCGCTGGTCAGTAGCCCCCGCTGTCACCGGTGTTGCCGATGGCGAGGAGGGCCAGCCAGCCGCAGCAGGCCAGCACGGTGATCCCGGTGAAGACGTAGCCGAGGATCAGCCCCCAGGTGGCGAGCTGGTCGCCTTCCTCGCCGCTGGTGCGGATCTGCCGTTTGGCCACGTGGCCGAGGACGGCGCCGGCCGGCGGAAACACGAAGGCGAACACCAGCGACAGGATCGCCAGCACGTTGGTGCCCCGACCCGGCCCGGACGGCGGTGGGCCGTACTGGGCGTAGGGGCCCTGCGGGGGGTACGGCGGCTGCTGGCTCCAGTGCGCCGACTGCTGCGGCCCCTGCTGCGCGTACGGCGACGGTTCGCCCGTCGGTGGCGCGTACGGCGATGGTTCGCCCGTCGGTGGCCCGTACGGCGACTGGTCCCTGGGTGGCTCGTAGGGTGACGGTGGTGGCTCGTCCGATGGCGGTCCCGACGGCGGTGGGTAGCTCACAGCTGTCCTCCTCCTGCCGGTGCCGGAAAAGTCCCTCTTGCCGGACGCTACCCGCAGCGGTGAACCTTTTCACAGCGGTTGTGTGGACTGGTCACCTTGGCCTCGTCGGCCCGGAGACCGATACTGACCAAGCGTTCAGTTACCCACGAGTAGTGCGCGGATCCCCGGAGGCTGAGATGGCCCGACTCGCCCAGACGCCCGGCCTGACCGATGTGCAACGGTCGATCCTGGAGACCGTTCGGGAGTTCGCCGACAAGGAGATCATTCCGCACGCCCAGCGGCTGGAGCACGCCGACGAGTACCCCACCGACATCCTCGACGGCATGCGCGAGATGGGGCTGTTCGGCCTCACCATCGACGAGGAGCACGGCGGGCTCGGCGAGTCACTGCTCACCTACGCGCTCGTGGTCGAGCAGCTGTCCCGGGGCTGGATGTCGATCTCCGGCATCGTCAACACCCACTTCATCGTGGCGTACCTGATCTCCCAGCACGGCTCCGCCGAGCAGAAGGCCCGCCTGCTACCGAAGATGGCCACCGGCGAGGTGCGGGGCGCATTCTCCATGTCCGAGCCCGAGACCGGCTCCGACGTCGCTGCCATCAAGTCCCGGGCCGTCCGCGACGGCGACCGCTACGTGCTCAACGGGCAGAAGATGTGGCTGACCAACGGGGCGTACTCCTCGGTGGTGGCCACCCTGGTCAAGACCGACACCGGCGCCGACTCGGTGTACGGCAACATGAGCACCTTCCTCCTAGAGAAGGAGCCGGGCTTCGGCGAGACCGCGCCCGGCCTCACCATCCCCGGCAAGATCGACAAGATGGGTTACAAGGGCGTCGAGACCACCGAGATGATCCTCGACGGCGTCACCGTGCCCGACTCGGCGATCCTCGGTGGTGCCGACAAACTGGGCCAGGGCTTCTACCAGATGATGGACGGTATCGAGGTGGGCCGGGTCAACGTTGCCGCCCGCGCCTGCGGCATCTCCATCCGCGCCTTCGAGTTGGCGGTCAGCTACGCCCAGCAGCGCAAGACGTTCGGCCAGCCGCTCGCCAAGCATCAGGCGATCGCCTTCAAGCTCGCCGAGATGGGCACGAAGATCGAGGCCGCGCACGCCCTCATGGTCAACGCCGCACGCCTCAAGGATGCCGGCCAGCGCAACGACGTCGAGGCCGGAATGGCCAAGCTGCTCGCCTCCGAGTACTGCGCCGAGGTCGTCCAGGAGGCGTTCCGCATCCACGGCGGCTACGGCTACTCCAAGGAGTACGAGATCGAGAGGCTGATGCGGGAGGCCCCGTTCCTGCTCATCGGCGAGGGCACCTCGGAGATCCAGAAGACCATCATCTCCCGCGGCCTGCTCAAGGAGTACAAGCTCTGACCCGCGTCAGTTGCTCGTCTCCCGGTGCTCGTTGTCCGACCGGGCCGGCCACGCCGGCTCCCTGGCCAGGTCCGCCGGACGGTTCCGGTACTCCTCGATCGCGGCGATGAGCCGGTCCTCCGGCACCGACGTGTCCCGCCCGCCAACCACCGGGGCGGGCTGCAGCGACCGCCAGACCGCCGGCCGCAGCCGTACGCCGTTCACCCGGGCGTCGCGCCGGTGCGGAACGACCCGGTCGATGTTCGTCCAGTCCAGGACCTTGCGACCGTGCCGGATCGCACTGGGAGTCAACGCGAGCCGGCCGGTGAACCGCGACTCGTCGTAGGCCGCCCGACCGAGCCATGCCGCGACCCCGACGGCGAGCACCGGGCGGACGATGTCGACCCATCGGCCCTGCTGGGGCAGGCTGGCCAGTAGAGCCGCCCCGATCACGGTCAGCATGAACAGCTCCGCCGCCAGGTCGACCCAGCCGGCGAGCGACCGGCGTGCCACCAGCCCGGGTTCGACCGTGTCCAGGCCGGCGACCCGCTCCCGCCAGTGGAGATTGCCGTCCCGCCGTGGCCACCATCGTCCGGTCAACCAGCGAACGCCGATGGTCAGCCACACAGCCAGGCTCACCGTGAAGGAATCGACCTGAGGCACCCGGAGCAGACCCCCGGCAGTCACCCCTGCCACCACCCCCGCGACCGCAAGCGCCAGGAACCGGCGGGGCCACAGCCCGTCACTCACCGAAGCCACGCGGCGCAGCCGCCCAAAAGACACCACCAAACCGTACGGCCCCCGCCCCCATCAGGTCGATCATGGAGTTGTGGTGGTGGATAGATGCGGCAAGTATCCGCGAATCTGGCACCACAACTCCATGATCGACCCGACCCGACCCCGACCCGACCCCGGCCCGGTGGGGCGGGGTCGGGCGGGTTAGGGGAGGCGGGTCAGGTTGGCGGCGGCGCGTTCGACGATCAGGCAGCGGTCTTCGACGTAGTCCATGCCGGCCTCCTCGGCGATTTTCCGCGCCTCGGCCGAGACGATGCCCAACTGCAGCCAGACCGCCGGGGCCCCGATTGCTGCCGCGTCCCGGACCACCTGCACGGCGTCGGCCGCCGGCCGGAACACGTCCACCAGGTCGACCGGGTGCGGGATGTCAGCGAGCGTCTTGTACGCCCGTTCCCCGAACAGTTCGTCGACCGTCGGGTTGACCGGGATGATGCGCCAGCCGTACTGCTGCATCTGCAGCGGGACGCCGTGCGCGGCCTTGAACGGGTCGCGGGACGCTCCCACGACGGCGATCACGGCGGAGTCGGCGAGGATCTGCTGAGCGGTACGCACCCGCCGACTGTAGCGCTGACCTCGCGTCAGATGTCACGCGAAGATCCGGGTCGGCAATCCAAGACCGTTCGTCGGTTGCCGCGCGGGGATGGCTAGGGGTGGGCAGGTGCGGTGGCCTTCACGTCGCCCTTGGTGGTTTTGCCAGCGCCGCTCTTCGTGTAGCCGGCCGGCGGCGTGAGGTCGAAGTGGCTCAGGTTCTCGTCCGTGCGGGGCAGCCACTCGAAGGTGCTGACCTCTGCCTTGTCGGTCACCTGTCCGCTCTTGTCGGCGACAGCCTTGTAGGGCAGGAACGAGGCTGCGTCCACCCAGAGTTCCACGGTGTAGGTGGCCGTTGCCGCCTTCAACCGCAGGTGCACCGTGTCGTGTCCGCCCACCTGTTCATGGCCCACGATCTCCAGGTCTCCCTTGTCGAGCCAGGCCCTGATGCTCGCCGGGTCGTTCGGAACGATGACTTCGCCTGTCGCGTCCTCCGGCGAACCGGTGTCTTCGAAGTACGTCCGGTCGAGGTGGTTGACCTGGATACTGCTCAGTTTTCCGTCGGCGACGGTCGTCATCAGCGAGGAGTTCGGGCTGCCGTCGGCCTGATACATGTCGACCCGGTAACGCCCGGTCTGCTTGTCCGTCCAGGTGTCGTACGAGCCGCCCTCGTAGGCGTCGTGCACCTTCATGACGTACTTGTCCGCGTCGTCCAGTGCGGCCCGGGTTTGCGCGCTGACGTAGGCGACGTCGCGCATCTGCAACGGGCGAGACCTGTCAGTCGAGCTGGTGGAGGCCCCGAACGGTTGCCCGGTGCTGTAGTCAACCGTGCTCAGTGCGACACCACCGGCGGCGAGACCGGCCAGAGCGAAGGCGCTCGCGGTCGCGATCGCCGGGCGGCGCAGAAACCAGCGTTTCGCGGCCGGGCGCCGGTACATGGACCCGTTGCGGAGCGCGTGCCGGATCCGGTCGGTCGCGTCCGGCGGAGCGCCGGTCAGGTCCTCGCGGAAGGCGACCAGTAGTTCGACGCCTGCGTTGTCGGGTTCGGAACTGTTGTTCATGCGTTTCCTTCATTCACAGAGGTGGACGGTGCGTAGTGGGCGGGCAACGCGACCCGCAGGCGTGCCTTGGCCCGGTGGAGGCGGGACCGGACGGTTCCCGGTGCCAGGCCGAGCGCGGAGGCCAACTCCGGATAGTCCAGGCCGGCCCAGACATGCAGCAGGAGCAGATTGCGCTGGTCGTGCGGCATCGCGGCGAGCACACCGGCCAGTGCCTGCGTGGCGGCCTTGGCATCGAGCCGTTCGTTGGCCCGGTCAGCGAAGTTGTGCTGACCGGAACCACCGAGCGGGTCCGTACCTGACTTCTCCAATGCCCGCAGCCACCGCACCTCGGCACGGTGATGTTTGCGCAGCAGGTTGGTCAGGATGCCGAACAACCATGGGCGCGCGTTGACCACCGACGTGTCGTACCGGTCACGTAGCGAGAACGCGACCAGGAACGTCTCGGCGACCAGATCCTCGGCGAGTTGCCGTCCGACCCGGCGGGCGCTGAAGTCGTACAGCCAACCGCCGTACCGCTCGAACAGCTCCCCGAACAGTTCAGGTGCGCCGGAAACCAGGAACGCGTCCGAGCGCTCGGTCACAGGCATGTCCCGATGGTCTCCTCGTTTGACGGTGTCTTCATGCCTCGTTCTTGTCTGCCACCGCCGTCCAGGTTCCCGTCCATGTTCAGCCCATCACCGCGGTCAGACGGTGATGGCCGCGCACCCGTTCACGTCCTGTCATCAGCCACGTGTGGTCAGGGAGTGAGACCGATCAATGCTCAGGCAGATCGGGGCTGCCTCCCAGGCATGGGCTAGAGCAGGGTCAGCTGCTCGGCTGCCGACGGTGGCGGCGGCTCGGGCAGGTTGCGGTTGTCGCCCCGCTCGCCGCGGTGCAGCCCGTGCCGGCGGGCCGCGATCCGCACCCGCGCGGTCAACTCCCGCTGGTACGCCTGCGGTGCATAGGAGCCGGCCCGGTACAGCTCGCGGTAGCGGGGCACGAGGTGCGGATACTCCCGGGCGAGCCAGCGCGCGTACCACTCCCGAGCGCCGGGACGCAGGTGCAGGGGCAGGGCGGTCACGCTGGTGGCGCCGGCGGCGGCGATCGCTGAAACGGTGGTGTCGATCGACTCGTCGCTGTCGCTGAGGCCGGGCAGGATCGGCGCCATCAGCACGCCGACCGAGAAGCCGGCGTCGGTGAGCGCCCGGACCGCGTCGAGCCGGCGGCGTGGGTGTGGCGTGCCCGGCTCGACGGAACGCCAGAGGTGCTCGTCGACGAACCCCACCGAGAAGGAGATGCCGACCGAGGTCACCGCGGCGGCCTCGCGCAGCAGCGGCAGGTCCCGCAGGATCAACGTGCCCTTGGTGAGAATCGAGAACGGGTTGGCGAAGTCCCGTAGCGCGCTGATGATCTGCGGCATCAGCCGGTAACGGCCCTCGGCCCGCTGATAACAGTCGACGTTGGTGCCCATCGCCACGTGTGCGCCCCGCCATCTCGGCGCGGCCAACTCCCGCCGGACCAGCTCACCGGCATTGACCTTGACGATCACCTTTCGGTCGAAGTCCGCTCCGGCGTCGAGGTCGAGGTAGGTATGCGTATTTCTCGCGAAACAGTAAACGCATGCATGAGAACAGCCCCGGTACGGGTTGATGGTCCACTCGAACGGCACACGGGACTGCCCGGGCACCCGGTTGAGGATGGACTTGGCCTGGACCTCATAGAAGGTCATCCCGGCGAACTCGGGGGTGTCGAACGTGCGGGCGACGGCGCCGGGCAGCGCCAGCGGCAGGGGTGGTGTCGCTGGCGCTGCCCGCTCGGGGCCTCCCTCAACCGGGGGAGCGGTGAGGTTGTCCCAGCGCATGGGCACTATTCGAACACGTGTACGAGCCGAGCGCAAGTGACCCGCCGTACACCGGTGGTCGTCCGGGTGGTCGGGGAGAGGAGGATGGACACCATGGAGACGTCGACCTTCGTCTACGACGGGGACTGCGCGTTCTGCACGCGCTGCGCGGAGTTCATCGAGAGCCGCATCCCCACCGCCGCACGGGTGGTGCCGTGGCAGTTCGCCGACCTGGACGCGCTCGGCCTCACGGCCGACGAGTGCGAGGAGGCCGTGCAGTGGGTCGGCGCGGACGGCTCACGCGCAGCGGGTCCGGACGCCATCGCGAAGCTGCTCGCCGCGAGTGGCCCGCTCTGGCGCGTCGCCGGTGCCGGCCTGCGGTTTCCGCCGGTACGCGCTGCGGCCTGGCCGGTGTACCGCTGGGTGGCGCGCAACCGGCACCGACTGCCGGGCGGCACGGCAGCCTGCTCTCTGCCGCAGGAGGCCCGGGAACGGCTCTACGGCCCGACCGGTCGTCCGAGCGCCGGGGCCTGATCGCCGAGCGGCTCCGGTGCCGCACCGGCCCCGACCGGCTCTGGTGCCGCCCCGGCTCCCGCCGTGTCCTGGATCGTGCTGCCCGAGGTGTCGGGCGCGGGACGGCCGGCGAGCCGTCGGGCCCACACCAGCGGGCGGACCCGCTCCAGCGGCAGGAAGCTGGTCATCGCGGCCAGGTGCGGCGCGAACGAGATCGTGATGGTCGCGATGGTGACCGCGTGGAACGAGTAGAAGAAGCCGACCATGGCGAGCCGCCAGCGGGCGGGCAGTAGGAAGACCACGGGGCTGAGCAGCTCGAAGGCCACGATGCCGAACTGGGCGACGATCAGCAGGTACGGCACGTGGGCGATCAGGTCCGCCAGCTCGGTGCCGCGCCGGATGATCGCGCGGGCCAGGACCGAGCCGGTCAGCCAGTCCAGGCCGCCGAACCGCAGCTTGGCCCAGGCGGCCAGGAAGTACGTGCAGATCACCGCGATCTGGGTGACGCGCAGGGCCCAGCCGCCGGCTTCGGTGCGGGTGGTGTCGCCGTGGCGGGCTCGACCGGCGGTGGGCAGGACGGCCAGTGCGACGAGCAGCCCGAATCGGTCGTGGTCGACCTTCCCGTAGCTCATCGCGATGATCATCCACTCCAGGTACAGCGCGCAGACCGCCCAGCCGAGCAGTCGGGGCGCCCGTCCGGTCGCGGCGAGGAGCGCGAGCACCAGCAGCGACCAGAAGATCACCGCCACCAGCGCCGAGGTCGGCGTCGGCAGTGGGAGCAGGCGGCCGATCAACAGTGGTTGGTACAGGTCGCCGGGCACGCTGACCCGGGTGCGTACCCAGGGGGTGAAGATCACCAGGTCGGCGGCGACGAAGAGGTAGATCAGGGTCCGGAACGCGGCCACTCGGCCCCGGGGCACGGCCTCGGTCAGCCAGCGGCTCATCGTGGGGCCTGCCAGCGAACGACCGTCTGATCGGTGTGTTGGCCGGTCGGCCGGCCGGCGCGGATGCCGTGCCAGCGGATGACGATGCGAACCTCGACCAGTGCGGCGGCATCGGGGTGGCGTTCGGCGTACGCGTCGGCGACCTCGGTGAGCAGCGTCGGGTCGGCGGCGTAGCGGGCCTGCTGACCCTCGATCTCGGCCCGGCGGATGCCGGTCGCGTCCTGGTTGAGGTCGATCACGTCCCCGGTGCTGTTCACTCCCTCGACGCGGGTGTCGGGGGCGGGGTCGTTCGGCGGATTGGAGGTGGCGTACATCCGGAACGGCCCGAACGGGAAGTCGTCGTCGCTGCCCCAGAAGGTGCCGGCCAGCAGCAGGACGAGACCGACTGCGGTCGCGCCCAGCCGGGTCACGCGCCCGAGGGTGGTCAGGTTCTCCATCAGGTCGTGACGATACGGGATGTACCGACTGCGTCGGGTCCCTCCGATGGTCAGTTCCGGCTGCCCGGGCAGGTGATCATGCGAGCGTCCCCGGGGACGACGAAGGCCGGGCCCGCATCGGGGCCCGGCCTTCGAATGCCGTCGTGGAGACGACTCAGTGGTTGTGCTCGGCCAGCTGCTTGCGGACGTCGTCCATGTCCAGCGCCTCGACCTGCTCGATCAGGTTCTCCAGCGCGGACTCGGGAAGGGCGCCCGGCTGGGCGAAGACGATGACGCCGTCGCGGATCGCCATGATCGTCGGGATCGACCGGATGTCGAACTTGGCGCCCAGCTCCTGCTGGGCCTCGGTGTCGACCTTGCCGAAGACGATGTTCTGGTGCTTCTCCGAGGAGCGCTCGTAGACCGGGGCGAACCGCTTGCACGGACCACACCAGTCGGCCCAGAAGTCGACCAGGACGATGCCGTCGTTGCCGGTCACCTCGTCGAAGTTCGTCGAGGTCAGCTCAACGGTTGCCATTGCACTCTCCGATCACCGCGGTTTATCTACGTCCCGTAGAACCAGGGCTGACCGTATCGAATTCCCGGGCGGTGGGGCACGAAACGTGCTTGGGGCTGCTCGGGGGTGCCGAGGGTCATCGACCTACGTCTGTTCATACCGACGTGCGGAACGCAAATGCACGTCGCACTTGCGTGACCTGCCGTGATGGGAGCGTTTCCAAAGAGATCCACCCGATCGAGCGCTACGAATCGGTAACTTGGGGCTTGACAAGGAGGTATCCGGCCTGCGGAGATCGCTGATCAACCTTCCCTCCATCACGGAGAGTAGTGTTACAAAATGATAAATGTGACCTCGATCTCTGTTGAACCTACGCTGCCGTAGGGCAGAATTCTCGGCATCAGAGCGTGGGCGGCGGGTGCCGGGGAGGGCCCCGCCGCTCATTGCGTCTCCCCCCGGGAGAGTGACCGGTGTGACATTTCCGCCGCCGTCGCTCCCCGTCGGTCTCCTTAACCACCGGTAAGGCATGCTGTGCCGAACTCCATCGCCGTCCGTCGAAGGGGACCAGGATGCAGTTCGGCCGCTACTACGAGGAGTTCGAGGTCGGCGCGGTCTACCGGCACTGGCCGGGCAAGACCGTCACCGAGTACGACGACCACCTCTTCTGCCTGCTCACCATGAACCACCACCCGCTGCACATGGACGCGCACTACGCCGCGACCGCCAGTCAGTTCAAGCGCAACGTCGTGGTCGGCAACTACATCTACTCCCTGCTGCTCGGCATGTCGGTGCCCGACGTGAGTGGGAAGGCGATCGCCAACCTGGAGGTCGAGTCGCTGCGGCACGTCGCGCCAACCTTCCACGGCGACACCATCTACGGCGAGACCACCGTGCTGGACAAGCGTGAGTCCGGCTCGAAGCCGGACCGGGGCGTGGTGTCGGTGGAGACCCGCGGCTACAACCAGGACGGCACGATGGTCTGCGTCTTCCGGCGCAAGGTCATGGTCCCCAAGCGGGAGTACGCGGCCAGCGCCGTACCGGACGGGGTGGATCCGGAGCGGCCCAGCTTTCCCGAGCCGCGCTGAGCATCGCGGCGGGTCGACCGCCGCCGGACTCAGGGCCTCTTCCCGCAGCGAGTTCTGTTGGGAAGGGGCCCTGTTCCCGTTTTCGGCGCATATGCTGGCGCCGGAGGTTCCGATGAGCCACTCCGTCGCCGGAGAGCCACCCTCTGCCGGCCGCCGAGCCGCACCCTTGACCACCGCTGTCTATTCCGCCGCCGAGTGGGACCTGCTCATCAGCCTGCCCGGTCGGGTCCTCGTGGCCGCTGCGGCTTCCGGCCCGGGCCGCCCGGAACGCGGGGTCCTGGCGAGTCTGGCCGGCCTGGACGCCGTGGCCGCCGGCCGAGCCTTCGACAGCGATCTGGTCCGCGCGGTGGTCACCGCGATCTACGCCCGCCACGACGGCACCCCGCAGCCCTCCGAACGGCTCACCGATCTGGTGGACCTGCTGGCCGCCTGCCGGGCGGCGAGTCGGGTCCTGGGGCGACGCGCCGATCCCGCGGACTCGGCCGCGTACCGCCAGTGGGTGCAGTCGGTCGCGGCCCGGGTCTGTCGCGCGGTGCCCGGCCCCGGTGGACGCCGGGTTGACCAGCCGGCCACCCCGGCGGACCGGCGCTTCCTGGACCGACTCGGTGCCGCGCTCGGGCTGGTCTGAACCGGCAGGCCGTGGCGATGCGCGCCGGCACGGTCCGTACCCTCTGATGACCGTGACCGACGACCAGCTTGAGGTGGGCGTGGGCCCCTGGCCGGGGGACCCACCGGACGACCCTCGTTACGACCCGCAGTTGCTGGCAGAGGGGGACCGGCGCAACGTCGTCGACCGCTACCGCTACTGGCGGCACGAGGCGATCGTCGCCGACCTGGACCGGCACCGGCACGGCTTCCACGTCGCGATCGAGAACTGGCAGCACGACTTCAACATCGGCACGGTGGTCCGCAACGCCAACGCGTTCAACGCCGCCGAGGTGCACATCGTCGGACGACGCCGGTGGAACCGGCGCGGCGCCATGGTGACCGATCGCTACCAGCACGTGCGGCACCACGAGACGATCGAGGAGTTCGTCGCCTGGGCGGCGGAGCAGCGGCTGCCGGTGTTCGGCATCGACAACCTGCCCGGGTCGCGTCCGCTGGAGACCGGCGCTCTGCCCCGGGACTGCGTGCTGCTGTTCGGCCAGGAGGGGCCTGGACTCTCCGCGCCGGCCCGCGCCGCGTGCGACCAGCTCTACTCCATCGCGCAGTACGGCTCCACGAGGTCGATCAACGCGGGCGTGGCCAGCGGCATCGCGATGCACGCCTGGATTCGTACCCACGCCGGCGCGCCGCCGGACTGAACCACGCCCGAGGCCGAATCGGACGTTCCGGCTTGACGTACCGGCGGTTCGGGGTGACGGTGGGGATGTGAGTGTCGCGGTGAGTTGTCCGAGATGCGGGGGCCCGGTACGGGCGCCGGATCTGATGCACACCGACTCGAGGTGTCTGCGCTGTGGCCCGGTGCCGCCCCTGCACGTACCGGAGCACATCGGAGCGGAAATCGTGGCGAGCGTGGTGGAGCGGATCACCGCGACCGGGGATCCGCCGGTGACCCCGTTGTGGTGCCCGTGGCCGCTGCCGCCCGGCTGGACCCTCACCGGCGTGGCGTACGCCGGGGACGAGCGGACCGGTGTGCGGGCGACCGCGGTGGCCTGCGCGGGCCCGGCGCCCCTGGGTGGCGGTCCGGCCGATCTGGTCTTCGTGGCCGAGGAGCCGGGCGTCGGTCTGGGCACCCGGCTCGCCGGGCTGGCCGGCCCGGATCCGGGGCCGGAGTTGGCCGATGCGCTGACCGACCCGGGGCCGGGCCACCCCGACCACGTTGGGCAGGCCAGGATCAGGGTCGCCGGCCGCCCCACTCCACTGTGGTTGGTGAATTCTCCGACGGATCGAAGCGCGTACGCCGGCGAAGCTCGGGGAATGTGGCTCCATGCGATAGCCTGGCCGGCGAGTGCGGGTCACCTGCTCGCGGAAGAAGTCGTGTTACACGACCTGACCGAGTGGACTCCCCCCGAGCTCGTGTACGGCGCACCGTCCCCGTACCTGTCCGGGAGAGCGTGACGACTCTCCTGGATTGACGGAAGGCGGACGCAGATATTCACTGTACGACACCAAACTGATACTCTGGGTGCCGCTGCGGTAATGGGACCCGGCGCCGCGCGAGAGGATGGCCCGCCATGGTCAAGAAGGTCCTCACCTGGGCCGGAATCGCATTCTTGATCTTCTTCGTCGCCTACCGGCCAAACTCTGCGGCGGATGTGTTCAAGTCTCTTGGCGGCGGGGTCATGGACATCGCCCAAGGGTTCGGCGACTTCTTCACCAGCCTCGTCGCTTAGCCGCCGATGGGCAGCCCCTCCGGTCCACCCTTCGACCCGGACGACCCCGACCGGGAACGTCGCGAGCGTGACACCGAGCCGATCCCGCGGATCGGGCCTGATGACGGCCCGGGCTACGGGGCCGGTCCCGGCCTGTCCGACGGTCCGTCCCTTTCGGACGACGTCGGCTACGGCGACGGGCCCGGCTACGCCGGCCAGGGGCGTTCGGGGCGGGCCTGGATCCGTGATCCAGAAGCCGGCTACCAGCAGCCGCAGATCTCCGAGGACGAGCTGGCCGGGTTGCGTGCTGACGCGACCGGTGCGACTCCTCGGCGGGTGCTGCCGCTGGAGGACGAGCCCAGCTCGCTGGTCGCCCGCTATCTCTTCCCCACCGAGCGCTACCGGGGCGAGTGGAAGCGGCACTGGATCCACCTCACCAACCCGCTGCTCATCGGCGTCGCGGCGACCTTCGTGCTCGGCTACCTCTCCGGCTTCCTCGCCGGACAGGCCGTGGGCGCGTTGACCACCATCGCCGTGCTGCTCTGGTTCGCGGTGATGGGCTGGGTGGCATGGAAGGTCGCCGACTGGTGGTATGACCGTTTCATCCTGACCAACAAGCGGGTCATGGTGGTCAACGGCATCGTCACCCGCAAGGTGGCGATGATGCCGCTGGTCCGGGTCACCGACATGAAGTACGAGCAGACGCCGACCGGCCGAGCGCTCAACTACGGCACGTTCGTGCTGGAGTCCGCCGGCCAGGAGCAGGCGCTCCGCGAGATCAAGAATCTGCCCAACCCGAACGAGCTCTACCTGCGTGTGGTCGAAGAGATGTACGAGCCGCAGGCGGTCGAGGCGCGGCTCGGCAAGGAGGCCGACGAGGCCAAGGCCGACGACGGGGCGTGAAGGTTTTCGACCGAACATCGGAGCAAGTGCGCACCTTTCGTCATGGACCGGAACGCCTCTGACGTGGCACTCTGCCAGGACGACTGGGGCGCGGAGGTGGGCGGTGGCGAACAAGGACACGTTGGAGGAGCAGTTCCGCGAGTTCGTCGCGGCCCGCTCCGCCGCGCTCCTACGCACCGCTTATCTGCTCACCGGGGACTGGGCCACGGCCGAGGATCTGCTCCAGACGGCGCTGACCAAGACCTACCTCGCGTGGAAGCGGCTCGGCGGGATCGAGGCCGTCGAGCCGTACGCCCGGCGTGTGATGGTCAACACGTCGACGAGTTGGTGGCGGCGACGCTGGCACGGTGAACGCCCCACCGAGGTGCTGCCCGAGCGGGCCGGTGTCGACGAGATCGAGCAGCAACTTGACCGTGACCTGCTCTGGCGGCACCTCAGGGAGTTGCCGCACCGGCAGCGGGCGGTGTTGGTGCTGCGCTACTACGAGGACATGTCCGAGGCGCAGACCGCCGCGATGCTGGACATTTCACCGGGCACGGTGAAGAGCCAGGCGTCCCGAGCGCTGGCCACGCTGCGCCGGAGGATGGGCGCCGACGCGCCGGACCTGGCCACCGCGGCCGGCGCTGCCGATCGGTCGGTCGCTGCCGGCGCTGCCGGCCAATCGGTCGGAGCCGGCGCTGCCCGACCTGGCGGCTCGGGCGCCCCGGCCGGACCGGCCCCGGCCACCGGTGGTGCCGCGACACTCAGACCACGGCAGGCGGCTGGCCGGCCCGTGCCCCGCTCGGGCACTCCCCGTCCGGCCGCGCCGCGGCCGATCGGCCCGCAGGTCGTGCTGCCCACCGCCCCGGCGGCCGTGCCCGTCGGCACGGGCTCCGGTGAGCAACAGTGAGCGGATTCCCAGGCCAGCCCGACAACCTGACGGACGGCCCTCGGCGTTCATATCAGGTGCGGCCTGACGAGCTCGAAGGTGCGGTGCGGGAGACCCTCTCGCGCCAGGTCGCCGTTGCCCGTCCGCTGGGCGTCGACCCGGCGGGCCAGGCCATTCGCCGGGCGAACCGGATCCGGCGTCGGCGCACCGCGGCCGGCCTCGCCCTCGCGGGGGTCGTCACCGTGCTGCTCAGCGCCGGCATGGCCCAGCTCGGTGCGGAGACCGGGCGGGACGGGGCACCCATCGTGGTGATCGGTGACCCGGACCCGTCCATCCGGCCGATCCCGACGGCCAGCGTCCCTGGCATCGAACCCTCGCCTGGAACGCCCGCGGCCCAGCTCACGAGCGAAACGTTGGTCAGCGCCGACGGACGGCGGCTGGTGCTGTCCGACGTCGGGCCGGCCGAACGCGCCCAACTCCTGCCCGACGGCGACGGTTGGCTGGTGGTCAGCACACCTTCCACCGCCGGTCGCTCCCTCTGGGTCGTGCAGAACGACGGCCTGGTGCAGGTGCTGCTGGCCGGGGCGGGCCCGATCGTCCTGGCACCAGACAGCCGCCAGGTCGCCTGGCGCGACGGCAGCGATCTGCTGGTGGCAGGGGTGGTCGGCACCCAGCTCATCGGGGCGGCCCGCACCCCGGCGCCCGCAGACGCGGAACCCGTCCGCTTCGTCGGTGACAGCGTGTTGGTCCGACCCGACCCGGCCACCGCCGGTCACACGCTCTGGCAGCCCGCTGCCGGGCAGGCGATGACCAAGGCCGTCGACCGGCAGAGCCTTAACGTCTACGGGAGGCTGCCCGACGGCCGGCTCGTCGGCCAGATCGCCACGACCGGCCCGGACAAGACCTGCCTGGCCGTGCTCGACCCGACCCACCTGAGTCCGACACAGACCGGCTGCGGCCCGGACCTCAGCCAGGACGGAGTCGGCGGGATCTCGGCCGACGGCCGGTGGCTGCTGGTGAACGGGCGGTTGGGCAAGGCCAACCGGGCACTGCTGGTCGACCTGTGGCTGCTCGGGCCGAGTACGACCGCCGTTTCGGCCGGGCCGCCGATGACTGGCTCGGTCGTCTGGAGCGACGAGTCCCACGCCTCCTACCTCGACGGCGCCGCCAACCTGGTCCGCGTCGACGTCGGCCGGGTGCGGGCGGGAAAGCCCGCCAGCCCCGCTCCGGTGCCCGGTGTGCCAGCCGGCGACCGGCCAGTCCTGGTGACCGGCTTCTGACCCACGAGGTCAAACTGACCTCCGTGAGCCGGGCTCGGATGTCGCTCGGTAGCGTCGGGCGGTGACCTCGCGTACCGGCTCCGCCCCGCGGATCGACCTGCACACCCACTCGACGGCCAGCGACGGCACGCTGAGCCCCACCGAGTTGGTTCGCGCTGCCTCCAAGGCTGGGTTGGACGTGCTCGCGATCACCGACCACGACACCACCGCCGGCTGGGGGCCGGCCGTGGACGCGCTGCCGCCGGGGCTACGCCTGATCCGGGGCGCCGAATTGTCCTGTCGCTGGTCCGGAACGCAGCCGGCGGTGCCGCTGCACCTGCTGGCGTACCTGTTCGACCCGGACCACCCGGACCTGGTTGCCGAGCTGGCACGGGTGCGGGCCGCCCGCGAAGAACGCGGCGAACGGATCGTCGCGTTGCTGCGCGCCGACGGCATCGACGTGAGCTGGCCGGACATCCTGGCTGGTGCCGGCGGCGGCACCGTGGGCCGCCCGCACATCGCGCAGGCGCTGATCCGGGTCGGCCTGGTCGGCAGCACCCGGGAGGCGTTCGGCCCGGACTGGCTGGGCGAGCGGTACCGGCTGCCCAAGGACGACATCGACGTGTTCCGGGCGATCCGACTGGTCCGGGCGGCCGGCGGCGTGCCGGTCTTCGCCCATCCCCGGGCCACCCGGCGCGGCCGGGTGGTGCCCGACGAGCTGATCGCCGAGCTTGCCGCCGCCGGACTGGCCGGGCTGGAGGCCGACCACGAGGACCACAGCCCGGCTGAGCGGGAGCACGTACGGGGGCTCGCCGCCGAGTGGGGCCTGTTCGTCACCGGCTCCTCGGACTTCCACGGCACCCACAAGACCGTCCAGCTCGGAGATTTCAGCACCAGCGTCGAGGCGTACGAGCGGATCGTCGCCGAAGGGGTGACCGAGGTCGCTTCCGGCTGATCTCAGTTTCGCCTGATGGCGGCGCGGATAGGTTGATCACGTGGATCTGAAGCTGTTCGGCGAGGTTTTCGTGACCCTGCTGGTGATCACTGACCCGCCGGGCATGGTGCCGATCTTCCTGGCGTTGACCGGCCCGCTGCCCGCCCGCGACCGCAATCGCGCGGCCTGGCAGGCCGTCGCGCTGGCGTTGGGCGTGATCGTGGTCTTCGCGGTGGCGGGGCAGACCCTGCTGGACTACCTGCACGTGGACCTGCCGGCGTTGCAGGCGGCCGGTGGGCTGCTGCTCGTCCTCGTCGCCCTGGAGCTGCTCACCGGCAAGACCGACGGCCCGAGCCCGGACGCCACCTCGAACATCGCGCTGGTGCCGCTGGGCACGCCGCTGCTGGCCGGACCGGGCGCCATCGTGGCGACCATGCTCTTCGTTCAGCAGGCCGACGGGTTGGGCGACTACACCGCCATCGCCGTGGCGATCCTCGCCGTGATGCTCGCGGTCTGGATCGTCCTCCGCTTCTCCGGCGGCATCGTGAAGATCCTGCGCCCCGGCGGGATCGAGGTGCTCACCCGGATCGCCGGCCTGCTGCTGGCCGCGATCGCCGTGCAGCTCATCGCCGACGCGGTGTTCGCCTTCGTCACGCAGTACGTGAACATGACCTGACCGGCGCACCGACGATGTCGGGGGCGGATGGCAGGATCGCAGGCGTGCGACGATCCTCCTCAGCGGGACGGCCGGCGGCCGGTGGCCGGGCCCCCCAACAGCGCGCCGGCGACGCCGAGCAGCTCGGCTTCGAGGGCATGCCGGAGCGCCTGTTCGTTTGCACACCGAGCAAGCTCGGCGCGTTTGCGGACTGCCCACGCCGCTACCGCTACTCCTACGTCGACCGGCCCACCCCGCCAAAGGGCCCGCCGTGGGCGCACAACTCGCTCGGTGCCAGCGTGCACACCGCCCTGAAAAACTGGTACGCGTTGCCCGCCGACCGGCGCCGCCCCGAGGCGTTGGCCACCTTGCTCAAGGCCACCTGGGTCCGCGAGGGTTACCGCGACGGCGAGCAGGAGCGGGCCGCCTACCGGAGAGCGTTGGGCTGGCTGGAGGCGTACGTCGAGACGCTGGAGCCGGACGCCGACCCGCTCGGAGTGGAGCGGGTGGTGGCGGTCAAGACCGCCGTGCTGGCGTTCAACGGCCGAGCCGACCGGATCGATTCCCGGCCCGGGCCGGAAGGGCCGGAGCTGGTCATCGTCGACTACAAGACCGGCCGCACCGGGCTGGACACGGACGACGCCCGAGGTTCGCAGGCGTTGGCGCTCTACGCGTATGCGGCCGAGCGGGTGTTCCGCCGACCGTGCCGTCGGGTGGAGCTGCACCACCTGCCGACCGGCACGGTCGCCGGTCACGACCACACCGTCGAGTCGCTGGCCCGGCAGTTGACCCGCGCGGAGGAGACGGCCCGCGACATCATGGCCGCCGAACGGGCGGTCGCGGACGGCGCCGACGCGGACGAGGCGTTTCCGGTGACACCCGGCCCGCGCTGCGGCTGGTGCGACTTCCGGCGGCACTGCCCGACCGGCGCGCAGGTGCCGGGCAAGGAGCCGTGGGCGGCCATGGACCGGCCAGCCGACGGTTGACACTGGGCGGATGGGGCAGGTCAGCCGGCCAGCGGGGCAGCGGTGCGGCGGGCGGCCCGTTCCTTGGCAGCCTGCATCAGCGGCCCCTCCAGGTAGCGACGGGGGACGGCAGCGAACGCGAGCCGCAGTGCGCGCACGGTCAGATCCGCCGACAGGGCGGTGCTGGGTAGGCCGAGCCCGCCGTACATGCGGCGCGCCCAGGCCGGCAGCAGTGCGAGCGCGGTGCCGGCGATCCCCAGGTAAGCCCAGCGCGGCGGGCCGAGCGTGAGCCCCAACCGGACCGGCAGGCTGAGCTTCCACGGCAGCGGCGGGGCAGTGAGGAAGAACGCCGTCTCGGCGGCCTCCCGGGTCATCCGCAACTGTGGTCGTACGTCGCGGTAGTACTCCGCGACCTCGGCCGCGCTGCCCGGGACGGTGGACGGGTCCAGGCCGACCAGAGCGGCGGAACGCCGCTGCTCGGTGTAGTAGCCGTCCACCTCGTCGTCGGTGAGCGGCAGCCCAGCACGGCGAGCCGTGCTGAGGAACGACTCGACCTCGGTGACGTGCACCCACCGCAGCAGGTCCGGATCGTCGATCCGGAACTCGACGCCGGTCGCGGGATCGGTGGCCCGCAGTCGGGCGTGCAACCGGCGCAGCCGGGACCCGGCGGCCTCCGCCTCGGCGGTGGTCCCGTAGACGGTGGTCGCGACGTAGGTGGCGGTGCGGACCAGGCGACCCCAGGCGTCGGTGCGGTAGTTGCTGTTCTGCGCGACCCCGGCCATCGCCAGGGGGTGCAACGCCTGGAGGTAGAGCGAGCGCAGGCCCGCGACGATCAGGATCGGCTCCTCGTGCACCTTCCACGTGACCGAACCCGGACCGAAGAGGCCGAGGTCATCGGAGTCCACTGCCCAAGAGTGCCACGCGGGGGCCGGCCTCGTCGGACACGTGCCGCCTGTGCCGCCGGTCAGACGTCGGCGAGGCGGCGGGCCCGGCAGCCTGGGCAGAGGCCCCAGAAGGTCACTTCCGCCTCGTCCACCTCGAACCCGTGCGCGACGTTCGGCTCAAGGCACGGCGCGTTGCCCACCGCGCAGTCGATGTCGGCGATCTCGCCGCAGCCCCGGCAGACCACGTGGTGGTGGTTGTCGCCCACGCGCGCCTCGTAGCGGGCGGGACCGCCGGCCGGCTCGATCCGGCGGGACAGCCCGGCCCGGGACAGCGCACCGAGCACGTCGTAGACCGCCTGGGTGGAGACCGAGTCGAGGCGTTCGCGGACCCGCCGGGTGATCTCGTCGACCTCCAGGTGGCCGCCGCCGGCCAGCACGTCGAGCACCGCGAGGCGTGGCCGCGTGACACGCAGGCCCTTCGATCGCAGCAGCTCCTCGGCAGCGGACATTCGCCAATGACAGCACGCGCGACCAGCATCGACAACCGTCGCCCGGTCCGGGTGGCCACCGACACAGCCGGAAGGATCCGAGGCGCGGCCCGCGATGGTGAACCTGATCGAGGCGGCGCGCGTGTCTCCGGTCGAGAGCCTGGGGACGGTCGGAGGACCGTACGCTGACCATCCCCTGACCATGATCGACCTGGAGGGTTCGATGTTCGAGGAGATCCTGGGTCTACCGGTACACGTCCTGGTGGTCCACGCGGTTGTCGTGTTCGTGCCGCTGTTGGCGGTGCTGGCCATCGCGTACGTGGGGCTGCCGCGGTGGCGGCACCGGCTGGACTGGGCCCTGGGCCTCCTCGCCGTGGCCGCGCCGGTGACCGCCTTCGTGGCCGTCAAGTCGGGTGAGGCGTTCACCGACGCGCTGGTCGCCCGGGGCTTCCAGGGGCAGATCCTCGACCAGATCTTCGAGCACTCCCGCTACGGCGACATCCTGTTCCGCATCGTGGTGCCGCTCGGGATCGTGGCCATCCTGCTGTTGGTGATCACCAGTGGTCACCCCCGGGTGCCGCGGCTGCCGGCGCTGGTCACTCCCGTGCTGGCGGTGGCGGCCGTGGCGCTGTCCATCGCCGCCCTGGTCTACGTCTACTTGACCGGCCACACCGGCGCCGAGGCCGTCTGGGGCACCACGCTCTGACCTGCGGGCCCGTCGAGGGTCAGAAGATGATCCGCGAGCAGAGCAGGCAGACCACGACCACCAGCACCACGCCGGCCGCCGCGCCGAAGCCGTAGGTGACACGCTGCGAGCGCTGCTCAGCCACGTCCAGGTCGGCCATGTCCTGCGGCGGCAGCCGTCGCGGCGGTGCCGGCTGCAGGTGTACGGGTGGACGCCAACCGGTCGGCGGCGGCACGCTCGGCGGCGGACCGGCGTACCCGCTCGTGGGGGTGTTCGTGGGCGCGGCGGGGGGAAGGTCTGCCCCCGTGTCGTCACCGGTGCCGGGCCGTCGCCAGTAGTCGTCCGGGGTGCTGCCACCGCTGGGGGTCGTCACGCCGTCCGACGCTACCAACGCGGTGGGCGGCCCGTTCGTTTCTGGCCGGCGTGCCACCGTCGGCGACCGGTCTGCTGCCGTCGGCTGCGCTAGTCTTGCCGCTCGTGAGCACCATGGACCCCGGTACGCAGGGCGCGCGCGGCGACGACGACCGCTCCGTCGACCTGAGCGAAGATTTCGTGGTGCTGCCCGAGCAGACCTCCGACGACACCGACCGTGGCTGGGGCGAGCGGACGGGTGGCAACGACGACTGGCTGCTCGCCGAACGCCCCCCGCACTGGGACTGACGCCGACGCTCCGGCCAGTTCGCCGCCGGGTGGTGCACCCGATGCTGAGGGCTCGCGTTCAGCCTCGGACGACGATGGCGAACCGGGTGCCTTCCGGAAGCCCGACGGCGCGTTGCGCCTGGTCGGGGCGGAGCGCCAGATAGAGCGCCGAGGACCCGTCGGTCGCGCCGGCGCCCAGCACGTCCAACACCAGCGCCGCGGGAGCGAGCAACGTCGCCTCGGTGCCCGCCCCGTCCGGCGCGGCCGAGAGCAGGTCGACCCGGGCGCCGGGGCGGACCACCGCCAGCGTGGCCGGCTCGGCGAGCCGGACCGGCAACCCGACAGCGCCGCTCGGCAACGGCAGCGGATCCCTCGCGCCGCTGTCGGCGGTCGTGCCAGTTCCGGCGGTCGTGTCGCCGGTTGGCGAGGGCCCGGCTCCGTCGACCCGCCTGGTCGTGCCGCCCGCTCCGGCCGGCGCGTCGGAGGGAGCGGTGCTCGGCGGGCAGGCGGTCGGAGTGTGCAGAACGGCAGCGGCCAGGCCGAGCAGCGTGGCGACCAAGCCGGCCCGGAGCAGGGTGCGCCCGCCGGGCAGGGTGAGTCGGCGCAACGGACGCAACGCCCGCGCCGAGTCTGGATCGCCCATCGTCTCCGCCGCCTCCCGTCCACGGGTGTCGCAGCGACACCCGTGGCGGCAGGTTAGGCCGTTTTCGCCGGAGGCAGGCGGCCCTCGGACGGTGCCTGTGGACAACCGACTGGCCTGTGGATAACGCCCGCCGGTCGGCTCAACCTGCTACGGCACGTCGGTGACATCCGTGAACCCGGGTGGATCGAGGCCCGACCCGAGGGGGTCGGGCGGCGGGTCAGGACGCGGAGCTGGCTGCCGGAGCCTTGCCGCCGCTCGACCCACCCGACGAGGAGGAGCCCGACGAGGACGACGAGCCTGAGGACGACGACCCCGACGACGACGAGGATGAGGACGACGAGGACGAACCGGACGACGATGACCCCGAGCCCTCACCAGAGGACGACTCGGACTTCGCCGGCTTGCTGGTCGTGCCGCCAGCCGTCGCCTCCGAGCCGGACGCCCGCGAGTCGGTGCGGTAGAAGCCCGAGCCCTTGAAGACGATGCCGACCGAGTTGAAGACCTTGCGCAGCCGCCCCTGACACGCCGGGCACTCGGTCAGCGGCTCGTCAGAGAAGGACTGCACCGCCTCGAGCTGGTGACCGCACGTGGTGCAGGCGTACTGGTACGTGGGCACGTTCTCCTCCGGATCTGGGCTCAGCCAGTTGGCACTCGACGTATTCGAGTGCCAATGGTGCGTCATTCGCCCCGGGTTCGTCCAGCGGACGTGTGGGGCGCGACACCGTGCGCCGCACCCGGGCCGGCGTCAAGCGTACGCACCCCGTCGGCGGGGGTGACGACCGCGCGGACAAGACGGTCGTGCGGCTCCGCCGGCAGCGCCTCGACCAGCTCGCCGTCGTGCAGCGGCACCACCGTCAGTGTCGCCTCGGGCACCCGGGCGAGTGCCCGGTCGTACGAGCCGCCGCCGCGCCCGAGCCGTCGACCGAGGCGGTCGACCGCGACAGCCGGTACGACCACCAGCTCCGCGTCCGCCACGGCGGCCACCCCGAGACGGGCACCGGCCGGCTCTCGGATACCCCGACCCGCGGCGATCAAGGCCCCCGGCCCGGTATACGCCGCCCAGTCCAGATCCAGGTCGGCGAGGAGCACCGGCAGCAGCAACTCGGCGTCGGCCGGTAATGCCGCCCGCAGCACCTCCGGCAGGTCAGCACCGCCCGGTTCGGAGCCGACCGGCACGTACGCCGTCATCCGGCGCGGGCGCAGCCGGCGTACCAGCGCGACCAGCTCGGCCTGCACGCGCCCGGCGGCTTCGGCCCGGGCGGGGCCGCTCAGCGACCGACGGCGGGCGAGCAGCTCGGCGCGGGCATTCCGCTTCGCCGCACGGGTCACTTCCGCTTCATCAGAAAATTCCGCCACGCAACACTCCTGACGCAACGCCTCTCCCACGGTTGCACTGTGTCAGCATCGCAAGCAACGGAGGCGGAACTTCCGGGGGGACCGAGTGACGCTACGCGGGCGGTTGACGGCAGCCTTCCTCGTAGTGGTGCTCGGGCCGGTCCTGCTCGGCGCGCTGTTCGTCGCCTCAACCGTCGCCGCCGTCGACCGCAGCCGCTCCACCGAGCGCCTGTCGGTGGCGGCGTCCACCGTGCGTACCTCGGTCGACGCGCTCTGCCAGCAGCTGCGCGCCACCGCCGACGCGGTGGCTCTCACCACCGATCCGGCCGTCGCCGCCGCTCAACTGGTCGGCCGAGGCCTGGCCGCCGCAGTGCTGATCACCGACGTGAGCGGCCAGGTCACCTACGTCTCGCCCGCCGCGCCGTCGACGCCCTGGCGGGCCTGCTCGGGCTCGACCACCGATTCGGCCAGCCCGATCCGCGCGCTGGCCGCCCAGGTCGACCTGCGCGACCGCGCTGGCACCCTGCGGGGCACGGTGACCGCCGCGCAGCTGGTCGACCCGGCCTTCGTGGCCCGGCTGGCGGCGGTGACCGGGGTGGCGGTCACCCTGCTCGACAACGGAGACACCCCCGCGCGGGTCACCCACACGACCGAGTCCCGAGAGGTACGCGACGCGGTGCTGGCCGCCGCCAGCACCGTGGATGGCGAGCGGGTCACCGAGACGAACGAGGGCCGGTACGTGCGGAGGATCGGGCCGTCCGACGCGCAGCCGCTGCCACTGGTGCTCTCCGTACCCAGCGAGCGGCCACCGGGGCTGCACGCCACGCTGGTCGGGGTGGTCGTGGTGGCCGGGTTGCTCGCCGTGCTGACCGCCTGGCGGCTGGCCCGGGTGACCACCCGACCGCTGGCGGAGTTGGCCGGCGCGGTCGACCGGGTGGCCCACGGCGACCTGACCGCCCGTGTGCCGGTGCGCAGCCGTGACGAGCTGGGCCGGTTGGCCGCCGCGTTCAACCGGATGACCCGGGAGACCGGGTCCTACGTCGCGGCGCTCACCAGCAACCGGGACCAGCTCCGCGGCCACCTCGCGGTGCTCGGCGACACCCTGGCCAGCACGCACGACCTGCAACGCATCCTGCGGGTGATCCTGCACAGCGCCATCGGAGCCACCGGCGCGCGGGCCGGCGCCGTGCTGCTGGTCGAGACCGGCGGGGTGCTCGTCGCACAGTGCACCGAGGGGTTGGACGGGCGCTGGCCGGACGGGGACGCGGACGGGTCGCAGACGCTTCGGGTGCCGGTGGGCGTCGGCGTGGTCGGCGCCGTCGCCGCCACCGGGGAACCGCAGCGGGGGAGGGCGGAGCCGACCGTGGCCCCGTCGGTTGAGCCGCGCTGCAGCACGTACGTGGCGGTCCCGTTCGCCGCCCCGGCCGCCCTCGCCGGATCCTCCGGGCTGCCCGACGAGGCCGGCGCGGCGGCGGCGCTCGGCGTGCTGGCCCTCTACGACCGGTTGGGCGCCGACGAGTTCGACGACGACGACCTGGTCACCCTGCGCACCTTCGCCGGCCATGCGGCGGTGGCGGTCGACAACGTCCGGGTGCACGAGGAGGCGCAACGGCTCTCCCTCACCGACCCGCTCACCGGGCTGTGGAACTACCGCTACCTGCGCGAGTCGATCCGGCGGGAGGTGGAACGGGCCAGCCGCTTCGGGCGGATGCTCAGCGTCCTCGCCCTGGACCTCGACCGGTTCAAGGACGTCAACGACACGTACGGGCACGCTGCGGGGGACACCGTGCTGGCCGAGTTCGCCCGGCGGGTGCGGGGGGAGATCCGTGAGGTCGACCTGGCCTTCCGGCAGGGCGGGGAGGAGTTCGTGCTGTTGCTGCCGGAGACCGACGCGCGGGGAGCGGCGATCGTGGCCGAGCGACTGGGCGCGGCGGTCCGCGACACACCTATCGCCGTCGAGGCGTACGCCGGGCCGGTCGTGGTGACCGTGTCGGTGGGCATCGCCGTCTACCCGTACCACGGCAGCACCGGACGGGAGGTGCTGGAAGCCGCCGACGACGCGCTCTACGCGGCCAAGGCGGCCGGCCGCGACACGTACCGGGTCGCCGAGGCACGCCCGGACGTGGTGACCCGGGAGATACCGGTGCTCGCGGGCGCCGTGAGCCCACCCGACGGGCTGCCGCGCGCCGGCCAGCCCGTGCAGGCCATCCGGGAGCCGGGCGGGCCCGCCCGGTCGGAGCCGGCTGTCGGCGTACCGGAAGGGTCGCCTGCGCACGCACGGCCCGACCCGGCCGACGAACCGGCGGACATCGACGTGGAGGCGGCCCGAGCCGGCCCAGACGCCGCGCGGCCGGGGTCGGGTGGCGGCGCGTCTTCTGGGCCACACCCGCCGCGGCAGAGCCGTGGCCGATAGTCTCGCGGCATGTCGGAGCACTCAGCGAACCCCTCATCGACGGTCGCCGCAACTGGCCGTCCCCTGGCGGTCAAGGCCGTCATCCCGGCCGCCGGACTAGCCACCCGGTTCCTGCCGGCCACCAAGGCGGTGCCCAAGGAGTTGCTGCCGGTGGTGGACCGGCCGGTGCTGCAGTACATCGTCGAGGAGGCCACCCAGGCCGGCATCGGCGACGTGTTGCTGATCACCGGTCGGGGTAAGACCTCGATGGTGGACCACTTCGACCGCCGCCCCGACCTGGAGACCAGGCTGGAGGAGAAGGGCGACACCGAGCGGCTGGCCGCGGTGCGTCGGCCCAGCGAGCTTGCCGAGATCTACACCGTGCGGCAGCCCGAGCAGCTCGGGCTCGGCCACGCGGTCGGGTACGCCGAGTCACACGTCGGCGACCAGCCCTTCGCGGTGCTGCTCGGCGACGAGTTCGTCAAGCCATCGGAGCCGCTGCTGCCGGCGATGCTGGAGCTGCAGGCCCGCACCGGCGGTGTGGTGCTCGCCTTCTTCGAGGTCGACCCGGCCGAGACCAAGCGGTACGGCATCGCCTCGGTCGAGCCGGCCGAGTCGGAGCTGACCGACATCGGTGAGGTCGTCAGGGTGACCGGGATGGTGGAGAAGCCGCAGCCGGAGGACGCTCCGAGCAACCTCGCGGTGCTCGGCCGCTACGTGCTGCCGGGCAAGATCTTCGACGCGATCCGGCGGACCAAGCCGGGCAGCGGCGGCGAGATCCAGCTGACCGACGCGATGGAGTTGCTGCGCACCGAGGGCACTCCGGTGCACGCGATCGTCTACCGCGGCACCCGTTACGACACCGGCATGCCGCTGGGCTACCTGCAGACGGTGGTGCAGATCGCCGCCGAGCGCGAGGACCTGGGCACCGAGTTCCGGTCCTGGCTGGCCGACTTCGTCAAGGCCGACGCGGCAGGCGGATCTGGTACATGACCGCGACGGCCGACGCCGAGGCGGCCGCGAACGAGTTGACGCCGCTCGCCGACTACCTGGGCAGCGTGCTGCGCAGGTTGCGCGCGCTGCCGCCACTCGACCTCGATCTCACCCAGGCGCACGGCAACGTCCTCGCCGAGGACGTCGTCGCGCCGCACGCCTTCCCGGCCTTCGACCAGGCGGCCGTAGACGGCTACGCCGCCCGCTGGGAGGACATTTCGGGAGGGGGCCGGGGCCCGAGCTACATCCCGGCCCCCTCTGGCACGCCCGGCGGCCGGACCATCCGGCTCAACGTGGTCGGCGATCTGGGCGCCGCGAGCTGGCGGCCGGTCCGGCTCACCCCCGGTTCGTGCTTCTCGGTGGCCGCCGGGGCGCCGCTGCCGGTCGCCGCGGACGTGGTGGTCCCGGTGGAGTGGACCGACCAGGGCATGGCCGCGGTGGAGATCTTCCGCACCCCGAAACGGGGGTACGGGGTACGCCGCGCCGGTGAGGAACTGCCCGCCGGCACTCTGCTCGCCCGGGCCGGCACGTACGTCTCCCCGGCCCTGGTCGCGGTCTTCGCCGCCACCGGGATCGGGCACGTGGTGGTCCGGCCCAGTCCACGGGTGGTCATCGTGGCCACCGGCGACGAGCTGGTCGACGTGGGTCGGGGCAGCCAGCCGGGGCAGGTGGTGGACGCGAACTCGCACGCGCTGACCGCCGCCGCCGCCGAGGTGGGCGCACTGGCGTACCGGGTGGGGATCTGCGACGACGACCCGGAGGGGCTGCGCGGGTTGTTGGAGGACCAGACCCTGCGCGCCGATCTGATCATCACCACCGGGGGCACCGGCACCGGCCCCGGAGACATGGTGCGCCGGATCCTGTCCCGCCGCGAGGGTGGCCGCGCCGGGCCGGTCACGTTCACCGACGTGGCGCTCTATCCCGGCACCGCGCTCGGGTTCGGCACGGTCGGCGCCGAGGAGGTGCCGGTGGTCTGCCTGCCCGGTGACCCGGGCGCGGCGTTGATCGGCTTCGAGGTGCTGGCCCGCCCCGCCATCCAACTGCTCGCCGGCGCCGAGCCGGTGTTCCGACCCAGTGTGCGGGCGCACCTGCTGGAGACCGTGTCGTCCCCGGCGGGGCTGCGCGAGTTTCGACCCGCGCACGTCGCCGAGCGGCGCGGCGGTGGGTACACGGTGCAGCCACTCAGCGGTGGGCCGTTCACCCTCTCCGGGCTGGCCGAGGCCAATGGGCTGCTGGTGCTCGGCGAGCGGGTCACCACCGCCGCCGCCGGCTCCACCGTGGACGTCCTGCTGATGGACCGCCGTCGGTGACGGTGATCCGGGCGGCCCGCTCGCGGTCTGCGGCAGGTGGTCGTCGGTGAACGCGGTGGGTCCACTTGCGCGCCACACGGTCCCGCGCGGGAGACTGTGCGGGTGAGCCTCTTCGGACCCCCGCGGGCACCGGGCTGGCCGGTGGAGCTGTCGGACGGCCCGGTGCTGCTGCGGCCCTACCGGCGCTCCGACGCCACGGCGTGGTCGGAGGTGCGGCGGGCCAACCGGGCGTGGCTGGCACCCTGGGAGTCGTCGCTGCCCGGCGGTTGGGACGAGCTGAACTCGCCGGCCGCGTTCCGCTGGGTGCATCGTGACCAGCGCCGCTCGGCCCGTGAGGGTGAGGGCATGCCGTTCGCGGTCTGCCTGCGCGAGGCCAACCGGGATCGGCTGGTCGGGCACATCAATGTGGGCAGCATCGTGCGGCGGGCGCTCTGCTCCGGCTACGTCGGCTACTGGGTGGACGCCCGGGTCGCCGGCCAGGGTGTGATCCCGACGGCGCTCGCCCTCGCCGTGGACCACGCGTTCGGCCCCGCCGGGCTGCACCGGGTGGAGGTCAACATCCGTCCGGAGAACCGGCCGTCGCGGCGGGTGGTGGAGAAGTTGGGCTTCCGCGAGGAGTCGTACCACGTGCGCTACATGCACATCGACGGTGCGTGGCGGGACCACATCGGATACGCGATGACGAGCGAGGAGATCGCTGCCGAGGGTGGCCTGCTGGCCCGCTGGCATCGGGTACGCGCCACCGCCCGGTGAGCCGTCCCACGGACGGGATCGGCGCGGCGCGGTGGTATCCCGGTCGGCGCGCCGTAACCTCAAGTAACTGCAAGCTACGGCAAGCGCTCGCCGGCCGGACGATCCACGCGCCCAGGCACGATCGGTGGAAGATCCTGCGGTCGGGTGGCGGTTGCTTCGAATTCGGTGACGGGAGGGGTGAGGGTGCCGACCTCGGTGCTCCTCGCCGTCCTCGCCGCCGCCGGCCTGCTCGCCCTGGCCCCGGCGCTGGTTCGCCGGTACGACGCCACCGAGCGGCTGGTGGCGGAGCGGGCGCAGTCGACGGCGCGGGTGCTCCAGCGCCGCCGGCGGCTCCGCACTGTGCCGGGACGGCGACCCGTCCACCCTCCGCGCGCACTGATCGTCACCCTCAGTGAGGACGCGACTACTGGAACGTTGACCGCTCCGGTCTCCGCGCCCCCGGCCGGCCGCCGCTCCGGTCGGCTACGCGCCGTGCCGCCCGCACCCAAGCGGTCCCGCCGCCGCCCGCCGCCCCACCGACAGCACACCCCCGCCGTGTACCGGCGTCGCCGGGTGCTCGCCGCTCTGCTGCTGCTCAACGTCGTCGAGCTGATCGGCGTGCTGTTCGTCAGCCCCGGCTTCTGGATCGGCTTCTCGGTCACCTTCCTGCTCCTGGCCGTGTACGTCGTCCACCTACGCGGTCGGGCGCTCGCTGGGCGTCGACGCCGCCTCGCGCGGGCCCGGGAGGCGGCCTGGCTGGCAGCGCGGCAGGCCGAGGTGCGCCGGGAGCAGGCCCGCCGTGCCGCGGCCCGCCGAGAAGCGCAACGCCGCCTGGCCGCCCAACGTGAAGGGGTACGCCGAGCCGCGATGGGCCTGGACCGACCTGGCGACCTGCCGGCGGCGGTAAACGGCGGGTCGGTGTCGTACCGACGGTCGGGCGGGCTGCGCGGGCGCCCCTACGAGGCCGGCCGAGGCGCCTGACCCGATGAGGCGGCAGCACGCCGACCGGCGTGCTGCCGTGCGCGGGCCGGCCGCGGGGTCGGCGTGCTCTCGCGGGCGGCGTGCGCTGGTGCACGGCGGCTTGTCGTGCGCGGCCGGCCTGCTCTCGTGCACGCGGGTTGATCCACTCCAGGTCGCCGACATGGCGGTATCCCGGGCGTTGGATGCCGCCACTTCGGCGAAGTGGAGTCGATCAACGCCAGGCGCGGCGATGGGCGGGTTGATCAGCTCGGGCTGGTGGGAGGGCGACGGTCGGGGTGTCCGGGATGCCCCGAATTTTGGGATGCCGAGTGGATCTTTGGGTGGGCTCTAGTGGCGCGCCGGGGGCGGATTCGCGGTGGGGGCCAGCGACCTGTTAGCCTTGCTGCCGGCCCGCCCGGTGTAAGCCGGGTGGGACCGAAGCCGGTTCGCCGGCGGGGGGCTGTGGCGCAGACTGGTAGCGCACCTCGTTCGCATCGAGGGGGTCAGGGGTTCAAATCCCCTCAGCTCCACCCCAGGAACAAAGGCCGTCTCCGCTAGTCGGAGACGGCCTTTTTCGATCTTGCGCGGCAAGGGATCCGGCTTCGAGGCCGGCAAAGAACCCCAACCGTCTCTCCCGTTCCTCGCCGCTCCCCGCCACCTGCCGATTTCGGTGACAACGGGGGGTGCCGGACCGGCCGGCGGTCTGTGCCGATCAGGTCCGAACGGGCCCGAACAGCCATTCGGTCCGCGGCGACGATCATCGATGCTCTACTCGGTCTCGCGGCAGGCCGCACTGTCCCGACAGGACGGACGGGACACCCTCACACGTCCCTGGCCAAGAGCGACCGCCGCAGCTGACGCGGACACGCTGCGTCCCAACGCGTCCGCGGAGCTTCCCATGTCTCGAGGATCGTCAAGGGGGAGATGAATGCTCAAGTTCCTACCGAAGGTGGGTGGCCGACGACGGGCCACCGGAGTCGCGCTGGGCGTCCTGCTGGCGTCGACATCCGGTGTGGTGGTCGCACCGGCGCACGCCGCGCCGCCGCAGAAGGCTGCGCAGCCCACCCAGGCACCACCGGCCCAGCCCGCGTCACCCGGCTCGCCGGACAAGCGTGTGCTGGGGCCGTCGAACGCTCCGGTCAGCCAGCTCGCCGGACCGATCTCCGTGCCGCTCGGCACCGGGCCGGTCCGCAACGGAACGTTCAGCACGTTCCAACTGACCGACCGGTTGACCGCCCAGGTCAACACCGGCTCGGGAAACCTGCTCATCCGTAGCACCGACCTGGTCCTGCCGGGCATCGCGGACAGCCTCGTGCTGGGCGCGGCCTACAACAGTCTTCTCACCGGCAGCGAGGTGCCGACCGGCTCGCTCGGCTACAGCTGGCGTACGCGGGCCGGTGTGGACGTCAGGCTGATCAAGGCGGACGACAACTCCGTCACGTACGTCGCGGCCGACGGCGTCATCGGGCGGTTCACCCCGAGCGGGTCCGGCTACACCGCCGCCAAGGAGTTCAAGGCGACGCTCACCACCGACGGCACCGGGTGGAAGGTGGTCGAGCACGACAGCGGCCGGAAACTCTTCTTCACCTCAGCCGGGCAACTGGACCGCAGCCAGGACCGCAACGACGGCGTCACCGACTACAGCTACGACTCCAGCGGCCGGTTGACCACGTTGACCTCCAACCGGGGCGCCACGGGCGTCCGCACCGCGAAGGTGCTCTACGGCTCGAACGGCTACCTTTCGGCGATCGAGCAGACCGTCGCCGGTGGGCAGTACCGCAGCGTGAAGTACAGCTACGCCAGCAACGGCAACCTGACCCAGATCCGTTCCGCCACCGGGACGGACACCCGTTTCGAGTACGACTCGTCGCGGCGGGTCACCATGATCTCGGGCGGTATCCAGGGCTCCGCGCTCGGGAACGCCACCACGATCACCTATGACGCGGCGCACCGGGTCACCTCGTTGACCAGGGCCTTCCAGCCGGAGAACCCGACGGCGGGCGCCACCACCCGGTGGGCGTACCCGTCGGCCACCCAGACGCTCGTCGCCGACGCCAACACCAACCAGTCGCAGCCGGTCACCTCGGTGCCGCGCAGCACGTACACGGTCAACGCCGACAAGCGGGTGACGAGCCTGGTCGACCCCGATGGCAAGGTCCGCAACTTCTCCTACACCCCGAACCTGGACCTGGCGTCGACGCAGAGCGGCACCGGCGCAACCACCACGATCTCGTACGGGGCGAACGGTGGGCAGTCGCCGACCCAGGTCGTCACGCCGACCGGGGCGAAAGCCTCCCTCGCCTACGTGAACGTGGCGACACCCACCAACCCGACGGCGAACTTCCAGCCGTCGTCCGGCTCGGACAGCCAGGGCAACAGCACCTCGTACACGTACAACGGGGCGGGCAACCAGCTGTCCACGACGGACGCCCTGGCGGCCGTGGCCATGGTCGAGTACAACACCGACGGCACGATCGCCTCGTCAACCGACCCCGGCAACGGCACGAACAGGACCACCTACCAGTACGACGCCAACAAGCAGCTGACCTCGATCACCCCACCGACGGGGACGACGCTCGGCGCTCGTCAGTTCAGCTACGACGAGTTCGGCCGGGTACGCACGGCGACCGACGGCACCGGACGGACCCAGGAGTACGAGTACGACCTGGACGACCGGGTCACCCGGATCAAGTACTCGGACATCCCCGACGTCGCCTACGAGTACGACGGCGGCGGCAACGTCTACGCCCGCATCGACGGCAACGCGTACCAGAACTTCTTCTACGACCGGCTGAACCGGCTCACCGGCCGACGGACCGGCAGCGTCGGCGGGTTGTGGTACGTCTACGACCCGGTCGGCAACCTCATCGAGCAGCAGGACGAGCGCGGCAGCTCGTACTACACCTACAACGCCCGCAACCTGCTCACCAAGCTGGTGGCCGCCAACGGCACCTACACCTTCGGGTACGACGACGAGGGGCAGCGCACCTCCACCAGGTTGGCGGTCTCCTCGGTGACCGTGGCCGAGACCGTCAACACCCTCGACCAGTCCGGCCGGATCAGCCGGACCACCAGCAAGCGCTGGCAGGGCGGCACGGCCAGCACCGTCTTCGACGTCTCCTACTGCTACGCCAAGCGGGTCGGCACCTCGGCCTGCTCGACCGTCAAGGCCGACGACACCGGCCTGCGGCAGTGGCAGACCGACCACCACCGCGCCGGTGCGGTGAGCCTCTACACCTACGACAAGGGCAACCGGCTCACCAAGGCCACCGACATCGACGGCAAGACCTACGACTACGCGTACGACAGCAACGGCAACCGCACCTCGGAGAAGGTGAACGGGGTCACCAGGCAGACGCTGACGTACAACGCCGGCAACCAGATCACCAGCTCCGGTTACTCCCACGACGGGGCCGGCAACCAGCTCGGCGGTTCGGCGCTGCGCGACTTCGAGTACAACTCCGCCGGGCAGCTGATGCGCGGCTTCACGGCCGGGGGCGCCGAGCTCGGTTGGGCGTACAACGGGGCCGACCAGATCGAGCTGGGCTGGAAGGGCACGCCCCGGTTCGAGTACGAGTACTCCTTCGGCCGCAACGACCAGAACGGCCAGAGCGTGGTGCAGAGCTACACCGTGCCGGGCACCTACGGCCGGCACTTCGTCGAGCGTGACCAGCTCGGCACGCCGGTCGGTTTCCGGGGCAAGACCGGTAGTACCTTCCACCACTACTTCTACGTGTTCGACGGGCTGGGCTCGGTGGTCGCCCTGATCAAGTACGACGGCTCACTGTCCGGCTCCTACACCTACGACCCGTACGGCAAGGTGGTCAAGACGGTTGGCAGCAGCAACGAGATCATCGACAACGCGATCGGTTTCGCCAGCGGCACCCGTCACGACGACCTGACCAAGTTCGGTCGGCGCTGGTACGACCCGAACACCGGGCGCTTCACCCAACAGGACAGCCTGAGCTTCCTGGCGAACCCGGCCATCGGTAACCGGTACGCGTACGCCGCCAGCAACCCGGTGAACTATGTCGACCCGACCGGCCTCGCACCCAGCGCCGCCTGCTTGCTAGCCCTGGGGGCGTCTGTGGCTGGAGCGCTGGGCACGGCCGCAGCAGTTGCCACAGCAGCCGCCGCCGCACCGCTGACGCTCGGGGCCTCCCTGGGCGTCGCCGCAGCGGGCGTAGGTGCGCTCACCGCCAGTGCGGGTGCGATCGTCGCCTGCAAAGCATGAGCACCTCACCGGACTGGGGCTACCCCGTCTGATGGTAGGCGGTGGGCGGGCCGATGCGCGGCGCGCCCACCGCCTCACACGACGCGATCTCGTGAAGGATGCGCTCACCGGGGCTACCACCGGCACTGGTCTGTCGATCAAGGAGTTGTGGTGGGTGACAAAGCGGCCGCCATGGCATCAAGCCGGCACCACAACTCCATGATCGACGGGGTGGGCGGGTCACGCCTGGTCACATGAGGATCGCGTTCCTCGACGTGGAGCACCAGACACTGTTCTTCGTGCGGTAGGACATGCCCTAGGAGAAGCGTTCGGTCGTCACCGGTATCAGGCCGTGCTCCCGCAGGACGTCCGTCAGGTCGGACAGCGTCGGACCCACCGCCCCGGTGGCGGCGGTCCTCAGCAGGACGGTCACGTCGAGACACCAGGCGAGGGTGTGACCGACCCGTCGCAGGTCCCAGGTGAACCGGTCGCCATCCCGGTCGAGACGACCGCTCGCGACCGATGCGCCGGCTCCGTCCTTGGGCGTCTGCCAGGCCGCCCGGAGGCCCGCCACCTGCTCGGCCAGCAGATCCTTGGCGAACAGGACGCGGTACACACGCCGCTCGTGAAAGCCGGCTGGTGGCTGCGCGGGGCCGAGCCGCAGCGGCGGGGCAGTCGCGATCGGTTGGTGGTCACGGAAGTACGTTCGAAGCGTCGTCTCGTCGGGCAGGTGCCCGCCGCCGAGCGCGCGGTAGACGCTCTCGGCCTCGCGACGCCGGGTGGGCACCACCCGAGCGAGCACGTCGGGGTCGGTGCGCATGCTGAGGCTCACCGACGCGGAACTCCACCAGCCGGAAGCCGGCGTCCAGCCCGCGCTGTCCAGACCGGTCGTCGAGTGATCGTGGTGGTGGGTGAACTCCTCGACGACGATCCCTTCCGGATCGGCGGCTGGCTCATGGTCACCGTGCGGAGCGAGGACCAGGTAGTAGTCCAGGGATGGTCGCGGCTCGACCACCTCAACGGTCGCCGACACGGGTGTCGCGCGCAACGGGTCGGTGGTCATCACCACAACCGTAGCGAAGGAGAACGGCTAGCATCCGGACCTCTACGTGAGGAGCCCAGATGACAACGACGGCCCAGACCCGGTTCGGCATCGTCGGCAGCGGCTGGCGGGGGGAGTTCTTCCTACGCCTGGCTCGGCTTCTGCCGGAGCAGTTCCGGGTGACCGGGGTGGTGACGCGTACCGAATCACGAGGTTCCGTGGTGGCGGCCGAATGGGGCGTGGAGACCTTCCGCACGACCGCCGAACTGCTCGCTCACGAGCGACCGGACTTCGTCATCGTGTCGGTGCCCTGGCCCGTGACCCCGGACGTGACCCGCGAGCTGGTCGCGGCCGGCGTACCGGTGCTCGCCGAAACGCCACCCGCCCCCGACCTGGCGGGGCTGGGCTCGCTCTGGGCCGACGTCGGGGGCAGCGGTCTGGTGCAGGTCGCCGAGCAGTATCTGTTGATGCCGGGGCATGCGGCCCGCCTGGAGCTGGTCCGCGCCGGGGTGCTCGGCGAGCCGACCTCGGTCCAGATCTCCTCGACGCACCTCTACCACGCGGTCTCGCTGATCCGTGGCCTGCTCGGCGTCGGGTTCGACGCCGCAGAGGTCAGCGCGCGGACCTTCGTCGCGCCGCTCGCCAACCCGCTGTCACCGGCTGGCTGGAGTGGTGACGGCACCCCGCAGCAGCTCACCACCACCCTCGCGACAATCGATTTCGACGGGCGGATGGGGTTGTACGACTTCACCGACAACCAGTGGTGGAATCCGCTGCGTGCCCGTCGGCTGGTGGTGCGGGGTTCGCTCGGTGAGCTGGTCGACGACCGGGTCGTGCGCCTGGTCGACCCGACCACACCGGTGGAGTCGACCCTGGTGCGACGGCAGACCGGTCTCGACCTGAACCTGGAGGGGCTCGACCTGAAGCACATCAGCTTCGACGGCGACGTCGTCTATCGCAATCCGTTCGTCGGCAGTGGAATGTCGGACGACGACATCGCGGTGGCGGACATCCTCGCGCGCACCGGTGCGTGGGCACGAGAGGAGGGCCCGGCGCCGTATCCCCTCGCCGAGGCCTGCCAGGACCATCTGATCAGCCTCGCCATCGAAGAGTCGGTCCGCACCGGACGGCCGGTCGTCGCCGCCACGCAGGCGTGGGCACGGTGACCCCGCGGGATCCTGCGCTGTCTATTCCCTGACACGCCGCAACCGTGGAGCCTCCCCACGAGTGGGAACGGGTATCAGTCGATGCCCGGGAGCACCCGGGCCCACACGGGGAGCAAGGATGACGTACACCGTTCGACGCAGGATGCTTGCGGGCACCGCCGCCGCCGGGCTGCTGGCCACCTCCCTCGGCGTCGCCGTCGCCGCACCGGCGACCGCCGCGACCGGCAGGCCGGTCCTCGGCAATTGCAAGATCAGCACGCTGCCGTACCCGACCGACACCTACCGTGCCGACGCGAACGCGATCGACCCGACGGGCCGCTTCGTCGCCGGCACCGCCCTGCGGATCGAGGAGACCGGCAACCAGTACCTGCTGCTGTTCTGGGACGGGGATCGGCTCACCGAGGTCGAGGCACCGAGCATGGCGACCCCCGCCGACATCAACGAAGACGGCGTCGTGATCGGCAACGGCTGGTCCGAGAGCGGCGACGGCCAGCCGTGGCGGTACCGCGACGGCCAGGTCGAGCAACTGCCGGTGGTGCCGTCCTCCACTGGCATCGACGTCACCGCCATCAACAAGGCCGGCGACATCGTCGGCCACGGCACGGACGTGGACACCAACGAGTTCTTCGTGCTGCGCTGGCCGGCCGCCCGGCCCGGCACGGTCGAGGTGCTCGACGTCCCGGCCAACGCCACGCCGTCCGGGATCACGCCGAACGGAACCATCGTCGGCATGGCCGGGGACTTCGGATACTGGACCGGCTGGGTCCGTCGGCCGAATGGCCGGATCAAGGCACTCACGGTCCCGGGCAGTCAGTCGACCGTCGTCAGCGCGGCGGCGGGGCACTGGGCGGTCGGCCACGTCGACCTGGGCGGTAGCAGCCGGCTCGGGGTGCGGTGGGATCTCCGGGACGGCTCGTACACGCCGCTCGACGAGCAGTTGAGCACGATGGACGATGTCAACGCCAAGGGTGTCGTCGTGGGCGGCGACCGGGTCGGGCGCGGTGCCAACTCCCGGGAGTTGCCGGGCGGCGGCGTCGGGGTGGGCATCGGTGCCCGGAGCATCTCCGACACGGGCACCATTGTCGGCTTCCGCAATGCCGAGCGTCTCACCCCGGTGCGCTGGACGGGCTGCTGACCTCAGGCTCGGGCAGGTGAGGACGGAGGGCGAGCACCGCGTGCGGTGCTCGCCCTCACGCCCACTGACGGGGCCGGCCCCACCTCGCGGTCTTACGGCTTCCCGGTGCCGGAGGTCCCGATCGCGTTGGAACTGATGCCGTCGGCCCGGTTGGCACCGATGACGAGCGCCACGATGCCGCCCGCGCAGCAGAGCAGGGTGAGTACGGCCGCGGTGACCGCGACGACCACGGCGGTCTTCTTGGAGGCGTTCGTTCGCGCCGGTGGCGGTGCGATGAGGGGATAGCCCGGCACGCGAGCCGCCGGGCCGCCAGCGCCCGGGTGCCCACCGCCGGCAACCGGATACGCGGCGCCCGAGAACGGCGGCTGCGGTGTCGCCACGAACGGATGGGTCGGCGGCTCCGGGTTGGACTGCTGGCGGTACTGCGGCCCGACGGGGGGCTGGGGGTGGGGGTGGGTCACCGTACTCCTTGACGCCTTAAAACGTGCGGTTCGGGAACTTCGCCGACGCTACCGTGCGTGGCCGACCGCCCGGTCGCCGCGCCGGATCGCGTCCCACCGATGGCGATGATGCGCAGGTCGGCCGGCCTGGACGGCGTCCGGCCGTGGATCGGCCGCCACAGTGGACCCGGTGGCCCATCCGTCGCTCTGGGTGAGCACGCCAGCTAACGCAGGGATAGCACGGCGGCGGTGCGGACCAGCCCGTCGGCGACCACGAAGCGGCCGCTGATCGATGCTGGTGCGTCGTCGGCAGTCGCGGCGTCCACCCGAGCCTGCGCGATCCGCGCCGTGAACGTGCCCGCGTCCGGATCAAGATCGAGCCGAGCGTCGTGGAAGTCCAACCAACTCTCGACGATCGGGTACCAGACCTTGTAGACGGTCTCCTTGGCACTGAACAGCACGATCGGCCAGTGGATGCCGCTGGGCAACCGCGCGCAGTTGGCCTCCTCCTCGGGCAGCAGCACGAGTCTGCGTACTCCTGGATTGACCTCGCGGTGCAGCTCGGCGTCTATTCCGACGGACCGGATGTCGGTGGTGTGCGCCGCCGCGGCGGCGCAGTAGCCGGTGGTGTGGGTGATGGCACCGACCACCCCAGCGGGCCAGACCGGCGCACGGTCGGCGGCGGCCGGTACGGCGGTCGGTGGCAGGCCGAGATGGGTCAGAGCCCTGCGGGCGCAGGCCCTCCCAGCGGCGAAGTCCCGCCGGCGGGTCGGCACGGCCTGCTCGCCGAGGCACGCCTGCTCGGCGGGGAGCAGCTCGCTGGCCCAGTCGGCCGGACCGGCGACGGCCACCGCGACCGTCGACGGCAGCAGATCACGCATCGCCGCCGCCTACCGGTGGGTAGGAATGGAGCATCGAGTCAACCGTCAACTTTCCGACTCCCACAACCGGAGAAGGTACCGGAAGGATGTAACACCGGAGGGCTGCGTGCCGCTCTCCCTGATGGCTCCGGGGGGACCACCATCGAACACTGGCCGGGCACGGCAGCCGGCCAGTCCCGTGGACATCTGGAAGGACGTGCGATGACCGATGGTGCGGAACGGCCGGGGGTGCGGGCTGATGATCACGCCCCGAAAACCCCCTGCTGGAGCTGCCGCTCCTGCGGTGACGAGTGGCCGTGCGCGACGAAACGCAGCCGGCTGCTGGCGGAGTACGGGGGTGACCGGGCGATGCTCAGCGTCTACCTGGGCTCCTGCCTCGCCGCCGCCACCGAGGATCTGCGCGCCGCCCCGGTGATGTCGCTCCAGGACCGGTTCATTGGCTGGTTGCCACGCGGCCCCCGGCGTAGCTGACCGCTGGTGGCCCCGCCGCCGGGCGGGGCCACCAGCGGGGCCGGACGGCTCAGCGACGCCGGGGCCGCCGGGTCATCGCGAAACCGACGACGCCGGCCACGGCGGCGAGCACGCCGCCGATGCCGGTCCAGACCCAGCGCGAACCGAGGTCCGGCAACCAGTCCGCGAGCGGGTCGCTCTCGTCGTCGGCCTCCGGGTCCACCGGGGGTACGGCGTTGAGCACCGTGCCCGCCTTGGTGTTCGGCACCAGCGGTGCGGCCAACTCACCGTCGTCGGCCGAGGCGCCCCGGTCGGCGATGGTGCCGACCAGCAGGTCCACGTCGATCGGCGCACCCAGATCCGGCTCCGGCAGGTCGATCACGGAGAGCCGGACGACGTACGTGCCGGGCAGCGGATCGGCCGACCAGGGCTCCGCCCACGGCCGTACCTCGCGCAGCGTGCAGCCCAGCGCCACGCTCGTCGCCTTCGCGTCCACGGTGGGGGTCTGCGCCCCCGCGGTGCACGCCTGGCGTCGGCGCAACCCGTCGAAGACGTCCACCGTCCAGGTGGAGGCGCCGCTGCGCCCCTTCGGGAAGGTGACGGTGGCACTGATCTCGTGCACCTGACCGGCCGTCGCCGGGAACGACCAGTAGAGGTGGTCGCCGATCGAGGCGTCGACCCGTACCGGTTGCCCGGCGGCGATCGGGGTGGCGCTGAGGAACGACGTGCCGGCCCGGTTCACGGGCGTGGCACCGGGGGAGGGCGTCGGGGCGGCGACGGCCGCGGCGGGAAGCAGCGCGGCCCCGCCAGTGGCGAGCAGCGCCGCCAGCGACCGGAACAGTGCGGTTCGCATCAGTTCTCCCTCCAGGTGGCGACCCACCAGCGGGTGAGCAGGCCGGCGAGCAGGCCGGTGATCAGCCCGGCAACGGTGAGCAGGGCGAGCAGCACCCAGCCCCGGCCGAGGTCCGGTCCGTCCGGTGCGGGGGCGGCGGCGACCACATCGATGGTCAGCTCCACCGGCATGCCCGGGGTCGCTGCCGTGCCGGGGCGGGGGGCGAACGAGTTGCTGACCACCAGGCAGACGGTGGTGGGTTCGACGACCGCTGCGGCGGTCTCCTCGGCCTCCGCGGCATCCTCATCGTCGGCGGTGGCCGACCAGCGCAGCCCGGCGGAGAGCACGTCGGCCCGCCCGCTGCCGGCGTCCGCGCCTCGGACCAGTTCTCGACCGTCCGCTGCGGTGGCCCGCAGCAGCACCCCGTAGTCCCGGTTCACGGGGCGGTCCAGCGCCATGCTGACCGACGCCCGAAGCTCCTGCCCGGGGCGTACCGGCACCCGGTAGTAGCGGTGCTCGGAGAACGCCTCCCGATCGGCGTACACGCCGGGGGCGAGCAGCGGCGCCGAAGGGCAGGCGTCCGCGCCGCCGACCACGGTCGGGGCCCGGGTGTGCGTGTCGCCGGCCCGCTCGACGAGTTGCTTGATCCGGTCGGTCAGCTCCTCGGCGCTCTGCGCGGCGGTGTAGGTGCCGCCGGTCGCGCTGGCGATGCAGAGCAACTGCCGGCGGACCTTCTCGTCGGGGGCCAGGCCGAGGGTGTCAACGACCAGGCTGGTGCCCTGGGCGGCCAGTTCCCGGGCCACCTCGCACGGGTCTGGTGGGGCGCAGGTGTCCTCGCCATCGGTGATCAGCACGATCCGCCGGGTGGTGGCCCCGGTGCCCAGGTCCTGTGCGGCGGAGCGCAGTGCGAGGCCGACCGGTGTGAATCCGGTCGGCCGCAGCGTCGCCACGGCGGCCTTGGCCGCGGACCGGTCCACCGGGCCGACCGGCACGATCTGCTGCGTGTCCTGGCAGCCGACCTTCTTGTCCTTGCCTCGGTAGGTCGCGCCGAGCACCCGGATGCCGAGCTGGGTCTGCTCCGGCAGGGCGTCCACCACCTCGTTGAAGGCCTGCTGGGCCACCGAGATCCGGCTGCGTCCGTCGATGTCGGCGGCGCCCATCGAGCCGCTGACGTCGAGCACCAGCTCGACCCGGGGAGGCTCCGGCACCGGCTCCTCGTCGGCCTGCGCCGGGACCGCCCCGGCCAGCGCGGTGGTCGCCAACAGTCCGCAGAGGACGGCCGCCGATCGTCTGAAGTTGATCACGGGCCGCAGTGTAGTGAGATCCACTTTGGATGATCACTTGGGTCGGCGTAGCTCTTCGCCCTGGCGCCCCGACCAGCCCGACGACCGCCTCTGACCGGCCATTTTCGCGCTCTGGGTCCACGTCAGGTCACCCTCGGTCAACTGCTCACTAGCAAGTATCGGCCCGGCCGCCATCCGTCGGAAATCTGACTTAAGTCGACCCGTTGTGCCGGTGGTGCGCGGTGGTTAAGCTCTTCATGCGCGCCCCAATCGCCCGCTTCCCCCGTGGCAGGCGATCGGGGCGCGCGTCTTTGTCAAAAGGGCCCGCACGCTTCAAGCGTGCGGGCCCTTTTCCGTCGCGCTGTGCGGCGCGTCGCCTGTCGGTGCTTATATCCACCGACCGTCGAGCCACATCCGGGACAGCCAGTCCGAGTACGGGATCACCTTGCCGACGAAGATCGGATAGAAGTACGCGAAGCAGAGCCCGACCAGCAGCACGTACGCCCCGGCCGCGACGCTGCCCACCAGCCGGCGTTCGTAACTCGGGTCACCGGGCACCAGCGGCGCCACCTCACCCACGTCACCCCCGGCGGGTGCGATCAACGCGCCCATCACGTACACCACGGCGAGCACCAGGAAGGGCACCACCGGGGCGGCGTAGAACGAGAACATCGTCCGGCCGTCGAGGGCGAACCAGAACCACGGCAGCAGCCCGGCGGCCACGGTGAGCAGGATCGCGCCGGCCCGCCAGTCCCGACGGGCCAGGCCCAGCCAGGCCAGCGCCGCCAGGGCGGGCAGGAACGACCACCAGAGCAGCGGGGTGCCCAGCAGCAGGATCTCGGAGGCGCAGGTCGGCGCGCCGCAGACGCCGTCACCGGAATAGTGGAAGGCCACCGGCCGGCCGAGTAGCAACCACTGCCACGGCCACGACTGGTACTTGTGTGCGTCGTCGAGCTGGGCGTGGAAGCCGTACGCCGCCCGGTGGTACTCGAAGAGGTTGATCAACGGGCCGATCACCGGGCGGTCGCTGAGCGGGGCGCTCGGGTAGGCCGACGCGAGCCGGTAGTAGCCGTCGTCGGTGATCAGCCAGCCGGACCAGGTGGCGAGGTAGGTGCCCAGCATCAGCACGCCGGCGAGCACCAGCCAGGGCAGCTCGTCGAGCAGGGTGTCCCGCCAGGGCCGGCGGACCCCCGCCGAGCGGCGGACGCCGACCTCCCAGAGGATCACCAGCAGTGCGAAGACCGGCACGAAATACAGTGCGCTCCACTTGACCGCGCAGGCGCAGCCGATCAGCACCCCAGCCGCCAACCGCCACCACGGCCAGGTGCGCCAACCGGTCGGCGGTCGGCCGGCACGCCCCGGCTGGCTCGGGTCGAGCCCGTCGTCGAGCGCCCGCGCCCAGCGGCGGCGGCGGGAGTCCCGATCGAGCACCAACGCGCCGAACGCGGCCAGCACGAAGAAGAGCAGGAAGATGTCGAGCAGTGCCGCGCGGGACAGCACCAGGTGGAAGCCGTCCAGGGCGAGCAGCAGGCCGGCGGCGCAGCCGAGCACCGTCGAGCGGAACATCCGCCGACCGATGCGGACCAGCAGCAGGACCGACAGGGTGCCGACCACGGCCGCCGAGAACCGCCAGCCGAACTCCGGCGAGGTGGTCAACAGGTGCCCGGGGACGGAGACCTTCGACTCGGCGTCCTGATAGCCGAAGGCCCACTCGCCGAGGCCGATCAACCACTTACCCAGCGGTGGATGCACCACGTACGACGGGACGTTGTCCTTGTAGTTCCACTCGACGCCCCGGCTGATCAGCCCGTAGCCGTCCTTGGCGTAGTACGTCTCGTCGAAGATCTTGGTCTTCACGCTGGACAGCCCGACGAAGCGCAGAATCGCCGCGATGGCCACCACCACCGCTGTGGCCAACCAGGAGACCCGGTCCAGTTGGCTGTCGACGGTGGCGAACCGCCGCCGGACCTGGGCGGGCAGACTGCCGCGACCGGCGGGCGGTGCCGTCGGCTCCTGGTCGGGGCTGGGCTCGCCGGTCACCTCGACCGTCTTGGCAGGATCGGCGCTCGGGCTCTGCGCTGTCGACGCACTCGTCACCCGGCGATCGTAGGCTGCCAAGGTGCCCGGTGGCGTCCGTCGTCCCTGATACCGGTACCAACTGTCGATGAAGGAGACGAATTCGTGGGTGAAATGTCCGAAGTTGGGCGCCTGATCCTGCTCGGTGCCCCGCTCGGCAACCCCGCCGACGCCTCGGCCCGATTCCGGGAGGTGCTGGTGAGCGCCGACGTGGTCGCGGCCGAGGACACTCGCCGACTCACCCGGCTGGCCCGCGATCTCGACATCACCGTCGGAGGTCGGATCGTCTCCTACTTCGAGGGCAACGAGGAGCGGCGCACGCCGGAGCTGGTCGAGGTCATCCTCGGCGGGTACGTGGTGGCACTTGTCACCGACGGCGGGATGCCGAGCGTCTCCGACCCCGGCTACCGGCTGGTCCGGGCCGCGTTGGAGGTCGGGGCGCCGATCACCGTCGCCCCCGGGCCGAGTGCCGTCACCACCGCACTGGCTGTCTCCGGCCTGCCCTGCGACCGGTTCTGCTTCGAGGGCTTCCTGCCCCGCGCCCCCGGCGCCCGTCGGTCCCGGCTGCGCGCGCTCGCCGCCGAGGAGCGAACCCTCGTCTTCTTCGAGGCCCCGCACCGGATCGGCGCGGCGCTCACCGACCTGGCCGACACGTTCGGTGCGGACCGGCCGGCCGCGCTCTGCCGCGAGCTCACGAAGACCTACGAGGAGGTGCTCCGCCGCCCCCTCGGCGAGCTGGCCCGGTGGGCAGCCGAGGGGGACCCGCGCGGAGAGATCACCCTCGTCGTGGCCGGCGCACCGGTGACCGCCCCGGAACGCCCCGACGACGAGACCCTTCGCGCGGCGGTCGCCGAGCGCGAGGCCGCCGGCCGGTCCCGCCGGGACGCCATCACCGACGTCGCCACCGAGTACGCGCTGCGCCGCCGGGACGTCTACACGATCGTGCACAGCTGACGGACGCTCCTGGCCGCGCCGCCACCATCAGGCGCCGTCACCGGGCGTCGGTCTTCACCAGGCGGCGGCCAGGAAGCCGACGGTGATCAGCACCGGGCCGGCGATGGCGGCGGCCACGGCCCAGCGGCGGTGCCGGCGGCCGGGCAACCGGGCCGACCCGGTCCACCGGACGATGCCGGCGGTGCAGCCCAGCACCACCAGCAGGCCGGGCAGCCAGCGCAGGTGCCGGCCCACCCCGGCGTCCGCGTACGCGGTGCCGCTGTCCGGGCCGGTCATCCGGGCCGTCAGCGACGTGCCGGCCGCGTCCCCTCCGGCGGGCACGCCGCTGACCTTCACACCGTGCGCAATGAACCGCCCGTCCTCCGCCGTGAACATCCCTCGACACCGCTGGGTGAGTCCGCCGCCGGTGCAGTCGTCGATCACCACCGTGCCCACCCGGGCATGCCCGACCGCGAGCCAGAACGGGCCGGCGCTGACCCAGGCGAAGAAGGCCACGACAAGGCTCAACACCACCAGCGCGGCGAGCCCGGGCAGCGGATCCGGCGGTGGGGCCGTACGGCTGGGTGACCGGCGCCCCGGCCACCGGAAGCTGCGGTTTCGCTCCGGCGACGGGTCCTCCCGGACCGGGGTGCCGTCCCAGTGCACCTCCTCGATCGGTGCCCAGAAGGCGCTGTCGTCGTCCGGCGGCGTGTCACCGGGGAGCCGACGATCCCGGTGCCGGCGGCTCTGCTGTCGAACGGGCACCCGACTCGGCACCGCGTCCACCGGCGCCCCGGTGGTCGGCTCCATCTCGACGGCCCCCGCGTTTGGCTGCGCGGTGGCGGGTGCCGAGCCGGCCGTCGGGCCCGGCGAGCTGGGCCGGGCCGGGCTGGGTACGGGCGCCGCGGGACCCGGACGGGCCGGGGTGGGCGCCGGCGCGGCGGGCGTCGGGCGGACCGGGGTGGCGGCGAGTTCCGCGGGACCGCTGCGCCTCGGCGCGGCCGCCCGTCCCGATGGCGCAGCCGGCTGTTCCCCCGGCCGACCGGCTTCCGGCTCCGGTTCGGGGCTCGGCCGTGGTTCGGGGCTCGGCCGTGGGGTGGGACTCGGTCGCTGTGCTGGACCCGGGTCGATGCCGGGCACCAACCGGGGCTGGGGCGCGACCCCGGCGCTGCGGGGCGCGGCGGGCTCGGGGCCGGGGTCGTCGCCGACCGCCGGCCCGGTGGGACGGTCCTCATGGTCCCGTGCCGCTCGTCTGCCAGTCACGAGGTTCATTGCACACCGGTCAGGGAGGCGGAATGGGCAGCTGAGCCGCGTGTCGGCGACAAATCGGACCAATGGACGGGGTGGTCGGACCGGTCCGCCTGCGCGGCACCCCCTATTGGTTCGCGGGCGCCCCGGACGGGTCACTAGGCTTGCTGCTCATGAGTCACGTTCTCGCGGCAGTGGCCTGGCCGTACGCCAACGGCCCCCGCCACATCGGCCACGTCTCCGGTTTCGGCGTTCCCTCCGACGTCTTCGCCCGGTACATGCGGATGGCCGGCCACGACGTGCTCATGGTCTCCGGCACCGACGAGCACGGCACCCCGATCCAGGTGCAGGCCGACGCCGACGGGGTGACCCCGCGCGAGCTGGCCGACCGGTACAACAGGGTGATCGTCGAGGACCTGCACGGCCTCGGCCTCTCCTACGACCTGTTCACCCGCACCACCACCCGTAACCACTACGCGGTGGTGCAGGAGTTGTTCGAGGGGATGTACCGCAACGGTTACATCGTGCCGAAGACCACCATGGGCGCCATCTCCCCGTCCACCGGGCGCACCCTGCCCGACCGCTACATCGAGGGCACCTGCCCGATCTGCGGGTACGACAGTGCCCGCGGCGACCAGTGCGACAACTGCGGCAACCAGCTCGACCCGATCGACCTGATCGACCCGAAGTCGCGGATCAACGGGGAGACCCCGAAGTTCGTCGAGACCGAGCACTTCTTCCTGGACCTGCCCGCCCTGGCCGAGGTGCTGCGGCAGTGGCTGGACACCCGGGACGGGTGGCGGCCCAACGTGCTGCGGTTCTCCCGCAACCTGCTCGACGACCTCCAGCCCCGGGCGATCACCCGCGACCTGGAGTGGGGCGTGCCGATCCCGCTGGACGGCTGGCGCGACCGACCGGACAAGCGGATCTACGTCTGGTTCGACGCGGTGATCGGCTACCTGTCCGCCTCGATCGAGTGGGCCCGCCGCTCCGGCGACCCGGAGGCCTGGCGGCAGTGGTGGTCCACCGACGGGGCCGGCAAGGACAGCCAGTCCTACTACTTCATGGGCAAGGACAACATCGTCTTCCACTCGGTGATCTGGCCGGCGCTGCTCTCCGGCTACTCCGGCGAGGGCTCCCGCGACGGTGAGCCGGGCGAGCTGGGTCGGCTGAACCTGCCCACCGAGGTCGTCTCCAGCGAATACCTGACCATGGAGGGGCGCAAGTTCTCCTCGTCCCGCAAGGTGGTCATCTACGTTCGCGACTTCCTGGAGCGCTACGACGCCGACGCGCTGCGCTACTTCATCGCCGCCGCCGGCCCGGAGAGCAACGACACCGACTTCACCTGGGCCGAGTTCCTCCGCCGCAACAACGACGAACTGGTCGCCGGCTGGGGCAACCTGGTCAACCGGTCCGTGTCGATGGCGGCGAAGAACTTCGGGGCGATCCCGCCGGTCGACCCGGCCGGGCTCACCGAGGCCGACGAGGCGCTGCTCGCCACCGCCCGGGCCGGGTTCGCCGTGGTCGGTGACCTGATCGGCCGGCACCGGCAGAAGCAGGCCATCGGCGAGGCCATGAAGGTCGTCGCCGAGGCCAACAGGTACCTCTCCGAGCAGGCGCCGTGGAAGCTCAAGGACGAGGCGGACAAGCCTCGGATGGGCACCATCCTGCACGTCGCCCTCCAGGTGATCAGCGACGCCAACACGCTGCTCACCCCGTTCCTGCCGCACTCGGCGCAGCAGGTGCACGAGCTGCTCGGCGGCACCGGCGTGCACGCGCCGATGCCGGTGATCGAGCAGGTCGACGACCTGGACGGCGGTCCGGCGTACCCGATCCTCACCGGGGACTACACCGTCGGCGCGCGTTGGGAGTCGGTGTCGCTGGAGGCGGGCCGACCGTTGGCAGTGCCGAAGCCGGTGTTCCGCAAGCTCGACCCGTCGATCGTCGACGAGGAGCTGGCCCGGCTGGCCGACTGAACGCACGACGCGCGGCGGCAGGGGTCCCCTGCCGCCGCGCGACGTCACATCGCGTACCGGGTGTCCATCACCTGGTCGTCGGTCACCTCGGCGCCCGGTGCCCAGGCCTCGTAGACGCCACGTTCGTGGCACTGCGCACCGGTCGTGACCACCGCGTCCGGGTTCGGGTAGCGCAGTCGCATCCGCAGCCAACCGGCCTCCTCCCGCAGCACCAGGCAGGGCACGCCCCGCCACTGGGCGAACCGGAGCCGGCGGGCCACCGCATCCACCGGGTAACGGGCCGCCCGGGTCATCGCCAGCACGCGGAACCCGCCGGGCAGGTCGGCCACCGCCTCGTACTCGCTGTCGCCGTACATGCCCACCAGTTGGGTGGAGCGCGGGGCGTCCGAGTTCGGCACGTACTCCTGGTCCGGGGAGATGTCCGGCACCGCGGCCAGCAGGTGCCGCCACTGCGGGCCCACCATCCGCAGCCACCCGCGCTGCTCGGCCTGGTAGGTGTAGAGCACCACCTCTACGCCCTCCGCCGGGTAGGCGATCAGGGCGGCGTTGGCCGGCATCGGCAGGTCGGCGAAGTCCCGGGTGATGAACTCCGGGATGAGCTGACCGTTGCTCGGCACGAAGCCGGTGCCCAGCACCGGCGCGCCGAGCCGGTCCCGGGATGCCAGCGCGGTCAGGCCACGGTGTGCCTCGCCCACCGGCACGTCGTAGTCGCCCGGGTCGGACGCCCGCCAGCGCAGGGCGTACGCCACCTCAGAGCCGTCCCGGCCGACCTCACCGTCGGTGCGCAGCACCGTCGTCGTCGCCGGCGTACGCAGATGCGCCACATCGTGCTCGCGGTAGCAGAAGCCGTGCGGCAGCCAGCCCCGTACGTACCCGGCGAGCTGCCGGGCAGAGAGCATCTTCACCATCCGGGTACCCCGCCGGACCACGGCCGACGCGCGTGCCACCGTCAGCGTCGGATCACCCGCGGCGGCCGGCTGCTGGCTGAGCTGGTGCAGGTACGCCCAGCCCCGCTCGCGGTGGGCGGGCATCATCAGCGGCGTCTCCGGCTCGTCGGCCGGCTCTGTCGCTCCGTGCACCGCGGTCACCTCGGTGACGTGCACGAACCGGCGCCACGGCAGGGCGCTGCCCGGTCGGGGCGCCCACTCGAAGCCGGCCACCTCGTCGGCGCTGAACAGCTCGTACGCGGCGCCTCGGGCAATCTCCTCGGCGGGGTAGACGCCGCCTCCGAACGCCACGTGCAGCCCGGTCCGTTCACCGGCGGTGCCGCCGACCTGGGGGGTGACGCTCATGCCGTCACCTTCCTCTGCTCGGTGAGATGGGGGCCGCCACGCTGATGCGTCGGCCCGGTGGCGCACTCAGTCCGCTCATTGCCAGCACTCCGCTTCGCTCCGTGCCGTCGCTTCGCGCCACGCTGCCGCGCCTGCCGGTTCGCTCGCCGCGCTCGCTCGGAGGCGACGGTAGAGTCGCGCGACGTAGCCGAGGTGAACGTCGGGTGGCGGGCAGATGGACAGGCCCGGTGTGTGATGCTGTCGCTGATGAGCGAGCCGACTGAATCCCGTCGAGAGCGTGCCGCCCGGCGGGCCGGAGAGTTTCCGCCCGCCCCCGAGCCGCTGCCCCGGCCGGTGCTGGACAGCCACACCCACCTGGACATCACGGTCAGCGAGGCCGGTGTGCCCGGCGGCGGTCCGGCCGACGACCCGGTCGCCGTGGCGATCACATTGGCCGCCAAGGTCGGCGTGGACCGCCTGGTCCAGGTGGGGGTGGACGTCGCCTCCTCCCAGTGGGGCGCGGACACCGCCGACCGGTACCCGGCCGTGCTGGCCACCGTGGCGCTGCACCCCAACGAGGCGCCCCGGCTGGACGACCTCGACGAGGCACTGCGGGAGATCGAGTCACTCGCCGCCCGCGACCGGGTCCGGGGGATCGGCGAGACCGGAATGGACTTCTTCCGGACCGGCGACGAGGGGCGTGCCACGCAGGAGGAGAGTTTCCGGGCACACATCGCCATCGCCAAGCGGTACGGCAGGACGCTTGTCATCCACGACCGGGACGCGCACTCCGACGTGCTGCGGATCCTCGACGACGAGGGCGCTCCCGAGCGGGTGGTGCTGCACTGCTTCTCCGGTGACGCGGACTTCGCCCGCGAGTGCGTCCGCCGCGGCTACCTGCTCAGCTTCGCCGGCACCGTCACCTTTGCCAGCGCCAACGCGTTGCGCGAGGCCGCCGCGCTCACCCCCCTGGACCAGATTCTGGTGGAGACCGACGCCCCGTACCTCACCCCGACGCCGCACCGTGGCCGGCCGAACGCCTCGTACCTGATCCCGCTCACCGTCCGCGCACTGGCCGCGACCACCGGCAGCGACGTGGACGAGTTGTGCGCGGCCATCTCCGCCAACGGCGACCGGGCCTTCGGCCCGTGGTGAGCCCGGCCCGACGGCCGGCTCCGACGCCGCCGTTACGCTGCCAGGCATGACCGGTCTCCTCGGCCCGGCGGAGATCCGGGAACTCGCCGCCCGGCTGGGCGTCGCGCCCACCAAGAAGCTGGGCCAGAACTTCGTGCACGACCCGAACACCGTGCGCCGGATCGTCAACGCCGCCGGCCTGACCCCCGACGACGTGGCCCTGGAGGTCGGGCCCGGGCTCGGCTCGCTGACCCTGGGGCTGCTGCCGGTCGCCGGGCACGTCCACGCCGTGGAGATCGACCCGGTGCTCGCCGGGGCGCTGCCGGAGACCGCCGCGCGGCACGCCGGGGCCGATGCCGGCCGGCTCACCGTGCACCGCGCCGACGCGCTGCGCATCGACCCCGCCGAGCTGGCGGATCCGCCGCCGACCGCGCTGGTGGCGAACCTGCCCTACAACGTGGCCGTGCCCGTCGTGCTGCACCTGCTCGCCGTGCTGCCCACCCTGCGGCACGGCCTGGTGATGGTGCAGAAGGAGGTCGCCGACCGGCTCGTCGCCGGTCCCGGCTCCAAGGTGTACGGCATCCCGTCGGTCAAGCTCGCCTGGTACGCCCAGGCCCGGGGCGCCGGTCGGGTGCCCCCGAACGTGTTCTGGCCGGTCCCCAACGTCGACTCCGGCCTGGTCGCGTTCACCTGCCGCGAACCACCTCGAGCCGACGTACCCCGGGAAGAGGTCTTCGCGGTGGTCGACGCGGCGTTCGCGCAGCGGCGCAAGACGCTGCGGGCCGCCCTGGCCGGCTGGGCCGGCGGCCCGGACCGGGCCGCCGCCGCCCTCACCGCGGCCGGCGTCGACCCCGGCGCCCGGGGGGAGTCACTGACCGTCGAGCAGTTCACCGCCATCGCCGCGTCGGCTCCGGCCGGTACGCGGGCCGCGAAGTAGGCTGACGCCGTGCCTGAGGAGCTGATCTTGACCGAGCTGTTCGACATTCGTCTGCGCGTACGGGACATCACCCCGTGACCGAGGCCTGGCGACCGGACGGCGAGGACGAGCGACGCGGGGCCATCGGCCCGGTGAAGGTCCGGGTGCCCGCGAAGGTCAATCTGCACCTCGGGGTTGGCCCTCTTCGCCGTGACGGCTACCACGAGCTGAACACGGTGTACCACGCCATCTCGATCTACGACGAGCTGACGGCCCGCCGGGGCGACACTCTCGCCCTGACCATGGAGGGCGAAGGCACCGGGGAGTTGGCGTTGGACGACACCAACCTGGTGATCCGCGCGGCGCACGCCCTCGCCGGGTACGCGGGCGTGCTGCCCCACGCCCGACTGCACCTGCGAAAGCAGATCCCCCTCGCCGGTGGGCTGGCCGGCGGTAGCGCCGACGCGGCCGCCACGCTGGTGGCCTGCGACGCGCTGTGGGGCACCGGGCTGTCCCGCGACGAGTTAGCCGGGATCGCCGCGGACCTCGGCTCCGACGTGCCCTTCCTGATCTACGGCGGCACCGCGCTGGGCACCGGCCGGGGCGAGGCGATCAGCCCCGTGCTGGCCCGCCCCACCTCCTGGCACTGGGTGGTGGCGATCGCCGACGGCGGCCTCAGCACCCCGGCCGCGTACCGCGAGTTGGATCGGCTCCGCGACGCCGGGTCCGCCGGTGCGCCGCTGGGCAGCACCGACGCGCTGCTGGGTGCGTTGCGCCAGCGTGACCCCCGGGTGCTCGCCCGGACACTCGGCAACGACCTCCAGGACGCCGCGCTGGCCATGCGCCCGGCGCTGGCCGACACCCTCAAGGCCGGTGAGGCGGCCGGCGCGCTCACCGGCATCGTCTCCGGCTCCGGGCCGACCTGCGTGTTCCTCGCTGCCGACGGGGCAGACGCGGAGCGGATCGCCGCCGAGTTGACTGCTGCGGGCGTGTGCCGGGAGGCCCGGGTCGCGCACGGCCCGGTCGCCGGCGCTCGCGTCGGCTGACGAGGCGTCCCACCGGGCGCGCGGCGAGGGCATCCATGTCGTCCGCGTACCCTTGGGTCAGGCGTCCAGGTGCCCGCCGGCACCGGGACGCTTTGATCATGAAGGGTGGAACGTGGCGAACATCGTCAATCTGGACCGGGTGTCCAAGGGGTACGGCGCCGCAGGGCGGCTGCTCACGGACGTCTCGCTCGGCCTGGACGACGCCGACCGGATCGGCGTGGTCGGCCTCAACGGTGCCGGCAAGTCCACCCTGCTGCGGTTGCTCACCAAGCAGGAGGACCCCGACGACGGCCGGGTGACGCACCGCCGCGACCTGCGCGTGCTCTGGCTGCCGCAGCAGCTCACGCTCGCCCCCGACTCCACCGTCCGGGACGTGGTGCTCGGGACCGCCTGGCTCGACGAGGGCATGGGCGCCGAGCACGAGTGGGCCGGCGACGCCGGGGTCCGTGCCATCCTCGACGGCCTCGGTATGCCGCACCTCGGCCTCGACCAGCCGGTCGGCCCGATGTCCGGTGGCGAACGGCGGCGGGTGGCGCTCGCCGCGCTGCTCGTCCGCGACTCCGACCTGCTCATCCTCGACGAGCCCACCAACCACCTCGACGTCGGCGGTGTCGACTGGCTGGCCCGGCACCTGGTCGGCCGCAAGGGCGCCCTGGTCGTGGTCACCCACGACCGGTGGTTCCTGGACGCGGTCTGCACCAACACCTGGGAGGTCGCCGACCAGACCGTCCGGGCCTACGAGGGTGGGTTCGCCGCCTGGACCCTCGCCCGTGCCGAGCGTGAACGCGTCGCCGCCGCCACCGAGGCCCGCCGGCAGAACCTGCTCCGCAAGGAGATCGCCTGGCTGCGCCGTGGCCCGCCCGCCCGGACCTCCAAGCCCCAGTTCCGCATCGACGCCGCGAACGCCTTGATCGCCGACGTGCCGCCGGCGCGCGACACCATGTCCCTGCAGCGCATGGCCACCTCCCGGCTCGGCAAGCAGGTGTACGACCTGGAGAACGTCGAGCTGCACGCCGGCCCCAAGGAGATCCTGCGCGACGTCACCTGGCTGGTCGGTCCCGGCGACCGGATCGCCATCCTCGGTGCCAACGGCGCTGGCAAGACCACGCTGCTGCGGATGCTGGCCGGCATCACCCGCCCCGACGGTGGCCGCCTCGGCACCGGCTCCACCGTGCGACCCGCATTCCTCTCTCAGGAGCTCAGTGAGTTGCCCGGGCACCTGCGCGTGCTCGAAGCCGTCGAGGAGGTCGCCCGCAGGGTGCAGCTCGGCGATCGGGAGGTCTCGGCCGCGCAACTCGCCGAGGTGTTCGGCTTCGACGACCGCCGGCTCTGGACCCCGGTCAGTGACCTCTCCGGTGGGGAACGCCGCCGGTTGCAGATGCTGCGGCTGCTCGCCGGCGAGCCGAACGTGCTGCTCTTCGACGAGCCCACCAACGACCTGGACACCGACACCCTCGCCGCGCTGGAGGACCTGCTCGACTCGTGGCCCGGCACGATCATCGTGGCGAGCCACGACCGCTACCTGATCGAGCGGGTCACCGACACGGCGTACGGGATGTTCGGCGACGGCCGGCTGGTGCACCTGCCGGGCGGTGTGGACGAGTACCTTGCCCGGACCGCGGAGCGGTCCGGCAGCCCTCGGGCCGGGGCCAACCCGACGGCTGTGACCACCAGTCCGACCGCGAGTGGCATGTCCGCCGCCGAGGTCCGTCAGGCACGCAAGGAACTGACCCGGTTGGAACGGCAGCTCAGCAAGCTCGACCAGCGCGAGACCACGCTGCTCGATCAGCTCGCGACGGACGCCACCGACTACGCCCGGGTCGCCGAGTTGGACACCCAGCTCAAGGATCTGCGCGCCGAGCGGGAGCGGATCGAGGAGAGCTGGATGACGCTCGCCGAGGAGCTTCCCGAGAGCTGACCGGGCCGAACGCGCCGGCCCGGGGGCCGTGTGCGGCGTCACACCGCCACATGCGGGACAATCGTCGGCGACACCTCACCCCACGGCGTTGGAGACACAGACATGGCCCACACCCCCGTCAACCACCCCGCGCGGCCGATCTACCGGGCGATCGGCGGGCTGACCGGTCTGTACCTGGTGGTCTTCGGTGTGCTCGGCATCATCACGAGCACCGGCAACGAGATCCTCGCCCAGGACGACACCCAGGTCCTCGGTCAGGGCACCAACCTCGGCTTCTCGCTGCTCACCGTTCTGGTCGGGATCGTCGTGCTGATCGGCACCGCGCTCGGCCGCAACATCGACGTGGCGATCAACCAGTGGCTGGCGTACGCCCTGATGGTGGTCAGCCTGGCCGGTCTCGCGTTCATCCGGACCGACGCCAACTTCTTCAACTTCAGCATCACCACCGTCATGGTCGTGATGGCCGCCGCCCTGGTGCTGCTCATGGTCGGCATGTACGGCAAGGTCGGGTCGGACGACGAGGCTGAGGCTTTCCAGAAGGCTCGGCTTGTTCTCTGAGTTTGTTTCTTGGGTGCGGCCGTGGTTTTCGCCGGAGCCCGAGCTGCTCCGGGCGGTCAGGCTTGATCCCTGCGCAGCTCGGGCTCCGGCGAAAACCTGACCTGGTCCAGCCTCCGGCGGACCTTCCGCATTGTGGTTTTGCGGACAGTTGGCTCTGGCTTGGGTGACAATCCTCCTGAAACGGTCAATTCAGGGGGTCTGGGTATGCCGCACTTCCCGGTGAACCATCCGGCACGGCCGCTCTACCGGGTCCTCTCCGGCCTGATCGGCGTCTACATCCTGGTCTTCGGCGTCTGGGGCGTCGCCGAGACGATCGGCAACCCGCTCTTCGACCGAAGCAGCACCTGGGCCCTCGGGCTCCGCACCAACCTGGCGTTCTCGCTCGCGTCGGTGGTCTTCGGAGTCGTCCTGATCATCGGGGCTTCACGGCGCAGCAACCTCGGCCACTACATGAACCTCACCGCCGGGGTGGTGTTCCTGGTTACCAGCATCCTGATGATGTCCGTGCTGCAGACCGGGGCGAACTTCCTCAACTTTTCGATGTCGACAGTGGTCGTGTCGATGCTGTTCGGCCTGATCCTGCTCGGCACCGGACTCTACGACAAGGTCGGCCCACCGGAACACGCCCAGGCGGAGCTGGAGCACCGCAAACACCCGGTGGCCGACGTGCACCGCCGCTGACCCGTGGTCAGCGACGCCGGGCGGTGATCAACGTCGGCTTCGCCTCCAGGTGCGACAACCCGTTCCAGGCAAGGTTGACGAGGTGCGCCGCCACCGTCTCCTTGCGCGGCTTGCGCACCTCCAGCCACCAGCGTCCGGTCAGTGCCACCATGCCGACCAGCGCCTGCGAGTACAGCTCGGCGAGCTTCGGGTCGTACCCGCGGCTCTTGAACTCGGCGCCCAGGATGTGCTCGACCTGGTGCGCCACGTCGTTCATCACGCTGCTGAAGTTGGCCGTGCCGGACATCAACGGCGACTCGCGGACCAGCACCCGGAAACCGCTGGTCTCCTCTTCGATGTAGCCCAGCAGGGCCAGGGCCGCCTGCTCCAGCAGCTCCCGTGGGTGCCCGGCGGTCAACGCCGTGGTGATCCGGTCCAGCAGGGCCCGGACCTCCCGGTCCACCACCACCGCGTAGAGCCCTTCCTTGCCGCCGAAGTGCTCGTACACCACCGGCTTGGAGACCTTGGCGCGGGCCGCGACCTCCTCGATGGAGGTGGCGTCGAAACCGCGCTCGGCGAAGAGCTGCCGCCCGGTCGCGATCAACTGCTCGCGTCGCTGGGCCGCCGACATGCGGACTCGGGAGGCGGGTTTGGGTTTGGCTGCCGGGGCCGGAGCCGGCGGCGTCGCCCGCCGGCCGCCGACACCGTTACCGTTATTGACCTCAGGCATGTCGCCGCCTCGCTGGCGCTCGGTGACGCCCTGCCGTGGAATGGTGCCTCCGCTGTGCCCGTTCACGTCGTCGCCTCACTGGCGGGCGGTCCGACCACCCTGCCACGCCGTCCGACCGTACCCGGATCGGGCCCGGCCCCCCGTGTGCCGAGCCGTCCGGTCCCCCCGCGTGGCTCGATCATCCGGCCATCCTGCCAGGCGGCATCCCGGTGCACCGCCCGGTTTATCGGGGTGCGACCGGCTTCACCAGCTTGGCGGCGAGTCGTTCCGGCTTCGGCCAGCGCACCTGCGTCGCCGCGCCGGTCTTCTCGAACAACCAGATCACCCGGGCGGAGATGTCCACCTGTCCACGCAGCACGCCGTGCCGGGCACTGGTGGGGTCGGCGTGGTGCAGGTTGTGCCAGCTCTCGCCGAACGACAGGATCGCCAGCGGCCAGAAGTTCGACGCACGGTCGCCCTGGCGCATCGCGAACGGACGCTCGCCGTAGACGTGGCAGACCGAGTTGATCGCCCAGGTGACGTGGTGCAGCAGACCGATTCGAACCAGCCCCGCCCAGAAGAACGCGGTCAGCGCGCCCTGCCAGGACCAGGACACCAGGCCGCCGATCAGCGCCGGGCCGAGCAGTGAGATGGCCACCATCGCAGGGAAGAGCCGATCGACCCGGCTGATGTCACGGTCCGCGATGAGATCCGGTGCGAAACGCTCCCGGTTGGACAACTCCCGGCGGAACAGCCAGCCCACATGGGCGTGGAACAGGCCCCGGGTCAACGCCCAGAAGCTGGTGCCGAAGCGCCACGGCGAGTGCGGGTCACCCTCCAGATCGGAGAACGCGTGGTGCCGCCGGTGGTCGGCGACCCACTGGATGATCTCGCCCTGCACCGCCAGCGAACCCGCCACCGCGAGCGTCACCCGCAGCCACCGCTTGGCCTTGAACGAGCCGTGCGTGAAGTAGCGGTGGAAGCCGACGGTGATGCCGAGTCCGGAGACGACGTACCAGACCAGGCCGATGACCACGTCGGTCCAGCCCAGCCAGCCGCCCCATGCCACCGGCACGGCGATCAGCAGGGCGACGAAGGGGATGACCACGAAACCCCAGAGGGCGGCCAGGATTCCGGGGGACTGGCTGCCGTCGGTGAGTGGTTTGGGGCCGGTGCCGGCGGGGTTGGGATCGAGCAGAGCAGTGGACATGGGACCTCGCAGGGGGACGATTGCGATCACGAAGCTACGCCTACGTCACCGTAACTTACGGCACCGTAGATCGCACGGGGAAGTTTCGAATCACCCTCGCATAGCTGCCCAAAGCCGCAGGTCAGGACAGTATTGTCGGTGGATGGGTTGGGGCGGCTCAGGGCGGCGGAGACGCGTCGTGGCGATCCACGCAGGAGTGCGCGGGTTGCGGCTCGATCAGGGCGGGGCGGTATGAACGATGGCGTCCGGCGGCCGGGGCGCTAAGGTGTAGCGCGGGATGCCCATCCCCCTGATGCGAGGTGCTCGCATCGTTGATCGGCCGTGGTGTAATTGGCAACACCCGGGTCTTTGGTACCCGTATTTCAGGTTCGAACCCTGGCGGCCGAGCTGCCCACCTACGTCCGTTTTAGGGTCGGGTGGGGGTAAGAGGGGATCGTGCCGGGCGCCGCGGCTAGCATGGCCGCGAGAGTGTCCGCCGTCCCGACGGGAGCCACGTCGTGCCTCAGCCCCACCTCCGTACCGTCGTCGTGCTCGCCGCCGGTGAGGGCAAGCGGATGAAGTCGACGCTGCCCAAGGTGCTGCACCCCCTGCTCGGTCGGACGCTGCTCGGTCACGTGCTGAGCGCCGCCGCGCCGTTGGCCGCGGACCGCACCGTCGTGGTGGTCGGGCACGGCGTCGACCAGGTCCGGGAGCACCTGACCGAGGTCGCCCCGGACGCCACGCCCGTGCTCCAGGCCGAGCAGCTCGGCACCGGGCACGCCGTGCGGATCGCGCTGGAGGCCGTCCCGGACGGCGCCGGCACGGTCGTGGTGATCAACGGGGACGTGCCACTGCTGCGACCCGAGACGGTGGGCGCGTTGGTGACCGCACACGAGGAGGCCGCCGCGGCGGCCACCGTGCTGGCCGCCGAGGTGCCCGACCCGACCGGGCTCGGGCGGATCGTCCGGGACGCCGACGGCCGGCTGGAGCAGATCGTCGAGGAGCGCGACGCCGACGCCACGCAGCGCGCGATCCGTGAGATCAACGCTGGCATCTACGCGTTCGACGCGGTGCGGTTGCGCGAGGCGCTGAGCAAGCTCTCCACCGACAACGACCAGGGCGAGGAGTACCTGACCGACGTCTTCGGGCTGCTCCGTTCCGCCGGTGAGCCGGTGGCGGTGCACGTTGCCGTCGACCACACCGAGACGTTGGGTTGCAACGACCGGGTGGAGCTGGCGACGCTGCGTCGGCTACTGCGCGACCGGGTCAACGAGGTGTGGATGCGCACCGGGGTGAGCCTGCTCGATCCGGTGACCACCTGGATCGACGTGACGGTGGCGCTGGACCGCGACGCGGTGGTCGACCAGAACACCCAGCTGCGCGGCGGCACGGTGGTCGGCGCGGGCGCGCAGATCGGGCCGGACGTCACGCTGATCGACACGATCGTCGGCCCCGGCGCGTCGGTGGTCCGCAGCCACGCCGTCGGCGCCGAGGTCGGCGCGGGTGCCAGCGTCGGGCCGTACGCGTACCTGCGGCCGGCCGCGCGGCTGTCCGACAAGTCCAAGGTCGGCACGTTCGTCGAGGTGAAGAACTCCGAGATCGGCCCGGGTGCGAAGGTGCCGCACCTGACGTACGTGGGTGACGCCACGATCGGTGCGAAGGCCAACATCGGCGCGGCGACGATCTTCGTTAACTACGACGGGGTGAACAAGCACCGGACGGTCGTGGGCGAGGGTGCGTTCGTCGGCTGCGACACGAGCCTGATCGCGCCGGTAGAGGTGGGCGCCGGGGCGTACGTGGCGGCGGGCAGTGCGATCGCCCAGGACGTGCCGCCGGGCGCGCTCGGGGTGACCCGCGCGCCGCAGCGCAACATCGAGGGCTGGGTCGCGCGCAAGCGACCCGGAACGGTCTCGGCGGCGGCTGCCGAGCGTGCGCTGCGCGGTGCCGAGGGTGCGTCGGAGGTGACCGGCGCCGCAAGCGACAGTGAGGCAATGCACGGGGTGGCCGAGACGGTGGGCGGCGCATCCGGCACGGGAGATACTGCAACCGACTAGTCCCTGACCCACCACCACCGGGTCGGGTACCGCCGACATAACGGGAGCAGACGGGCCCATGGGCAGCATCGTCGCGGAAAACCGCAAAAGCCTGATGCTCTTTTCCGGACGTGGCTTTCCGGAGTTGGCCAAGGAGATCGGCGAGGTGCTCGGCGTCGCGCCGACCCCGGCCGACGCGTACGAGTTCGCCAACGGCGAGATCTTCGTGCGTTTCAAGGACTCGGTGCGTGGTTCGGACGCCTTCGTGGTGCAGTCCGTCACGCACGGGGTGAACACCTGGGTCATGGAGACCCTGATCATGGTGGACGCGCTGAAGCGGGGGTCGGCCAAGCGGATCACCGTGGTGCTGCCGTTCTACCCGTACGCGCGCCAGGACAAGAAGCACCGGGGTCGGGAGCCGATCTCGGCCCGCCTGGTGGCGGACCTGTTGAAGACCGCCGGCGCGAACCGCATCCTCACCGTCGACCTGCACACCGCGCAGATCCAGGGCTTCTTCGACGGCCCGGTGGATCACCTCTTCGCGATGGACATCCTGGCCGAGTACGTGGAGCACAAGTACGCGGGCCGGCCGATGACCGTGGTGGCACCGGATTCGGGCCGGGTGCGGGTGGCCGAGCGGTGGACCGACCGGCTGGGCGGCTGCCCACTCGCGTTCATCCACAAGACCCGTGACCCGATGAAGCCGAACCAGGTCGTCGCGAACCGGGTCGTCGGCGAGGTGGAGGGTCGGGTCTGCCTGATCGTCGACGACATGATCGACACCGGTGGCACGATTGCCAAGGCCGCGGACATCCTCAAGGAGTCGGGGGCGGCCGAGATCGTGGTCGCGTCCACCCACGCGCTGCTGTCGGACCCGGCGACCGAGCGGTTGAAGAACAGCTCGATCAGCGAGATCGTGGTGACCAACACGTTGCCGCTGCCGCCGGAGAAGCAGTTGGACAAGCTGACCGTGCTGTCGATCGCGCCGCTGCTGGCGCGAGCGATCCGGGAGGTCTTCGACGACGGCTCGGTGACCACCCTCTTCGGTGGCCTGAGCTGACCCTCGCGCTGCGGGTGAGCCCCGTTTCCGCCACTTGGCACGCCGGAGGGGGCGGGGCTGTCAAACTGGTGAAAACGGGGCCGGCACGCTGGTGGGAGCACCACCGACGCGCCGGTCTGGAGCCGTGATCGGGGACTGCCGGCAACCCTCGAAACAGCTCGGGTAGACTGGTGCGGTTGCCACGGCGAGGGTGCCCGGCGGGCCGCTGAATAGCGCCGCACGGAGGCACCGTCATCGACGCGGTGCTCCGGGCAGTCGTTCATGACGCATGAGCCCCAGCGAGCCCCTCGCCCCAGCACCGCCAGACGACAAGCCGCCGCAGCGAAAAGCATCAGGAGTTTCCCCGTGTCCGAGGTAAAGATCAGCGCCGAGCCCCGCACCGAGTTCGGCAAGGGTGGTGCCCGCCGTACCCGCCGGGCCGGCAAGGTGCCCGCCGTGCTTTACGGCCACGGCGAGAAGCCCAAGCACATCGCGCTGCCGTCGCGGGAGTTCGCCGCCGCGATCCGTAAGGGCGGTGCCAACCAGCTCTTCGCGATCGACATCACCGACGGCACCCAGGTGCTGGCGCTGCCGAAGGCGATCCAGCGTGACCCGATCCGGGACACCTTCGAGCACGTCGACCTGATCCTGGTTCGCCGCGGCGAGAAGGTCACCGTCGAGGTCCCGGTTCAGCTGACCGGCGAGGCCGCGAAGGACACGCTGATCGTGCACGACCACGACACCCTCTCGGTGACGGCCGACGCCACCAAGGTTCCGGACCACCTCGAGGCGTCGATCGAGGGCCTGGAGGCGGGCACCCTGGTGACCGCCGGTGACGTCGTGCTGCCGTCCGGCGTCGAGCTGGCCGCCGACTCGGAGCTCACCGTCGCGTCGGTGACCGCCGCCCCCACCGCCGAGCAGCTCGAGGCGACCCTGCCCGAGATCGAGGTGGCCACCGACGAGGCCGAGGCCGAGGTTGGCGAGACCACCGAGGGCTCCGAGGACGCGGACGTCGCCGAGGGCGAAGAGACCACCGAGGCGCGTACCGAGGCCTGATCGGTTCGTTTTGTGCGGCAGGCGTCCCCGAGTGTTCGGGGGCGCCTGTCGGCGTATCGGGTGGGATGGGCGTCGGGAGGGACGGGTCGTGACGGACGAGGCGGGGCCGTGGCTGGTGGTCGGCCTGGGCAACCCGGGTCGGGAGTACGCCGGGAACCGGCACAACGTCGGGTTCATGGTGGCCGATCTGCTGGCCGGGCGGGTGGGTGCGCGCTTCGGGCGACACAAGCGGGCGGTGGCCGAGGTGAGCGAGGCGCGGCTGGGGTTCGGTGGGCCGAAGCTGGTGCTGGTCAAGCCACTGACGTACATGAACCTCTCCGGCGGGCCGGTGGCGGCGCTGGCGCAGTTCTACAAGGTGCCGGCGACGCAGGTGATCGCGGTGCATGACGAGCTGGACATCGGGTTCGGCCAGGTGCGGGTCAAGTTCGGCGGCGGCGAGGGCGGGCACAACGGCCTGCGGTCGATGTCGAAGTCGTTGGGCACGAAGGACTACGCGCGGGTCCGGTTCGGGGTCGGCCGACCGCCGGGGCGGCAGGATCCGGCGGACTATGTGTTGTCGGATTTTGGCGCGGCTGAGCGCAAGGAGCTGGATTTCCTGGTGGACCGGGCGGCCGATGTGGTGGAGTCGGTGATCGTCAAGGGTGTGGAGCCGACGCAGAACCTCTACCACGGCGGCTGAGGGGCTCACGGGGGTTCCCGAGCGTCGCTGACCGGGCGAGGCGTACCGGATCGGACACGGTCGGCCGGTAGTCTGCGCCTTTCGGCGTGCCGCAACCGGCGACGCGGGTCGCGGCGAATCGGTCCGTGCGGTCACGGGTCGCGGCGAGGCGACGGGAGCGGGCAGATGACCAGTCCTCCGATGATCGATGGCGCGTTCGCCCGATGGTTGGCTTCCCGGGCCGGGCAGGCGCTGCTCGACCTGCGCACGGAGATGGGTTTCGCGGACACCGGCGCGCTGAAGTCGGCCGGGGACAAGGTGTCGCACGACCTGATCCGCACCGAGTTGGCGAAGTGGCGGCCTGGTGACACGGTGCTCTCCGAGGAGGACGAGGGCTCGCGGCTGGCCTGGGCGGCCGAGGTGAACACCGGAGCGGTGTCGCGGTTGACCTCGGACCGGGTGTGGATCATCGACCCGTTGGACGGCACCCGGGAGTTCTCCGAGGAGGGCCGCTCGGACTGGGCGGTGCACGTGGCGCTCTGGGCGCGTAACGCGCCGAGCCCGCACGGGCTGGTCGCGGGGGCGGTGGGGCTCCCGGCACAACACCGGGTGCTGGGCACGGACTACCCGCCGGCGTACCCGCCGATGACGGTGGAGGCGGCGACGGCCGGCGAGCGGAAGATCCGCCTGGCGGCGAGTCGGAGTCGCCCGCCCGTCTTCCTGACCGACCTGGCCGAGGACGTCGGGGCGCATCTGGTGCCGATGGGCTCGGCCGGCGCGAAGATCGCCGCCGTGGTCACCGGCGAGGTGGACGCGTACATCCATGCCGGCGGGCAGTACGAGTGGGACTCGGCTGCCCCGGTGGCTGTGGCGACGGCCACCGGGCTGCACGCTTCCCGGATCGATGGTTCTGCGCTGAGATACAACGAGGCGGATCCGCGCCTGCCTGACCTGTTGGTCTGCCGCAAGGATCTCGCCACCCGGTTGCTTGCAGCGCTGCAGAGACATTCCGGGTAGCCTGAGCGCAATTTCTTGACATGCCCGACCGGAAAGGTCTGGAATTCGGATGAGCGAGCGAATCGAGCCGGTGTCATGACCACCCCGGCGGCGTACCGGGTCTCTCACCTGGACGCTCTGGAGGCGGAGAGCATCTTCGTGATGCGCGAGGTGGTCGCCGAGATGGAACGCCCGGTGCTGCTCTTCTCCGGTGGCAAGGATTCGATCGTCATGCTGCGGCTGGCGCAGAAGGCGTTCGCCCCGGCCAACATCCCCTTCCCCGTCATGCACGTCGACACCGGGCACAACTTCCCCGAGGTCCTCGAATACCGCGACCAGCGGGTCGCCGAGCTGGGGTTGCAGCTCGTGGTGGCGAGCGTGCCGGAGGCCCTGGCGAGCGGCCTCGTTCGGGAGTCCGGCGACGGCATGCGCAACCGGATCCAGACGCCGGTGCTGCTGGACGCCGTCGAGAAGCACCGCTTCGACGCGCTGTTCGGCGGCGCCCGCCGCGACGAGGAAAAGGCTCGGGCGAAGGAGCGGATGTTCAGCTTCCGCGACGAGTTCGGCCAGTGGGACCCGAAGAATCAGCGGCCGGAGCTGTGGTCGCTGTACAACGGTCGGCACCACCCGGGCGAGTCGATCCGGGTCTTCCCGCTGTCCAACTGGACCGAGCTGGACGTCTGGCACTACATCGCACGGGAACACATCCCGCTGCCCTCGATCTACTACGCGCACGAGCGCGAGGTGATCGAACGGGACGGCATGTTCTACGCGGTCAACGAGTTCTTCCGCCCCCGCGCGGGTGAGGAGCGGTTCAAGGCGCAGGTGCGCTACCGCACCGTGGGAGACGCCTCCTGCACCGCGGCGGTCCGTTCCGACGCGGACACCGTGGAGAAGGTCATCGAGGAGGTGGCGGCCACCCGGATCACCGAGCGCGGCGCGACCCGTGGTGACGACCGGGTCAGTGAGGCCGCCATGGAGGACCGCAAGCGGGAGGGCTACTTCTGATGAGCACCGATATCGTGGCATCCGCGAATGCGGAAGCCCGGGCTGTCACCGGGGCCGGGCCGGAGGCCCGGCCGATGGACCTGCTGCGGTTCGCCACCGCCGGCAGCGTGGACGACGGGAAGTCGACCCTGATCGGTCGGCTGCTCTACGACACCAAGTCGCTCTTCACCGACCAGTTGGCCGCGGTGGAGGCGGTCAGCGCGGCCCGCGGTGACGAGTACACCGACCTGGCGTTGCTCACCGACGGTCTGCGGGCCGAGCGGGAGCAGGGCATCACCATCGATGTGGCGTACCGGTACTTCGCCACCCCGCGGCGCAAGTTCATCATCGCCGACACCCCTGGGCACATCCAGTACACCCGCAACATGGTCACCGGGGCGTCCACCGCCGACCTGGCGTTGATCCTGGTGGACGCGCGCAAGGGCCTGGTCGAGCAGTCCCGCCGGCACGCGTTCCTGTGCTCCCTGCTGCGGGTGCCGCACCTGGTCCTCTGCGTCAACAAGATGGACCTGGTGGACTGGTCGCAGGAGGTCTACGAGCGGATCGCCGACGAGTTCACCGCGTTCGCCGCGAAACTCGACGTCCCGGACCTGACCGTGGTGCCGATCTCCGCGCTGCGTGGCGACAACATCGTCACCCGATCGGAGAACATGCCCTGGTACGAGGGCCCGTCGCTGCTGCACCACCTGGAACGGGTGCACATCGCGAGCGACCGCAACCTGGTCGACGTCCGGTTCCCGGTGCAGTACGTGATCCGTCCGCAGTCGACCACGGTCACCGACTACCGCGGCTACGCCGGCCAGGTCGCCTCCGGCGTGCTCAAGCCGGGTGACGAGGTGATGGTGCTGCCGTCCGGCTTCACCAGCCGGATCGCCGCCGTGGAGACCGCCGACGGGCCGGTTCCGGAGGCGTTCCCGCCGATGTCGGTGACGGTACGACTGGCCGACGAGATCGACATCTCGCGGGGTGACCTGATCTGCCGGCCGAACAACGCGCCGGCGGTGGCCCAGGACATCGAGGCGATGGTCTGCTGGATGGACGAGACGGCCCCTCTGCGAGTCGGCGGCCGCTACGCGATCAAGCACACCACCCGGTCGGCACGGGCGATCGTGCGCGGGCTGCACTACCGGTTGGACATCAACTCGCTGCACCGCGACGAGTCGGCCGACGAGCTGCGGCTCAACGAGATCGGCCGGGTTCGGCTGCGTACCACCGTGCCGTTGCTCGCCGACGAGTACCGCCGCAACCGCACCACCGGAGGCTTCGTCATCATCGACGAGGCCACCAACCGCACGGTCGGCGCCGCCATGATCGTCGAAGCCAGCTGACCTACCCTCCCCGCGGCCTCCAGGCGAGCCCGTGGGGAGGGTGCGGGGTCAGTCGAGGCGGGTGGCGCCGGGGGCCGGGAGGACTGTCACGGTGCCGGGGGCGGTGAAACCGCGCTCGGCGTACGCGGCGGTGACGGCGGCGGCGATCGCGTCGGCGCGGTCGGCCTCGACCAGGGCGAGGACACAGCCGCCGAAGCCTCCGCCGGTCATCCGGGCACCGAGCGCGCCGGCCGCCAGCGCCGCCTCGACCGCGGTGTCGATCTCCGGCACGGTGATCTCGAAGTCGTCGCGCATCGAGACGTGCGACGCGGTGAGCAGCGGGCCGATGTCGCGGACCCGGGCGGCGCGGAGCAGCGCCACCGTGTCGAGCACGCGCTGGTCCTCGGTGACCACGTGCCGGACCCGTCGGCGGGTCTCCTCGTCGTCGAGCTGGGCGAGCGCGTCGTCGAGCTGGTCGACGCCCACGTCCCGCAGGGCGACGACGCCGAGCGCTCTGGCGCCGGCCTCGCAGGAGCGGCGACGGGCAGCGTACTCACCGTCGGCGTGCCGGTGCGGCGCCCGGCTGTCGATGACCAGCACGGCCAGCCCGGCGGCGTCCAGATCGAACGGGATCTGCTCGACCGACTCGTCGCGGCAGTCCAGGAAGAGGGCGTGCCCGGCGCGGCAGCGGATCACCGCGGACTGGTCCATGATGCCGGTCGGCGCGCCCACGTAGACGTTCTCCGCCCGCTGCGCCAAGCGGGGCTGCAGTTCCGGGGACAGGTCCAGCCCACCGAGGTCGAGCAGGGCGGCCAGCACGGCCGACTCCAGCGCGGCCGAGGAGGAGAGCCCGGAGCCCAGCGGCACGTCGGAGGCGATCGCCATCCGGGCGCCCGGAACCGGGTGACCGGCCTCGCGGAGCGCCCACACCACCCCGGCGACGTACGCGCCCCAGCCGGTCACCCGACCCGCCTCGGCGACGTCGTCGGCCCCGAAGGTGATCGTCTCGTCGGAGAGCTCGGACCAGACCGTCCACTGCTCGCCGTCCTGCCGGTCGGCGGCGACGACCGTACGCATCGGCAGCGCGAAGGGCAGCACGAACCCTTCGTTGTAGTCGGTGTGCTCGCCGATCAGGTTGACCCGGCCGGGAGCCGCCCACCGGCCGGCGGCCTGGCTGCCGAACTGCCCGGCGAAGCCGGCAGCGGCCCGCTCGGCGACGTCACCGGTGGGACGGGTCATGACTTCTGCTCCAGGATGTGCGTGCGGTAGAAGGCCCACGCGTCGCCGACCATGTCGTGCAGCGTCGGCTTCTGTGGCACCCAGCCCAGCTCGTCGCGGGCCAGCGCGGAGGAGGCCACCAGCTCGGCCGGGTCGCCCTCACGGCGCGGCGCCACCTCGACGGGCAACTGGTGCCCGGTGACCTCGCGGACCACGTCGGCGACCTGACGGTTGGTGAAGCCGTTGCCGTTGCCCAGGTTGTAGATCCGGTGTTGGCCGCTGGTGGCGGCGTCCAGTGCCAGCAGGTGCGCCCGGGCCAGGTCGGCGACGTGGATGTAGTCGCGGACGCAGGTGCCGTCCACGGTGGGGTAGTCGTCGCCGAAGAGCTGGAGCTTCTCCCGCCGGCCGGCGGCGACCTCCAGGGCGATCGGGATCAGGTGCGTCTCCGGGTCGTGCCGTTCGCCGAGGGCGACGTCGCCGTCGAGGTGGGCGCCCGCCACGTTGAAGTAGCGCAGCGACACGGCGGCCAGCCCGTGCGCGATCGTCTCGGAGGTGAGCGCCATGTCGACGGCGAGCTTGGTGGCGCCGTACGTGTTGGTGGGCGCCTTGACCGCGGTCTCGGTGATGGGCAGCTCGGTGGGGTTGCCGTAGACGGCGGCGGTGGAGGAGAAGACCATTCGCGGCACCCCGGCGGCGCGGACCGCGTCGATCAGGGCGAGCGTGCCGACGGTGTTGGTCTGCCAGTAGAGCTCCGGCTTGACCATCGACTCGCCGGCGGCGATCAGTGCGGCGAAGTGCAGCACCCCGTCGAAGCCGGCGTCCGGGGTGATGATGCGGGCGGCGTCGTGGATGGGCGCCTCGACGTGAGTCGCGTCCGGGGCGAGCGCCTCCCGATGGCCGGTGCGCAGGTCGTCCAGGACGACCACCTGGTGACCCGCGTCGAGCAGCATTCGGGTCACCACGCTGCCGATGAAGCCGGCGCCCCCGGTGACGAGCAGTTTCACGTCGTTGCCTCCTGCCTGGCCCGCCCGGGACGTGGCCCTTTGGTGATCACCCTAAAGCGGTGGCCGGCACCCTCGCCGACGCCACCGCCATCCCCATTCCATCATAATCTCTCACGATTAAACAGAGCCGAACATCTGTGGTCCACTCCGCAGATCCCCGGTGTGGTGAGCCAACGGTGTCTACCATCTCTGTCATGCGGGAAGCGGCCCGTACCGGGCTCCGGCGACGCGTGCGGGTGCGGCCCCGCCGCGACCCCGGTCCGCTCGCCCGGGCCGTCGCCCGGGTGCTGGTTCGCGCCGCGGACGGCGCCACCCGACTCGTCACCGATCTCCTCGGGACCGGCCCGGCAGCCGGTCGGGAGCGCATCTCCGAGGCGGAGCTACGGGACCTGGTCGCGGCGAACACCCTGCTCGACCCGGACGAGCGGCGCATCATCGACGAGGTCCTGGTGGCCGGAGCCAGCATGATCCGCGAGGTGATGATGCCGCGCACCGAGGTGGTCTTCCTCCCGGCGCGACTGACCATCGCCGAGGCCGCCCGGCTGGTACGCGCCGAGACGCACACCCGCTACCCGGTCACCGACGGCACCCATGACGACGTCGTCGGCTTCGTGCACCTCCGTGACGTGCTGCTGCGCCCGGACACCGATCCGTGCGTCAGCGTCGGTGAGCTGGCCCGGGAGGTGAAGCGGCTCCCCGGCAGCAAACGGGTGCTACCCGCGCTGACCGAGATGCGCCGGGAGGGCCAGCACCTGGCGGTGGTCGTCGACGAGTACGGCGGGACCGCCGGGATCGTCACCCTGGAAGACCTCATCGAGGAGCTGATCGGCGAGATCCACGACGAGTACGACGCGACTCCGGACCCGGTGCACGCCGGCCTGCCCGCCGTGGTGGACGGCCGCCTCAACCTCGCTGACTTCGCCGAACGGACCGGGGTGGTGCTCCCCGTCGGGCCGTACGAGACGGTTGGTGGGTTCGTGATGGCCGCGCTGGGCCGGCTTCCTGTGACCGGCGACGAGGTGTCGGTGCCCGGTGAGCCCGCCGACGCCGCCGCGCCCGACACGGCCGACCTGCCGGGCGGCTGGCTGCTGCGAGTGCTCGCGTTGGACGGCCGTCGGGTGGCCCGGCTCGCGGTCTCCGCCGTCCGAGTGCCCGAGCAGCAACGCCGGGCCGCGACCAGCCCGACGCGCCGGGTCGGCGCGGGTGAACCAGCCGAGGTCAGCACCCCGACACCGGCGGGCCGTGGCCGACCCGCCGGCCCGTCATGACGGACCCGGTTGCTTGCTGACAGAATTATCGCCATGTCCGACGTTCCCGCCCGCCCGCGCGTCTTCTCCGGCATCCAGCCGACGGCCGACTCGTTCCATCTCGGCAACTACCTGGGCGCGGTGCGGCACTGGGTGGCCCTGCAGGACACCCACGACGCTTTCTACTGCGTGGTGGACCTGCACGCCATCACCGCGGGGCACGACCCGGCCCTGTTGCGCCAACGGACGCGGGTGGCCGCCGCCCAACTCTTCGCGGTCGGGCTCGACCCGGAACGCAGCACCCTGTTCGTGCAGTCGCAGGTGCCCGAGCACCCGCAGCTGGCCTGGGTGCTCGGCTGCATCACCGGCTTCGGCGAGGCCAGCCGGATGACCCAGTTCAAGGACAAGTCGCAGAAGCAGGGCAACGAGCGGGCCAGCGTCGGGCTGTTCACCTACCCGATCCTGCAGGCCGCCGACATCCTGCTCTACCAGGCCAACGCGGTGCCGGTCGGCGAGGACCAGCGCCAGCACCTGGAGCTCTCCCGGGATCTGGCCCAGCGGTTCAACTCGCTGTTCGGCCCGACGTTCACGGTGCCCGCGCCGCACATCGTCAAGGACACCGCGAAGATCACCGACCTGCAGGACCCGACGGCGAAGATGTCCAAGTCGTCGTCCTCGCCGGCCGGCATCATCGACCTGCTGGAAGATCCGGCCCGGTCCGCGAAGAAGATCCGGTCCGCGGTGACCGACACCGGTCGGGAGATCGTCTTCGACGCCGAGACCAAGCCGGGTGTGTCCAACCTGCTGACCATCCATTCGGCGCTCAGCGGCCGCAGCATCGACGAGTTGGTGGCCGCGTACGCGGGCCGCGGCTACGGCGACCTGAAGAAGGAGCTGGCCGAGGTGGTGGCGGACTTCGTCCGCCCGATCCAGGAGCGCACCCGCGCCTACCTCGACGACCCGGCGCAGCTGGACAAGATGCTCGCCAGTGGCGCGGAGAAGGCCCGCGCGGTGGCCGCGGCGACCCTGCGGTCCGCGTACGAGCGGGTCGGGTTCTTCCCGCCCGTGCGCGGCGAGTAGCTCCGCGGGACAGGTGGACAGGTCGGTGGCCGGAGGGGCGGCGCGAAGCGTGGATCGCAGTGGCGGGGTGCAGCCGGCCGGCGACACCATCCAGATCGGCATCGCGGTGGACATTCCCGAGCCGTGGGGTGCCCAGCTCACCCGGCGGCGGGTCGAGGCCGGCGACCCGCTCGCGGTGCCCGCGCACGTAACGTTGCTCGGGCCCACCGAGATCCGGACGGCCAACCTGCCCGCCGTCGAGCAGCACCTGGCCGCCGTCGCCGCCACGCACCTGCCGTTCGCACTGCACCTGCGGGGCACCGGCACGTTCCGGCCGGTCACCCAGGTGGTGTTCGTCGCGGTTGCCGCCGGGATCAGCGAGTGTGAGTTGCTGGCCGCCGCCATCGCCGCGTCGCCAGGCCTGCACCGCGAGCTCCGCTTCCCGTACCATCCGCACGTCACCGTGGCGCAGGACGTGGCGCCGGAGGCCCTGGACAAGGTGTACGAGGATCTGGCCGACTTCTCCGCGATGTTCGAGGTCGACGCGTTCACGCTCTTCTCGCACAGCGGGCAGGCCCGGTGGCAGCCGCGTCGGGACTTCCGCCTCGGCGTCTGAGCCGCCGGCGACGCGCCGGCTGGTGAGTATCGGGAGCCGGTTGCCACTACGGCGGTGGGAGATCGGCGAGGATGATCGCGTGAACGTGATCGGCCGGATCGAAGCGGGCATCGACCGCTGGGTGAGCGCCGCGCGCCGCCGGTCGGGGCTCTTCGATCACGTGTGGCGGGCCGGCGCCCTGTACGCCGAGGTGCTGGCCGGGCGACTGGCCGCCGCCATCGCCTACTACGGCTTCTTCGCGGTGTTCGCCCTCGCCCTGGTCGCGTACTCCATCTTCGGGGCCATTCTCGAGGACAACGATGAGGTCAGTGCGGCGGCGGCCGACTTCCTCAAGGAGAACCTGCCCTTCCTCGACCCCGAGCAGATCGCCAACTCCAGCAACACGGTCGGTGTGGTCGGCCTGGTCATCCTGGTCTTCACCGGGATCGGGTGGGTGGAGGCGATCCGCTCCTCGCAGCGGTTGATGTATCAGCTCAACCAGCAGCCGGGAAACCTGGTGGTGCGGCGGCTGGTCGACCTGGGCGTGATGATCGGTGTCTTCGTGCTGCTCGGCGTCTCGGTGGCGGCGGTGGACGCGTTGGAGTCGCTGCTGCGTTTCCTGCTGCGCAGCACCGGGTCGGTTGGTCTGACCACGATCAGCGCGGTGCTCAGCGTGCTGGTCAACGCGGTGCTCGCCACCGCGTTGCTCCTCGCGGTGCCCCGGCTGCGGATGAGCCGGTCCCGGCTGCGCCCGGTGGTGCTGCTGGTGGCGATCGGCATCACGCTGCTGAACACGGTCGGGCGGTACTACGTGGTACGCACCGAGCGCAACCCGGCGTACACCGTGGTGGCCGGCGCCGTCGGTCTGCTGCTCTACCTCTACCTGCTCAACCAACTGGTGCTGTTCGGCGCGGCGCTCCTCGCGACCAGTTCGAACGGGCGGGTGGTGGACCTGGCGGAGGCCGCCGCCCCGCCGCGGGAGGTCGACGAGGACACCGACCCCGGTACGCCGGGCGGTGCGAGCTGATGACGGAAGGTGTGTAGGTGCTGATCTCGGTCGACCAGGACTCGTCGGTGCCCCCGTACGAGCAGGTGCGCGGACAACTCGCCGAGCTGATCGGCGACGGCCGGTTGCCGGTGGGCAGCCGACTGCCCACCGTCCGACAACTCGCCGCCGATCTGCGACTGGCCGCGAACACGGTGGCCCGGGCGTACCGGGAGTTGGAGGGTGCCGGGCTGCTGGAGACCCGGGGGCGCAACGGCACCTTCGTCGCCCCCGGCCGGGACGACGCCGTCGACCGGCTACACCGGGTCGCCGTCGAGTACGCCGCCGAGGCGCGTCGGCTGGGTGTCGCCCCGGACCGTGCCGTCGCCCTCGTCCGCGCCGCCCTCGACGCCACCCGGCACGACTGAGCCGGGGCGTCGCCGCGCCGGCTGACCTGCCGCTGTTGGAGCGCCGGACGGGCGGAAACTGAGCCGAAAGGCGTCGGCGCTCGCGTTCGCGGACCATGATGAGCCGGTGGGCGCACTCATGACACTGGACCTGCCGGCCGACTCGCCGCTCCTCGGTCTGCCGTGGATCATCACCTTCGGCCCGCTCGGCGATCTCGACGAGTGGGAGCCGGTGGTCTGCGGGCCGTACGAGCGGCCGCACGCGTTGGCGCTCGCCGAGGCGGTGGTGGCCGACGAGCAGTTGATGGCGGTGGTGGAACCGCTGCTGCCGGCGCTGTCGGCCGACGAGATTCGCAGTGAGATCGCCGCCGCGCAGGTCGCCGCCGAGGACGAGGCGAGGCAGGTCGAGGGCGCCGACCTGTACGGCGACTTCGAGGACGTGATCGACGAGGAGTTGGACGCCGCCGCCGACGAGGCGGGCCACGGTGAGCCCGTCGAGCCGCCGAACGAGGCCGAGGTACGCGAAGGCTTCACCCGGATCGCGGCGCTGCTCACCGCCAAGTGACGGCCCGGACCTGCATGGACGAGCACCGGCGCCGCGCGGAGCGGACTCCGCGTGGCGCCGGTGCCACCTCACCCCCCACCACAAGGGGCCGGTAGCCCAGTCGCCCGCCGGCGCGGGGCACGGCGAACGACCAGGTCGAGTACGAGTTACCCGTTCAGCGCCGTTCCAACCAGGCGGCCGCGTCGACGGGCAGCAGATGGCCGGAGCCCTGCCCGGTGAGCGCGTCGCTGGCGACGAGCGGCTGACCGTACCCGTCGATCAGGGCCGGCGCACCGCTGAGGTTGACCACGCAGGTCAGCGTGGTGTCGCCGGCGGTGCGGGAGAAGGCCAGCACGCCGGGCCCGCTCTCCAGCCAGGTGACCCCGTCGGCGTCGAGGGCCAGCGCCGGGTGCGCATGGCGGATCCGCAGCGCGGCCCGGTACAGCTCCAGCGTCGAGCCGGGCACGCCGGTCTGCGCGGTGACGGACAGGGACCGCCAGGTCGTCGGGGCGGGCAGCCAGCTCAACTCGCTGCCGGCCGGCCCGAAGCCGTACGGGGCCAACTCGCCGCTCCACGGGATGGGCACCCGGCAGCCGTCGCGGCTTTCGCCGGTGCGCAGGAACGCCGGGTCCTGGCGCAGCTCGTCGGGGAGGTCGAGGACCTCGGGCAGGCCCAGTTCCTCGCCCTGGTAGAGGTAGGCGCAACCCGGTAGGGCGAGCATCAGCAGGCTGGCGGCCCGGGCCCGGCGCAGCCCTTCGGCGCCGTCGCCGTAGCGGGTGACGTGCCGCTGCTTGTCGTGGTTGGACAGCACCCAGGTGGTGGGCGCGCCGACGACGGTCGCCTCGGCCAGCGCGGTGTCGATCACCTTGCGGAACGAGTCGGCCGACCAGGTGGCGTCGAGGAAGTCGAAGCTGAACGCCTGGTGCAGCTCGTCCGGGCCGATGTAGCGGGCCAGACGCTCCGGCGTCTCGGCCCACGCCTCGGCGACAGCCATCCGACCGCCCGGGTAGCTGTCCAGGATGGGCCGCCAGGCACGGTAGATCTCGTGCACCTCGTCCTGGTCGAAGTAGGGCAGTCGGCCCTTGCCGAGCAGCTCGACCTGACGCTGGCCGGTGGTGATCGTGCTGAAGCCCACGTCCGGCAGCCCGTCCGCCTTGATCATGCCGTGCGCCACGTCGATGCGGAATCCGTCCACGCCCCGGTCCAGCCAGAACCGCAGCACGTCCTCGAATTCGGCACGGACCTCCGGGTGGCGCCAGTTCAGGTCCGGCTGCGACGGGTCGAACAGGTGCAGGTACCACTGGCCGTCCGCGATCCGGGTCCAGGCCGGGCCGCCGAAGATGCTCTCCCAGTCGTTCGGTGGCAGCTCGCCGTGCGCGCCCTGACCCTCGGCGAAGAGGTAGCGGGCCCGCTCCGGCGAGCCGGGGCCGGCGGCGAGGGCGGCGGTGAACCAGCGGTGCGCGCTGGAGGTGTGGTTGGGCACCAGGTCGATGATGATCCGCAGGCCGAGGGCGTGCGCGTCAGTGATCATCGCGTCGAAGTCGGCGAGAGTGCCGAACATCGGGTCGACGTCCCGGTAGTCGGCCACGTCGTACCCGCCGTCGACCATCGGAGAGGTGTAGAAGGGGGTCAGCCAGAGCGCGTCCACCCCGAGGTCACGCAGGTACGGCAGGCGGTGCCGGATGCCCTGGAGGTCACCGGTGCCGTCGCCGTCGCTGTCGGCGAAGCTGCGGACGTACACCTGGTAGACGACCGCGGAGCGCCACCAGTCGTCGGCGGTGTGGGGTGGGTTGGCGGTGCTGATCATCCGAGCAATATGCCGCTCGGGAGCTGCAAGAGTCAAGCAGATCTTGCGTAAGACAATCGCGCGGTAGTCGGAACAACAGCGGTGGATCCCCGCACCACCAGCTCCGGGCGGAACAGGTACTCCGAGTGCGGAGCGCCGTACCCGTTGATCTCGTCCACCAGGGCCCGGACGGCCGCCACCGCCATCGCGGTGACCGGCTGCCGCATGGTCGTCAGCGGCGGGTCGGTGAAGGCCATCAGCGGTGAGTCGTCGTAGCCGACCACGGAGAGGTCGCCGGGCACGCTGAGGCCGCGTTGGCGGGCCGCTCGGATCGCGCCGAGCGCCATCAGGTCGGAACCGCAGACCACGCCGGTGACACCGCGGTCCAGCAGGCGGCCGGCCGCCGCCTCGCCACCCTCCACACCGAACAGCGACAGCTCGGCCAGTGGACCCAGGTCGGACTGCGCGACGCCGGCCAGTCGGGTCATCGCCGAGCGCCAGCCAGACACCTTGCGCTGCACCGGAACGAACCGATCCGGGCCGGTGATCAGGCCGATCCGTCGGTGCCCGAGCGCGACCAGGTGGGCGACCGCCAGCTCGGCGGCCTCCCGGTCGTCGCAGGAGACGAAGGGGGCGCCGATGTTGGGCACGTACCCGTTGATCATGACGACCGGCAACGGTCGGGCGAGCAACGCCCGGTAGCGGTCGTGGTTGGCGGCGGTGTCGGCGTGCAGGCCGGAGACGAAGACGATCCCGGAGACCTGCCGGTCCAGCAGCATCTCGACGTACTCGTCCTCGGTCACGCCGCCGGCCGTCTGGGTGCAGAGCACCGGCGTGAACCCGCTCTGCGCCAGTGTCGACTCGATGACCTGGGCGAAGGCGGGGAAGATCGGGTTGTCCAGCTCCGGCACCACCAGGCCGACCAGACCGGCGCTGCGCTTGCGCAGTCGGGCCGGGCGCTCGTAGCCGAGCACGTCGAGGGCGGTGAGGACGGCCTGCCGGGTCTCCGGGGCCACGCCGGGGCGGTCGTTGAGCACCCGCGACACCGTGGCCTCGCTGACTTCGGCCTGCTGGGCGATGTCGGACAGTCGAGCGCGCATGGCGGCACTTTAGCCCACCGGCAAGTTCTTGCGGGGTGCTCTGCAATCCCTTCCATAATCTGCAACGTCTTGCTAACGTCCCCGCAACATGCGAGAGCAGCGGCGCGGCATCTATGCGCCGGTTGGCAAGAACTTCCAGAGGTTCCCACTGGCGGGCCGTCCTTCCCCCGGCGGACCCGCCATGACGACAGGAGTACCGATGCGCATCCGTACCGCGGGTGTGGTCGCCCTCTTCGCCCTGGCACTCGCCGCCTCCGGCTGTGGTGGCGACAGCGACGAGCCGGCCGCGAAGGAAACCCCCAAGGCCGCCGGCGGCAAACTGGTCATCTGGGCGGACGACAAGCGCACCGCCGCCCTCAAGCCGTTCGCCGAGAAGTTCGGCCAGGAGAACGGCGTCACCGTCGACGTCCAGGCCGTCAGCAAGGACCTGCAGACCAACTTCGTCACCGCCTCCCAGCAGGGCAGCGGCCCGGACGTGGTGGTCGGCGCGCACGACTGGATCGGCAACCTCGTGCAGAACGGCGCGATCGACCCCGTCCAGCTCGCCGCCGAGCAGAAGAGCGGGTTCAACGAGACCGCCATCAAGGCGGTCACCTTCAACGGTCAGCTCTACGGCGTGCCGTACGCGCAGGAGAACCTGGCGCTGATCCGCAACACCGAGCTGGCCCCCGAGGCGCCGAAGACCATCGAGGACCTGGTCGCCAGCGGCAAGCAGCTCAAGGCGGCCAAGAAGGTCACCGAGACGCTCTGCCTCCAGGTCGGCCAGAACGGCGACGCGTACCACATCTACCCGCTGTACAGCTCGGCCGGCGGATACCTCTTCGGCACCGGCGCCAACGGCGACTACGACCCGAAGGACCTGGGCGTGGGCAAGCCCGAGTCCATCGAGGCCTTCAAGAAGATCGGCGCGCTGGGCGAGAAGGGCGAGGGCGTGCTCAAGCGTTCCATCGCGGACACCAACTCGATCGCCACCTTCACCGGAAAGAAGTGCGCGTACCTGGTCTCCGGGCCGTGGGCGGTGGCTGACGTCAAGAAGGCCAACATCACGTACGACATCTCGGCCGTCCCCGGCTTCGCCGGCGGCAAGGAGGCTCAGCCGTTCGTGGGCGTGCAGGCGTTCTACGTCGCCGCGAAGGGCAAGAACAAGGCGCTGGCCCAGGAGTTCGTGGCCAACTACACCACCACGCCCGAGCTGGCCGTCGCGCTCTACCAGGCCGAGCCCCGGCCGCCGGCGCTGACCGCTGCCCTCGACCAGGTCAAGGGCAGCGACCCGGATCTGGCCAAGTTCCAGGAGGCCGGTAAGAACGGGCAGGTGCTGCCGGCCATCCCGGCGATGGCCGCGATCTGGGACCCGTTCGGCAAGGCCGAGGCCGCCGTCATCGGCGGGGCCGACCCGACCAGCACCATCACCGCCGCCGGCAAGACCATCTCCGGCCAGATCAAGTAATGAGTACGCCGCTGTCCGGCCCGGGGTCTGTCACGCAGACGCCGGGCCGGGAGCCCGCCGGCTCCCCACCCTCGCGCTCACGTCCCTCGCGCTCCCGGGTTACGCGCGACGACGCGCCGATCACCCTGACCGGGCTCGCCGGCAAGGTGCTCCTGCTCGGCCTGACCGCCGGTGTCGCGGTCTGGGCGGCATTCCCGCTCATCGCCGCCGGGATGTGGGTCGGCCTGGCCCTGCTGGCGGCGTCCACCGCCGGGCTGTTCTACCTGTATCTCACCCGCCGGCACATCCCCGCCAAGTACCTGGTCCCAGGCACCCTGTTCCTGATCGCCTTCCAGGTCTTCCCGGTGTTCCACACCGCCAGCACCGCCTTCACCAACTTCGGGGACGGGCACCGGGGCAGCAAGGACGACGCGATCGTCGCGATCCAGTCCTCCTCGGTCACCCAGGTACCCGGGTCCGCCGAGTACGCCCTGTCGATCGCCACCAAGGGCGACCCGGTCACCGGTCCGCTGGTCTTCCTGGTCACCGACCCGGGCACCGGCGCGGTCTCCGTCGGCGACACCGGTGGGCTGCGCCAACTCGACGCCGCCGACGTCACGGTCGCCACGGGCGGCAAGGTCACCGCCGCCGACGGCTACACCGTGCTGAACTTTGGCCAGGCCAGCTCCCGCAGCAGGGAGATCACCGACCTGGTGGTCCCGACCGCCGGTGGCGCGCTGCGCTCCAGCGGCCTGTCCCGCGCGTACGAGGGCAAGGCGGTGCGAGCGTACGAGGCTGGTTGCGACTGCGTCCGGGACACCGGGACGGGGCAAACCTGGACCGCCGACGAGCAGGCTGGCGCGTTCGTCGCCGCCGACGGTGAGCGGCTGGCCCAGGGCTGGAAGGTCAACGTCGGGCTGAGCAACTTCACCCGCGTGCTCACCGACGAGAACATCTCCGGCCCGTTCCTCGGCACCCTGATCTGGAACTTCGCGTTCGCCATCGGCTCCACCGGCGGGACGTTCCTGCTCGGCATGCTGATCGCGCTCGCGCTGCACTCGCCCCGGATGCGCGGCACCAACCTCTACCGGGTGTTGCTGGTCCTGCCGTACGCCATGCCGTCGTTCGCGATGCTGCTGGCCTGGCGGGACATGTTCAACGCGGACTTCGGGCTGATCAACAGTCTGTTCGGGTTGGACGTGGACTGGTTCGGTCAGGCGTGGACGGCCCGCTTCGCGGTCATCCTGGTGCAGCTCTGGCTCGGCTACCCGTACATGTTCCTGGTGGCCACCGGCGCGTTGCAGGCCATCCCGCGCGAACTCACCGAGGCCACCTCGGTCGACGGGGCCTCACCCTGGCAGTCCTTCCGGGCGGTCACCCTGCCGCTGCTGCTGGTCGCGCTCTCGCCGCTGCTGATCTCCTCGTTCGCGTTCAACTTCAACAACTTCAACGCGATCTACCTGACCACCGAGGGTGCGCCCTTCCCGGCAGACAACCCGACCAACGGCGCGACCGACCTGTTGATCACGTACACCTATCGGCTCGCCTTCGGCGGACAGGGCGCGCAGTTCGGCTTCGCCGCCGCGATCTCGCTCTTCATCTTCGCCATCGTCGCGGTGGTCTCCGCGGTCAGCTTCCGGCGGACCCGCCAACAGGAGGAGGTGTACGCGTGACGACGCTCAACCGGAAGACGACCGGCCGGCGGCGTAGCCGTTGGTTCGCCCAGGTCGGCTGGCGGCATGTGGTCGCCGTGCTCGCCGTGCTGTTCAGCCTGTTCCCGATCGTGTTCGTGCTGTCCGCCGCGCTCAACCCGGTCGGCACGCTGTCCACCACCGACCTGGTACCGACCGGCGGGGTGTCGCTCGGAAACTTCGGCGGGCTGTTCGAGCGGACCGCCTTCGGGCGGTGGTTCCTCAACTCGCTGCTGATCGCCGGGGTGGCGTCGTTCGCGTCGGTGTTCCTCTCCGCGCTCGCCGCGTACGCCTTCTCCCGGATGCGGTTCCGCGGACGCCGGGTGGGGCTGCTCTCGCTGCTGCTGATCCAGATGTTTCCGCAGTTCCTGGCGATCGTGGCGATCTACCTGATCTTCGGCACGATCACCGACCTGTGGCCGTCGATCGGCTTCAACACCCCGTGGGGTCTGCTGTTGCTCTACCTGGGTGGCGCGCTCGGGGTGAACACCTGGCTGATGAAGGGCTTCTTCGACACCCTGCCTCGGGAGTTGGACGAGTCGGCGACCGTCGACGGAGCGTCGCACGCCCAGGTCTTCTTCCGGATCATGCTGCCGCTGGTGGCGCCGATCCTGGCGGTGGCCGGGCTGTTGGCCTTCATCGGCACCATCAACGAGTTCCTGATGGCCAACGTGTTCCTCACCAGCACCGACTCGAAGACCCTGGCGGTCGGCATGTACGGGCTGTTGCAGAGCAACGAGCGCAACAACAACTTCGGCATCTTCGCGGCCGGCACCCTGCTCACGGCGATCCCCACCGTGTTGGTCTTCCAACTCCTGCAGCGCTACATCGTCTCCGGGCTGACCGCTGGAGCGGTCAAGGGGTGAGCAGCGGTCGGCGCGATGCCGACGCGCCGACCGCCCGACCCCCTACTACAAACTGTCGTTGATGGGGGAGGATGGGCGGCGTGGAAGCGTTGAGACTGATCCTCCTCTATGTACACCTGATCGGCTTCGCCCTGCTGCTCGGCGGTTCGATCGCCCAGTACGTCAGCGGCCGGCTGCGGATCAATTCGGCCATGCTCTGGGGGGCGGTGATCCAGTTGCTGACCGGGCTCGGCCTCTCCGCCCCGCTGCGCGACGGTGACGAGCCGGCGCCAGCAAAACTTGTGACGAAGTTGGTGATCGCGCTGCTGATCTTCGTCATGGTCTTCTTCTCCCGGAAGCGGGATGTGGTAAACCGGGGTCATTTCCTCGCGATTGTCGGCCTGACCCTGGTCAACGCGGCGGTCGCGGTCTTTTGGCGGTAACGTCCGAGGAGGGACCGGCCCCGGAAAACCGGACGTTACGGACGCCTCGGCACTCGGTTACCAGCACGAAGAGTGACTTGCCCCACGCAAGGGTTACACCCGGGTAACAGGCGCTCAACAGTCGTGCACGATTGTCGGCCGGTGGGTGGGCGCGGGCGTACGCTCCCGTCCGTAACGTGGGACAGCCGGCGGCACACCGCAGGTCGGCTGATGGGCTGCCACCGCACTAGGCGCGGTGTGCAATGGGAAGGAGACGTCTTGCGCTCGGTGCGTGGGATGCGGATCGCCTCGATCTTCGCGGTGGGTGGGCTCGCGCTCACCGCCGCCGCTTGTGGCGAGGCCCCCAAGGATGACAACAACGCCGGCAGTGGCGCCAAGAAGTTCAGCGCCTGCATGGTGACCGACGTCGGCGGCATCGACGACAAGTCGTTCAACACCTCGGCCTGGAAGGGTCTGCAGGAGGCCAAGGCCGCCAACGACAACATCGACATCAAGTTCGTCGCGTCGAAGGCCGAGGCCGACTACGAGCCGAACCTGACGCAGTACGTCAACCAGAAGTGCAACTTCATCCTGGCGGTCGGTGGCCTCATGGGCAACGCCACGAAGAAGATCGCGGCGGCGAACCCGAACCAGGAGTTCGGCATCGTCGACTCCAACTCCGAGTTGGACAACATCTACCCGATGCAGTTCGACACCGCCCAGGCCGCGTTCCAGGCCGGCTACCTGGCCGCCGGGATGAGCAAGAGCGGCAAGGTGGGCACCTACGGTGGTCTGCCGATCCCGCCGGTGACCATCTTCATGGACGGCTTCGTCGACGGCGTGGCGTACTACAACCAGGCCAAGGGCAAGAACGTCCAGGCGCTCGGCTGGAACAAGGAGACCCAGAAGGGCTCCTTCACCAACGACTTCGCCAAGCAGGACGAGGGCAAGAAGGTCTCCGACGCGCTGGTCGCCCAGGGCGCGGACATCATCATGCCGGTCGCCGGCGGCTCCGGCCTCGGCACCACCGCCGCCGCCAAGGCGTCGGGTGGCAAGTACAGCACCATCTGGGTGGACGTCGACGGCTGCGAGAGCACCCCGGACTGCTCCGCGATCATCACCACCGTGGTCAAGAACATCCCGGACGCCGTCAAGGAGGCGGTCGTCAAGGCCGCCGCCGGTGACAAGCTGCCGGCCAAGCCGGGCTTCGTCGGCACCCTGGCCAACAACGGTGTCTCGATCGCCCCGTACCACGACTTCGACAGCAAGGTTCCGGCCGAGCTGAAGGCCGAGATCGACAAGATCAAGGCGGACATCGCCGCGGGCACCATCACCGTCACCTCGAAGGCCCAGCCGACCAAGTGACAACCGGCCAGCCTCTCCGGTGAGATCATCGGAAGGGGTCGGCGGGGGACAGGTACGACCGATCGGCCGCTCTGGCCCTGTGGGTGACCCGGGGTCGGAGCGGCCGATCGCGCACCACGGCGGCCGGGCCGGTCCGGTCGGGTTGACGGCAGCTAGGCTGCACCATCGCTCGCACTCCAGGAGGTTGCGCTGAGACTCGAACTGCGCGGCATCACCAAGCGTTTCGGTGATCTGGTCGCCAACGACCACATCGACCTGACGGTGGAGCCTGGAGAGATTCACGCCCTGCTCGGCGAGAACGGCGCGGGCAAGTCGACCCTGATGAACGTGCTCTACGGGCTCTACCAGCCCGACGAGGGCGAGATCCTGGTCGACGGCAAGCCGTTGAAGCTGAGGGGCCCGTCCGACGCGATCGGCGCCGGGATCGGCATGGTGCACCAGCACTTCATGCTGGTGCCGGTCTTCACCGTCGCCGAAAACATCATGCTCGGCGCCGAGCAGGTCAAGGGCGGCATCGCCGGCTTCCTGGACCGGCGCCGTGCCCGGCGCGAGGTCACCGAGGTGTCCGAGCGCTACAACCTGCAGGTCGACCCCGACGCGGTGATCGAGGACCTGCCGGTCGGCATCCAGCAGCGCGTCGAGATCGTCAAGGCGCTCACCCGCGACGTCGACCTGCTCATCCTGGACGAGCCGACCGCCGTGCTCACCCCGCAGGAGACCGAAGAACTGCTGACGGTCATGCGGTCACTCAAGGCGGCCGGCAAGTCGATCGTCTTCATCACCCACAAACTTGGCGAGGTCAAGGCCATCGCCGACCGGATCACGGTGATCCGACGCGGAAAGACCGTCGGCACCGCCTCACCGGAGGCCAGCCGGGACGAGTTGGCCGCGCTGATGGTCGGGCGCAACGTCCGGCTCACCGTGGACAAGTCCCCGGCCACGCCGGGCGAGCCGGTGCTGGAGGTGGCCGGGCTCGTCGTCGACGACGACCGGCAGATCCGCGCGGTCGACGGCATCGACCTGACCGTACGCGCCGGTGAGGTGCTCGGCGTGGCGGGCGTGCAGGGCAACGGTCAGACCGAGCTGATCGAGGCGATCATGGGTCTGCGTCCGGTGCTCGCCGGCACGGTCAACCTGGTCGGTGACCGGATCGACGGCTGGACGACCAAGAAGGTGCTCCGCGCGGGTGTCGGCTACGTGCCCGAGGACCGCAGCGTGGACGGCCTGGTCAAGGAGTTCAGCGTCGCGGAGAACCTGGTGCTGGACATCTACGACCGGCCACCCTTCGGTGCGGGGCTCGCGCTCAAGCCGGACGCGATCGCGAGCTCGGCGAAGGAGCGGATCGAGCAGTTCGACGTCCGCACCTCATCGGCCGACGCGGCGGTGGGCACCCTCTCCGGCGGCAACCAGCAGAAGGTGATCGTGGCCCGGGAGCTGTCCCGGCCGCTGAAGCTCTTCATCGCCGCCCAGCCGACCCGCGGCGTCGACGTCGGGTCGATCGAGTTCATCCACAGCCAGATCATCCGCGAGCGGGACATCGGCACCGCCGTCATGGTGGTCTCCAGCGAGCTCGACGAGGTGATCGGGCTGGCCGACCGGATCGCGGTGATGTACCGCGGTCGGATCATCGGCATCGTCGGCCCGGACACTCCGCGTGAGGAGATCGGCCTGCTGATGGCGGGCATCAGCCCGGACGCGGCCCACGAGCGCAGCACGGACGCCGTGCCGGCCGACGGCGCGGCCACCGACGGGAGCCCGGCGAGCGACACGGGCTCCGCGAACGAGGACGAGGCATGAGCGAGCGTCAGCGAGCGAATCACCGTTTCAGGTTGTTGGTGCCTCATGGCGTCACGCAGCGAAGCGGAGTGGCGGCATGAGCAACGACCCCACCCCGCAGTCCGGTTCGCCGGACAAGGAGCCGGCGAGCGAGGCACAGGCCGCGCAGAACGCGCTCGGGAACACCGAACGGGCCGAGTTGGCAACCGAGCCGAAGGCTCCGGCGCCAAAGCCGGAGCAGGAGCCGCGGCCCAGCCTGGGCCGGTTGTTCATCGACAACCTCTGGGCGGCCAACACCTTCACGGTGACTCTGCTGTCGCTGGTGCTGGCGATCGTGGTCGGCGCGGTGCTGATGATCATTTCTGATCCGGCGGTGCTCTCCACCTACTCGTACATCACCTCCCGCCCGTCCGACGCGATCAACTCCAGTTGGACGCTGGTCAGCGAGGCGTACGCGAACCTGTTCAAGGGCTCGGTCTTCGACCCCGAGGCGTTCTCCGCCTGGGTGAACGGCACCGGCGATTGGCAGGCCGTGCTCGCGCCGATCTCCGAGACGCTCACCTACGCCGCGCCGCTGGTCTTCACCGGCCTGTCGGTGGCGCTGGCCTTCCGCGGCGGCCTGTTCAACATCGGCGCCCAGGGCCAGGCCACCATCGGCGTGATCATGGCGGCGCTGGCCGGTTTCCTACTGCCCCTGCCGCCCGGGCTGCACCTGCTGGTGGCGGTGCTGGCCGGTGCATTGGGCGGGGCGATCTGGGGTTTCATCCCCGGCATCCTGAAGGCTCGTGCCGGCGCGCACGAGGTGATCAACACGATCATGCTCAACTACGTCGCCACGTACTTCCTCACCTGGTTGATCGTGCAGAACGGCGTGCAGGACCCGAACCGCACCGACGCGATCAGCAAGGCGGTGGACACCTCCGCCCAGCTGCCCCGACTTCTCGGTGACAACCTGCGGGTGCACGCCGGCATCCTGCTCGCCGTGCTGGCGACCTGGGCGGTCGCCTGGCTGCTCAACCGTTCGACGCTCGGCTTCGAGCTGCGGGCTGTGGGTGCCAACCCGGACGCCGCCCGCACCGCCGGCATCAGCGTCACCCGGACGTACATCCTGATCATGGTCTTCGCCGGCATCCTGGCCGGCCTCGGCGGCTCGAACATGGTGCTGGGCTCCACCGCCAGCGCGTTGACCCCGTTGGTGGTCGCGCAGATCGGCTTCGACGGCATCCTGGTGGCGTTGCTGGGGCGGGTGAAGCCCTGGGGGGTGCTGCTGGCCGCGCTGCTGTTCGGGGCGCTGCAGGCCGGTGGCAACCGGATGCAGTCGTACTCCGGGATCTCGCTGGAGCTGGTGACCGTGCTCCAGGCGCTGATCGTCATCTTCATCGCCGCGCCGGCCCTGGTGAAGGCGATCTTCCAGCTCCGGGCCGCGCGCGCCGCCCGGTTGCAGACGAGCCTGGCGAAGGGCTGGTAGCTGATGTCCACCATGGCTGTCCCCGAGATCGCGGTCGCCCCGGTCCGCAAGGGCTTCTGGACCCGGAGCCGCAAGGTAGGCCTCACGCTGCTGGGCCTCGGCCTGTTGGCCGCGGTGCTCTTCGGCGCGCTCGCCACCGACCAGCAGGCCCGGTTCACGCTCAGCGACGACGCCGCCGGCGCCGCACTGGAGATCAACGGCACGATCGGGGCGATCCTGTTCGGGATCATCGCGATCGCCGCCGGCGCGGCGCTGCTCGCCGGGGTGCCGAAACGGTGGTTCCTCCCCGTGCTCGGCGTCGGGCTCGTCGGCTTCGTGCTGTCGTTCCTCTGCTGGCAGGTTTCCGCCGCGCCGACCGGGCAGAACTTCATGCCGCTCGTCAACATCATCCGGGGCACGTTCATCCTGGCCCTGCCGCTGATCTTCGGCGCGCTCGCCGGGGTGCTCTGCGAACGATCCGGTGTGGTCAACGTGGCCATCGAGGGCCAGTTGCTGATGGGCGCGTTCAGCGGAGCACTCTTCGGCAGCATCTCCGGCAGCGTCTGGGTGGGTCTGGTCGCCGCCGCCCTCGGCGGCGCGTTCATCTCGCTGCTGCTGGCCGTCTTCGCGATCCGCTACCTGGTCGACCAGGTCGTCATCGGCATCGTGCTGAACCTGCTGGCGGTCGGTGTCACCGGCTTCCTCTACGAGCGGCTGATGCAGACCGACGCGGCGAAATACAACAGTGCGCCTCGCTTCAGCAACTGGGAGATCCCGCTGCTGAAGGACATTCCGGTGCTCGGGCCGGCGCTGTTCCGCGGCAACATCTTCCTCTACGTCGGGCTGCTGCTGGTGCTGGTGATCCACGTCGGGCTGTTCCGCACCCGCTGGGGGCTGCGTACCCGCTCGGTCGGCGAACACCCGATCGCCGCCGACACGCTGGGCGTCAAGGTGCTGCGGGTGCGCTACCGCAACGTGCTGCTGGCCGGCGTGGTCGCCGGTATCGGTGGCGCGTCCTACACGCTGGCGCTCTACTCGTTCACCAAGAACATGATCGGCGGCAAGGGCTTCATCGCACTGGCCGCGCTGATCTTCGGCCGTTGGAACCCGACAGGCGCGCTGCTCGCCGCGCTCTTCTTCGGTTTCGCCGACCAGCTCGCCACGTACCTGGGCGCGATCAGCAGCTCGATCCCCAGCCAGTTCCTGGCCATGCTGCCCTACCTGGCGACCATCCTGGCGGTCGCCGGGCTGGTCGGCCGGGTCCGGGCGCCGGCCGCCGACGGCAAGCCGTACATCAAGGGCTGACGCCTGAGCCGTGCCCGGCGGGCAGGGTTCGCTCCCATCAGTACCCCTGCCCGCTTCTGACCTGGGCTGCTTCGGCAGAATGATGGGATGACCGACATCGACTGGGCGCGGTTACGCGCCGCCGCCACCGACGCGATGCGGCACGCGTACGCGCCGTACTCGACGTTCCCGGTCGGCGCGGCCGCGCTGGTCGACGACGGCCGCGTGGTCGTCGGCTGCAACGTGGAGAACGCCGCGTACGGGGTGACGCTCTGCGCCGAGTGCGGTGTCGTCTCCAGCCTGCACGCCACCGGTGGCGGCCGGATCGTCGCGCTCTCCTGCGTCGACGCCACCGGCGAGCCGCTGATGCCGTGCGGCCGCTGTCGCCAGCTGCTCTGGGAGCACGGCGGGCCGGAGTGCCTGATCGAGAGCAAGAGCCGCCCGTTGCGGATGGCCGAGCTGCTGCCACACGCCTTCGGCGTGGAGGACCTGGAGGCCGTTACCGGGGAGACTCCGGTGCCGGTGGTCCCGGAGCGGCTGGCCGCCTGGCGAGGGCGCGGCACCGTCTTCGTGCACCCGGACATGTCTGCCGGCCAGCAGGTCTGGACGGCGTACTGGGAACGGTCGGCCGGGGACGACGCCGGTGCCGAGACCGGGGTGCTGGAGGAGGCGCCGAGCTGGGACGACCCGGCCGAGGCGATCACCTGGGGACTGGCCCGGACACCGCGGGTGGTGGTGGTCGACGCCACCGGCACCATCTTCTGGGCCGGCGAGGGTGAGCCTCCTTTGGAGATTCCGGTCCGCTGGTCCGCAGGCTGACCCCAACTCCGGGAGCGACGGCACCTCAAGGCCGCGAGGCCGCCCCGCGCCGCCATGATCGTGCTCGATCGTGGAAGTAGTCCCAACCTCGCGACACGAGGGGACTACATCCTGGTTCGAGCGCGATCATGAGGGTCGCCGAGCGGCGGGCACGGCCCTGGACGGATTCACAACGACGTGAGAAGGAACCACAGAGTGAGTGCTTTTGCTGCTGTTGACGTCATTCGGGTCAAGCGGGACGGGGGTGTGCTGTCGGACGCGCAGATCGACTGGGTGGTCGACGCGTACACCCGGGGGGTCGTCGCCGACGAGCAGATGTCCGCGCTGGCGATGGCGATCCTGCTCAACGGCATGACCGGGCCGGAGATCGCCCGGTGGACCGCCGCGATGATCGCGAGCGGTGAGCGGCTGGACCTTTCGGCGGTACGCCGGCCGACGGTCGACAAGCATTCCACCGGTGGCGTCGGCGACAAGATCACTCTGCCGCTCACCCCGCTGGTGGCGGCGTGCGGAGCTGCCGTGCCGCAGCTCAGCGGCCGCGGTCTCGGGCACACCGGCGGCACATTGGACAAGTTGGAGTCCATCCCGGGCTGGCGGGCCACGGTGAGCAACGACGAGTTCATCGCCCAGCTGGACGAGGTCGGCGCGGTGATCTGCGCGGCCGGCGCCGGGCTCGCCCCCGCCGACCGCAAGCTGTACGCGCTGCGCGACGTGACCGGCACCGTGGAGGCGATCCCGTTGATCGCCAGCTCGATCATGAGCAAGAAGATCGCCGAAGGCACCGGCGCCCTGGTCCTCGACGTCAAGGTCGGCTCGGGCGCCTTCATGAAGTCCGTCGACCAGGCCCGCGAACTGGCCCGCACCATGGTCGAGTTGGGCGGTGCGCACGGTGTGCGGACGGTCGCCCTGCTCACCGACATGTCCACCCCGCTCGGCCTGGCGATCGGCAACGCGGTCGAGGTGACCGAGTCGGTCGAGGTGCTGGCCGGAGGTGGGCCGGCCGACGTGGTGGAGCTGACGCTGGCCCTGGCCCGGGAGATGCTCGACGCCGCCGGCCTGCCGGACGCCGATCCGGCTGCCGCGCTGCGCGACGGCCGGGCCATGGACTCCTGGCGGGCGATGGTCCGGGCGCAGGGCGGCGACCCGGACGCGCCGATGCCAGCTGCCGCCGAGGTCGAGGTGGTCCGCGCCGAGCAGGACGGGCACGTCGCGGCCGTCGACGCGTACGCCATGGGGGTTGCGGCGTGGCGGCTCGGCGCGGGTCGGGCCCGCAAGGAGGACCCGGTCAGCGTGCCGGCCGGTGTGGTGTTGCACAAGCGGCCGGGCGACGCGGTGCGGGCCGGTGACCCCCTGTACGAGCTGCGCGCCGAGGACGCGTCGCGGATTCCGGCGGCGCTCGCCGAGGCCGCGAACGCGGTGCGGATCGCGTCGACCGCGCCGGCGTCGACGCCGCTGGTCATCGAGCGCATCGGCTGATTGGACGCGGGCCGCCCTGGCGTGGTGCCGGTCACCTGGGAGCGCTATTGTCGCAGGCCAAGGGGGGATAACCGGCCTTGCGCCGGCGCGAGCAGACAGGAAGATCCGCCGTGACCGTTGCTGCCCCCGACCCACGTGAGGTGCGCGAGGCGAGCCTGGACGAGCTGTCCCGGCTGGGCCTACCGTTGCCGCCGGCCCAGTTTCCGCTGGTCTGGGAGCCGGGCGACGAGATCGACCTGCGCCCCACGGCGGAGATCGAGGCACGGATCGCCGTGCTGCATCTGATCCTGGCCCGCTGCTTCGGGATGCCCCCGCAGGCGGCGATGAGCTGGCTGCTCGGTTCGCACCTGGTCGAGATGGTCACCCCGCCGGAGTGGCAGTTCGTGATGGGCGGCAAGGGCGATCACCGCTCGTTCGTGCTGCACCACGACGCGCTCTTCGCGCTTGCGTGGGTGCTCGGGCTGAGCAAGCAGCTCGACCCCACCCTGGCCGTCGACGAGCGACTGGTCGAGCGGCTGCCGCACATCGCCGAGGGGGAGACGTTTCCCCGGTGGCGTTCCCGGATCCTCACGGCGCCGCAGCACCCGGCCGACGCCGCCGCCCTGCTCGACCTGCACTACTGCCTGGACTGGGCCTATCTGGAGACCGAGCGCAGCGGCCGGCGGGTGCCGGGCCTGATCGACGCGAACGCGATCGGGCAGCGGCGCTGGGCGCTGGAGTGGGCGGTGATCCTGCGCGGGCCGTACCACGACGAGCCGCCCGGCTGGGAAGAGGTCGACCTCTCCACCTGAGCTCAGCGAGGTCGGTACGCGTCCACCCGAACCGCCACGGTCACCCGGACCGGCTCGGGCAGCGCGGCCAGGCGGGCGGTGAGCGCGCCCGGCTCGGTGTGCCACGCGTTCGGGCCCATCCCGACCAGGGTGGCGACCTCTGGCCGGGTCAGGGTCAGCTCCGCCCGGTGCACCGCCGAGCTGACCGGTGTGAAGTGCGCGCCCAGGCTGCCGGTCACCCGGTCGGCCTTGTCCGGATCCACCCGGAGCAGGTCGAGGGCACCCACCAGCTCGGTGAGGTGGTCGGTGTCGGGCGTGACCACCAGCAGCGAGCCGGCCGGGTCGAGCACCCGGTGGAACTCCGGCCCGTTACGTGGGGCGAAGACGTTCAGCAGCACGGCGGTCGAGGCGTCCGCGAGCGGCAGCCGCTGCCAGGTGTCGGCGAGCGCCGCGGCGGCCCGGGGGTGCGCGCGGGCCGCGCGGCGCAGCGCCGGCTTGGACACGTCCAGGGCCAGGCCCACGGCGTCCGGCAGCGCCGCCAGCACCGCGCCGAGGTACCGGCCGGTGCCGGCACCGGCATCCACCACCAGGGGGTACGCCCCGAAGCCCTCGGTCGTGTCCAGCCGGGCGACGGCCTCCGTCGCGGCGCTGGCGAGGGCATCCGAGATGAGGTCGTAGTGCCCGGCGGCCTGGAAGTCCGCCCGTGCGACGACCATCTCGGCCGTGTCCCCGACGTGTGGGGTGCGACCGGTGAGCAGGTTGACGTAGCCCTGGCGGGCGACGTCGAAGCTGTGCCGGCGCGGGCAGCGCAGCGACCTCAGGTCGGGGGCCTGCTCCAGGGGCTCGCCGCAGACCGGGCAGCGCAACCGGTCGACGATGCGTGGGTCCACGTCAGGTCGCCGCCGGGTGGTGTCGCGGGCGGTCCGTCACCGTCGTGCTTCCATGCCGCTCAGCCTAGTTCGGGCCGGTCCGGGTCGGCTTCGAGACCTGCGGTGCCCTCCCGCACCCCTGCGGGTACGGCGCTGACTAGGGTCTGAGCATGGTCGCGACTATCCGGTATGAGGACATCGTCAAGGTTCCGAAGGCGCTGCTGCACGACCACCTCGACGGCGGGCTGCGGCCGGCGACGATCGTCGATCTGGCTGCCGAGGTTGGCCACGAGCTGCCCACCACCGATCCTGAGGCGCTCGGCCGCTGGTTCGTGGACGCGGCGGACTCCGGCTCGCTGGAGCGTTACCTCGAAACGTTCGCGCACACCGTGGCGGTCATGCAGACCCCACCCGCGCTGCGTCGGGTGGCCCGCGAGTGTGCGCTGGACCTGGCCGCCGACGGAGTGGTCTACGCCGAGGTGCGCTTCGCCCCGGAGCAGCACCTGGAGCAGGATCTGAGCCTGGACGAGGTGGTCGAGGCGGTGCTGGCCGGGTTCGCCGAAGGCACTGCCCAGGCTGTCGAGGCGGGCCTGACCATCCGGGTGGGCACGCTGCTCACCGCGATGCGCCACGCCGCCCGTTCACAGGAGATCGCCGAGCTGGCCGTTCGGCACCGGGACGCCGGGGTGGTCGGCTTCGACATCGCCGGCGCCGAGGCGGGCTTTCCGCCCACCCGGCACCTGGACGCCTTCGAGTACCTGCAGCGGGAGAACTTCCACTTCACCATCCACGCCGGCGAGGCGTTCGGTCTGCCGTCGATCTGGCAGGCGATCCAGTGGTGCGGAGCGGACCGGCTCGGTCACGGGGTGCGGATCGTCGACGACATCGCCCCGGACGGTGGGCTCGGCCGGCTGGCCGCGTACGTCCGGGACAAGCGGATCCCGCTGGAGCTGTGCCCCTCCTCGAACGTGCAGACCGGTGCGGTGGCCTCGATCGCGGACCACCCGATCGGTCTCCTGCGGGACCTGCGCTTCCGGGCCACCGTCAACACCGACAACCGGCTGATGAGCGGCACCTCGATGTCGCGGGAGATGGCGCTGTTGGTGGAGACGTTCGGCTACGGCTGGAAGGAGCTGCAGTGGTTCACGATCAACGCGATGAAGAGCGCCTTCATCCCGTTCGACGAACGACTGCGGATCATCGATGAGGTGATCAAGCCGGCGTACGCCAGGCTGCTGGCCTGAGGGTCAGCCGTGCGGGTGGCCGGCGAGCAGGCCGGCCACCCGGTGCAGCACCTCCCGGGCACGGGCCGCCTCCGCGCCCAACCCGGTCTGCCGGCGCAGCACCGCGGGCTCGGCCCGGAGCAGCGCGACGCCGCGCCGGACGAGCACCCGGGGCGCCTTGCGCTGCTCGGACAGGTCGCGGGCCAGCCGACGCAGGAAGGTTGCCCCGCGCGGTCGGCGCAGCGCGTACGCCCCGGCGAGCAGTCCCCGGCGACGGCACTCCTCGACGATCTCGGCGGCGAAGATCCCTTCAGCCACGAAAAGTGGCGATCCGGCGACATCAAATGGCCGGGTGGCCACCCGTCGATCTGCGCCGATTGCATAAACCGGCACATCAGCCCGGCCCTCACGAGCTAGTCGGGCAATGATTTCGACTGCTGAGGGGGCATCCCAGGACTGCGGCGATTCCCAATCCACCTGGCCGTTTCGTCGCGGCAACGTAGGGTCATCGCCGTTCTTGTAGAAGTCGTCCAAGCAGAGCACCGGCAAGCCGGTTTGCTGTGCAATGTACGACTTTCCGGACCCAGAAGGGCCCGCGAGCAGGACAACGCGGTGCGGATGTTCCATTACCTTGAGTTACTCCGGCCAGACGGACTGCTATCAAATCGCATCAACATCTCATCACACCTTCGGTAGGTGACAACCTGGGCTTTCTTCTTGTCGACCGGCGTGATGGAATCTCGGGGGTCCGACCCGCCGGGTCGGTCGCTGGGCGTTGCCCGGGGCAACGCGTTGAAGCTGTAATCGCGAGGGCGGTGACGTGAGCAAACGGCCAAAGACGGCGGGCTCCTTCCTGTCGCGGCTGCGCCGGCCGGCCAGCCGGCTCCGGGACATGCCGATCTGGTCCAAGCTCGGTCTAATCATGATCGTGCCGACCATCGCCACGGTCGTGGTGGGCACCAGTGGTCTTGTCGACCACGTGGAGACGCTCAACAATGCCAACCGAGCCGGCGACCTGGCCCGACTGTCGAGCTATTCGGGCAACCTGGTCGACACGCTGCAGGACGAGCGGACCGCCGCTGTGCTGCTGCTGGGGGCGGACGGGACGCAGCCGACGGCGCAGTACCAGGAGGCCTACAACCGGGTGAACTCCCGGGTGGACCAGGAGACGCGCCCCTATCGGCAGCAGCGGGCCGAGGTTGAGGACCTGCCGGGCAGCCTCGAGACTCTGCTCGACGGCATCGACCGGAACCTGCAGGACCTGTCGGGCATCCGCAGTCAGGTGTTCAACGGCAAGCTCGCGCTCACCGAGACCGTCCAGGCGTACGAGGGTCTGATCAGTGACCTGCTCGCCATCCGGGACTCGGCCACGCAGCTCGCCGGCGACAACGACCTGAGCGACCGGATGCGCGCCGCCGCGGCGGTCGCCCGGGAGAAGGAGTTCCTCGCCGCACGCCGGGTCGTGGTCCACCGCGCGCTGGGCGTCAAGGGTGGGCAACGCCTCACCCCGGCCCTGCGCACCGACTACATCGCCAGCGGCACCGGTCAGCAGCAGGCGCTGCAGAGCTTCAAGGCCGTCGCCACCCCGGAGGACGCGAAGTTCCACGACCAGACGGTCGCGGGCGGTGACCGTCGGGAGGCACAGAACTACACCGGCTGGATCGACGGCAACACCACCGGCGACATGCGCGGCGCGCCGTTCAAGGCGGACCAGTGGGAGGCCGCCATGACGGCCAACGCCAAGCTGATCCGCACCGTTGAGCAGAAGCTCGACGGCGAAGTGGTCGCCGGCGCCGAGAACCTCCGCTCGGACGTCCAGCGCCAGGTGTTCCTGGAGACCGGCCTGCTGCTCAGCATGCTGCTGCTGGCCATCCTCTTCGCGTACCTGGTCGCCCGCTCCATGGCCCGCTCACTGCGTGAGCTGCGGCAGGGTGCCCTGTCCGTCGCCCAGTACGGCCTGCCCCAGGCAGTGGCCCGACTGCGCGACCCGCAGGTCGTCGGGCAACTCTCCCCGGTGCAGCTGGCGAACCAGATCGCCGAGCCGCTGCCGGTCCGCAGCAAGGACGAGTTCGGCCAGGTGACCGAGGCGTTCAACGCCGTCCACCTGGAAGCCGTCCGTACGGCCGCCGAGCAGGCCGCACTGCGCGCCTCCGTCGCGACCATGTTCGTCAACCTGGCCCGCCGTTCGCAGATCCTGGTCGACCGCCTCATCGGGCACCTCGACCGGCTGGAGCGCGGCGAAGAGGACCCGGACCGGCTGGCCGAGCTGTTCCAGCTCGACCACCTCGCCACCCGGATGCGCCGCAACGACGAGAACCTGCTGGTGCTCGCCGGTGCCGACTCCACCCGTGTGCAGCGTGAGCCGGCCGCCCTCATCGACGTGCTGCGCGCCGCGCAGTCCGAGGTCGAGCACTACACCCGGATCGAGTTCGGTGTCATCGACCGTGACATCGAGGTCGCCGCGCACGCGGTCAACGACCTGGTGCACCTCGTCGCCGAGCTGTTCGACAACGCCACCGCGTTCTCTCCGCCCGACTCCCAGGTGATGGTCGAGGCCCGCCGGGTCGGCGACCGCTCCTCGCTCTACGTCGAGGACCGCGGTATCGGCATCAGCGCCGAGCAGTTGCACGACCTCAACGAGCGGCTCGCGACGCCGCCGCAGGTGGACGTCGCCGTGTCCCGGATGATGGGCCTCGTCGTGGTCGCCCGGCTGGCGTCCCGGCACGGTGTCCGGGTCGAGCTGCGCCCCGGCTCCGACCGAGGCACGGTCGCCGACGTGACCCTGCCCACCTCGGTGCTGGTGCCCCGGGCGCTCTCCGGCCGGGTGCAGCAGCCTCCGGCCCTGCCGTCGGCCAGCGGCCCCCAGCACGGTGGGCCCGCGCCGGTCTTCGGCGCGCTGCCCGCGCTGGGCAACGGCCCTCGCCCGAGCGAGTCCGGCAACCAGGTCACCCTCGGCGGTCGTCCGTTCGACCCCGCATCGCGCAACGGTGCCGGCACCCCCGCCAACACCGGTGCGTACCGCTCGATGCCGGCCTGGTCGGATCTGACCGGCGCGGCCGGGACGAACGGTGTCAACGGCGGCGACGGGTTCACCCCGCGGCCGGCCAACGGCCAGCCGATCGACCCGCTGCCGCAGCGCCGTGCCGGGGACGACGGCCCGACCACCGGTCAGCAGCCGTCCATTCCTCGGCAGTTGCCGAGCAGCCCCGAGGCTCCGTACTCGGCGCCGCCGGTCTCCGCGCAGCCCTACTCCGGCGCTCCGGTCTCCGCGTCGCCGGCCTCGGGCCAGCCGTACTCCGGGCAGCCCTACTCGGGCGCGCCGTACGCCGGTCCGCCGGTGTCCGCCGCCCCGGCCTCCGGGCAGCCGTACGCCGGTCCGCCGGTGTCCGCGTCGCCGGTGTCGGCGTCGCCGGCCTCCGCTCAGCCGTATTCGGTGCCGCCCGCGTCCAGTCCGTCGTTCAGCGGATTCGCGCCCCGATCCGCTCCCCCCGCGCAGGCGCCCAGCGTCCCCGCGCCGCCGGCCTGGCCGCCGGTGCCGGGTGGCGACCGGGACGCGGCTACCCCGCCGGTGCCGGAACGGCTCGCCGCCGCTCTGGACATGACGACGGAGCTGCCGCGTGTGCCGCGACCCGGCGAGCAGCCGGCGGCCGCAACCCGGCCACCCGCCCCCGCTCCGGCTCCGGCTCAGCAGAGTCGGCCGGCGCCGCAGCAACCGCAGGCGCAGAACCGTCAGCGGTACGCGGACGAGACGATGGAGCTGCCGATCTTCCGGGAGCTGGAGTCGGCCTGGTTCCGTACCCGCCGCCCAGGCTCGGAGGAGCCCGCGGCTGGCGGCCAGCCGGCAACGAACGGCGACTCCGCGACCCAGCAGTTCGCCACGGTCGAGGCCACCGGTCGGACAGTCCACAAGACACCACCCGGGACGACAGGTAACACACCGATGGCAGACACTCCGACGGCCGGAGGAGCGCCGCGGGACAACGGCTCCACAGCGAGCGAGGGCACCCGCCCCAGCGTCGCCGAGAGCCTGCCGAACCGCCGGCCCCAACCACAGACCAACGGCTGGCAGACCGCAGCTGACGATGGCTGGCGTGCCGCTTCGGCGGCGGCTGGCGCGGCACCGGTGAGCGAAACCACCACTACCGGCCTGCCGAAGCGCAAGCCGATGGCGCAGCTCGTGCCGGGTGCGGTGGAGAAGCCCACCACCTCGGTCCAGCGCCGTTCCCCGGAGGCGGTCCGTGGCCTGCTCTCCGCCTACCACCGGGGCGTGCAGCGAGGGCGTAGCACCTCGGACAACCCGACCAGCCCGGAGGCGACTCCGGGAGGGCAATCCTCGCAGTCTGGCTCAGGCCCGGTGGCCGGGAGCGGGCAGAAGGAGCAAGAAGGATGACAACTACGCAGGATCTTGGTTGGCTGCTGGCCAACTTCGCTGACCGGGTGCCCGGCGTCGCGCATGCGGTCGCCGTCTCGGCGGACGGCCTACTCCTCGCGTCGTCACGGGATCTGCCGCGCGACCGGGCCGATCAGCTCGCCGCGATCTCCTCGGGTCTGGTGAGCCTGACCCAGGGGGCGGCCCGCTGCTTCGAGGGAGGCGCGGTGTTGCAGACCGTCGTGGAGATGGACAATGGCTTCCTGTTCCTGATGTCCATCTCGGACGGCTCGTCCTTCGCCGTGCTGGCGGCCCGCAGCTCCGACGTGGGCCAGGTCGGCTACGAGATGGCGCTGCTGGTCGACCGGGTGGGCGACGCACTGACCCCGCAGCCGCGTGCGGCTGCGGGCATGCTGGGCTGACGTCTCGCCGATCGTGAGGTCGGCACGACTGCAACGACGACAACGACGGGTTTCACCGGTGGGAGCCGGTAGCGGGTACGAAGGAGGTGAGCGGCGAGATGGCTGATCGTGACGAGCCGACCGGAGCGTTGGTCCGTCCATACGCCGTGACCCGTGGTCGTACCCGTCCTCGGCTCGACATCGCGCTGGAGGCGCTCGTCGAGACGACGGTGCGCGGCCGGGCCGCTGCCAATGGCAACGGCGGCCAGGGCCGCGAACACCAGTACATCGCCGCGCTGTGTGACGGACGCGTGCAATCGCTCGCAGAGATCGCGGCGCGGATGCAGCTCCCGCTCGGTGTGGCCCGGGTGCTCATCGCCGACATGGCGACGGACGGCCTGGTCGCAGTCCACGAGCCGACCATTTTGGACGACTCCGACGACGCGGTGGGCACTGAACTGCTGGAGAGGGTGCTGAGTGGACTTCGCAGGCTCTGACATGTCGCACCGCCCGCCTAACCCGAGTGGGCGCGTGACGTCGGCGAAGATCGTTATCGCCGGTGGGTTCGGCGTCGGTAAGACGACGCTGGTCGGGTCGGTCTCGGAGATCACGCCGCTGACCACCGAGGCCATCATGACCTCCGCCGGCGTGGGCGTCGACGACACCCGGCAGGTGCCGGGCAAGACGACGACCACGGTGGCCATGGACTTCGGCCGGATCTCGATCGACCGTGACCTGATCCTGTACCTCTTCGGTACGCCGGGTCAGACCCGATTCTGGTTCATGTGGGACGAACTGGTTCGGGGCGCCATCGGTGCGGTCGTGCTGGTTGACACGCGCCGGCTGGCCGACTGCTTCGCGGCGATCGACTTCTTCGAGCACCGACGCCTGCCGTACCTGGTGGCGATCAACTGCTTCGACGGGATGCAGTACCACGACCCGCAGGACGTTCGGGACGCCTTGGCGATCTCGAGCGACGTGCCGGTGGTGGCCTGCGACGCCCGTAACCGGGAGTCGACGAAGCACGTGCTGATCTCGCTGGTCGAGTACGTGCTCACCATGCGTCGTACGCGCGCTGTCGCCCCGGCCTGATCGGGACGCCGCACGCCCGGTGGTGGCCTCGGCCGTCACCGGGCGTCGCGGCCTGCCCGCCGGGTCGCTCGCGCCGGTGCGTGGCCCTTCGCCGCCTTCTTGAGAGCTGGAAGTCGTCGCCCCCGCTTAGGGGTGCGTTCCTTCCGAGTTCTTCGAGAGGCGGCGTTTCCGTGTCGGGGAGCTGCCCTGCCATACGCGAATCGCGCCCCCAGTCAGCTGACTGAGGGCGCGATTCGCGTATGGCGGAGGGGTAAGGGTCAGGACTGGTAACCGGCGGAGCGGTACTCGTACTCCCGGTCGTCGTCGCGGTCCCCGTGGTCGCGGCTGAAGTCCCAGCCACCGGCTGCCTCGCGACCGGGTCGACCACCCACCGCGAAACCGCCGATCTCCTGTCCGCGACGCCAGCCGCGGAAGTAGCCGGTGGTGTTCTCCGCGAGGCTCGCCGCATCGCGCACTATCCGCAATGGGCGCTCCTCGCGCAGCGGCGAACCAGGGACCAGATTGGCCTGTGGCACGCGCTTCGGCAGCCCGGCATTGGTCTCGGCGCCCACCGCGGGGCGGGCCGCCTGCTCAGCGGCCTGCCAGCCGGTGTCGGCCGTGGTCGACCAGTCCAGGTCGGTCTCCTCGGCCTGCCCGACGAACCAGGCCGATTTGGCCTGCGCGAAGATCAGCAGGTCCCCGTCGCCCTCGTCCGCGACCGGCGGCGGCCGGTGCTCGACCGGCGGCGGCGGGCGGCGCTCCATTGCGGGCGGGCGGTGCTCCACCGGGGGCGGCGGGCGGTGCTCCGCGGCGCGGTCGGTGCGAGCGGCCGCTCGGCCGTTGCGAGCGGCCTGCTCCCGGTCGACCAGCCGCAGCGGCGGCGTCTCCAGGTGCGGATCTGCGGGCGGGTTGAGCCCCTCTCGCAGCGCCCGGTCAGCCAGTGGCGGCGGCTCCACCAGTCGAAGCATGGGCGGTTCCTGCGGCAGGTCGTCCGCCAGCCAGGGCGGAGTGACCCGACCGTCGGCCCGACCAGGATCGGTCGGGGCGTCGATGCCGCGGCCGCCACCGTACGAGTAGGCCACCGGGTTGTTCGGCGAGCTGTCGGCCGGGTCCTCCGGGTTGTTGACCAGTGGCCAGTTGGCCCGGGAGCCGGGCGGTGCGGACTCCTGGCCAGGCCGGGGGGTCGGCACCGGAATGCTGAGATCGGTGGCGCTGAACCCGCCCGTGGGTGGCTCGTCGACCGGAGGGCGTTGCAGGTGGCTCTGCCGGGGGTCGCCGTTGGTCTTGGGGCGGGGTGGGATGACCGTGCGCTGCCGTTCTGCCCGTGCATGGTTGATCGCTGCGGTGGTCAGCGTCGGCCGGAACGGCTCACCGGCCTCTGCCGGAGGCACCATGCCGCGCTGTGCGGGCGCGATCGGGGTGATCCCCGGCGGCGGGGGCGGCGGCGAGGAGACCGGTCGGTTGGTCGGACCGTCGATCCGACTGGCGAGCGATTCGGTGCGCCCGGGCAGCGTGGACGCCGGCGGACCAGCCATCGCCGCCGGGGCCATCGGCGCGGGTGCGACCGGCGGCGGCGTGACCGGAGCCGGGGCGACCGGTGGCGGTCCGAGCGGGCGGGGCGACGCCAGCGGCGCGTTACCAGGGACCGGCTCGGGCCGGCTGCGCCGCCCGAGGACAGGTGCGGGTTCGACGGGGGCCGGGGTGGGCCGGACCGACCGCAGCCCGGCACCGGTGCCAGCCAGACCGCTCAACTCGCCGACCGACTCGCCACGGCGGGCAGCGGCACGGCGGCCAGGTGCCTGCACGGGCGTGCTGACCCGTGAGCTGAGAGCGCTGACCAGCGCCTCACAGCCCGCGTCGCAGGCGCGCACGGAGGCGACGGCCTGGCGGACCGTCTCGGCCACCGCGGAGGTGAGCGCACGGTTGACCGCGGCGCGGCGTGGCGTCTCGGAAATGGCGACCCGCAGGGCGGTGACGGCCTCGTTGATTTCTTCGGCGTCGGCGACCCCGTCTGCGGCGAGGTGCGCGGCGATGGCATCCGCTGCCACCGACACCTCGCGGCCCCGGGCGACGGTGCCCCCGAGCATGCCCGGCTCCGGCAGCGCGTCCAGCACGGCCAGAGAGACCGGTTCGGCCGGGTCCGGGTACGCGCGCAGGGCCGCCGGGTAGAGCTCACGCAGAACCTCGCGTAGCGCCACGGCGGCGGAGTGTCGGCCACTGGCCAGCGCGGCGTGCGCGGCGAGCACCTGCTTGTAGCCGGCGAGGTCCCGGGGTGCCGGCAGGGTGACCGCGGAGAGCGCGCCCGCCTGCAGCGCACGGGCCAGGCCGACGGCCCGTCGTTCGGCCGGAGGGGACTGCATCTCCTCCAGCGAGTCGTCATCGGCGAAACGCTCGGCGAAGTCGTCCACCGAGTCGTCGTCGGCGATAGCCAAAGGTCGACCCGCCGCGCTCAGCAGCGAGGTGACCGTGTGGTCGTCGCTGTCGGCCGCGATGGCCGCACCGCTCGGCCCGCCTGACCGCTCCACGAGCAGCGCGACGAGCTGGGCGTAGCCAGCGGCGTCATCGCTGATCTCGCAGACATGCAGCAGACGGCCTGCGTCGTCGACCACAGCGGACGTCAGCGTCGAGCCGGCGGAGGCCGGTCGGTCAGCTGGATCCGCCGAGGCCAGACCGCAGTAAACGCGCACGAGCGCCACGGCGTCGTCCTCCTCCCGGGACAGGTGTTTCCTCTGCCAGCAACTGATGCTCCCCGGTACGGGTCAGTCGCGCCAGTCCACCACCGCAGAGATCTTGCCGACAATGGTGCGCCAACCCAAACTCGCGGTCTGTGCCCCGATCTTCTTGAGCCGTCGGCGACCCATGAAAGCGCCGATCCCACCGTTGGCGGTGGCACGCAGCCCTTCGTCCAGATCGTCGAGGCTGGAGCCGGCGGAGAGCATGTCGAGCACCGCAGGCAGCCGCAATGCGTACGAGATGTCACGTGCGACCTCGCCGGCCTCGATCAGCAGGGTCGAATCCCACGTGTCGTGGCCGCCGCGGAGGTTCTCCACGACCAGGTCGAGCTCGTAGGTGTCCTCGTCGAGCGGCGCGATATCTGCCGGCTCCACCCGTTCGGACAATTCATTCCAGCTGTCCAGTTGGGACAGATCGTTGGGCGCACCGGACCGGATGAAACTGACAAGCGACTCGGGGGTCTTGAACAGCAGCAGCTTGCCGCGGTGGCTGAGGAAGACCGGCACCTCTTCGTCGTCCGCCTCGTCGGCGACGGCCTCGTCCGCCTCGTCGTCAGCGTCGGTGTCGGCGGTTGCGGCGCGGCGGCGGGTCGACTCGTCCTCGTCGCTGTCGGCGAACTCCTCGGCCAACTCCTCGTCGAGGATGACGACGGTCTCGTCGTCGTCCTCCTCCTCGATGACCTGACGGCGGGCGAGGAACGGGTCGTCCTGGTCGCGTTCGGTCACGTCGGTCGGCGTCAGCGAGCTGGCGGGCCGGTACGCCCGCAGGGTGAAGCCGGTGCCGGCGGGCAGGGCGATCTCCACCGGGTCGATGTGCAGCTCGTCCCAGAGTGAACGGTCGACCGAGGCCGACGCCTGATCTGGCTCGGCTGCGCCGGTGGTGTCGTCGAGCTCGGGCTCGTCGGCGTCGGGCCGTTGGGGCGACTGGCGGGCCACGCTGACCTCCGTGTGCTTCGGGTTGCCCACCCGCCGGGGTCTCTGACCGGCGAGTGACTCTGGGCACATACCCTAGTCGGCGGCCCTGGGTGACCGATGCCCGCACCCCGGTGGCCGCTTGGCGCACGGGTTCGACCTGCTGGTGGCTGCCGGTGGCGAACCGGCCGCTCGACAAGTAGCGTAGCTACGCATGAAGGCCCAGGAGTTGCACGGCCATCTCGACGCTCTGCTGCTCGCCGTGCTCGAACAGGGCGCGCTGCACGGCTACGCCATCATCGAGTCGCTGCGGGCGCGCAGTGAGGGCAGCCTCGATCTGCCCACCGGCACCATCTATCCGGCGCTACGTCGCCTGGAACGCGCCGGGTACGTGGCGAGCACCTGGAGCACGGTCAACGGCCGGGAACGGCGGACGTACGAGCTCACCGACTCCGGCCGGCGGGCGCTGGCCGGGGAGCGCGCCGGTTGGCACGAGTTCCAGCTGACCGTGGGCCGGTTCCTCGATCCCGACAGCCCACCCACCACCCCGGCCTGACCCGCTAATGGCGGCAGCGCGGGTCAGCGGGCGATGGCCAGCAGCCAGCCACGCGTCGCGCGGGTCAGCGAGAAGAAGGCACCGCCCACCAGCACCCCACCGATGATCATTGGCGGCCAGTGCAGCGCCGCGTCCCAGAGACTGAGTGACCAGGTGAACAGGGCGCAGCCGGCCACCATGCCAAGCGCCAGCATGGCGGTCAGGCCGGCGCCCACCGCGCGTTGCGCCACGGCCAGGCCCGGCCGGGTGGAACGGGCGCTCGCCGCGACGACCAGCAGACCGGCGACCGCGAGCAGCAGCGAACCGGCCCAGATCCAGTCGACCGAGTTGGAGAGCAGCACATAGCCGGCCGGGGGTCGTGGGCCGTCACTCCAGCTCGACCCCCGCCAGGTCAGGTCGCCGGCAGCCACCCCCACGCCGGCGATCGCCAGCATCCGCAGCGAGAGCCCGCGCAGGGCGCCGACCGCCAGCTCGGCCTGCCAGGAGGGGAGGAGCTGCGCCGGCGAGCCGAACTCGACCACCGCCCGGCGCTGCGCCTCCGTGGGCGGCACACCGCTCTCGCGGTACGCCTCGACGGCGTCCAACAGCCCGTGCCGGGCTTCGGTCAGCAGGTCGGACTTGAGTCGCGCCGGCCCCTGCAACCGGGCGCTCAACTCCCGCAGGTGTTCGTCGACCAACACGTCTTCGCAGCGCGGCATGGCACCACCCTGCCACGGACCGCAAGGCCCCGACGTCGGGGAGAACCCCTGGTCCGCCCCGGAGGCCGGTCAGGGGGTGAGAGCCAGGTAACCGCGTTCGGCGGCGGCCTGCAGCAGCCACTGGTCCCGGTACCAACCGTCGGCGGCGACCAGTTCGGCGTGCCGACCACGCTGGATCACCCGGCCGGCGTCGAGGACGACGATCTCGTCCAGCTCTGCCAGCCCGCTGAGCCGGTGGCTGATCAACAGCACCGAGTGGTCGGCGGGGGTGGCGGCGAGGGCGGACGCGAGCACCGCGTCCGCGGCGGTCGGGTCCAGCCCCTCGGTGGGCTCGTCGAGCACCAGCACCGGTGGGGCGGCGAGCAGGGCCCGGGCGAGCGCCAGCCGCTGCCGCTGGCCGCCGGAGAGTTGCCCGCCCTCCTCGCCGACCAGTGTGTCCCAGCCCGCCGGCTGGGCGCGTACCCACTCCAGCAGACCGGCGGCGGAGGTGGCGGCGGTCAGCTCGTCCTCGCCGGCCCCGGCCCGCCCGAGCAGCAGGTTCTCCCGGACGGTGGCGTGGAAGACGTACGCCTCGGCCAGTAGGCCGCCGACCGCGTGGGGCAGCGCCTCCTCGGCGTACGCCGAGAGGTCCTGACCGTCCAGGGTGACCCGGCCGGAGACGGGCCGAACGGTGCCGGTCAGCACGGCGGCCAGGGTGCTCTTGCCGGCGCCGCTCGGGCCGACGACCGCGATCCTCCGCCCGGCCGGCAGGTCCAGGCTGACGCCGTCCAGGGCGGGCGCCGAGCCGGCCCGGTACCGCACGGTCACGTCGGCGAAGCGCAGGTCGTGCGGGCCGGCCAGGTCGGTCACACCGTCCTTGGGCTGCGGAGTCGGCGTGCCGTCGTCGAGCAGGGCGGCCACCCGGGCCAGACCGGGCCGCAGTTGCGTCAACTGCCGGGCCGCCGCGACCAGCGCCAGTGTCACCTCGACCGCCGCCAGGGCTCCGACGGCCAGGACGCCCACCAGCACCCCCGGCACGTCGGCGGCCAACGCGGCCAACACCACCGCCGCGGCGGTCAACCCGGCGGTCAGCACGCCGGCCGCGTCCACCGCGAACCCGGTGGCGGCCAGCCGACGTTCCAGTCGGGCCAGCCGGCGGGCGCGTTGCTCGGCGGAGCGCAGCGCGGCGTCGGTGGCGCCGAACGCGGCCAGGTCGGCAGCGCCGTGGGTGAGGTCGATCGCGTCGGTGGCCAGTGCGCCGCGCAGCGGGGCCACCTCGGCCGCGCTGCGGCGGGTGACCGCGGTGGCCAGTGCGGGCAGCGCCACACCGGCGACCAGTAGCCCGACGGCTAGCGCTCCGGCGGCCGGCAGCGAGATCAGCGCGGCCACGCCGACCGCCAGCACGCCGACCAGGGCCGCCGCCGAGCCCGGGACCAGCACCCGCAGCAGCAGGTCCTGGACCGCCTCGACGTCGGAGACCAGCCGGCTCAGCACGTCCCCGGAGCGGTGCGGGGCGCTGCGCCGGGCCGCGAGGGTGGCGAAGACCCGGGCCCGGATGTCGGTGATCATGCGGAGCACCGCGTCGTGCCCGGCGAGCCGCTCGGAGTAGCGCAACACGCCCCGGCTGATCGCCAGCGCCCGGACCGCGACGATCGCCACGGTGAGCCGGTCCAGTGGAGGCTGGCCGGCGGCGCTCATCAACAGCCAGGTGGCGGTGGCCATCAGGGCCAGCCCGGCGAACTCGGTGGCGGCCGCGAGCAGCCCGGCACCGACCAGCCGGCCCAGGTACGGGCGGGCCAGCCGCAGCACGGTCCGTTCGGCGCTGGCCCGCCCGGCCGGACCTGGCCGGTGTGCCGTGCTCATCGGGGCGCCTTTCCGGTCGGCTCGGGCGTCAGTTCGGTGACCCGACCGTCCTCGACGCGCAGGATCCGGTCGGCGTCGGCGAGCAACGCCGGTCGGTGCGCGACCAGCAGCGCGGTCCGCCCGGCGACCAGACGGCGGGTGGCGTCGAGCACCACCGCCTCGGCGGCGGTGTCCAGTCGGGCGGTGGGTTCGTCGAGCAGCACCACCGGTGCGGCCCGCAGGAATGCCCGAGCCAGCGCCACCCGCTGCCGCTGCCCGCTGGACAGCCCGTGGCCGCGTTCGCCGAGCACGGTGTCCAGGCCGTCCGGCAGGCCGACCACCACGTCGTCCAGGGCGGCATCGTGCACCGCGGCGGCAAGTGCGTCGGGCCGGGTGTCCGGTGCGCCGAGCCGGATGTTGTCGGCCAGCGAGGCGGCGAAGAGGTGGGCCCGCTGCGGCACCCAGGCGAGCTGTCGGCGCCAGGCGTCCGGGTCGGCGGTGGCGAGGTCGATCCCATCCACGGTGATCCGCCCGCTGGTCGGCGTCACGAAGCCGAGCAGCAGGCCGAGCAGGGTGCTCTTGCCGGCGCCGCTGGGCCCGATGATGGCGATCCGTTCGCCGGGCCGGATGGTCAGGGTCACGTCGCGCAGCGCGGTGGTCCGCTCGTACGCGACGGTCACCCCCTCGAACCGGATCTCGCGCCGCGCGTCCGGGATGGCGGCGCCCTCGGCGGCCCGGGGTGCCGGTGGCGCGGCCGAGATGGTCAGCGCCTCGTCCAGCGCGGCGAGCCCCTCCATGCTGGCGTGGAAGCGGCTGCCAGCGGACCGCAGCGGCAGGTACGCCTCCGGGGTGAGTAGCAGCACCAGCAGCGCGGTCTGCAGGGCCAGCCCGCCGCCGAGCAACCGGATACCGACCGGCACCGCGACCAGCGCCACCGAGAGGGTGGCGACCAGCTCCAGCACCAACGCGGAGAGGAACGCGATCCGCAGCGTCTTCATGGTGGCGACCCGGTGCCCGTCGGCCATCCGGCGCACCACGTCGGTCTGCGCCCGGGCCCGCCCAAACGCGCGCAGCGTGGGCAGCCCGGCGACCATGTCCAGGAAGTGGCCGCCGAGCAGTGCGAGCCGCCGCCACTGCCGTTCGGTGGCGGCCTGCGCCTGCCAGCCGAGCAGCGCCCCGAAGACCGGGATCAGCGGCAGGGTCAGCGCGATGATCACCGCCGAGCTCCAGTCGGCGAAGACGACCCGGGCCAGCACCGCCAGCGGCACCGTCACACTGAGCACCAGCTGTGGGAGGTATCCGGTGAAGTACGCGTCCAGCGCATCCAACCCGCGCCCGGCCAGAGTGGCGAGCTGACCGGCTCGCTGCCCGGCCACCCAGCCGGGGCCGTGTCGGCCCACCGCGCCGAGCAGGTCGGCCCGCAGCGTGGCCTTGACCGTGGCGGCGACCCGCGCCGAGACGGTGCCCTGTGCCCAGACCAGCGCGGAGCGGGCGGCGACGGCGACCACGAAGCCGGCCAGCGCCGGTCGGTCCAGTCGGCCGTCGATGGCGGTGGCCAGCACCGCCGCGAGCGCGGTGGCCTGCGCCACGATCAACCCGGCGGCGAGCACGCCCAGCAGCGCGAGCACGGCAAGATCGCGCCGGGCCGCGGGGACCCGGCGCAGCAGACGCGGGTCGAACGGACGGCGGTTCACCAGTACACCGGTGCCCTACCGTCGGTCCGTCCTCGGAAAACCCACCAGCACATCGCCTGGAAGCCTAGTAGGGCCGGAAGCAGCGGCAGCGCCACCCAGCCGAGCAGCCGCAGTGTCGGTGCGCTTGCGGCCGCGTCGGCCACCGTCAGCGAGGCGCCCGGATCGGTCGTGGACACCAGCACGTAGGGCCAGAGGGCCGCGCCGACCAGCGCCACCGGCAGCGCCAGGGCCGCGCCGGTGGCGATCAGGGCCCACCCCGGCCGCCGCCGCGCCAGCGCCGCACGGGCCGCCAGCAGCGCCGCCACGAGCAGCACCGGCAGGAGTACGGCCACAGCCGGCCGCTGGACCGCGTCGCGTACCCGGCTGGAGAGCAGGCCCACGACGGTGGCCAGGGCGACCGCGGTGAGCGCCACCGGCACCAGCCGACGGGCCGTGCGGCCGACCACGGCGGCGTCGGCCCTCGGCAGTCGCAGAGTGAGGAAGGTCGCACCGTGCACCGCGACCAGGGCCACCATGGCCAGCCCGACGGCTGCCGCGAAGGGCGTGACCAGATGCGACACTCCGGCGACGTGCCCGTCGGTCTGGCGGGGCATGCCCTGCAGCAGCGCGGCGAGCAGCACACCCCAGCCCAGCGCGGCGAGGGCGCTGCCGATCATCACGACACGGTCCCAGCGGGCGCGGGCCCGCTCGTCGGTGGGCCGGCTGCGCAGTTGCACCCCGGCGGTGACCAGAACGACGCCGACCAGGGCACCGGCGACGGCCGGATAGGCGCCGGCGAGCAACTCACCCTCTAACACCGGGAACGCGCCGAACAGGATGCCGACGGTGGCCACCAGCCAGACCTCGTTGCCGAGGAAGAACGGGCCGAGCGCGGTGAGCGCCGCTCGCCGCTCGGCCGGGCCACCGCCCCGCGCGAGCAGCAGCCCGACGCCGTAGTCGTAGCCGGCGAGTACCAGGTAGCTGGCGAAGAAGAGGCCGAGCAGGGCGTACCAGGCGAGGTCCACGGTCTTCTCCTCAGATCCTCAGACGAGGGCGGGTTCGGGGTGGGCCGGCTCACCGGGCGGCGCCGGAGGGCGGCCGAGCGGCGGGTCGGCCGCGCCGCGCGCCGCGTGCCGGGCGAGCAGCACCCAGTTGGTGACGGCGAGGGTGCCCAGCAGCAGGCTGAAGCCGATCAGCGAGGTGAGCATCACGGGGGCGCCGACCGGGGACACCGCCTGCTCGGTGGGGAGCAGCCCGTACGCCACCCAGGGTTGGCGGCCGACCTCCCGCGAGATCCAGCCGAGGATCACCGCGACGAACGGCAGCGGCAGGGCCAGCAGGACCAGCCAGAGCGGGAAGCGCAGTCGGATGATCCAGTCCCGGAAGAGCAGGGGCAGCAGCAGCCAGACGCAGCCGAGCGTGAAGCCGGTCAGGATCATGAAGCCCAGCCCGACGCTGGCCAGCACCGGTGGGGTGTAGTCGCCGGGGCCGAACCGGGCTGTCCACTCGGCGATCAGCGCCTGGGCCTCCGGGCTCTGGCCGCCGAACTTGGTCGGCTGCACCCCGCCGACCGGGCCGAACTGGGCGAAGCCGAAGCCCTGCACCATGGTGATCGCCAGCGCCGACGTGACCACGCCGATCCGCAGCGAGGTGCGGAAGAGCGCGAAGTCGGTGGTACGCCGGATCAGATGCCATGCGCTGACCGCCGCCATCACCATCCCGCCGACCAGCAACGCCGCCGAGACCACGTGCCCGAACGCCATGCCGAGACTGGGGTTGGTGAGCAGCGCGCCGAAGTCGGTGAGGTGGGCGATCCCGTCGCGTACCTCGTAACCGACCGGGTTCTGCAGCCAGGAGTTGGCCACCATGATCCAGAACGCCGACGCGTACGCGGTGATCGCCACACCCCAGAGCAACGCGAGGTGGACACCCTTGCGGAGTCGGTGCCAGCCGAAGATCCACATCCCGAGGAACGTGGACTCGAGGAAGAACGCCACAAGCGTCTCGATGGCCAGCGGTGCGCCGAAGACGTTGCCGACGTAGCGCGACAGGCCACTCCAGTTCAGCCCGAACTGGAACTCCATCACGATGCCGGTGGCGATGCCGAGCACGTAGTTGATCACATAGAGCTGGCCCCAGTATCGGGTGAGCCGCTCCCACTTCGGGTTACCGGTGAGCACCCAGGCGGTCTGCATCCCGACCAGCAGAGTCACCAGCCCGAGCGTGACGACCACGAACAGGAAATGGATCGAGGTGGTGGTGGCGAACTGCAGGCGGGCGAGGAGCAGGGTGTCCATGGCCGGCCCTCCGTAACGTTGGCTGCCTTGTCGTAGCCACCCTACACGTAGCTTGGCTACATGTCAGACTACTACGCCCTGTCGTAGGAAACTTTACTACGTAACGTAGTAGCTGTGCCCTGGGGGAGATCGCGCTAGATCCTGGATGTAGTGGCCTCGCGGGCCTGGGGATGCCCCTGGATCCAGGATTGAGCGCGATCTTCGAGTTGGGCGCGATCTTGGAGTTGGGCGCGGGCGCAGGCGTGGAGCGTGGGCGCAGGCGTGGAGCGTGGGCACGGGCACGGGCGTGGGCACGGGCGTGGGCGCGGGCACGGGCGCGCGGCGTGGTGGGCGTGGCGGTGTGGGCCGCGGTGAGCCGGTGTGGGCCGGCAGGTCAGGTCAGCTCAGGAAGAGGGTGACCGGCAGAGCGACAAGCATGGTGGCGACCGCGAGGGCGGTGGCACCGAGCACCCGGGGCGGCCGGTCGCTGACCAGCAGACGCTGCACCCGTACGTCAAGGTCCCGGTCGCCCATGCCCAGCGCGCCCGCCGGGGTGACCCGGTGACCAGCGGCGGCGAACCGGCGCAGTGCTCCCGCCAGCGGCGCATCCGCGTGCAGCTCACGGGCCTTGTCGTCGGCGCGCATCTCGACCAGCAGGGCGACCCGCTCGTGCGCGTCGCGGACCCAGCCGAACCACGGCAACGCGCGGCACAGCGCGGTGAACGGCAGCAGCACCAGGTCGTGCCGCTCGTGGGCGTGCGCGCGCTCGTGGCTGAGCACCGCGGCCAACTCGGCCCGATCCAGCAGACTCAACGTGCCGGCGCTGACGACCACCTGCGGCTTCACGCCCGGCAGGCAGTACGCGGCGGCGCTCGGATGATCCAACACCAGCGCGCCGGGTGCGGCCGGGTCGTCCCGGGCGACCAGGGAGAGCAGGTCCCGGTGCCGACGTTGGGCGCGTACGGTGCCGTGGATGCTGCGCACGGTCGTGGTGACCAGCACCGCGCCGATGCCGAAGCCCACCCCGACTCCGGCCAGGTGGAAGGTGCTGATCCCGACCGGCAGGGGGCCATGGCCGAGGTCGTTGGCCAGGGCGAGCAGCGCGCTCCCGGTTGGCAGGCCGTACGTGCTCAGCCCGAGCGCCATCGGCAGACCCATCGCGGAGAGGCCCAGAGCCAACCCCACGGCCTGCCAGCAGATGATCGCCACCCGGGGGCTCTGCCACGTCCAGGTGGAGCGTGCCAGCACCTGAGCCGTCAGATAGCAGGCCAGCATGGTGGCGGCGAAGTGCACGGCATAGGCCATGGCGCGTGTCCTACCGCTCCGCTGCCTCGCCGGCAGGTCGCCGGCCCGCCGGCCCGTCCACCCGGTCGGTCAACTCGGCGCCCGACTCGGCCCGACCCGGTCCGGCGGCGCCCGTGCCACCGGCGGTGGTGTCCGGCCCGGTCAGGCCGGCTTCGCTCCCCAGGGCCGCCCGCAGCACCTCGGCCTCGGTGCCGGTGACCGAGCGGGCGAAGCGCACCAGCGCGGCGTCCCGGCTGCCGCCCAGGTCGAGGGCATCGAGCATGAGTTGGGCGATGTGCGCCTCGCGGCTGGCGGCTGGCCGGTACCGCCAGGCCCGACCCTCCCGCTCGCGCTGCACCATGCCCTTGCCGGCGAGCCGGTCCAACACGGTCATCACCGTGGTGTACGCCAACTCGCGGCCGTCGAGCGCGTCGGCCACCTCGCGCACGGTCACGCCATCCGACGTGCCGGGGACCACGTCCCACAACACGTCCATCACCGCACGCTCAAGATCGCCCAACCGAGTCACACCCCAATCCTACCCCCGGTAGTAGACCCCGCCCCACCCCGCCAACCAACCCCCGATCCACCCAGCCCACCCCGCCGCGCCGCCCACCCCGGTCCACGCCGCGCACCCCGCCACGCCGTCCACCCGGTCCACGCCGCGCACCGCGGTCCACGCCGCCCACCCCGGTCCACCTCGCCCACCCCGTCCAGCGGCGATCACGAAGTTGACCGACCCCAGCGAGATCAATTCCCCTGCCAAGCCCATGATCACTGCCCCCGGCCCCAGCGCCGGCCAAGATCCACACAAGATCGGCGATGTTGCTGCCTCAGGCACGCCAGAAGCAGCAACATCGCCGAAGTCGTGTCGATCTTGCCCCGCACCCAGGCGCCGCAGGTCTTAGGCGTCACGGGCCGGGCGTCACAGGGCCGGGCGTCGCGGGCACGGGTGTCACGGGACTGATCGATCTTGCCCCGCACCCAGGCGCCGCAGGTCCCAGGCGTCACGGGCCGGGCGTCACAGGGCCGGGCGTCACAGGCGCGGGTGTCACGGGACTGAACGTCACGGATCTGGGCGTCACGGGCACGGGTGTCACGCGACTGAACGTCATGGGACTGGGTCAGGGGACCGGGTGTCACGGGTCTGGGTGGCACGGGCACGGGCGTCACGGGCACGGGCGTCAGGGGACCGGGTGCCACGGGACCGGCGCCACGGCATGGCGTGAGGGCCCACCGAAACGCCGCTGACCGGCGACCCAACCCAGGGCGCCGGCCAGCAAGATCGAACACCCACGCGGACCCGGCCCACGTCAGGTTTTCCGGGGGAGCCTGCCCACGCAGGGATCAAGCCTGACCGCCCGGAGTGGGCAGGCTCCCCCGGAAAACCCAGGCCCACGTCAGGCTCCACCGGAAAACCCAAGCCCAGGACAGACCAAAGCCGAGAACCGAATCACACCCCCTTCGGGTGCCACACAGTCTTCGTCTCCAACAGAGCGGTCATCCGCCCCAGGCCCGGGTCGGCGAACCAGTCGTAGTCGGCCGAGGCCGGTCGGAGCACCCGCTTGAGGTTCTCCGCGGCCTTGACCTCCAGGTCGGTGGCGAGCGCGGGGTCGATCACCCCGGTCAGGTCGATGGCGTTGACGTCCATGTGCGCGGCCAACGCCGGTGCGGTTTCGGTGATCGCGCCGGTGAGGATGTTGACCACCCCGCCGGGCAGGTCGGAGGTGGCCAGCACCTCGGCCAGCGTCACCGCCGCCAGTGGCTCCGAGGGCGACGCCGCCACCACCACCGTGTTGCCGGTGACGATCGCCGGGGCGATCACGCTGACCAGGCCGAGCAGCGCCGGGCGCTCCGGGGCGACCACCGCGATCACGCCGGTCGGCTCGGGCGCGGAGATGTTGAAGTACGGGCCGGCGACCGGGTTGGCGCCGCCGTACACCTGGGCGAGTTTGTCGGCCCAGCCGGCGTACCAGACCCAGCGGTCCACTGCGGCGTCCACCTCGTCGCCGGGCACACCCAGGGCGACGAACTGCTCGCGGCGGCCCTCCAGCATCTCGGCGGCCCGGTAGAGGATCTGACCCCGGTTGTACGCGGTCGCGCCGGCCCAGCCCTTGACGGCTGTGCGGGCGGCGACCACCGCGTCCCGGGCGTCCTTGCGGGAGGCCAGTGACACATTCGAGGACTGCACGAGATACGACCGTCCCGACTCGCTGCGCGGGAACTTCCCGCCGATGAAGAGCTTGTACGTCTTGCGTACCGCGACCCGCTCAGACATTGAGGTACGCCTCCAGCCCGTGCCGGCCGCCCTCGCGACCGTAGCCCGACTCCTTGTAGCCGCCGAACGGCGAGGTGGGGTCGAACTTGTTGAACGTGTTGGCCCAGACGACGCCGGCGCGCAGCCGGTCGGCCATCCACAGGATCCGGGATCCCTTGTCGGTCCAGATTCCCGCCGACAGCCCGTACGGCGTGTTGTTGGCCTTCTCGACGGCCTCGGCCGGGGTGCGGAAGGTGAGCACCGACAGCACCGGGCCGAAGATCTCCTCGCGGGCGATGCGGTGTGCCTGGGTGACGCCGGTGAAGATGGTCGGCGCGAACCAGAAGCCCCGCTCGGGCAGTTCGCATGGCGGCGACCAGCGCTCGGCGCCTTCGGCGGTGCCGGCGTCGGACAGCTCGCGGATCCGCTCCAGTTGGGCGGCCGAGTTGATGGCGCCGACGTCGGTGTTCTTGTCCAGCGGGTCGCCGACGCGGAGCTGGGCCATCCGCCGCTTCAGCGACTCCAGCACGCGGTCGGCCACGTTCTCCTGGACCAGCAGCCGGGAGCCGGCGCAGCAGACGTGCCCCTGGTTGAAGAAGATGCCGTTGACGATGCCCTCGACGGCCTGGTCGATGGGCGCGTCGTCGAAGACGATGTTGGCGGCCTTGCCGCCCAGCTCCAGGGTCAGCTTCTTGCGGGTGCCGGCGACGGACCGGGCGATGGCCCGGCCGACGTCGGTGGAACCGGTGAAGGCGACCTTGTCCACGCCGGGGTGCTCGACCAGCGCGCGGCCGGTGTCGCCGGCGCCGGTGACGATGTTGACCACGCCGGGCGGTAGGTCGGCCTGCTGGCAGATCTCGGCGAAGAGCAGCGCGGTCAGCGAGGTGGTCTCGGCCGGCTTCAGCACCACCGTGTTGCCCGCCGCGAGGGCGGGGGCGATCTTCCAGGCCAGCATCAGCAGCGGGAAGTTCCACGGGATGACCTGTGCGGCCACGCCGATGGACCGTGGGTTCGAGCCGAACCCAGCGTGCTCCAGCTTGTCGGCCCAGCCCGCGTAGTAGAAGAAGTGCGCGGCGACGAGCGGCAGGTCGACGTCGCGGGATTCCTTGATCGGCTTGCCGTTGTCCAGCGACTCCAGGACGGCCAGCTCGCGGGAGCGTTCCTGGATCAGCCGGGCGATCCGGTACAGGTACTTCGCTCGGTCCCGACCGGGCATCGGACCCCAGACCTTGTCGTACGCCTTCCGGGCGGCGCGCACCGCGCGCTCCACGTCTGGCGCGCCGGCCTCGGCGATCTCGGCCAGCACCTCCTCCGAGGCGGGGTTGATCGACTTGAAGCTGTCACCGTCGGTCGGGTCGACGAACGCGCCGTCGATGAACAGCCCGTACGAGGGTTTGAGGTCCACCACCGAGCGGGACTCGGGGGCGGGGGCGTATTCGAACATCGGCTATCAGTCCAGGGTGAAGTAGTCGGGACCGGAGTAGGTGCCGGTCGTGAGCTTGGTGCGCTGCATCAGCAGGTCGTTGAGCAGGCTGGACGCGCCGAAGCGGAACCAGTCCGGGTCGAGCCAGTCCGTCCCGACGGTCTCGTTGACCATCACCAGGTACTTGATCGCGTCCTTGGTGGTCTTGATGCCACCGGCGGGCTTCACGCCCACCTGCCGTCCGGTCGCTTCGCGGAAGTCGCGGACCGCTTCCAGCATCACCAGCGTCACCGGCAGTGTCGCCGCGACCGGGACCTTGCCGGTGGAGGTCTTGATGAAGTCGCCGCCGGCCAGCATGGCCAGCCAGGAGGCCCGCCGGACGTTGTCGTAGGTGGCCAGCTCGCCGGTCTCGAGGATCACCTTGAGGTGGGCGTCACCGGAGGCTTCCTTGGTGGCCACGATCTCGTCGTAGACCTCCTTGTACCGCCCGGCCAGGAACGCGCCCCGGTTGATCACCATGTCGATCTCGTCGGCGCCGGCCGCGACGGCGGCCCGGGTGTCGGCGAGTTTGATCTCCAACGGTGCCTGGCCGGACGGGAAGGCCGTCGCCACGCTGGCGAGGTGCACGCCGGAGTTGCGCAGCACCTCGGCGACGTACGGGACCATCGCCGGGTAGACGCAGACCGCGCCGACGTGGGGGCAGGACGGGTCGGCCGGGTCGGGGCGCAGCGCCTTCGCGGCGAGCGCGCGCACCTTGCCCGGGGTGTCCGCGCCTTCCAGGGTGGTCAGGTCGACCATCCGGATCGCCAGGTCGATCGCCTGGGCCTTGGCGGTGGTCTTGATGGATCGGGTGCCGAGCTGTGCCGCCCGCTGCTCCGCGCCGACCTGGTCCACGCCCGGCAGGCCGTGCAGGAAGGTCCGCAGAGCGGTCTCGGATCGTCCCAGCTCGGAGAGCTCCGACCGGGCCGACGTCGTTGTCGCCGTCATGCCCCGAAGTCTACGCACCGGAGTGCCGAGTGATCTTGCTCACGATGGGCTGGTGGGCCGCGCCGACGTGAGCGGCGTCGCTGGTCCGAGCGCAGCCGCACCGCCACGCCGGACGGACCGGTAGGTTGAGCGATCGTGGACGTACACGTCATTGACCACCCGCTGGCCCAGTCCAGGTTGACCGCCATGCGGGACGCGCGCACCGATTCCTCGACGTTCCGGGCCGCGCTGCACGAACTGACCACCATGCTGGTGTACGAGGCGGCGCGCACCTTCCCCGTCGAGCGGTACCCGGTGCAGACGCCGGTCACCGGCACCGAGGGCACCCGGCTGGCCAACCCGCCGCTGCTGGTGCCGGTGCTGCGGGCCGGCCTGGGCATGGCGGACGCCGCGCTCGGCCTGCTGCCGGAGTCCTCGATGGGCTTCGTGGGTCTGGCCCGCGACGAGGCGACCTACGAGCCGCGCGCGTACATGGAGTCGCTGCCCCGGGACCTGGCCGGGCTGCCGGTGCTGGTGCTGGACCCGATGCTGGCCACCGGTGGCTCGCTGGAGCACTGCTGTCGGCTGCTGGCCGACCGTGGCTGCACCGACATCACCGTGCTCTGCGTGCTCGCCGCGCCGGTCGGCATCGAGCGACTGGAACGCTCCGGCCTGCCGTTGCGCCTGGTCACGGCCTCGATCGACGAGGGGCTCAACGAGCGCATGTTCATCGTCCCCGGGCTCGGCGACGCCGGTGACCGCCAGTTCGGTGGCATGCCCCGCTTCTGAGGTCGTTACCCGGACGGTGCCGGGTCGGGCGGGTCCGTGCGCGGTGGTGCGCGGACCCGCTACCGTGTCCGGCCATGACTGGTGTTGCGCTTGCCGACGAGTTGTTGCTCCTCGCCTACGACGACACGACCGGCAAGGCGACCATGCCGCGGATCAGCCTGGACCTCGGCATGGCCGCCGCGGTGCTGGTCGAGCTGGCACTGGCCGGCCGGGTCGCGTACGCCAACGGGTCGTTGACGGTGATCGACCCGACGCCCACCGGCGAGCCGGTCGCCGACGAGGTGCTGGGCCGGGTCGCGGCCGACACCCCGCACACCCCGGCCTCCTGGGTGCAGCGCCTGCGGCACGGCCTGCGTGACCGCATTCTCGGTGACCTGTGCAGCCAGGGTGTGATCCGCGACGTCGACGAGACTGAGCTGGGCTTCATCCACGTGCACCGCTACCCGGTCCTGGACACCTCCATCGAGGCGGAGACCCGGCAGCGGCTGGCCGAGGCGCTGACCGGCGCGGCTGCCCCGGACGAGCGGACCGCCGCGCTGGCCACCCTGGTCGTGGTGCTGCGGATGGAGTCCGCACTCGGGGTGAGCGGCGAGACCGCCGCCGACGCTCGTCGCCGGCTGGAGGAGATCGCCACCGGCGCGGGCTTCTCCGGCGAGGTGAGCACCGACGACTCGGTGGTCCGTCCCTCGGTTGGCCTGGTCGTCGCCGCGTTGGGCAGGGCCGTCGACCAGGCCCTCGGCCCCCGCCGCTGAGCTCGGGAAGGGCCCCTTCGGTAAGGGGCCCTTCCTCGACGTCACAGGCCGAGTGCGGTCGCGATCTCGGTGCGGAGCTGCGCGATCGCCGTCTGCGCGCGGTTGCGGGCGGCGGCGACATCGCCGTCGGGCACCGGCTCCACCACCTCGAGGTACGCCTTGAGCTTCGGCTCGGTCCCGGACGGGCGGATCACCACCCGGGCCTTCGCGGTCCGCAGGATCACCACGTCCGACTCGGGTAGCAGGTCCCGGACGCTGTCGACCGACTGCCCGAGCAGGGTGGTCGGGGTGGCCGCCCGGATCCTGGCCATCGCGTCGGTGATCACCCGCAGGTCGTCCACCCGGGCGGAGAGCTGGTCGGTGTGGTGCACACCGAACTCGGCGGCCAACTCGTCCAGCCGGTCAATCAACGTGCGGCCCTGCGTCTTGAGGCCGGCGGCCAACTCGGCCACGGTAAGCGCGGCGGTGATGCCGTCCTTGTCCCGGACGTGCTCCGGGGCGACGCAGTAGCCGAGCGCCTCCTCGTAGCCGAAGACCAACGGCGCGCTTCCACCACCGGCCCGCACGATCCACTTGAAGCCGGTCAACGTCTCGTCGTAGGCCAGGCCGCGGGCAGCGCACATCGCCCGCAGCAGTGACGACGACACGATGGTGGTGGCGTAGAGCCCGGTCACCCCGCGGCGCATCAGGTGGTCGGCGAGCAGCACGCCCACCTCGTCGCCGCGCAGCATCCGCCAGGTCTGCCCGCCGTCGCCGGCGCTGTCGCGGACGACCACCGCGCACCGGTCGGCGTCCGGGTCGTTGGCGATGGCGAGGTCAGCGCCGGTGGAGTCGGCCAGCGCGATCAGCCGATCCACCGCCCCCGGCTCCTCCGGGTTGGGAAACGACACGGTCGGGAACGCCGGGTCCGGCTCGGCCTGGTCGGGCACCACGCCGGGGACCGGGAAACCAGCGCGGGCGAAGGCGGCGGTGAGCACCGCAGCGCCCACCCCGTGCAGCGGTGTGTACGCCACCGTCAGGTCCCGTGGCCCGTCCGGATCGATCACCGCGGTGGCCCGTTCCACGTACGAGGCGACCAGGTCGTCGCCGAGCACCTGCCCGGGTACGCCCAGCGGCACCTGGGTCAGCGGCCCGACCGATCGGATGGCCGCCTCGATACCGGCGTCGGCGGGCGGCACGATCTGCGCGCCGGCGCCCAGCGCACCGCCCAACTCCGCACCGAGGTAGACCTTGTAGCCGTTGTCCTGCGGCGGGTTGTGGCTGGCCGTGACCATCACCCCGGCGACCCCGCCGAGGTGCCGCACCGCGTACGCCAACACCGGGGTCGGCAGCGGGCGGGGCAGCAGCAGCGCCGGCCGGCCAGCGCCGGTGGCCACCTGGGCGGTGCGTTCGGCGAACTGCCGGGAGCCGTGCCGCGCGTCGTACCCGATCACCAGGGGACCGGTGCCGCCCTGGGCCGCGAGCCAGCCGACCAGGCCGGCAGCGGCCTGGGTGACCACGGCGAGATTCATTCCGTTCGGGCCGGCGCGCAGCGGGCCGCGCAGGCCCGCGGTGCCGAAGGTCAGCGGGCCGGCGAACCGGTCGGCCAGCTCCGGTGCGCTCGCCGGCAGCCCGTCGAGCACCGCCGTCAGCTCGTCCCGGCTGGCCGGGTCGGGGTCGTCGGCCAGCCAACGCTGGGCTTGCTCGCGAATGTCGTCGATGTCAGTGGTGTCCGCCGCCATGCCTCTTGATAGCACGGCGGCGGATCACCGCTGCGGGTTCCCTCCGGCTCAGCCTTCCCCGGTGAGCTGGAACGTCCGCACCATCTCGTCGAAGATCGGCTTGCTCTCCGCGAACTTGGTGTCCGTCGAGGTGAGGTAGAACGAGTACGCCTTGCCGCCCTCCGCCACACCTCGCCAGACGCCGTGCCGCATGGCGTCGCCCTCGCCGCAGGTGTACTCGAATTCGGCGGCCGGCTTGCTGGCGAGCTCGGTTTCGGTGGCGCTGACCTGCGCGTACGGCTTGACGCAGGAGGTGCTCCTGGTCTTGAGGCCGTTCTCCGCCGTCTCTGCCCACCGGGTGGAGCTGCTGGACCACTTCTCGGTGATGATGCGGACCTTGCGGCCGCTGTCCTCCGGGTCGATGTAGTCGGTGTAGGAGCCGCCGGTGGCCTTCTTCCAGCCCTTCGGCACCATGACCTGAATGCCGCGGGCGGCGTGTTCCTGCATCTCGACGCCCGCGCCCGCCGAGGCGGACGGACCGGGCTGTGCCTGTGGGCTGGTCGGCGGCGGGTCGTCCCCGCCGGAGAGCGCCAGCACACCGAGCAGCAGCACGACGGCCAACCCTCCGGCCGCGGCGAGCTGCACCTTGCGCGGCCAGCCCTTGACGGTGCCGACGAGCTGGACCCCGGTGCTGCGGACCTTGCCCAGAGCGCCGCCCCCGGAAGGGGCGGGCGAGGCGGCCCAGGGCTGGCCGGTGCCCGGCACCGACCACTGGTTGCCGCCACCGTAGGTGCCGCCGATGCGCTGGGTGGCCTCCGGTGCGCCGCCGTAACCGACCTGCTGGGTGGCGTCGGCCGGGCTGCCGTAGCTGACCCGCTGGGTGGCGTCCGGGTGCCCGCCGGCGTCCACCCGCTGGGTGGCGTCGGCGCTACCGCCGTAGGTGCGACCGATGGCCGACTGGCCAGGGCCGGGCATCGCGCCGGTGGGCGTGTGCAGCGGGCCGGCCAACGCGTCGGCGCTGGTCTCGTCGAGCCCGGTGGCGCCGGCCGTGCCGAGCGGCTGCGGGCGCTCGCCCCGGCGCAACGCGGCCAGCCGGTCGGTCAGGGACTCACCCGGGGCCAGCATCGCCGGGCCGCCGATCTGGTTGTCCGGCTTCGGCTCCGGCTGGGGCGGTGGAAGGACGGGCACCGGGCGCTGCTGCACCGGCACCACGGCGTACGGGTCGGTGACCGAGTGCACAGCGGTCGCGGTGCTGCCCAGCGCGCCGGCGAGCAGCTCGCGCAGCATGGCCCGGGAGGTGTGCACGTCCAGCCGGCGCGCCGGGTCCTTCTCCAGCAGACCCATCAGCACGCGGGTCAGCGGGCCGCTGCGCTGTGGCGGGGCGGGCGGGTCCTCGACCACGGCGTGCATGGTCTCGATCGGGTCGCCCTTGTCGAACGGGGGCCGCCCCTCCACCGCGGTGTAAAGCGTCACACCCAGCGAGAAAAGGTCGCTCGGCGGGCCGAACTCCTGGCCCATGGCCCGTTCGGGCGAGATGAAGTGCGGCGAGCCGAGCACCATGCCGGGGGTGGTGAGCTGCACATCGGTGGGCATCCGGGCCACCCCGAAGTCGGTCAGCACGCAGCGCCCGTCCGAGCAGATCAGCACGTTGGCGGGCTTCACGTCGCGGTGCAGCACGCCGATCGCGTGCGCGACCTCCAACGCGCCGAGCAGCGCAATGCCGATCTTGGCGACGGCGCGGGGCGCGACCGGCCCGTCCTCGATCACCATGTCGGCGAGGCTGCGGGCGTCCAGCAACTCCATCACGATCCACGGGCGGCCAGCCTCGGTGACCACGTCGTACACCTGCACCACGGCGGGGTGCTGGAGGGCGGCGGCGGCGCGGGCCTCGCGCAGGGTGCGTTCGTACATGGCGTCGCGGTCGCTGGGGGCCAGCCCCGGAGGCAGGACGACCTCCTTCACCGCCACATCACGGCGCAGCAGGGTGTCTGTGGCGCGCCACACCGTGCCCATGCCGCCGTTGCCCACCGAGGACCGCAGCGAGTACCGGCCACCAATGGTGGTGCCGGGTGCTGCTCGTCCGTTGGCGGGACTAACTGGTCCGCCGCTCCACGTCGGGATCTGAGTCACAGAAAAGCCACCGGGGGAAATCGAGGGGGGCTGGGACACAACCCCCCTATCTTGCTGGTTCCGACGCCCGATGCGAAAGCCGACGCGACGGTCGTTTATCGAAAGCGACAGAACGTGCCCTGTCGTTCACCTCGTGTCGACCGGTCAGGACGCACTGTGCGGTATCCCTCACCCGGCGATGTGGTCAGGCGTCCTACCATCCGGGGATGAACGAACGGCGGTCAAGCGAGTCCGGCTTCCCGATCAACGGCGTCTACACGGAGGCCGACCTTCCGGAGGACCTGGACACCCGGCTGGGCAGCCCCGGCGAGTTCCCGTACACCCGGGGGGTCTACCCCACGATGTACACCTCGCGCCCGTGGACCATGCGCCAGTACGCCGGCTTCGGCACCGCCACCGAGTCCAACGCTCGGTACCACCAGCTGCTGCGAGCTGGCACGATGGGCCTCTCGGTCGCCTTCGACCTGCCGACCCAGATGGGCTACGACTCCGACGAGCCGATCGCGCACGGCGAGGTCGGCAAGGTGGGCGTCGCCATCGACTCCATTGAGGACATGCGGCTGCTCTTCGCCGACATCCCGCTGGACAAGGTCTCCACCTCGATGACCATCAACGCGCCCGGCTCGGTGCTGCTGCTGCTCTACCAACTCGTCGCCGAGGAGAACGGAGTGCCCGGTTCGGCGCTCAACGGCACGATCCAGAACGACATCCTCAAGGAGTACATCGCCCGCGGGACGTACATCTTCCCGCCGAAGCCGTCGCTGCGCCTGGTGGCGGACACGTTCGCGTACTGCCGCAAGGAGGTGCCGAAGTGGAACACCATCTCCATCTCCGGCTACCACATGGCCGAGGCCGGCGCGACGCCCGCGCAGGAGATCGCGTTCACCCTGGCCAACGGCGTGGAGTACGTGCGGGCGGCGCTGGCCGCCGGGCTCGCGGTGGACGACTTCGCGCCCCGGCTGTCGTTCTTCTTCGTGGCCCGCACCACGCTGCTTGAGGAAGTGGCGAAGTTCCGCGCCGCCCGACGGATCTGGGCCCGGCTGATGCGCGACGACTTCGGCGCCAAGGATCCGAAGTCGATGATGCTGCGGTTCCACACCCAGACCGCCGGTGTGCAGCTCACCGCGCAGCAGCCGGAGGTCAACCTGGTCCGGGTGGCGGTGCAGGGGCTGGGCGCGGTGCTCGGCGGCACCCAGTCGCTGCACACGAACAGCTTCGACGAGGCGATCGCGCTGCCCACCGAGAAGGCCGCCCGGCTCGCGCTGCGTACCCAGCAGGTGCTGGCGTACGAGACGGACCTGACCGCCACCGTCGACCCGTTCGCCGGCTCGTACGTGGTGGAGGCGATGACCGCCGAGATGGAAGCCGCCGCCGTCGAGCTGATGGAACGGGTGGCCGACCACGGCTCGGCGGTGGACGCGATCGAGGCCGGGTTCCAGAAGCGGGAGATCGAGCAGTCCGCGTACCGGATCGCCCAGGAGATCGACTCGGGTGAGCGGGTCGTGGTCGGGCTCAACCGGTTCACCGTCGACGAGGAGGACCCGTACGAGCCGCTGCGGGTCGACCCGACGATCGAGGCGGCCCAGGCCGACCGGCTGGCGCGGCTGCGCTCCGAGCGGGACGCCGACGCGGTGACGCGGGCGCTCGCCGACCTGCGGGCCGCCGCCGAGGGCTCGGACAACGTGCTCTACCCGATGAAGGAGGCGCTGCGGGCCCGGGCCACCGTGGGTGAGGTCTGCGGGACGCTGCGCGAGGTGTGGGGGCTGTACCGCCCGACCGACCGCTTCTGATCGTCTCCGGCCGGGGACGCGGTGTGTCCACCGGTCCTGGCGGGTACCCCCTCGGGTGATTGCGAACGCACACCGTGTGCGCTCGTCACATGCGCACGCATGTGAGCGTCCTTATCCGGCTCGTTGCGCTGCGTGGTCGGCTTATTGTCGGAGTGTCAGTTCACCACCCCGACTAATGCGACAATTCGCAACAGGGTTCAGCGAGTGCCGATGGGATTCGCGACCGCCATGATCGGTTACGCGTTGTAGGAGGTGAGGGGCGGATGTCGGCGTTCGACCGCGATCTACCTGCTGTCCCAGACATCTCCGAGCGCCCTCAGCAGGGCATTCGTGACGCTGCGCGGTCCGATCATTACCGTAACGAGGTTGCGCAGCGTCACCGTCGGAGGTCTAGGCTGTCTGCTGTCCCCGATGATCCATCCATCTCTAGTGATCGAGAATTCGACGTGACGAGTGCGTTGACGCTGCCCACGGGTGGCCAGCTGGCGTCGTCCTGGCCGGAGACGCCCCCCGGGTCCCAGCCTCTGCCCCGCGAGTTGGATCACCTCCTCGCGCTCCGGGTACCGGGGCTGATCGCTACGCGCCGTCACCTCCACTCGCACCCTGAGCTCTCCGGCAACGAGTTCGAGACGGCCGCGCTGATCGCCCGGGAGCTGTCGCTGGCCGGGCTGACCCCGCGGCTGCTCCCCAAGGGCAACGGTGTGATCTGCGACGTCAACGGCAGGCCGGACGGCCCGGTCGTCGCGCTGCGCGCCGATATCGACGCCCTGCCGCTCGACGACCCCAAGGACGTGCCCTACCGGTCGACCGTGGAGGGCGTCTGCCACGCCTGCGGGCACGACGTGCACACCTCGATCCTGCTCGGCGTCGGCATGCTGCTCGCCCAGCTCGCCGACCTGGGCGAGCTGGACGGACGGGTCCGGCTCATCTTCCAGCCGGCCGAGGAGATCCTGCCCTGCGGCTCGCTCGAGGTCATCGAGGCCGGCGGCCTGGACGACGTGGTACAGATCTTCGCGCTGCACTGCGACCCGAACCTGCCGGTGGGTCAGGTCGGCCTGCGGGTCGGCCCGATCACCGCGGCCGCCGACAACGTCACCGTCCGGCTCTCCGGACCGGGCGGGCACACCGCCCGGCCGCACCTGACCGTCGACCTGGTCGACGCGCTCGGCCGGCTGGTCACCGAGGTGCCCGCGCTGGTCAGCCGCCGGGTGCCGGCCAACAGCGGCCTGCTGCTGGTCTTCGGCCACGCCTCGGCCGGCACCCGCTACAACGTCATCCCCTCGGAGGCGAGCGCCTCCGGCACCCTGCGGGTGATGGATCGCGACACGTGGGAGCAGGCTCCCAAGATCGTCGCTCAGGTGGTGCGGGACGTGATCGCGCCGACCGGCGCCACGGTCGACCTGGAATACCTGCGCGGCCGGCCGCCGGTGTGCAACGACTCCCGGGCCATCCAGGTGCTGACCGCCGCCACCGCCGCGGCGCTCGGCCCGGAAGGGATCGCCGAGACGCCGCAGAGCATGGGCGGCGAGGACTTCTCCTGGTATCTGGAGTATGTACCCGGCGCCCTCGCCCGGCTCGGTGTTGGTCGCTCCGGCCCCAACGTCGACCTGCACCGCGCAAGCTTCGACGTGGACGAGCGGGCCATCCCCGTTGGCGTACGCGTCATGGTGCAGACCGCGCTGCGGGCACTGGCGGCGGTGCGCTGACCGGTGCGGTGACCGGTGCCGCCAGGACCGGGGCCTTGCGGCGCCGGCGCAGCACCAGCAGCAACACCGCCACCGGTACGCCGAATGCCACCAGCCACGGCAACAGCGCCCCCAGCACGGTGAGCAGAACGGTCAACGAGGCGACGAACGCTTTCCAACTGCCGGTCAGCCCGGCCAGGAAGCCGCTCTCCTCCTTCTCGGGGGTGACCTTCGCCGCCGGCCCCGCGAGCGTCACGGTGATCGTGGAGAGGGCGGTCAGGTCGGCCAGTCGCCGTTTCTTGGCTTCCAGCGACGCCAGATCGGCCTCGCGGCGGCCCAGTTCGTTCTCCAACGACACCAGGTCGGTGATCGAGGTGGCGCGAGCCAGTAGCTGGCGGGCACTCTCCACCCTGGCCCGCTGACTGATGATGCGCGCGTCCAGGTCGACGATCGCCTCCGTGGCGTCCTCGGTGCTGATCTCCCGGCTCTGCTGACGGCCGAGCTTCGCGATCTCGTCCACCACGCCGGTGAACTTCGCGGCCGGCACCCGCAGCTGCAACTCCGCCACCGCGTCGGCCTGGGCACTGCGCCGCTGGTCGCCGCCGACGAAGCCGCCGGCCCGAGTGACCAGGGCGGTGACCTCACGGGCGGTCGCGTCCACATCGTCCACCTGCACCCGCATCGATCCGGTGTAGATGATCGCCCGCTGGTCGATCCGCAGGTCCGGTGGCGCGGCACCGCCCTCCTGTGGCGCCCCGGCCTTGTCCTCCTGGGGCGCTCCGGCGCCGGCGGCCTCGGGCGCCCCGATCACGCTGTCCTTGTCCGCGCCGCCGCCGTTCGCCGCCGCTGGGCCATCAGCCGCCGTGCCCGCGGTGTCCTTCGACCCGCTGTCGCCGGCCGCGCAGCCCGTGAGGACCAGCGCCGCTGCCAGCGCCGTCGCCGCCAGCAGTGTGCCGCGGCGTCGTACCGCCTGTCCGTCCATCCCCGCTCCCATCGTCGTCATCCGGTGTGGCGATAGCTCGGACGCGGCGCACGCGTCGGCTGGTTCCGGCAGACTGCGCTGAGGACGTCACGATTCGATAATCGAGGAGTCACGATGCGGCTCACCAAGTACGCCCACTCCTGCCTCCGGGTGGAACACGACGGGGGAGTGCTCGTCGTCGACCCGGGGGTGTTCAGCGACCCCACGGTGGCGTTGGACGGTGTGGACGCAGTGCTGATCACTCACGAACACCCCGACCACCTGGACGTGGCGGCGCTGCGCCTGCAGCTCGACCGGCAGCCGTTCCCGATCCACGGGCCCGCCTCGCTCGCCGGGGCGCTGGGCGACGCGGCCGAGATGTTGAGCCCGGTCACGGTCGGTGAGTCGTTCACCGCCGCCGGGGTCGCCGTCCGCGCGTACGGGGGGCGGCACGCGGTGATCCACCCGGACATCCCGGTGGTGGACAACCTCGGTTATCTGATCAACGACGTGGTCTACCACCCCGGTGACGCCCTGGTGGTGCCCGAGGAGACACCCGTCGACACGCTCTTCGCGCCGATCCACGCCCCCTGGTCGAAGTTCTCCGAGGTGGTCGACTTCATCCGCGCGGTCGCGCCACGGCGCGCGTACGCCCTGCACGACGCGCTGCTCAACGACAACGGGTTGGGCGTGCTCGACCGGCAGTACACCGCGCTGTCCGGCACCGAATACCAGCGGCTGGAGCCCGGTAGCCGGGTGGACGTCTGACACGATGCCCGGCCCCTCAGCGGAGCTGGTGCAGCAGCTCTACCGCATCCCACCGGACCGGTTCGTGGCCGCCCGGGACGCCGCCGTGGCCGACGCCCGCCGTGCCGGCGACCAGAACACCGCCCGACAGTTGGCCCGGCTACGTCGCCCGACGGTGGCCGCCTGGCTGGTGAACCTGCTGGCCATTCGACGCCCGGAGCTGGTGACCGACCTGGTTCAGCTCGCCGACGCGCTGCGGGCCGCCCAGCGGGAGCTGCGCGGGCCCCGGCTGCGGGAGCTGTCCGCGCAGCGCCGGGCGGTGGTCGGCGCCCTGGTCGCCGAGATCCGCAAGCTCGCCGCGGCGGAGCCGGACTCGCCACCGGCCGGCCGGCTGCCCCTGGCCGAGGTGGAGGCGACCCTGAACGCGGCGTTCTCCGACGTCGAGGTCGCCGAGCAGGTGCGGGCGGGGCGCCTGCTCCGGGCGGCCAGCTACGCCGGCTTCGGTGAGGTGCCCCGGCCACAGCTACGGCTGGTCACCGATGATGACGAGGAGCCGGAGGAGGAACGTCCCGCCCGCCGGCCCGGTGCCCAGCGAGGGCATCGGGAGGACGCGCCCCGGACCGACCGGGCGGCGGAGCGCGCCGAACAGGCCGAGCGGGCTGCGCAGCGGGCGGCCCGCGCCGAGCGAGCCCGGCAGCGCCGCGCCCTGGACCGCGAGCTGACCAAGGCCCAGGCCGACCAGGAGCGCGCCGAGGCCGAGCTGACCGAGGCGACCGGGCAGGAGCGGGACGGCGCCTCCGTACTCGACGGGATCGAGGCCGAACTGGCCGAGCTGGAGCGGCGGCGGGCGGTCGCCGAGCAGGATCTCAGCCGAGCCAAGCTCGCTCGGCGTGCCGCCGAGCGTGCGGTCACCGTGGCTCGGCGTCGCGCGGGCGAGGTCGAGGCGGCGGTCGAGGCGCTGGCGGCCGAAGAGGGGGATGCGGACGCGGGGGGTGGCGCGGCAGACTGACCATCGATGGACGACGACGAGTGTGCGGGCCGTCCACGGCGGGTGACCCTGGATCGGGGCGTCGTGGCCGAAGGGTCGGGTTGCCCGAGGAGGGCGCCCGGATGACACCGGAACAGGTCGCCGCCGCCAGCAAGCCCGTCGTGCTCGACCTGGGCGACGCGTTCAGCCGGGATCCGACCACCCTGCGCCGGGCCCGGCTGCTCGGCATCTCCGGCTGGGCGTTCTACATCAGTGGCCGGGCCGGCGCGCTCGGCGATGTGCGGGCGGAGACGGCCGCCGCCGCCCTCGGCTTCATCGCCCCGGACGCGGTCGCCGACGGTTGGGACGCCGCAGCTCGGATCGTCCCGCCGTTCGAGGTGGCCGCCGCCAGCCTCGCCGAGTGCTGCCGATGGGGATCGCAGCAGCTCGACGCCCTGCCCACCACCGAGCGTCTGGCGGCACTCGTCGAGCGGGCGGTGGTGGCGGCGGACGCCAGCGCGATGCCGCTCTTCGCCGCGTGGCGGGCCGTGCCGCTGCCGGATCTCTCCCCGGGTGCCCGGAGCGCCGCCGGGCTGCGACTGCTCCGCGAACACTTCACCGGCGCCTACCTGCTGGCGGTGCGCGCCGCCGGGATGACCCCGTTGGAGGCTGTGCTCGCCGGGCCGGAGGGGGAGGCCGGGGCGGTGGCCTGTGGCTGGTCACCGCCGTACCCGCCGATCGGGCCGTTGGTGCGTCGGCGGCTGTGGGCGGAGGCGGTGACCAACCGTCTCGTCGCGCCAGCGTTCACGGCCCTCGGCCCCGCTGGCGGCGCCGAGCTGGTGGAGCTGCTGCACCGCACCCGGGCCGACCTCGCCTGAGCCACCGCCCGCCCGCTGCCCCCTCGAAAATGGGCGGCGGCCGACGAGCCCGGCTGCCAGGATCTTCTGCCGTGACCCTTCCCGCCGGCTGGACAACGCGCAGGCCCACCCTCGACGACGTGCCCGCGATCCTCGCGGTGGTGCACGCCGCCGACACGTTCGCCATCGGCCATCCCGACTTCGACGCCGAGGACGTCGCCGCGTCGCTGGCCGCACCGTACTTCGACCCGACCCGGGACTCCTGGCTGGCGGTCGACCCGGATGGCACCGTGGTCGGTTGGGCGACGATGGACAACCCGACCGGAGTCGGCCGGGAGTTCGTGGAGGTCTACGTCGACCCGGTACGCGCGGCGACCGTCCGGGCGCCACTGCTGGCCCGACAACTGGACCGGGTCGCCGAGCGCGCCGCCGAGCGGGGGGTGCCGTCGCTCACCGTCCGTTGCGCGGTCTTCGCGCCCGAACGCGAATGGAAACGGGACCTGGTCGAGGCCGGGTTCTCCCTGGCCAAGCGGTACGTCCGGATGAGCCGGCCGCTGACCGACCGGCCCGACGAGCCCGCAGCGCCGCCCGGCGTGACGGTACGGCCGGTACGTCCCGACGACGAGGCCGACCTGCGGGAGTTCCACCGGATCTACGAGGCCGCGTTCGCCGACACCCCGGATCACGAGCCGCTGTCGTACGAGCGGTGGCGGGCCCGGATCGGTGACCTGACCGCCTGGGACGAGTGGTTCGTCGCCGAGGTGGACGGGGTGCCGGCAGGCGCGTTGCAGTCCTCGGATCAGGCGCTTGACCAGCAGGAAGGCTTCGTGAAGAACCTGGCGGTGCTGTCCGCGTACCGTCGGCGGGGTGTGGGTGCGGCGCTGCTGCGCCGCGCCTTCGCCCGCTACGCCGAGAAGGGGCGGCAGGCGGCCGGCTTGGGCGTCGACCTCACCAACCCGACCGCGCCGCTGTCGCTGTACGAGTCGGTGGGCCTGCGGGAGACCCGGTGGACCGACATGTACGAACTTTCCGTCCCGGCCGCCGGTGTGTGATTGGCGACCCCGGTCGGGCCCGACCGGCGATCCGGTCGACGGCGGTAGCAGACTGGAGACGTGCGATATGCGCTGCTACGCCGACGCGGTGCCGGTGGGGCGGGACCGCAGCTCCGTGACATAGTCGTCCGGAGCGCCGGCCTTCTCGGCGGCGTTCGCGATCTCGGAGAGATACCACGAGGTCGGCAGGCCGCCCTCGTACCCGTTGAAGACGTAGATCCACGCGGTCACGTCGCCGTCGAGGGTGGAGACCCGGACGTGCAGCTTGCGGTACGTGCCGGCGGTCACGCCCTCGATCTCGTCGAGCTGGCCCGCGTCGTACGGGTGGATGTCGTAGAGCGCCACGAAGACCCGCTCACCGGGCGACTCGACCAGGGTGCTCACCGCGCCCTCCCAGCCGATCACGTCCGCCCCGGCGAAGGTCAGCCGCCAGCCCTCCAGCCAGCCGGTGCCCACCATTGGCGAATGCGGACAGTAGGCGCGCATCCGGGCGGGGTCGAGATTTGAGCCGTAGGCGGCGTGATGACGCACGGCGATGACGATAGCCCGGCGGACGGGTGGGGGAGAATACGACAGTGCGTGTCGAATGCGCTCGGGAGAAGAAAGTCACTGTGAGCATGGACGAAGGGCGAACGCTGTGAGCCGGATCGTGATCATCGGTGGTGGGCCGGCCGGGTACGAGGCGGCGCTGGTCGCCGCCCAGCTGGACGCCGATGTCACCGTGGTGGAGGCCGACGGCGCGGGCGGAGCGTGCGTGCTCTCCGACTGCGTGCCGTCGAAGACCTTCATCGCCAGCTCGGGGGTGGTCACCGGCTACCGGGACACCGAGGAGTTCGGGGTGCACTCGGACGGCCTGGAGGCGGTCACCGTCGACGCGCAGGCGGTGCACGATCGGGTCAAGCGGCTGGCTCTGGCACAGTCCGCCGACATCCACGCCAAGCTGCTCAAGGCGGGGGTCACCTTCGTGGCCGGCACCGCCCGGCTCGGTGAGGACGCCCTCGGGCACACCCACCGGGTCGTCGTCACCCCCGCCGACGGCGGCGAGGAATACTCGATCGCCGCGTCCACCGTGCTGGTGGCCACCGGCTCGACCCCCCGCCAGTTGCCCACCGCCGTCCCGGACGGTGAGCGCATCCTGACCTGGCGCCAGGTGTACGACCTGCCGGAGCTGCCCGAGCACCTGATCGTGGTCGGCTCAGGTGTGACCGGCGCGGAGTTCGCCAGCGCGTACCTGGCGATGGGGGTCGAGGTCACCCTGGTCTCCAGTCGGGACCGGGTGATGCCGCACGAGGACGCCGATGCCGCGTCCGCCATCGAGCGGGTGTTCCGCAACCGGGGCATGGAGATCCTCAACAACTCCCGAGCCGACGCGGTCCGGCGTACTGCCGATGGCGTCGAGGTGGAGCTCTCCGACGGCCGCAAGGTCACCGGCTCGCACGCCCTGATCACGGTCGGTTCGATCCCGAACACCGCCAACCTGGGCCTGACCGAGTACGGCGTGGAGTTGGGCCGGGGCGGCTACGTGACCGTCGACCGGGCCTCCCGGACCAACGTGCCCGGCATCTACGCGGCCGGCGACTGCACCGGCGTGCTGCTGCTGGCCAGTGTCGCCGCCATGCAGGGTCGGATCGCCATGTGGCACGCCCTCGGCGAGGCGGTTCGCCCGCTGCGGTTGCGTACCGTCGCGGCGAACGTCTTCACCGACCCGGAGCTGGCCACCGTGGGCGTCTCGCAGGACGAGGTGGACTCGGGCAAGGTGCCGGCCCGGCAGGTGATGCTGCCGCTGTCCGGCAACGCGCGGGCAAAGATGGACGACCTCCCCGACGGCTTCGTGAAGCTGTTCTGCCGGCCCGCCAGCGGTCAGGTGATCGGCGGTGTGGTGGTCGCCCCGAAGGCCAGCGAGCTGATCCTGCCGATCACCATGGCCGTGGAGAACAACCTCACGGTCAACGAGCTGGCCCAGACCATCACCATCTACCCGAGCCTCTCCGGCTCGATCACCGAGGCAGCGCGCCAGCTGATGCTCCACGAGCTGGAGTGAGCCTCGCTCCTCGCCCGACCGCCGCCGAAGTCCGGGTCTGGATCACCGCCACCGTGGCCAGCACCGCTACCTCGGTGAGGATGAGGAGGCGTTCGGCCAGGCCGATGAGCACCCGGTCGCCGGGGTAGGCGGACCAGATCATCGCCGCCGCCAGGGCGAGGCTGAGCAGGACGAGGGTGCGTAGCGTCCGGGCTGCGGGGGCCAGATCCGGCCGGCGGGCGAGCAGCCAGCCGGCGACCGGGAGCGCCAGGAAGGCGACCACCGAGGCGTACCGGTGCACGTAGGCCGCCGTGGTCATGGCCGTGCCCGGCTCGTTCGTCGGCACCACCGCGGCCAGCAGCAGCCCGGCCGACCAGGTGCCGAGCAGCAACTCGGTCGTCCGACCGGACTGTGCTCGGGGTGGGCCGGTGCGGCGCAGGCCGTACAGCAGGGCCACGGTGGCGAGCGCGAGCACCACCATGGCGACATCGATGACGCCGCCCCGGTCGGAGACCGCGAAATCGCTGATGGTCAGCGCCCACGGGCTGAGGTCGTCGTTGACTTCGAGGTGGCCGATCACGGTGAGCAGCGCCGCCAACGCGATGCCGCCGAGGGCGAACAGGCCGGTGCTCCGGGTTCCAGGCATGCCTCAGCCTGTCGCCGCGGGGACCCCAGCCGGATCCGGGACGGCCACCGAAATCGTTCCGGGGGACCACCCCTAGAGGCATCCGGAGAATCGGTGTGATTCCTCAGGTGCGGCGCGTGTCGGCCTCTCCGCAGACGGACTACGCCCGATCAGGCAACGTTCAGTTGGATGTTCCCGATGCGGGCGACGACGTCGAGATGGCCCCCGAGCCCGGTGACGTAGGCACGGAGTGTTTCCAGGCTGGTGTGCTCGCCATTCTCGATCTGACTGATCCTCGCCTGGGTCAACCCTGCGGCCTCGGCCAGTTGGGTTTGGGTCATGCCCAGCTGCTTGCGGATCTCCGCCAACTGCGTGCCGCTGACCGCCGCCAGCATCTGCTCGCGCTGCTGAGCCCGTCGCGCAACCCGATCCGGATGATCCCAGGAGGGGTCGAGCTTTCGGGCCTTCGCCTTAACGTCCCGCCAGTCGGCTCCACCGGTCATCGTTGTGCGCCCTTCAGGCTGATGAGGTGCTCCTGAAACCGATCGTCCGCCAAGGCGACGGCCGTCTGGTACCAACTCTGCCACTGGCCAGACTTGTCGCCAGCAACTAGGAAGACCGCCTCTCGAAGTGGATCGAAGCGAAGATCATGCGGACCTCCGTAGAGCCAGCGGATCCAGGTCGCAGCTCCTTCATGTGGTGGAAGGAACTGCCTTTGAGACGGTCAACCAACGGACGCCCGAGCGCCGGCCCGTGCTCCATGAGGAGGTCGATGGCCTCACTGATGAGGTCGGCACTGGCGGGATCCGTCCTGCAGAGGCCGAGGAACCACTGCTCGACCTCAGGATGAAGTTTGACGTCCCACATCTCGTCAATATAAGTCCAGCTTATACCCGCAGGGTGGGCCGACACTCAGTCAATGGGGATGTCTGCTGCTGCGGCGGCTCGGGCTTGGCGGGCGCTGACCAGCGTCATCGCCCAGCCCGCCGCGGCGAAGCCGGCCGCGGCGGCGGTGGCGATGATGGCCAGCCGCCATGCCGACTCGGTCAGCGCGGTGCCGCCCAGGTGCCCGACGAGCGCGCCGTAGGTGGCCCAGCCCAGCGCGGCGACGGCCTCGTAGACCACGAACAGTCGGTACGGGTAGCGGCTGCGGCCGGCCGAGAAGCAGGCCGCCATCCGGCCGCCGGGCACGAACCGACAGAGCAGGATGACCAGCGGCCCGGGCTTTCGCAGCCCCTGGGTGACCCGATTGGCGACCCGACGAGCCCGGCTCAGTTCGGCGGCGTGCCGGGGCGACCGCCGGTCCGGTGCGACCCGTCCGAGCAGGTAGCAGGCCAGGTCGCCAGCGAACACACCGAGCGCGCCGACGGCGATGGTGACCGGCAGGTTGAGCCCGCCGTAGACGGTGAGCGCACCACTGGTGATCATGACGATCTGGGTGGGGATCACCGGGACGAAGGCGTCCGCGATCAGCAGGGCGAGCAGCAACAGGTATGCCCACGTCGGCGATGCGACGTCAGTCAGTAGTTCGGGCACGCCTGCCACCTCGCCGGATGCGGCCGATTGGGTGTCTTGAGCCTGACTGCGTGTCCGGCGTCACCGTGGACGGCCCCGGCCCGTCGTGACGGTCGACACGACCCGGCCAACCAGGTACAACGAGGCGAACCAATCTCGGGTGACGGCTTGCGGTGGCCGTCCCACCCGTCCCGCACCGGTCGGCAAATCGGCGTACGTCGGCGTACCGTTGTTGGCGCGGCCCACGCCCGTCGGGTCCCCCGTTCCTGACGATTCGGGCCGCCTGGGCCGCCGGCGGGTCCCGCGCCGGCGGCCCGCCCCCTCCTTCGCCGCCGCAAATCCGGGTGCGTCCCCGATTGTCGGTGGGTACGGTCGCCGTATGCGCAGAGCGGTAGTGGTGACGACGACGCCGGGTATCCCCGGCGCGCCGCTCTGACGTAACCACCGTCGACCAGGCCCCGGGGCGATCCGCCCCCGAGGGCCGCGTGCCGTTCGGAGCCCAGGTCGCCTCCGGGTCGTACCCGATCCAGGAGCCCGACATGATCGACCACCGTAGGCTCGGCCGCGAGCTGGACCTCTTCGTCTCCGATCCGCTCGCCGGCGCCGGCCTGCCGATCTGGCTGCCGGCCGGCGCCGCCGCCCGGCACGCTGTCGAGGAGTACGTCCGGGAGTTGGAGCGCCGCTCCGGCCACCAGCACGTCTACTCGCCGCCGCTGGGCAAGCGCGAACTCTTCGAACTCTCCGGGCACCTCGGCTACTTCGCCGACGACATGTTCCCGCCGATGCGGCTGAGCGCGGACGACGAGTTCGTGCTCCGTCCCGCCCTCTGCCCGCACCACGCGCTGGTCTTCCGCGCCCGGGGCCGCTCCTATCGCGAGCTGCCGTTGCGGGTCGCGGAGCTGGGTGGGATGTACCGCTCCGAGCGCTCCGGGGTGCTCGGTGGGCTGTCCCGGGTACGCGCCATCTCGCTCAACGACGCGCACACCTTCTGTGCCCCCGAGCAGGTGGGTGAGGAGGTCGCCGAGATCCTCCGGCTGATCCGCGCCGCGCACGCCGCGCTCGGCGTCCGCCCGGCCGGCTTCCGGCTGTCGCTGCGCGGGCCGGGCGAGAAGTACGTCGGCGACGACGCGCAGTGGGCCCGCGCCGAGGATCTGCTCCGGGGCGCGCTGGCCGGGGTGGACTACGTCGAGGCTCCGGGGGAGGCCGCCTTCTACGGCCCGAAGATCGACATTCAAATCGTCGACGCCGCCGGCCGGGAGTCGACCCTCTCCACCATCCAGTTGGACTTCGACAAGCCGGAGCGGTTCGACCTGTCGTACACCGACTCGGACGGTAGCCGGCGTCGACCGGTCATGGTGCACCGCAGCCTCGTCGGCAGCATGGAGCGGCTGTTCGCGTACCTGATCGAGGTGCACGAGGGCGCCTTCCCGGCCTGGTACGCGCCGGTCCAACTGGTGCTGCTGCCGGTGGACGACGGCCAGGCCGACGCGGCGGCCGACCTGGCCCGGCGGGCCGTCGACGCCGGCCTGCGGGTCGAGGTCGACGTCGCCGGCTCGCTGGGCGCCCGGATCCGGGACGCGGCCCGTCGCCGCGTCCCGTACCTGGGGGTGTTGGGTCCTCGGGAGGCGGCCGACGGGCGCCTCGCGCTGCGCCTGCGCGGCGGCCGTGCCCTGGAACCGATGCCGGCGGACGTCGCGCTCGCCTTGATCAGCGGGCAGGTCGCCGCCCGAGCGGCCGATCTGCTCCCACCTGACTGACCCACCCGCCGATCCGGGGCGGGTCGCCGTCGATCGCGTCGCGCGCACGTCGACCCGCCCTAGACCGCCGCCGGTTGGCCGACCGGCTCCTCGTCGACGACCGCACCGGTGAACTGGGAGCGGTAGAGCCGGTGGTAGGCGCCGTGGGTGGCGAGCAACTGCTCGTGGGTGCCCTGCTCGACGATCCGGCCGTTCTCCATCATCAGGATCAGGTCGGCGTCGCGGATGGTGGAGAGCCGGTGCGCGATGACGAAGCTGGTCCGGTCCGAGCGCAGCGCGGCCATCGCCCGTTGGAGCAGCACCTCGGTGCGGGTGTCCACCGAGCTGGTCGCCTCGTCGAGGATCAGCAGCGAAGGCTCGGCGAGGAATGCCCGGGCGATGGTGATGAGCTGCTTCTCGCCGGCGCTGACGTTGCTGCCCTCCTCGTCGATGACCGTGTCGTAGCCGTCGGGCAGGCTGCGCACGAACCGGTCCACGAAGGTGGCCTGAGCCGCGGCGAGGATTTCCTCCTCGGTCGCGTCCGGCCGTCCGTAGGCGATGTTGTCCCGGATAGTGCCGCCGAAGAGCCAGGTGTCTTGGAGCACCATGCCGACCCGGCCGCGCAGGTCGTCGCGGCGCATCGTCGTGATGTCCACCCCGTCGAGCGTGATCCGGCCGGCGTCCAGCTCGTAGAACCGCATGACCAGGTTGACCAGCGTGGTCTTGCCGGCGCCGGTCGGGCCGACGATGGCCACCGTGTGACCCGGCTCGGCGACCAGTGACAGGTCGTCGATCAGCGGCTTGTCCTGCTCGTAGCGGAACGAGACGTGTTCGAACTCGACCCGACCGTGCGGGTCGGTGACCCGGGCCGGCTCCACCGGGTCGGGGGTCTGCTCGTCGGCGTCGAGCACCGCGAAGACCCGCTCGGCCGAGGCCACCCCGGACTGCAGGAGGTTGGCCATCGAGGCGAGTTGGGTGAGCGGCTGGGTGAACTGTCGGGAGTACTGGATGAACGCCTGCACGTCGCCGAGGCTCATCGTGCCGGAGGCGACCCGCAGCCCGCCGACCACGGCGATCGCCACGTAGCTCAGGTTTCCGATGAACATCATCGACGGCATGATGATCCCGGAGATGAACTGGGCCCCGAAGCTGGCCCGGAACAGCTCGTCGTTCTTCGCGGCGAACGCGGCCTCCACCTCGCGCTGCCGGCCGAAGACCTTGACCAGCTCATGACCGGTGTACGCCTCCTCGATCTGGCCGTTCAGCTCGCCGGTGTGCTTCCACTGCGCGATGAACTGCTTCTGCGAGCGCTTGGCGATGCGCTGGGTGACCAGCACCGACAGCGGCACCGCGATCAGGGCGACCAGAGCCAGCAGCGGAGAGATCCAGAACATCACGGCCAGCACGCCGACGACGGTCAACAGCGAGGTGAGCAACTGGCTGAGGGTCTGCTGGAGGCTGGTGGCGATGTTGTCGATGTCGTTGGTGACCCGGCTGAGCAGCTCACCGCGGGGCTGCCGGTCGAAGTAGGGCAGTGGCAGCCGGTTGAGCTTCTCCTCCACCTCGCCGCGCAGCCGTTGCACGGCGCGCTGGACCACCCCGTTGAGCAGCCAGCCCTGCCACCAGGACAGCAGGCTGGCCGCCAGGTAGAGCCCGAGCGCCAGTAGCAGCACCCGGCTCAGGGCGTTGAAGTCGATGCCCACCCCGGGCACCACGTCCATCCGGGCCAGCATGTCGGCGAAGCTGTTGTTGCCGCTGGCCCGGGCCGCTGAGACGGCCTGCTCGGCGGTGGTGCCGGCGGGCAGTTGCCGGCCGATCACCCCGGTGAAGATCAGGTCCGTGGCATGGCCGAGGATCTTCGGCCCGGCCACGCTGAACCCGACGCTGACCACGGCCAGGGTGATGATCGCGCCCAGGTGCAGCCGGTACGGGCGCAGCCGGCCGAGCAACCGCCGGGCGGACGGCCCGAAGTTCATCGACCGTTCGGCGGGCATCCCGGCGCCCGCCCAGGGCGGCCCGCCGCCCTGGCGGCCCGGAGGCAGCCGCCTCGGCGTCGGCGCGTCGCCACCGGGCTGCGCGTCGCCTCCCGGCTTCTGACTGGGTACGGCCGCGGTGCGCGGCTCGTCGCGCTCACTCATGCCGCCACCTCCGCCGTCTGCTGTGAAGCCACGATCTCGGCGTACGTCGGGCAGGTTTCCAACAATTCCGCGTGTCGTCCCACTCCGACGACCCCTCCGTCCTCAAGAACGATGATCTGGTCGGCGTCGATGATCGTGGAGACCCGCTGGGCCACGATCACCACCGCGGACTGCGCGGTGACCGGCCGCAAGGCGGCTCTGAGTCGCGCATCGGTGCCAAGGTCGAGCGCGGAGAACGAGTCGTCGAAGAGGTAGATCTCCGGCTGCCGGACCAGGGCCCGGGCGATGGCCAGGCGCTGTCGTTGCCCACCGGAGACGGTGGTGCCGCCCTGCGCGATCGGCGCGTCCAGCCCGCCGGGCATCTGGGCCACGAAGTCCCGGGCCTGGGCGATCTCCAATGCCGCCCACAGCTCCTCGTCGGTGGCGTCCGGATTGCCGTAGCGCAGGTTGCTGGCAACCGTCCCGGTGAACAGGTACGGCCGCTGCGGCACCAGGCCGATCCGCCGCCACAACTCGTCCGGCGCCAACTCCCGCACGTCCACCCCGTCGACCAGCACCGCGCCGGCGGTGACGTCGACCAGGCGGGGGATCAGCGACAGCAGGGTCGTCTTGCCAGCGCCGGTGCTGCCGATGATCGCTGTGGTGGTGCCCGGGGTGGCTCGGAAGGAGATGTCCCGCAGCACCGGCTCGACCGCGCCCGGGTATTGGAAACGCACCCCGCGCAACTCCAGCTCGGCCTGGGTGGTCAGCTCGCTGACCGGCTCGGCGGCGGGAACCACCGAGGAGTCGGTGTCCAGCACCTCGACGATCCGCTCGGCGCAGACCGCGGCCCGGGGCACCATCATCAACATGAAGGTGGCCATCATCACCGCCATCAGGATCTGCATCAGGTACTGCAGGAAGGCGGTGAGCGCGCCGATCTGGATCGCGTTGGCATCCACCCGCTGCGCGCCGAACCAGAGCACCGCCACGCTGGAGACGTTCAGCACCAGCATGACCACCGGGAAGATCAGCGCCAGCAGGCGGCCGGTACGCAGACCGGTGGCTGCCAGGTCGGCGTTGGCGACGGCGAAACGATCCGTCTCGTACGGCTCGCGGACGAAGGCGCGGACCACCCGGATGCCGGTGATCTGCTCACGCAGCACCCGGTTGACCGTGTCGATCCGGGTCTGCATCAGCCGGAAGCCCGGCACCATCCGACGGATGATCGCGCCGAGCGCGACGGCCAGCACCGGCACGCTGACCAGCATCAACCAGGAGAGCCCGACATCCTCGCGGAGCGCCATCACCACGCCACCCACGCTCATGATCGGCGCGGCGACCATCATGGTGCAGCTCATCAGGACGAGCATCTGCACCTGTTGCACGTCGTTGGTGTTGCGGGTGATCAGCGACGGTGCGCCGAACCGGGCCACCTCGCGGGCGGAGAAGCGGTTGACGTGCCCGAACAACTCGGCCCGGACATCCCGGCCGAAGCCCATCGCGATCCGAGCGCCCAGGTAGACCGCGGCGATCGAACAGACGATCTGGATCAGGCTGACCAGCAGCATCCACCCGCCGGTGTGCACGATGTAGTCGGTGTCGCCCCGCGCAACGCCCTTGTCGATGATGTCGGCGTTGAGGCTGGGCAGGTAGAGCGATGCCATGGTGCCCACGAACTGGAGCAGCACGACGGCCAGCAACGGTCGTTGGTAGGAGCGCAGTTGGTTGCGCAGCAGTCGGATCAGCACGCCGGATCCTTCGGTTCGGTTGGGCGTCCGGTCATCCGCGGGTCGTCCCCGCTGCCGATGACCTCGAGCAGGAACTCTCGGATCACCTGTGCCTTCACCGGGTCGGCATCGACCGAGGTGAGTGGGCGTCCGGAGTGCATCAGTGCGCCGAGCGCGGCCACCCGCTCCCGTCCGGCGGGCGTGAGGGCGAGTCGGATGCTGCGCCGGTCGCTGTCGTCGCGCTGGCGCTCGACCAGACCGTCGCGTTCGAGCGTGTCGACGATGCCGGTCAGGGTCGCCGGGCGGACGAACCCCTTCTCGGCGACCTCCCGGTGGGGCAGCTCGCCGTGTCGGGCGAGCGTCATCAGGGTGATCATGCCGGCCTGGGTGAGGCCGTGCTCCTCGGCGAGGTAGCGGTTCCACCGCTGCCCGACCAGGTGCCCGGCCACCACCAGTAGTCGGCCGAGAGGCACGTCCTGGAGCGTCACGAGTTCCACGAAGAGCAGGTTAGCTCCCTGATAGTCAGGGGCCAAACGAAATTACCGCCGCGGCGGCGACGAACGCGATCTGCAGGACGGTGCGCTGCCCGAGAGGGGTGACCGGGCGTCCGCCGAGGGTCAGCCGTCGACGTGCGGCCGAGACATTGGCCGGGAACATCGCGAGCATGAGCAGGGCGAGCCCGGCCGCGGCCAGGCGCGCGGTCGCGGGCACCAGCAGGCCGATCGCGCCGACCAGTTCCATCACCCCGGTGAGGGTGACCAGCAGGTCCGGCCGGGGCAGTCGAGGCGGGACCATGGCGATCAGGTCGGTACGGCGTTGACCGGCGAAGTGTGCGACGGCGGTCAGCGTGAACATCACGGCCAGTCCGACCCGCAGTGCGGGGTGCCAGCCGTCCAGTGCGGAGATACCGGCCAGGCCGGTCAGGCGGGCGAGCGCGGTGCCGACCAGTAGGGCGATCAGGGGTGCCATCGAATCCTCCTCGGTAACTTGTCAGTGGCAAGTTTGCAGATCAAGGAGCCATCTTGTCAATGACAAGATAGGATTCGGGCATGACCGAGACGCGCACCTACCACCACGGCGACCTGCGCCGGGCCCTCCTCGCCGCAGCGCTGGAGGCCATCGAGGAGGTCGGGCCCACCGCGCTGAGCCTGCGCGACCTGGCCCGTCGGGCCGGCGTCTCGCACGCCGCGCCCGCACACCACTTCGGCGACAAGGCGGGCCTGCTCAGCGCCCTCGCCGCCCAGGGCTTCGACCGGTTGGCCCAGGCGCTGACCGCGACGGGTGACGACCTGCTGGAGGCGGGTGTGGCATACGTCGACTTCGCCGTCGCACACCGCGCGTACTTCGAGGTGATGTTCCGGCCCGAGCTCTACCGGGCCGACGACGGCGAGCTGGTCGCCGCACGACAGCGCGCCCGAGCCGCGCTCGGCGCCGGGGTGGCCGCCCTACCCAGCGACGGCGCGCCCGCCGACACCGAGCGGGACGCGCTCGCCGCCTGGTCGATCGCCCACGGCTTCGCCACCCTCTGGCTGGCGGGCGCACTGCCGGCCCGGGTCGGTGACGACCCCCGCGAGGCGGCCCGCGCCGTGCTGCGCCGGCTGGCGAGCTGAGCAGCCCTCGACGCGGCGAAGAGCGCTACCAGCTCGTGGGGAGCGGCATTCCCTCGGTGAAACCGGCGGCGCTCTGGACGCCGACGATCGCCCGCTCGTGGAACTGCGTCAGGTCCCGTGCGCCGGCGTAGGTGAAGGCGCTGCGTACCCCCGCGATGATCTCGTCGATCAGGTCTTCGACGCCGGGTCGGGCCGGGTCCAGGTACATCCGGGCCGAGGAGATGCCCTCCTCGAACACCGCCTTGCGGGCCCGGTCGTACGGGCTGTCGTCGGCGGTGCGGGCGCTGACCGCCCGAGCCGACGCCATCCCGAAGCTCTCCTTGTACCGCCGGCCGTCCGCATCGGCGTACAGGTCGCCGGGGGATTCGTAGGTGCCGGCGAACCACGAGCCGATCATCACGTTCGACGCCCCGGCGGCGAGCGCGAGCGCGACGTCCCGTGGATGCCGCACCCCGCCGTCGGCCCAGACGTGCCGGCCGAGCTGCCGGGCCGCGGTCGCGCAGTCGAGTACGGCGGAGAACTGCGGGCGTCCCACGCCGGTCATCATCCGGGTGGTGCACATCGCGCCCGGCCCGACACCCACCTTGATGATGTCCGCCCCCGCCTCGACGAGGTCGCGTACCCCCTCGGCGGTGACCACGTTGCCGGCGGCCACCGGCACCCCCGGGTCCAGCTTGCGGACCGCCTGGAGCGCGGAGATCATCCGTGCCTGGTGGCCGTGCGCGGTGTCCACGACCAGCGTGTCCACCCCCGCCTCCAGCAGAGCCGCGGCCTTGCCGGTCACGTCGCCGTTGATCCCGACGGCCGCCGCGATGCGAAGCCGGCCCCGGTCGTCCACCGCCGGCGTGTAGAGCGTGGCGCGCAGCGCGCCCTGGCGGGTCAGCACCCCGACCAGCCGACCCTCGGCGTCCACCACCGGGGCGAGCCGACGACGGCCCGCGGAGAGCAGATCGAAGCCGGTACGCGGGTCCGCGTCCGCCGGGACGGTGTGCAGCTCGGTGGACATCACGTGACGCAGTTGGGCGAACCGGTCCACTCCCGTGGTGTCCGCCTCGGTGACCACGCCCATCGGCCGGCCGGCGTCGTCGACCACGATCACCGCACCGTGCGAGCGCTTCGGCAGCAGGTGGATGGCGTCACCCACGGTCTCGGTCGGGCCCAGGGTGATCGGAGTGTCGTAGACCAGGTGCCGCTGCTTGACCCAGCCGACGACATTCGCCACCACCTCGATCGGGATGTCCTGCGGGATCACCGCGATCGCGCCCCGGCGGGCCACCGTCTCGGCCATCCGCCGGCCGGCGACCGCGGTCATGTTCGACACCACCAGCGGGATGGTGGTGCCGGTGCCGTCACCGGTGGACAGGTCGACGTCGAGCCGGGAGCTCAGGTCGGAGCGGGCCGGCGCCATGAAGACGTCGGTATAGGTCAGGTCGTGCGCGGGGACCGCGCCGTGAAGGAACCGCACCCGGCCATCATTCCCGCTCGCGGCCCGTCCCGCCGCCGGTGGTCGTGGAAAACACTCTCACCGCCGTCGTTGCCGTTGGCCTGGTCCGGGTGGCGTCTCGGTGCCTGGTGTCAGGGTCGGTCAGCCCAACAGGAGAGCCGCGGCGAGCCCGGCCATCACGACGGCGATGATCGCGTCCAGCACCCGCCAGGCGACGGCACGGGCGAGCAGCGGCGCCAGGCGCTGCGCACCGGCGCCGAGCGCGGTGAACCAGACCGCGCTGGCCAGGGCGGCCCCGGCGCCGAAGACCCACCGGTGCGGGTGCTGTTGGGCCACGCCGCCGAGGAGCAGCACGGTGTCCAGGTAGACGTGGGGGTTCAGGTAGGTGAAGGCGACGCAGGCGAGCAGGGTCGCCCCCAACGTGGCCGGCGGCCGCTCGGTGGGCAGCAGGGCGCCGGGCCGGAGGGCGCGGCGGGCGGCGAGCGCCGCGTAGCAGAGGAGGAACGCCGCACCGCCCCAGCGGATCGCCGTCAGGAGGCCCGGTCGGCCCGTCACCAGTGAACCGACCCCGGCCACGCCCGCCATGATCAGCAGAGCGTCCGACGCGGCGCAGGTGAGCACCACGGGTACGACGTGCTCGCGACGCAGGCCCTGGCGCAGGACGAAGGCGTTCTGAGCGCCGATGGCGACGATGAGCGCGATGGAGATCGAGAAGCCGGCGACGGCGGAGGTGAGCACGGATCGACGCTAGAGCTGGCGACAGTCACCAGTCCAACTAAAGATTCTGACGCAACTTAAGCTGTGCTGATGGACGGTCTCGATTCGGCGCAGCTTCGGACGCTCGCAGCGGTGGTGGCGGAGGGCAGCTTCGACGCGGCGGCCCGGCTGCTGCACGTCACGCCGTCGGCGGTGAGTCAACGGATCAAGGCGCTGGAGGAGACCGTCGGCCAGGTGCTGGTCCGCCGCGCCCGACCGTGTGTGGCAACCGACGCCGGCCGCCCGCTGCTGCGCCTGGCCGGCCAGCTCACGCTTCTCGAACGGGAGGCACTGGCCGACGCTCGCGGCCCGCTGGCCGGCGGCGGTCGCGTCCGCGTCGCCGTGGTGGTCAACGCGGACTCACTGGCCACCTGGTTTCCCACCGCGCTGGCCCGGTTGCCACAGCGGGCCGGGCTCTCGTTCGACCTGCGGCAGGACGATCAGGACCACACCGCCGAGCTGCTCCGTGACGGTTCGGTGACGGCGGCGGTCACCGCCCAGCGGGAGGCGGTGCAGGGCTGCCGGGTGCTACCGCTCGGAGCCATGCGATACCGCGCGCTGGCCACGCCGGAATTCGTGGCGTCCCACTTCGTCGGAGGGTTCACCGCTTCCGCGCTGGCGGGCGCGCCGCTGATCGTCTTCGACCGGAAGGATCGCGTGCAACACCGCTTCATCGAGGCGGTAGCGGGTCGGCCGCTCGACCCGCCGGTGCACTACGTGCCGTCGGTGCCGGCCGTCAGCGCGACGATCCGGCTCGGGTTGGGCTGGAGTATGGTGCCGGAACAGATCGCCCAGGCCGACCTCGCCGCCGGTGGCTGTGTCGACCTCGCGCCGGGCCGACACCTGGACGTCCCGCTCTACTGGCAGCACTGGCGGCTGGAGTCGGATGTGCTGAACGCCCTGACCGCCGCCGTCCGCGCGGTTGCCGCCGAGAACCTGCGCTGACCGCTCAGGCGATGGTGCAGATGGGGGCACCGGCGGTGATCACGGCACCGACCTCGGCGGTGAGCCCGCTGACCGTGCCCGCCTTGTGGGCGTGCAGCGGCTGCTCCATCTTCATCGCCTCCAACACCACCACCAGGTCGCCCTCGGCCACGGTGTCGCCGTCCGCCACCGCGATCTTGACGATGGTGCCCTGCATGGGCGAGGTGAGCGCGTCACCGCTGACCGGGGCGCCCGCCTTGGCTCCGCCGCCGCGTCGGGCCGGCTTACGGGTGGCGGGTGCCGCGGTGGTCGTACCCCCGCCGAAGCCGGCGGGGAGGCGGACCTCGATTCGCTTGCCACCCACCTCTACCACGACGGTCTCGCGCTCTGCCGGCGCCTCGGCGGCACCGGCGGCGGCGGCGAACGGCGGCACGGTGTTGTGGAATTCGGTCTCGATCCACCGGGTGTGCACGGTGAACGGCTCAGCGGTGAACGCCTCGTCCCGCACGACCAGTCGGTGGAACGGCAGCGCGGTGGCCATTCCGTCGACGACCATCTCGTCCAGCGCGCGGCGGGCACGCTCCAGCGCCTCGGTACGCGTCTCGCCAGTGATGATCACCTTGGCCAGCAACGAGTCGAAGTTGCCACCGATCACGTCCCCGGCCGAGATGCCGGTGTCGACCCGGACACCCGGGCCGGTGGGCAGTCGCAGCGCGGTGACCGTGCCGGGGGCGGGCAGGAAGTTGCGGCCCGGATCCTCGCCGTTGATCCGGAACTCGATCGAGTGCCCGCGCGGCGTCGGGTCCTCGGTGATCCGCAGCTTCTCACCGTCGGCGATCCGGAACTGCTCGCGCACCAGGTCGATGCCGGCGGTCTCCTCGGTGACCGGGTGCTCGACCTGGAGTCGGGTGTTGACCTCCAGGAAGGAGATGGTGCCGTCCACGCCGACCAGGTACTCGACCGTGCCGGCGCCGTGGTAGCCGGCCTCGCGGCAGATCGCCTTGGCGCTGTCGTGGATCTGTGCCCGCTGCGCGTCGGTGAGGAACGGCGCGGGCGCCTCCTCCACGAGCTTCTGGTGCCGACGCTGCAGGGAGCAGTCCCGGGTGCCCACCACGATCACGTTGCCGTGCTGGTCGGCGAGGACCTGCGCCTCGACGTGCCGGGGCTGGTCCAGGTAGCGCTCGACGAAGCACTCGCCCCGGCCGAACGCTGCGACCGCTTCGCGCGTGGCCGACTCGAAGAGCTGGGGGATCTCCTCCATGGTCCGGGCGACCTTGAGGCCGCGCCCGCCGCCGCCGAAGGCGGCCTTGATGGCGACCGGCAGGCCGTGGTCGACGGCGAACGCCATCACCTCGTCCGGGCTGGCGACCGGGTCCGGGGTGCCGGGGACCAGCGGGGCGCCAGCGCGCTGGGCGATGTGCCGGGCGGTGACCTTGTCGCCGAGGTCGCGGATCGCCTGCGGGGTGGGGCCGATCCAGGTCAGCCCGGCGTCGATGACCGCCTGGGCGAAGTCGGCGTTCTCGGACAGGAAGCCGTAGCCGGGGTGCACGGCGTCGGCGCCGGCCCGGGCGGCGACGTCGAGCAGCTTGTCGATGCGCAGGTACGTCTCGGTCGCGGTGTCCCCGTCGAGCGCGTACGCCTCGTCCGCGAGGGTGGCGTGCAGGGCCTCACGGTCGGAGTCCGCGTACACGGCGACGCTGCCCAGGCCGGCGTCGCGGCACGCACGGATCACCCGGACGGCGATCTCGCCGCGGTTGGCGATGAGTACCTTGCGCACCTTCGTGGCTCCTCCCGGGCAGGTTACTGACGGGGAGTGTATCGGCCGCCCAACTGGCCCTAACGATCGCTCAGTGTGGGATGCCGCACTGTGCCGCGACGCTGTAGTCAAACTTGGCTATTACGCTTGTCGGGTGTCTGCGACTCGAATGATGATCCTCGGTCTGGTGCGGTGGATGCAGCCCGTGCACGGCTACGACGTACGCCGCGAGCTGTTGAGCTGGAGCGCCGACAAATGGGCGAACGTGCAGCCAGGGTCGATCTACCACGCCCTGCGCAAGCTCACCGAGGAGGGACTGCTCCGCGCCGTCGCCACCGAGCAGGTGGGTGCCCGTCCGGCCCGGACCACCTACGAGGTGACCGCCACGGGCGAGGACGAGTTCGAGACGCTGCTGCGCAACCTCTGGTGGAACCTCAGCGAGCCAACCGACCCCTTCGCGGCGGCCTTCTCCTTCCTGCCGGCCATGCCGCGCGCCGAGGCCGCCGCGGCCCTGCGCAACCGGGCCAATCTGCTGCGCGCTGGCGTCGAGTCGATGCGTGCCTCGCTCGAGTCGGACTGGGTGCGTAACCGGAAGCCGGCGCACGTGGGCTGGATGTTCGAGCTGTGGGCGGTGCGGGCGGAGGCGGAGATGGGGTGGTGCGAACGGATCGCGGAACGGATCGAGTCCGGTGTGTCGTACCTGCCTGCTGAGCTGGAGAACGTGGAGGGTTGGTCGGGCTGGAGGGAGCGCAGAGAGCCGCCGACCGAGGCCGACGCGGAATAATCAACGTTGACTAGAGGAGTTATATCGCGTTAGCCTGCTGTCGGCACAGCGGGGGAGTGCGCCGTCCGGCGTCGTCCCACTCGACGGCCGGCGTGGCCGGCCCGACCGACCAGGAGCAGAAATGATCGAGACCAGGGGGCTAAGGAAGTCGTTCCGCTCCCGCGCGGGTCGAGAGACGAAGACGGTGGACGCCGTGCGGGGCGTCAACCTTGAGGTCGCCGAGGGCGAGATCTTCGGCTTCCTCGGTCCGAACGGCGCAGGCAAGACCACCACGTTGCGGATGCTCGCCACGCTGATCGAGCCGGACGGTGGCGAGGCCACCATCGCGGGCGCCGACCTGCGCAAGGACCCGGCCGAGGTGCGCCGGCGGATCGGCTACGTCCCGCAGGGCGGCAGCACCTGGGACGAGTCCACCGCCCGTGAAGAGCTGGTCCTGCACGCCCGCATGTATGGCATCGGCAAGGCCGACGCGCAGCGGCGCGCGGCCCGCGCCCTGGATGCCTTCCAGCTCACCGAGTACGCCGACCGCAAATGCAGCACCTACTCCGGCGGTCAGCGCCGGCGGGTGGAGATCGCGCTCGGCATCATCCACGAGCCGAAGATCGTCTTCCTGGACGAGCCCACCACCGGCCTCGACCCACAGAGCCGCGCCCACATGTGGGACGAGATCCGGCGGCTACGCGGCGACGGGATGACCGTCTTCATCACCACGCACTACCTGGACGAGGCCGACGCGCTCTGCGACCGGATCGCGATCATGGACAACGGCGAGGTGGTGGCCGAGGGCACGCCGGCCGAGCTCAAGCGGGAAATCTCCGGCGACGTGGTGCTGGTCGGCCTCGACCCGGCCGCCACTCCGCAGGCCACCAAGGCGCTCGACGGCGAGCTGTACGTCAACAAGCTGGAGACCGCCGATGAGGGCGGCCTGCGCCTCTACGTCGACGACGGTGCCACCGCGATTCCGCAGGTGCTGCGCAGGCTCGACCACGCTGGGCTGGAGCTGCGCTCGATCGAGTTGCACCGACCCAGCCTGGACGACGTCTTTCTCACCAAGACCGGCCGCTCGCTGCGCGAGTCCTGACCCCCGGAGACGACTCATGAAATTCGCCCGTGACACATGGCTGATCTTCCAGCGCCAGACTCAACTCCTGCTGCGCAACCCGGTCTGGGTCTTCGTCGGCGTGTTCCAGCCGGTCATGTACCTGCTGCTCTTCGCCCCGCTGCTCAAGCCGGCACTCAACGCGCCCACCCAGGCCGCCGCCTACAAGATCTTCGTACCCGGTCTGTTGGTGCTGCTCGCGATCTTCGGCGGCCTTTTCCAGGGCTTCGGCCTGATCGCCGAGCTGCGCGCCGGTGTCATCGAACGCTCCCGGGTCACCCCGATCAGCCGTCTCGCCCTGCTGCTCGGCCGCTCGCTGCGCGACGTGGTCTCGCTCCTCGTGCAGGCGGTCATCATCACCCTGCTGGCGCTCCTGTTCGACCTGCGGGTGTTCCTCGGTGACCTGCTGCTGGCGTACCTGATGCTCGCCCTGATCGCCCTCATGACCTCGGCCGTCTCCTACGGCGTCGCCCTCAAGGTCAAGAGCGAGGACGCGCTGGCCCCCCTGATGAACACCGTGGCGCAGCCGGTGCTGCTGCTGTCCGGCATCCTGCTGCCGCTGACCTTCGCACCCGGCTGGTTGCAGGGCGTCGCCAACTGGAACCCGTTCTCCTGGGCGGTCGACGGCACCCGGGCGCTGTTCGCCGGTGACCTGGGCAGCGACAAGGTCTGGCAGGGCCTGAGCATCACCGCGGTCCTCGCGGCGCTGGGCGTCTACTGGGCCGCCCGGCAGTTCGCCCGCAGCGTCCGCTGACCCGACCGGTTCGCGGGCTGCGTTCGTGGTTGTCGGGGTGTCCGTCTTGGGAGGACACCCCGACATCCTCGTCTGTGGCTGGCCTGCTTCCTGGGGCTCGATGCTTCCCGGTGCTCAGCGCACCCGAGCGAGGGTCAGGCCGTCCGCGATCGGCAGCATCACCGGGTCCACCCGTACGTCGGCGAGGACCTCGTCGTTGAAAGCGGCGATGGCCCGATCGTTGGCGTCCCGCGGAGCGATCACCCGGCCACCGCGCAGCACGTTGTCGACGGCGATCACTCCGCCCGGCCGCATCCGGGGCACCAGCTCCGCCCAGTAGACCGGGTATCCGGTCTTGTCCGCGTCGATGAACGCGAAGTCCAGGTGGCGCTCGTACGGCAGCTCCCGCAGCCTGTCCCCGGCCGGACCGATGCGCAGGTCGATCCGGTCCTGCACGCCGGCCCGTTCCCAGTAGCGCCGGGCGATGCCGGTGAACTCCTCGGAAATGTCGAAGCAGGTCAGCCGCCCACCCTCGGGCAACCCGCGGGCGATCGCCAGCGACGAGAGCCCGGTGAACGTGCCGACCTCGACGGCCTGCCGCACGTCGAGCAGTCGGGTGAGGAACGTCAGAAAGGCGGCCTGCTCCGGGGCCACCTGCATGGTGGCGTGTTCCGGCAGCACCGAGCGGGTCTCCTCGGCCAGGTCCCGGATGATCTCGTCCGGTGGGGAGCCGTGTGCGATCAGGTAGGCGTGCAGCTCGTCGGTGAGCGGGATCGACTTGGTGGTCATGACCGGACGTTACCGATCGGCTCGACCGTTTGGCCCCCGGGCGCGACCTTCGTCCACAGGTCGGTGATGCGGAGGTCGAGTTCCGCGAGGAGCCGACGCAGCAGCGGCATCGACAGCCCGATCACCGTGCCGGGGTCACCCTCGATCCGCTCCACGAACGGCCCACCCAACCCGTCGATGGTGAACGCGCCGGCAACCGCGAGCGGCTCACCGCTGGCCACGTACGCGGCGATCTCGTCGTCGCTAATGTCCGCGAAGTGGACGGTGGTCGAGGCGACCGCCTCCGCGCGCCGCCCGGCGGTGACGTCGATGAGGCAGTGCCCGCTGTGCAGAACGCCGCTGCGCCCCCGCATCCGCAACCATCGCCGGGTCGCGTCCGCCGAGTCGGCCGGCTTGCCGAGGATCTCCCCGTCGAACGCGAGCACCGAGTCGCAGCCGATCACCAGCGTCCGCTGGTCGGCGCCAGGGCTGAGTCGGGTCAACACCGCCTGCGCCTTGAGCCGAGCCAACTCCAGGCACAACTCCTCGGCCCGTTCGGTCACCACCAAGGACTCGTCCACCCCGCTGACCAGCACATCCGGCTCGATTCCGGCGGCCTTGAGAGACTTGAGACGGGCAGGGCTCGCTGAGGCAAGCACGAGGCGGAGCGGCAGAGTTTCAGACACCCACGCGACGTTACCGGCTCACCACCCCCGCCACTCACGCTCAACCGCCTTGGCGGCCGTCACGCTGGTGTTCGGCGAACTGGCCCCGAAGCAACCTTGATCGACTCCATATCGCCGACATCGGCCTATCAGCCGCATCGGATCCCGCAATATCGCCGATATGGAGTCGATCAACCCGCGAGCGACCCGCCCCCACCGCGCGCGACCCGATTCAGCCCCAGTTCGGGGTAACCCACCGCCCCAGACGCCGCCAAACCAAGGCAACCGAGTCGAGCGCCGTCCGCCGGCCAGTCAGCGACTGATCCTGGGCGGCGGATCATCGCCGCGTCGACGCCGCCGTGCCACCACCGCCCATCCGACCCCGGCAGCCAAGATCACCCCGAGAGTGGCCAGGCCACGCGCGGTCGCACCGCCGCCCTCATCACCCGGCAGAGCACCAGCCGTCGTCGTCGGGCCAGCACCGGCCGGCGCGCTCACAGACTCAAACCCCAGCGGCGGTACGTCTGCCGTCAGCGCCGCCACAAGATCGATCACGCCATAGCCGTACTCGTCGTCGCGCCCAGGCGCGCCCTTGTCGACCGCCGTGGCCGTGAGCCGGTGCGCCACCTCCCGCGCCGGCAGATACGGGTACTTGGATCGAATCAAGGCCGCCGCCCCCGCCACGATCGCCGTGGCGCTCGATGTTCCAGTGCCCTTCGAATACTTTCCGTCATAGCTGGTGCTGTAGATGTCGACCGCGGGAGCGACCACGTCGACTTTCGGACCGGTCACGGAGACGGCAGCGTGCAGTCCATCGCGCCCGACACCACCAACGGCGATCACGCCTTCTTCGCTGGCCGGAAAACGCACGCCAGTGTCTGGAGGCCAGTTGCCGGCCGCGGCTACTACTACGATGTCGGCGTCCTGGGCGGCTCTAATCGCTTGCTGAAGTCGCACGCTGGCGCCGGCGACGGCTGAGATGCTTATAACGTCGGCGCCCCGCGTGACGGCAAACTCGATGCCGGAGGCCAACGCGTCAGGATCGCCCTCGCCATTAAGTGGGGTATCAAGGATTGGGAGAATCTTTGCCATAGGCGCGATGCCGATAGCGCCCTTATCGTTAGTTCTTCCATGGGCTGCTATCAAGCCAGCCATCGAAGTTCCATGACTGTCTCGATCTTGGCGTCCGTCGCCGCTACCGCCGGGAATGACGTCTGTGCCAACCAGCAGATTTCCGCTTAGGTCAGGATGGGGGTCGACTCCTGTATCGGGAACCGCGACGACCACGCCGGACCCTTGGCTTAGCAGGCGCACCTCATCGATGCGAAGAAACGGAAGATGCCATTGATCGCCTCGTATGAGGTCCGCATCTTGAGTTGGGGCAGCGAGGCTCGCAGGTAGCAGTGTTCCGGCCAGAATGATCCTGGAAACTCTTGCTAGGAACGGGTTCATTACCTGCTGAAGCCAATTGCAGGACCCGGGTCGATCGGATCGTCCCGGTCTGGAGGTTGAACCACCGGAGGGACGCCCTGATCGGTCTCCCAAGGGTTATCTGGATCCCAGCGACGGGATTTCTCCTCGGACTCCGCCAGGATGCCCGGGCGGCCCGCGCTTCCAGGCAATCCGGGTGCACCACCGATCGGGAAGCCGCCTACGCTTCCATTGATGCTGCGTCCCCCACCTGGCCGGCTTCCTGCTGAACCAGTGGGTCCGGTCCCTGCATTGCCGCCGCCAATGACCCCGCCAACCGGATTGATTCTTCTAGGGGCGCCAGCGTTGCCCGTGGGTGGACCTGTACTCAATCCTGGAATACCCCCGATCAATCCGGCAGAAGGCGCGGGGCGAACGGGCGGCGTGGACCGCGCCGCACCACCATCGGTGCCGCCATTGACTGGCCTTGCGAGTGCCCCAGGCTGGTTAGTCCGTGCGGCCGGCGCTGTTGACGAGCCTATGGGAAGACCAGGGGGTATCCCTGGTGCAAGCCCGGGCCCGGCAGGGGCTGGTGGGACGACCGTGCCCGGCGTCTGAATCGTGGGCGTGGCCGTGTTGGTGGGTGCCGACGGAACTCCCGCCGTGGCTCCCCCAAGAACTGGTCCCACCCCCGGTATTACGGGTGCCGGACTCATCCGCTCGGGACCTGCGCTTCGAGCATGGGTGGTTGTGGAGGTGGATATGGGTACCGGCACGATGGGCGGAATCACGGGCGCCGGATAACTGCCGTACACATCGGGATCGTCCGGCTGCCTTGCGCTCTTCGGTGCTGCTGGTGGTTTTTGGAGGGTTGCTTGGGCTTGCTGGAGCTCGCTGCTGAGGCTGAACATCGCGGCCCGTGCCTGCACATTCAGCCGTTCCAGTTCCCCGTCGGTAACGGGCGCCTCGGTGACCCGGTTACCCATCACCGCTTTCGGGTCGGCGGCCATCGACTCGTACGCCTGCTTTTGTTGGAACTTGGTCGCGTACTCCTCATGGATCTTGCGGAGGGCGGCGCGGGTGGTGCCGATGGCCTGGGTGGCGGCGGAGAGCGCGGTGTAGTTCGCGGCGGCGGCGTTGTGGGTGCGCTGCACCTTGTCGATCAGCTCGTCGAGTTCGGCGAGGTACGTGCTGGAGGCGGCGCTGGTTTCGGGTGGCCATGCCTCGGCGAGGCCGCGCCGGTATTCCCGGAGGCGGCCGAGGTGGGTTTGCGCCAGGTCGCAGACCTTGCGCCAGCCGGCGACCTGCTTCCAGTGGTTGGCGGTGTCGTGGTCCTGTAGGCAGGCCCACATGCTGTTGACGTCCATGAGCTGCCAGTCGGTGAGGCCGGACGTGCGGCCGGTGCCCCGTTCGATCACGGCAGCACCACCGGCTTTTCGGCGTCGGGGCCGGTCGGGTCGGTCAGCATCGGCGTCGGGCCGCCGGGCAGCATGGTTGTCGGGTCGGCGAGGGCCTGTCGCACGTCCACCACTCGTGCGGCGGTGAAGGCGTCGCTGTCGGCGTATCGGGAGGCGACCTGATCGGCGGCGGCAGCCAGGTGGCCGGTGGCGCCGCGGACGGCGTACACCATGTCGGCGGTGGCCTGCTGCGTCTCGTGGTGCGCGTGCAGGAAAGTGACCAGCTCGATGAACGCGTCGCACGGGTTGGGCAGCTTGGCGGACATGTCTTCGGCGATGTACGACAGGTGCGGGGCGTAGTTGTTCTCGACCTCGGCGGCGAGCCGGTCGGCGAACTCTCTGAGCTGGCTGATGTCGGCCTCGATGCCGCTGTAACCGCGCAGCCAGGGCGCTGGCCGGTCCTCTTCGGGGATCATTGATCCTCCCTACCTGTCACGGCACCGTTTCCCTGAGTGAGGGTAACGGCTCCGCGCGGCCCCTGGCAGCCCCCGTACGGCGGGTCGGGTCAGCGGGGCAGGCCGGCGGTGCGCCACCCGACACGGCCGGCCGGTCGACCGCTGCGTGCCCAGGTGGACGGGGTTGCCGGCGCGGAAGCGGAGGCCGGGCGGGACCGGACGATGATCGCCCCTACCAGGGCGGCCAGTTCCTCGGCGGTGGGCACGCCGCGAACGACCCGGAACAGCGGCTCTTCGGCAGACATGACGCCAGGGTACGCGGCGCGAAGTTGCGGGAAGCGCACAGTGGCGTGCCGGCGGTGTGACCGTCGGCGGGTCCGGGTACCGTCTCAGCGATGTCGAATGCGCTCCCCCAACTTGTCGCTGACCGATACCGGCTTCTGTCGCCGCTCGGCCAGGGCGGCATGGGCCGGGTGTGGAAGGCGCGCGACGAGGTGCTGCACCGGGACGTCGCCATCAAGGAGTTGGTGCCGCCGCCCGGTCTCACCGACGAGGAGCGCCGCGAGATGCGCGAGCGCTCGTTGCGGGAGGCCAGGGCCATTGCCCGGCTGAACCACGCCAATGTGGTCCGCATCTTCGACGTGCTGCGCACCGACGGCGATCCGTGGATCGTCATGGAGTACGTGGCGTCGAGGTCGTTGCAGGACACTCTCGCCGAGGACGGTCCGGTCTCGGTGGCCCGCACGGTCGAGATCGGGCTCGGCGTGTTGGGCGCTCTCAACGCCGCCCACAAGGCGGGCGTCATGCATCGCGACGTCAAGCCCGGCAACGTGCTGCTCGGCGAGGACGGCCGGGTGGTGTTGACCGATTTCGGTCTCGCCACCATCCCCGGTGACCCCAACGTCACCCGCACCGGCATGGTTCTCGGTTCGCCCGCGTACATCTCGCCGGAGCGGGCCCGGGAGGGCACCGCCGGGCCGGAGGCCGACCTGTGGTCGCTGGGCGCGACGCTCTACGCGGCGGTCGAGGGCAAGTCGCCGTACGCGCGGCCGTCGGCGATCGCCACGCTGGCCGCGCTGGCCACCGAACCGATGCCGCCGCCGAAGAACGCCGGCCCGCTCAAGGCCGTGCTGAACGGTCTGTTGCGCAAGGACCCCAACGAGCGGATCACCGCCGAGGTGGCGGAACGCCTGCTGCGCCGGGCCGGTGGCAAGCGTGCGCGCGGGATCTCGCTGCTTGATGGCGTACGTCGGCCGGGGCCGAACGGTCCCCGCGAGCCGCGCCCGCCGTTGGTCCCCGCGCCGCGACCGGCCGAGAGTGTCGACCGGCCGGTGTCGCCGCCGCCGGCCGCCGCAGCGACCTCGGTTGCCGCCGCTGCGGGCCCCGCCGCCGATGCCACGCCGACGACCGTCGTCCCCTCCGGCGAGCATTCCGACCCGACCGCACCGGTGCCAGCCGACCCGACCGCGGTGGTGCCGGCCGAGCCGACCGCCACGATCGACAGCCCGTCCGATGCCGACCCGACCGCGAAGGTCACGGCCACGGCCGACACGACCGGCGACGGTACGGCGAACGTCGACGACGAACCGACTGTGGTCGACGGACCGCCGGTGGCCCCGGAGCAGCGCAAGCCGACGACGCCGACGTCGCTCATGCCGCCGGTGAGTCCGGCCGGGCGTGCGGCGGTCCCGCCGTCGGACGGCACGAAGCCGAACAACACCCGACGCAACGTGCTGATCGGGGCGCTTGTGGCCCTGCTGCTGATCGGCCTCGTGGTGATCGTGCCGATGCTCACCAAGGGCGACGACAACGAGACCCCGCAGACCGGCCCGACGACCGGTGCGGCCGCGACGTCGGCGCCGGCGCAGTCCTCGGCTCCGGCGGCGCCTCCGCCCACCACGGGCGCACCGAGTGCGTCGCCCTCGGCCACGCCGTCGACCGACCCGAACGCGCTGCCGGCGGGTTGGAAGCTGCACGAGGGGCCGACCTTCTCCATTCCGCTCCCACCCGGCTGGAGCGGCCGTCAGACCAGCTCGGACACGGTCGTCTTCAACCAGTCCGGCGGGCCTGGCAAGATGCTGGTCCAGTGGACCTCCAGCCCGAAGAAGGACGCGGTCGTCGACTGGAAGGGTCAGGAACCGTACCGCAAGAGCCTGGTCAACAACTATCAGTTGGTGGGCAGCATCAAGTCCTGCGACTGGTATCGGACCTGCGCCGACTGGGAGTGGCTGGAGACCCGGGACGGCACCCGCATCCACGTGCGCAACCGGGGCTTCGTAACCGCCACCAACCGGGGTTACGCCATCCGGTGGGAGATCGCGGAGAAGGACTGGCAGGCCAACCTCGCCAACTTCGACCAGATCGTCAAGGGCTTCAAGCCCGATCGGGTCAACTGACAGGCGTTTCGCACCTGCGCGAACCTCTCTCGCATGTTCTTGCGTCGTTCGGGGTATCTGATCTCCAACGACGGAGGGAGGTGCGACATGGGTTACCGATACAGGAACGCCCGGCCCCGGCTGGCACTGTGGATGCTCGTCGCACTCGGCGATGTGGCACTGCTGCTGATCAGCGTTGGGCTTCCGGTACTCGTCGCGCTGTTCGGCGTCGTTGCCATCACCGTTGGTTCGGTGGGCGTCCGGCGGCTCAGCCGGCGGGACGCGCTCGTCCGCGAGGATGCTCCGGTGATGGCGCCGGCGTTGACCCGACGGCGGGTCTGACCCGCACCGGTGTGTGGCGGCAGCCGGACCGATTGTCGACCGTGTGGTGACCGTCGATCCCGCTGCCGCCAACGGCCCGATCAGGTGTTGTTGGCCAGGGCGATGAGCCGGCTCCGGTCGCCGTTCCAGTAGTTGCGGTCGACGTTTCCACTGATTCCGGAGACAGCGCCGGTGCTGGTGTACTGCCAGAAGCTCCACACCGAAGCGCCGGCCGGCAGGGCGCCAGGCGCGCTCGCCCAGCGGGCCAGCCAGAGCGGGTGGTTCGCCCACGGGCCGGTCCAGCTGCCGGTGCACTGGTTCCACCAGCTCGTGGTGGTGTAGATGACGGCGTACCGGCCCGTGCGGGAGCGGTAGGTGTTCAGGAAGTCCTGCACCCAGTTGCGCATCCCGGTGGTGCTGAGCCCGTAGCAGTAGCCACCGCTGTACGGGTTCGCCTCGATGTCCAGCGCGGCCGGCAGGGTGCGACTGTCCGCCGACCAGGCGCCGCCGTTGGAGGCCAGGTAGTTGGCCTGGGTCGAGCCGGCGGAGATGTTGGGCCGGGCGAAGTGGTACGCCCCGCGGATCACCCCGGCGTTGTACGAGTTGACGTAGTTCGCGTTGAAGTTCGGGTCCTTGTAGGTGGTGCCCTCGGTCGCCTTGATGAAGGCGAACTGGATGCCCGCGTTGCGGACGCTGGTCCAGTTGATGGTGCCCTGGTAGCGGGACACGTCGATGCCGGGTGTGGTGGCTGCGGCCGCCGGTCCGGCGGTCGCGACCAGGGCCGCCGCCGCGGTGGCGAGGACGGTGAGGCCGGCCGCGAGCACGCGGCGCAGCGATGACGAGGTACGGGCCATGAGTGCCTCCAAGGACGTCGCTCTATCGACATCCATCTTTGGAGGTAAGTGCCCTAGATCGCAAGGCAAGCTGAAAAAAGCTTCATCGGCGAGCGTTGATCGTCCCGGTCAGCGAAGCGTGACGGATCAGCGCAGGGGGGCCGGGTCGAGCTGCCAGCGGGTGCTGCGCTCACCTGCGTTCACCTCCCGCTTCACTCGCCACCCGATCAGTCTCACAGGATGCGAGCCGGTGCCTCGGGAACGACATGGAACGCCGCCGGTAGGCTCGCGCCCCATGATGTCGATCGACGGGCTGAGCGACCTGTGGGACACGCTGTTCGGCGCGCAGCCGGACCCGCCCCCGCTGCTGGTGCTGATCACCGCGGCGGTCGCGCTGGTGGTGGTGTCCACCCGGCTGCCGTGGCGGATCGCCCGCAACGCCATCACGATCGCGCACGAGGGTGGGCACGCCCTGGTCGCGCTGCTCACCGGCCGCAAGCTGCGTGGCATACGGCTGCACTCGGACACGTCCGGGCTGACCCTCTCCGCTGGCCGTCCCACCGGGCCGGGCATGATCCTCACCCTGCTCGCCGGCTACGTCGCCCCACCGCTGGTCGGGCTGGCCGGCGCCTGGCTGCTCGGCGGTAACCGGATCACCCTGCTGCTCTGGGTCGCGGTGGCGCTGTTGCTCGCCATGCTGATCATGATCCGCAACGCCTTCGGCGTGGTGTCCCTGCTGGTCACCGGCGCACTGGTGTTCGCCGTCTCGTGGTACGCGACCCCGCAGGTCCAGGCCGCGTTCGCGTACGTCGGGGTGTGGTTCCTGCTGCTCGGCGGGGTGCGGCCGGTGGTCGAGCTGCAGCGGCTGCGCTCGCGGGGCCGGATGCCCGCCTCCGACGCTGACCAACTCGCCGGGCTCACCCCGTTCCCGGCGATCTTCTGGGTGACCGTCTTCGCCCTGGTCAACCTGGCGGCCCTGGTCGCGGGTGCGCTCCTCCTCGCCGGGCCAATCCTCACCAACGCCGGCCTGACGCAGTAACCGCCCCCGGCCCGGGTTGGGAGGCCGGCACGAGGGCGGGGGACGGGCGGGCAGAATGGCGGTATGCGGTATGTGATCATCGGGGCGGGTGCGGTCGGCGGAACCATTGGCGTACGGCTGGCTCACGCCGACCGGGACGTGACCCTGGTGGCCCGGGGTGCGCATCTGGACGCGATCCGCGCGCGGGGTCTGACCCTGCGACAGCCCGACGGGGAGGTCACCGCCCGGCTCGCCGCCGTGGACGGCCCCGGTGACCAGCCGCTGCCAGCGGACACGGTGCTGGTCCTCACGGTCAAGTCGCAGGACACCGCCGGCGCGCTGGCCGCCTGGGTGGACGCGCCGGTGGTCGGCGGTGGCACGGCGGGCGAGCGTCTGCCGTTGCTGACCGCGCAGAACGGGGTGGCCAACGAGCGGGCCGCGCTGCGGCTCTTCGCCGACGTGCACCCGGTCTGCGTCTGGTTGCCGGCCACCCATTTGGATCCGGGTGTGGTGGTGGCCAACGGGTACCCGCACCCCGGGATGCTCCACATCGGGCGCTACCCCGGCGGCGCCGACGACACCGACCGGGCGATCGCCGCCGATCTGAGCGCGGCCGGGTTCGTCGCTCCGGTTCGCGCGGACGTGCTGCGCTGGAAGTACGGCAAGCTGCTCAGCAATCTCGGCAACGGCCTGCAGGCGCTGCTCGGCCGGGACATCCCGGACGCGCTGGCCGAGCGGGTACGCGCCGAAGGTGTCGCCGCACTCGCCGCCGCCGGCATCGCGCACACCTCGTCGGAGGAGGAGAAGGCCGAGCGCGGCGACCTGGTCGGGCAGCGCCCGGTCGACGGGGAGGCCCGCTCCGGCGGCTCCACCTGGCAGAGCCTCGCCCGGGGCACCGGCTCGACCGAGGTCGACCACCTCAACGGGGAGATCGCGTTGCTCGGGCGGCTGCACGGCGTACCAACGCCGGCCAACGTCGCCGTCCAGCGGGCCGTACGCCGGGCGGTCCGGGAGCGGATCGGGGCCGGCGCGTTCCCGCTCGCCGAGCTGGAGAAGATGATCGCCTGATCGGGGCAACCGCCGCCCCCACCCGGTGCGTGTTCCCTGCGACCGACACGGGGAGGTAGCGGGTGCCGGACGTCGACGGGTTCGACGAGTTCTACCGGGGGAGTCGGCAACGGCTGCTCGGCTTCGTCTACGCGCTCACCGGCGACCGGGTCGAGGCGCAGGACGCCGTGCAGGAGGCGTACATCCGGGCGTGGCAGCGCTGGTCGACGGTCAGCGGGTACGACGACCCGGAGGCGTGGCTGCGGGTGGTGGCCAGCCGGATCGCGGTCAGTCGGTGGCGCAGCCTGCGCAGCCGGGCCCGCGCGTACCTGCGACACGGGGTCACCGAGACCGTTCCCGGACCGGGCACCGACACCGTCGAAGTGGTCGCCGCGCTGCGTCTACTGCCCGAGGAACAACGCGTCGCCATCGCCCTGTACTACCTGATGGGCATGCCGGTCGCCGACGTGGCGCGGGAGACCGCGGCCCCGGTGGGCACGGTCAAGGCCCGACTCTCCCGGGGGCGTGCCGCGCTCGCCGGTCTGCTCGCCGTCTCTGATCTGGAGGAGGCCACCGATGCGTGACGACCCGACGTTCGTCGAACGGATCCAGCGGGACCTGCGGGACGCGCGCTGGCTCGCCCCGGAGGAGATCCGCTCCCGGGGCCGTCGCCGCAGCCAGCGCAAGATCGTGGTCGCGACCGTCGTGCTGGCCCTCGCCGGGTTCTCCGCCGTGGCGGTCGCCGCGCCGAGGACGTCCCCGCCATTGGTTCAGCCGGCCGCCGCGCCCTCCGCCTCGCCGACCCGGCACGAGATCACCACCGACGCCCTGCTGCAGCCAGCCGACCTGCCGCAGCCGGTCTACGTGCAGCTCAGCCAGGCGGGGCTGGGCGAGCCGGTCCGGCTGGAGGACACGCTCGGCCACTGCCGGACGAGCCAGGGGCGATCGGACGGCTGGCAAATGTCCATCCTGTCCCGTTCGCAGACCCTCATGCGGAAGCCCACTCAGGGCGTCCTGGTGCCGGGCGACGCACTGGTCATGCAGGATCTCTTCAGGCTGGAACCACAGACGGCTCGACAGCTCTTCACCGGTCTGGACGACCTGGTCGCGCCGTGCGCCGAGTGGCGAAGCGTCGAGAAGTGGGAGACGGCAGACGGCACCCACATCATGGAGGTGATCCACCGGTGGGCGGTGGTGCAGCGGGGCTTCGCGGGGGACGACGCCGCCATCCTGCGGGACTCGGTCACGGCCCCTCGGGACGTGCAGACCGGGCAGACGTTCGGCAATGCACCGCCGCCGACCCTCCTGGCCGTCGTCCGGGTCGGCGACACTGTCTCGCTGCTCCGCATCGCAGATGACGGCACCGAGGCGAAACTCCGCCAGCTCGCCGTGGCGGCGGTTGCCCGGATGTGCGCCGCCGCCAACCCTGCCTGCTGACCCTCGGCTCGGGGCCAGCAGGCAGCGGCGAGATCAGAGCGGGATGTTGCCGTGCTTCTTCGGCGGCAACGTCTCCCGCTTGGTGCGCAGGACGCGGAGCGCCCGGACGATCTGGGTGCGTGTCTCGTGCGGCGCGATCACCGAGTCGATGTAGCCGCGTTCGGCCGCCACGTACGGGTTGGCCAGGGTGTCCTCGTACTCGGCGATCTTCTCGGCCCGGACCGCCGCCGGGTCCTCGGCGCCGGCCAGCTCGGAGCGGTAGAGGATGTTCACCGCGCCCTGCGCGCCCATCACGGCGATCTGCGCGGTCGGCCACGCGAAGTTGAGATCCGCGCCGAGGTGCTTGGAACCCATCACGTCGTACGCCCCGCCGTAGGCCTTGCGCGTGATCACGGTGACCTTGGGGACGGTCGCCTCGGCGTACGCGTAGATGAGCTTGGCGCCCCGGCGGATGATGCCGTCCCACTCCTGGCCGGTCCCGGGCAGGAAGCCGGGCACGTCCACGAAGGTCAGCACGGGGATGTTGAACGCGTCGCAGGTGCGGACGAACCGGGCGGCCTTCTCGGAGGCGGCGATGTCCAGGGTGCCGGCGAAGTGCATCGGCTGGTTGGCGACCACGCCCACCGGCCGCCCCTCGATCCGGCCGTAGCCGACCACGATGTTCTGCGCGTAGAGCGGCTGAACCTCGAGGAACTCCCCGTCGTCGAGGACGTGCTCGATCACCCTGTGCATGTCGTACGGCTGGTTGGCCGAGTCCGGGATCAGGGTGTCCAGCTCCCGGTCCTCGTCGCTGATCGCCAGTTCGGCGGGAGCCTCGAGGACCACCGGCTCGTCGAGGTTGTTCGACGGCAGGTACGACAGCAGCGCCTTGACGTAGTCGACGGCGTCCTCCTCGTCGCTGGCGAGGTAGTGCGCGTTGCCGCTGCGGGAGTTGTGCGTGCGTGCCCCGCCCAGCTCCTCCATGCCGACGTCCTCGCCGGTCACCGTCTTGATCACGTCGGGTCCGGTGATGAACATGTGCGAGGTCTGGTCGACCATGACGGTGAAGTCGGTGACCGCCGGCGAGTAGACCGCGCCGCCGGCACAGGGCCCCATGACCAGCGAGATCTGCGGGATGACGCCGGAGGCCCGCACGTTGCGGAAGAAGATCTCACCGTAGAGGCCGAGCGAGACCACACCCTCCTGGATGCGCGCGCCACCGGAGTCGTTGATGCCGACCACCGGGCAGCCGATCTTCATGGCCAGGTCCATCACCTTGACGATCTTCTGGCCGAAGACCTCACCGAGCGAGCCGCCGAAGACCGTGAAGTCCTGCGCGAAGACGCACACCTGCCGGCCGTCCACCGTGCCGTAGCCGGTGACCACGCCGTCGCCGTACGGGCGGTTCTTCTCCAGCCCGAAGGCCGTGGAACGGTGCCGGGCCAGCTCGTCGAGCTCGACGAACGAGCCCTCGTCGAGCAGCATCTCGATCCGCTCACGGGCGGTCTTCTTGCCTCGCGCGTGCTGCTTCTCGACCGCGCGGGCCGACCCGGCGTGCACCGCCTCGTCGACCCGGCGCTCCAGGTCCGCCAGCTTGCCCGCAGTGCTGTGGATGTTGGTCCCGGTCTCGGTAGTCACCCAGGGAATATAACGATGGTTCAGGTGGGCGCCGCTGTGCAGTACGCCTCAGTGTCGACGCGACCACCGTCGTAGGCTGGCGGAATGTCGGGCTCCCCGTACACCGATCTGGACCGTCCGCCGCTGTCGGCGGCCCGGCTGCGCCGCGCGTTGGTCGCCCCGAACGGGCCGTGGGCCCGACTGGAGCTGCGCGCCGAGACGGGCTCCACCAACGCCGACGTGGCCGAGGCGGCGCGAGCCGGTGAGCCCGAGGGCCTGGTCGTGGTCGCCGAACGGCAGACCGCCGGGCGTGGGCGCCGCGGTCGGGTCTGGCAGTCGCCGGCGCGGGCCGGCATCACCACCAGCGTGCTGCTGCGGCCCGGCGAGGCCGTGCCGGATCGCGGCTGGCTGCCCGCGACCCCCACGGGGTACGGGTGGCTGCCGTTGCTGGCCGGCGTGGCGCTGGTCGAGGCGGTGGCCCGGCTGGCCGAGCTGGAGGCCACCCTGAAGTGGCCCAACGACCTGTTGATCGACGACGCGAAGTGCGCGGGCGTGCTCGCCGAGGCGGTGCCGGGGCGCTCGGCGGACCAACCGCCGGCCATCGTGCTCGGCATCGGGCTCAACGTGACGCTGCGCGCCGACGAGCTGCCGGAGAATCCGACCGGGCTACCGGCCACCTCGCTGCAGTTGGCCGGGGCGGCGGCCACCGACCGGGACCCGCTGCTGCGGGCCCTGCTGCGGGCGGTCGCCGACTGGTACGACCGCTGGCGCTCCGCGGGCGGTGATGCGGTGGCCAGTGGCCTGCGCGACGCCTACCTGGCGGCCTGCGCGACGGTCGGCCGCGAGGTACGCGTCCTGCTCCCCAACGGCGAGGCCCTGACCGGCGCCGCCACCGGAGTCGACCCGGACGGCCAGCTCATCGTCACCACCCCTGACGGCAACCGCACCCTTGCCGCCGGAGACGTCCTGCACCTTCGGTGACGTCCTGGACTTTCGCTGCCAGGAGGGCCTCCGGCGGCGAAAGGTCTCGCTGTTGACACAAGGCACCCCCGTGAGGCTGATCCGATCAGGCGGTTGGACCGGTTACCGTCTGCGCGTCGGAAAAATGGCGATGGAGGTTGTCGTGGCGTTTCCTGAAGACGTGCTCACCGAGGACGAGCATGTCGTGCTCCATCTGCACCCACACTGGAAGGCGTTGATCCAGCCGATCGCGGTGCTGGTGCTGGCCATTGCGGCGGTGGTGGTCGGTGTGCTCCTGCTGCCCGAGAGTGGCGGCGGTTCGATCGTGCTGGCCGTGATCGGGGCGATCGCCCTGGTCGCGGTGCTCTGGCTCGGCCTGTGGCCGTTCCTGGTCTGGCGCACCACGCACTACCTGTTCACGAACGAGCGTGTGCTGATCCAGCAGGGTGTCTTCTCCCGTGACCGGCGGGACCTTCCGCTCACCCGGGTCAACGACCACTCGATGAACCAGCGGTTCCTCGAGCGCCTGCTCGGCTGCGGCACGCTCACCATCGAGTCGGCCGGTGAGCGCGGCCAGTCGGTGCTCGCCGACGTGCCGAACGTCGGAAAGGTGCAGACCACCCTGTACGAGCTGGTCGAGGCACAGCACGACAAGCACTCGCTGGGTGACGGGGAGATGCGCGACATCCTCGCCGACATGCAGGACGGCAAGCCGCTGCGCGACACCACGACCTGATCCGGACCGCCTGAGGCCCGCCCCTGCCGTACGCGTGGGGGCGGGTCAGTCGTGTGGTTCGGCCCTCGGCGTGCCGCTGACGGGCTGGTCGGCGTTAGCGGCTGGGCTTGCCTCGGCTGGGCCGGCGTCGGCTGGGCTTGCCTCGGCTGGGTTGGCCTCGGCTGGGTCGGCTTCGGCTGGGTCGGCTTCGGCCGGTCGCACGGCGAACCAGCCACGGAAGCGGGTCCGCAGCACCTCCTGCTCGGGCCGGTCGTCCGGGCCGAGGCGGAGCATGGTGCCGGTGAGGCTGACGGTGCCCAGCCCCGGGCGGGCGGTCGACGGCCGGGCGCCCATCACGTCGACCCGAACGGCGAGTCGATCGCCAGCGCGCACGGGGGCGAGCCAGCGCAGCTCCTCCAGCCCGGGGGATGCGTCCGCCGCCGCCCGGGACAGCAGGTGGTCGACGTACGCGCGCATGAACAGGCTGACCGTGTAGAAGCCGCTGGCGATCAGCCCGCCGTGCCGGCTCGCCCCGGCCAGGTCGGGATCGACGTGGTACCACTGCGGGTCGAAGCGGCGGGCGAAGGCGACCATCTCGTCGCCATCCACGGTGACCACACCGAGGTCGACGGTGAGCCCTGGGACAAGATCTTCGAAGAACAGCTCGGCAGGTTGCCCAGTGCCGGAGCGGGCGTCGGGTGCCGTCACCGGCGGGGCGCGCGGCGGGTGCTGACGTGCAACTCCGCGGCGAGTTCCGCGTCCAGGTCGGCGGCGGGGCTGACGCTCAGCCGCTTGGACCGCCCCTGAGTGGGCGCGCCGGGCGGTGGGTCGGCGCGTTCCGCTTCCGCCTCTTCCAGCTCTGACACGGATTCGGCCAGTTCGGCGACCGGGTCCATCTCCGCCATCGTGTCCCACTCGTCACGCGGGATGCTGTGCCAGGTGGCTGCGGGCTTCGCGTCGGGCTCGACCTCGACCTTCGGGACGGGCTGGAAGACGAAGGTCCGGTATGACCAGAATCGGAACAGAGTGGCCAGCAGTACACCGGCGGTCTTGGCCACGTTCAACGCGAGCAGGCCGTGTATGTCGAGGCCGTACTTCGCCACTGCCACGGCACCCAGTTCAATGAGCAGGCCAGCCCCGTTGAACAGGAAGAAAAGGACGTATTCCCGGCGGAGTGCCGATTTCGGGCGATCCCGGTACGTCCAGTGCCGATTCATCAGATACGACGTGATCGTGGCGACGATGGTCGCGATCACCGACGCCTTCAACTGACCATTGACGAAAACGGTCAGTGCAAGGGCATTGAACACCGCGTAATTGATGACGGTGTTGATGCCGCCCACGATGCCGAACTTGAGCGCCTCGTGGATGAACTTCTGCCAGCGCTCAGGCAGGAGACGGACAAGACGCATGCGAAACACCTTAGGGCAGTCGGTGCGGCCGGCGATCACCGGCCGAACGAGGTGAGCGGCAGGTCACGCCCCGTGATCGGGGTCGGGCTTCACCTGTGGAAGGGTCGGGGTTCCCGCTTCGACGAAGACGAACCGCCGGTACGACCAGAATCGGAACAGCGTGCCGAGGCCCGCGCCGACGAGGTAGCTGGCGATGTTGTCGGCCAGGCGCGTCTGGAACACGTCCGGCCAGATGCTGCCGAGCCCGTACCGGCTGATCGCGAGGCAGGCCACCGCGATGCCGAGGCCGACCGCGTTGAAGAAGAAGAACAGTGCGTACTCGCGGGCCGGGTTGCTGCGCTGGCGGTGCCGCCAGGTCCAGAACCGGTTGCCCACGAAGGCGAACGAGGCCGCGATCACGGTGGAGATCGTCTTCGCCGTCAACTCTTCGACGTTACGACTGCTCGTCAGGTAGTTGAAGAGCCCGAAGTCGACCAGGAAGGCGACGCCGCCCACGGTGGCGAACTTGCCCAACTCGCGGACAAGGTGACCGAAGCGGTCCAGCAGCATGCCGACCAGACCCTGCCGGGTCTGCCGGGGACCCGGTTGTTCCCCGGTCATTGTGGCGGCCACGGGGGGAGCCTACCGGCTGTCGGCCGGTCAGAGGGGTAGCAACGGCGAGCGGGCGTGGTCGCCCGGAAGCGCCCAGCGCGGCGTGCGGAACCGTTGCACGCAGCGTAGCCAATTGGGAGGACTGACGCGCCTCGGAACGGGAATCCACGCACCGGTCGGCGGGGCAGGTCCACGGCCCGACCGCAACAAGCGTCCGCCGGGGTGCACAACAAGATTTGCGTGAAACTGCGCGGGAAAGCGGGTATCAGCTCGTGATGCCGCAGCGTGGCCGTACCTTGTGCAGTTCTTCACAACCAGTCCCACTGACTCGGAAGGCTGCCCGGTTTACGCTGAGGCCAATCCCAGGTTTCCACGAAGGCGACGCATCGCGCCGCTGAGTCTCGTGCATCCCATAGATCGGTCAGCGTCGACCACAAGGAGATGTGTCATGGTTGCTCCGGCTGTTGTGCGGGGTATTGATCAGGCCCCGACGTCCCATCCGAAACTGCTCGCCTGGGTCCGTGAGGTCGCGGAACTGACCACCCCCGACCGTGTCGTCTGGGTGGACGGATCCGACGAGGAGTGGCGCCGGCTCACCGACGAGCTGGTCGAGGCCGGCACGCTGATCCGGCTGAACCCGGAGAAGAAGCCCAACTCGTTCTACGCGCGCACCGACCCGACGGACGTCGCCCGGGTCGAGGAACGCACCTTCATCTGCTCCGTCGACGAGGCGGACGCCGGCCCCACCAACAACTGGATGGCGCCGCCCGAGATGAAGCGGACGATGACCGATCTCTACCGCGGTTCGATGCGCGGTCGCACCATGTACGTCATCCCGTTCGTCATGGGCCCGGTCGAGGCCGAGTCCCCGATGTTCGGTGTGGAGATCACCGACAGCCCGTACGTGGTCGCGTCGATGCGCATCATGACGCGGATGGGCACCCGGGTGCTCGAGGCGATGGGCAACGACCGGGATTTCGTGCACGCGCTGCACTCGATCGGCGCCCCGCTCGCCCCCGGGCAGCAGGACGTCGCCTGGCCGTGCAACGAGACCAAGTACATCTCGCACTTTCCGGAGACCCGGGAAATCTGGTCGTACGGCTCCGGTTACGGCGGCAACTCGCTGCTCGGCAAGAAGTGCTACTCCCTGCGGATCGCCAGCGTGATGGGCCGCGACGAGGGCTGGCTCGCCGAGCACATGCTGATCCTCAAGATCACCTCACCGCAGGGTCGGGTCTACCACATCGCTGGCGCCTTCCCGTCTGCCTGCGGCAAGACCAACCTCGCCATGGTGGAGCCGACCATCCCCGGCTGGAAGGTCGAGACCATCGGTGACGACATCGCCTGGATGCGGTTCGGTCCCGACGGTCGCCTCTACGCGGTCAACCCGGAGTACGGCCTGTTCGGCGTCGCGCCCGGCACCGACTGGAAGACCAACGCCAACGCCATGCGCACCCTGGACCGGGGCAACTCCGTCTTCACCAACGTGGGCCTCACCGACGATGGCGACATCTGGTGGGAGGGCATGGGCGAGCCTCCGGCGCACCTGATCGACTGGAAGGGCAACGACTGGACGCCGGAGAGCGACAGCCTCTCCTCCCACGCGAACAGCCGTTTCTGCACCCCGATCACCCAGTGCCCGATCCTCGCCGACGAGTACTTCGACCCGAACGGCGTACCGATCGACGCGATCCTCTTCGGTGGCCGCCGCCGGGACACTGTCCCGCTGGTGACCGAGGCCCGCGACTGGGTGCACGGGGTCTACATGGGTGCCACGCTCTCGTCGGAGACGACGGCCGCCGCGTCCGGCGCGGTCGGCGTGGTCCGGCGGGACCCGATGGCCATGCTGCCGTTCATCGGTTACAACGCCGGGGACTACTTCCGGCACTGGATCGAGATGGGCAAGGGCACCGACGGCGACGAGGCGAAGCTGCCGAAGATCTACTACGTCAACTGGTTCCGCAAGGACCCGGACGGCGCGTTCCTCTGGCCGGGCTTCGGGGAGAACTCCCGGGTGCTCAAGTGGGTCGTCGAGCGGATCGAGGGCACTGCCGAAGCGGTCGAGACTCCGGTCGGCATGGTCCCCGCGCCCGACGCCCTGGACGTCGAGGGCCTGGACATGACCCCGGAGGACGTTCGGATCGCCCTGAAGGTCGACCCCGACGAGTGGCGTAACGAGTTGCCACTCGTCACCGAGTGGTTCGAGAAGTTCGGCGACAAACTGCCCGGCGTGCTCTGGGCCGAGCTGGACGCGCTGCGCGCGCGTCTGGACGCCGCGCAGCCGCAGCGCTAGGTGTGAAGTCCGCCCCCAGCGGGCAACATCGGATCCCATGAGGACGGCCGCCGAGACCCAGGTCCGGCGGCCGTCCGCCGTCCGGGTGCTCACCATCCTGCTCGCGACGACGGCGGCGGCCACCGTCGTGGTCGAGGTGCTCAATTGGTGGTACGCCCCGGAGCAGGGCTTCGGTCTGGCGGTGCGCACCGGCTGGGCGATGCTGCGCTCGTTCGGATTCCTGCTGCTGATCGGGCACGTACGCCGAGGCCGAACGGTTGCCCGCCCGTTCGGGCTGATCCTCGCGGTCACCACGATCTTCGCCGTCGGCCGGCTGATCGTGCCGCGGCAGGGAGTGCCACCGCTGCCCGGCCTGCTCGGCTTCGCCGTGCTCACCGCGCTCTGTGTGGCGGTGGTCTGGCTGCTGTACCGGTCGTCGGCGCTGGCCGGACATCTCGTCCGGCACCGGCCGCGACTGGTCATCGACCGGGCCGGCCTCTCCTGGCGGGAAACCCCGCCCCGCCGGCCGGAGGCCAGCGCCTGGCTGTTGACCAGCCGGGTGGCCGCGTTCACGTACAGCCCACTGATGCTGGTGCCGGCCCTGGTGGCCGGAGGCTCCATTCTGGATGGTCGGCTGACCGCCGTGCCGGCCGTGTTGATCTGGTTCGGCGCGGGCATCGCGGCCAGCTACGCGGTGCTGTTCTGTACCGCGTTCCTGATGCGGGGCAAGGACTGGGCGCGTGGCCTGCTGGTCGTCGTCACGGTGGCCGTCCTCGCCGTGGACCTGCCGCTGTGCTGGTGGCTGCTGGGCGTGGACGGCCTGGTCCGCGACGGCGCCCCGCTGCTCGCCGCCGCCGCCCTGACCCTCTACGGCCTGCGCCGCGCAGCCCGTACCACCGACCCCACCCCCTGAACCCACATGATCGACGCCAGGTCGGCGATGTGGGGGCATCCGGACCACGCGACACCCCCATGTCGGCGACCTGGTGTCGATCACAGACACCTCAACCGCTGCGCGGGCGGTCCGCGCCCTTTGCGGCTTTCATGGCCCGCCACCACTCCACGGTGGGAGTTTCGGTATCGGTTCTCGTAAGTGGACGGGGGCAGGATGACGGGTGGCGCCGGACACAGCGGCCGGCGCGGCAGCGCGGGCGGATCGCCGGGCGGGGCGGAACGGCCGTGTCGCACCGGACGGAGGGAGGCGCGCGGTGGACGACGAGTTCGACGTGGTGGTGGTGGGAGCGGGGCCGGCCGGGGCGGCTGCCGCGCTGACGGCGCGCCGGGCGGGTGCCAGCGTGCTGTTGCTGGACCGGGCCGACTTTCCCCGGGACAAGGCGTGTGGCGACGGGATCGCCGCGCACTCGGTGGACGTGCTCGCCGAGCTGGGGGTGACCGAGGCGGTGGCGGGCTATGCGCCGCTACCCGCGTTACGGATGATCGCACCGGGGGGCGGGGCGGTGGCCCGGGCGCTGCCCCGACCTGCGTACACCGTGCCCCGGGAGGTCTTCGACGCGCGGCTGGTGGCGGCGGCCGTGGCGGCCGGCGCGCAACTGCGCCGGCACACCGTGCGCCGGGTCGAGCCGCGCGCCGACCGGGTGGTGCTCGACGGGGAGTTGTCCGGCCGGGTGGTGGTGGGCGCGGACGGCGCGGGGTCGGTGGTGCGTCGGGCGCTCGGCCACCCGCAGAATCCCGACCGGCACCTGGCGCTGGCCATTCGGGGGTACGCCCCGGCTCTGCCCGGCCCATCCGAGCAGCTCATCGTCACCTCGAAGGCGCGCTGGCCGGCGTACGCCTGGTCGTTTCCGATCGGCGACGGACGGGCGAACGTCGGGTACGGGGAGGTGCTGCGCGGTGATTCGCTGAGCCGGGCCTACCTGCTGGACCGGCTGGCCGCGCTGTTGCCGGGCACCGACCTGGCGACGGTGACCGCGTTGCGCGCCCATCACCTGCCGCTGTCCACCCATCGGCCGGCACCGGGGCAGGGGCGGACGCTGCTGGCCGGGGACGCGCTGTCGCTGATCAATCCGTTCACCGGGGAGGGGATCTTCTACGCGCTGCTCTCCGGTGCGCTCGCTGGTGCGGCGGCGGCCCAGGCGCCCGAGGCGGCCGCCCGCCGCTACGCCCACGGGTTGCGTCGCCGTCTCGGCACCCACCTGCGGCACAGTTCGGTCGCGGCCTGGTTGGCGCGCCGCCGTCGGGTGGTGGACGCGGCGGTCCGGGCCGCCCGTCGGGACGACCGGGTGTTCTATGACGTGGTCGAGCTGGGGTTGGGTGACGGACGTCTCACCGCCCGTACGCTGGCGATGATCGGTGTCGGTCTGCCGGGCGGGGATGGGGCTCCGAGGCAGTGATCTGGCTGACGGGTCGCTACGCTGCTAGGTGATGACGCTGCGGGACCTTATCTACTCCGTGTACGAGCGCCGGCTCACGGCGAAGCTCGCGGGTAAGCCGGTGCCCCGGCACGTCGGGGTGATGTGCGACGGCAACCGCCGATGGGCGAGGGAGATGGGCTTCGTCGACCCGAACGACGGGCACCGGGTCGGCGCGGCAAAGATCAAGCATGTTCTCGGCTGGTGTGACCAGGCTGGCGTCGGGCACGTCACCCTCTATCTGCTGGCCACCGACAACCTGCGCCGACCAGCGAGTGAGTTGGACCCTCTCCTCAAGATCATTGAGGACCTGGTGGTGGAGTTGGCGGAGGAGGGCAACCCCTGGCGGCTGCGCATCGTCGGGGCGCTCGACCTGCTGCCGGCGCAGACCGCGGCGGCGCTCAAGGGCGCCGAGGAGCGCACCCGTGAGCGCACCGGCGGTGCGGAGGTCAACATCGCGGTGGGCTACGGCGGTCGCCGGGAGATCACCGACGCGGTCCGCTCGCTGCTGCTGGAGCACGCCGCCACCGGCGGCACGATCGAGGAGTTGGCCGAGGTGCTCGATGTCGAGCACATCGCCGAGCACCTCTACACCCGCGGCCAACCCGACCCCGACCTGGTCATCCGCACCAGCGGGGAGCAGCGACTGTCCGGCTTCATGCTCTGGCAGTCGGCGCACTCGGAGTTCTACTTCTGCGAGCTCAACTGGCCGGATTTCCGGCACATCGACTTCCTGCGCGCACTGCGCTCGTACGCCACCAGACAACGCCGCTACGGCGCCTGACCGGGCCGGCGACGCGTCTGTCGCCGGCCGCCAAGCTCAGGGCAGGTGGGTCAGCGCCTCGGTGAGGAAGTCGCCCAGGGCAGCCGGGGACTCGATCGTCAGGTCGGCGGCGGTGGCCACCTCCTGACCGGTCTCCGGGTTGGCCACGGCCACGCAGACACCGAGGAAATCCGGGTCGGCGGCGGCGCGGGCGCGCAGTGCGGCGAAGGCCTTGATGTCCGAGACGTCGTCGCCGAAGTACCAGGCCCCGGTGGCACCCTTGATCGCCTCGCCGATCACCATGCCCTTGTCCCGGTCGACCGGCGGCTTGAGCTCCAGCACCATCCGCCCGGCCTGCACCCGCAACCCCAGCCGGTCGGCCTGCGCCTGCCCCCACTGCTGCACGGTCGAGCCGAGTTGCGGAGCGGTACGCCAGTGCAGCGCGACGGAGAGCCGCTTGAACTCGACAAGCGTGCCGGGCGGCAGTTCCGCCCGGGCCAGGTCGGCCAGCTCCGCCATGGTCGGCACCCAGGGCAGCGCGGCCGGCTCGGTGACGGTCTCCCCGCCTGAGTGGCTGTGCTCCAGCCCGTACAGACCGTAGAGGTCCACACCGGCGAGCCCGCCGAGCTGATCCCGAAGGAACTCGACGGGTCGGGCGGAGACGATCGCGACCCGCTGCACGACCGGGGCCAGCGCCTCGATGGCGGCCAGCGCCTTGGGCGCCGGGCGTACCGCGGTCGGATCGTCGTCGACGGGCGCGAGCGTGCCGTCGAAGTCGAAGAAGAGCACGGTCCCGGCCGCCCGGCTGGCGGTGATCCGCCAGGCCTGGTCGGCGTTCAACGGGGTTCTCGGCTGCTGATTGCCCAGATTCAACGGCGGCACGCGCGTCAGCGTACCCCGGCGATGGAGGCTCATTCCTGGCCGAGCGAACCCGTTCGGCGGTACGCGATCAGCGTTCGGCGGCTCCTCGTCCGCGCCGGCCGAACGGCACCACGGCCGCCTCCTGGCCGTGGCTCAACAGGTAGCCCTCCACGAACCCGGTGTTGCGATCGCCGGTGTGGTTCTCGATCTCGGTGAGCTTGGCTACCAGGAAATCGCTGAGCGCGCTGATCCGGTCGTTCATGCGCTCGTGCAGCTCGGCGACGACGGCCAGGACGACCGCGGTGCCGGCGGTGATGAGCACGAAAAGGTTGACGAGCAGCGGAAGCTGCCCGCCGTCGACCGCGAGGGTCACCGCGTTACCGGTCGCCCAGAGTGTCATCGACACCGTCGCGACCACGACTGCTAACCACTTCAGGGTCATGGACAGACCCCTCCTTATGTCCCGCAGGGCTGGGTTCGGCCTTGTCCCGTCCCCCCCGCCGATGACGAGCCCAAGCAGTACGAATAGGGACGCTAGCGTGCCCGTTCGAGCCCCGGAGGCAAACGAATGAACCTGACCAGGCGTTCTTTCGCTATCTGAGGAACTACCCTGCCTGATTACCCCTATTGCGGACATCGACCGGCAACGTTGGGCGGTATGCGAGATATCTGATGGTTTCGCGGATGTGGAACTTCTCCGCGTCCGACACGTTCGGATCGACCAGGCGGCGCAGCAGCGCCTCCACGTCGGGGTCCATCGGAGGGGCGGGCTGGCCGGTGCGGGGGCCGGCCGCGGTGCGGTCCCAGCCGAGCGCGGCGAAGGCCGCCGCCGGATTCAGGCCCAGGCCCTCGCAGAAGGCCACCACCCGTTCGGCCTCCGGGTCGCTGGCCCAGTCGCCTCGAACCCACCGGTTGATGGTCTGCCGGGAGACGCCGGTGCGTCGGGACACCTCGGTGCCACTCCAGGCCCGGGTCGCCCGCGCCTCGTCCAGGGCGCGCCGGACGAAGGTGGCGAAGGCGATCTTCCGCGCATGGGCCGTCTCGGTCACCCCGTGACGGTACGGCCAGCCGGCTGCGGGCGTGTGCCCCGGCTCGCTGCTGTCACGCGGACGTGACGGGATCTTCGGATTTCCGGTAAACGATTCTGTGCCACGGTTGAGGGGTGTCACGCGGGCAGAATAGATGCCCATAGTGACGAACGTAAGCGGACGAAAAGCTGATACTGTCACGCCCATGGGACAATCTACGGTGTGTCACGTGCATGAGACGATTGGTGCTCACATGCGTCATGCCCCCGGCGCCAGGGGGGTGTGGTGACCGAGCTCGCCACCCGCGCCCAGGCCTTCGGGCTGATCGCCGAGGGGGTGGCCGCGGGGCTGACCGCCCCCTGGCGCCTCTACCTCGCCCGAGGCTGCCGCTACCTGTCGCTGAGCGTCGGCGACCGCGCCGAGTGGAACGCCTGGCGTACCCATCTCGGCTGCCCGGAGCTGAGCGTCCGGGTCTACGACGCCGGCGGCGAGATCCGCCGGTCCTCGATGGCCGAGGTCGTGCTGGACGGCTGCCGGATCAGCGTCGAGCTGGTCGAGGAGGTCAGCACCGACGACCTGGACCGGCTGCTCGTCGCGGATCCCACCACGATCGAGCCGGAGGAGCGATGACCTGGCGTCCGGGCTGGGCCGGAGTTGCCCGATGAGCCCGTTCCTCGCGGTGTTCCTCGTCCTGGTGCTCGGTGCCACCAGCTACGCCGCCGGCCGGTTGCACGGGCAGCTCAGCTACCGCATCGGCTACCGCTTCGGCTACCGGCAGGGCTACTTCGACGGTGACCGGGGCGCCTGGAACCGGCGTCGCCGCGACGCTCAGGCGGCGATCGCCTCCGCCCTGTCGGTCTCCCCGGCTGGCGTCGTCCGCTCGGCCGGCACCGTCGCCCGTCCCGGCACCACGTACACCGGCTCGTCGTTCTCCGCGCCGGCCGCCCCGATCACGGGGCGGCACCCGACCGGCACGCTCGTTCGACGTACCGGCTGAGGTCGGTCGGCGGGCCACGGCCCGCCGACCGGCGCCACGAACGCGGTGCGTCGTCCGCGGCGGACACGCACCGTCGGGGTCACGTCAGACCGGTGACGATGGCCCCAACCGGCCGGGATGCGCGCAGGGGGCATGCATCCCGGCCGGTTCCGCCGCGCGCCCCGTGCTGGTGAGGCGCCCGGCGAAGCGGTGTTGACGCGCCCGTCTTGGGAGTTCCACGTTCCACCTCTAGCCGGGAAGGTCCGGCGCGGCTAGCGTCTAGGCATGGCACGGGGTTCTCCCGAGCCAGCCGGTCCGCCCGGATCTGCGACCTCGCGCATGGGGTTCCGCATCCGACCCCGTGTCCCCGGGCACCGGAGGAGGCGGAACACGGGTGGCGGGTGCCCATCCGTCGGAGCAGGCCTGTGACGACTCGCCGTACCACCGCCGGTGCCGACCAGACCCCGGCCGCGACTGCCACGACCCGCCGCGCCACCAGGAGCCGCCGCTCGGCGGCCGCCGCGCCGGCCGACCCGAAGGAGCCGCGACCAGCCGGCCAGGCCTTTGTCCTGGACACTTCCGTGCTGCTCTCCGACCCGGCGGCATTCCACCGGTTCGCGGAGCATGAGGTGGTGCTGCCTCTGGTGGTCATCACCGAACTGGAAGGCAAGCGGCACCATCCGGAGCTGGGCTGGTTCGCCCGGCAGTCGCTACGGATGCTCGACGACCTACGGGTCCGGCATGGCCGACTCGACCGACCGGTGCCCGCCAACGATGTCGGCGGCACCCTGCGGGTGGAGCTCAACCACACCGACGACGGTGTGTTGCCGCCCGGGTTCCGCACCGAGAGCAACGACGCCCGGATCCTCTCCGTCGCACTCAACCTCGCGGCCGAGGGGCGGGAGGTGACCCTGGTCAGCAAGGACATGCCGCTGCGGGTCAAGGCGGCCTCGGTGGGCCTGCGCGCCGACGAGTACCGCCACGGCCAGGCCAGTGACCCGACCTGGACGGGCATGTCGGAGATGGAGCTGAGCGAGGAGCAGATCGGCCAGTTGTACGCCGGCGAGGCGCTCGATCTCGACGAGGCTGCCGGGCTGCCCTGCCACACCGGCCTGGTGCTGCACTCGGGTCGCGGCTCCGCGCTCGGTCGGGTGCTGGCGGACAAGTCGGTTCGGTTGGTCCGGGGCGACCGGGAGGCGTTCGGGTTGCACGGCCGCTCGGCCGAGCAGCGCGTCGCTCTCGACCTGCTGCTCGACGAGGCGATCGGGATCGTCTCGCTGGGTGGCCGAGCCGGCACCGGCAAGTCGGCGCTGGCGCTCTGCGCCGGGCTGGAGGCGGTGATGGAGCGCCGCCGGCACAAGAAGGTGATCGTGTTCCGCCCGCTGTACGCCGTCGGTGGCCAGGAGTTGGGCTACCTGCCGGGGTCGGAGTCGGAGAAGATGTCGCCGTGGGCCCAGGCGGTCTTCGACACGCTCGGCGCGGTGGTGCATGAGAACGTGCTGGAGGAGGTCACCTCGCGAGGCATCCTCGAGGTGCTGCCGCTGACCCACATCCGGGGGCGCAGCCTGCACGATGCCTACGTGATCGTGGACGAGGCCCAGTCGCTCGAGCGCGGGGTGCTGTTGACCGTGCTGTCCCGGATCGGGCAGGGCTCCCGGGTGGTGCTCACGCACGACGTGGCCCAGCGGGACAATCTGCGGGTCGGCCGGCACGACGGGGTGACCGCTGTTATCGAGGCGCTCAAGGGTCATCCGCTCTTCGCCCACGTCACCCTCAGCCGTTCGGAGCGATCTCCGATCGCCGCGATGGTCACGGATCTCCTAGAGGACATCCCGATCTGATGGTGCATTATGCGGGCTTTTGTCCGCATTTTAAGTGTGGCGCAGATCACAAACAGGGCGGTTGGTTTCCCATCAGCCTCACTGTGCGCAATCGTGTCCCACGAGCGTCCACGCACCACGGGGATCGTTGGTGATCGAACGTCGCGAGACGGGCGACATCGGCGGCGGTCGGTGCGTCGGAGCGACCGGCAACAGGTCGGGGCGCTCGTGGCACGGCTGACGGCCCGTCTGTGGCCCGCGCCGCGCCGCGTCCTTGCCCCCGACGAAGGGACCACTTCGTGAGTCGGCTGTGGAGCCGGTTGGGTGCCCGTACGGCTGCTGTGGCGCTGCTCTCCGTGGGCGTCGCCGGTGGCTTCTACCTGGGCGAAGACCGGGAAACCCAGCAACAGGGCCTGACCGCGCAGGTCGGCCTTGAGGTCGACCGGGCCGATCTCGCCTACCAACGCGAGCGGCAGGCCGCCCACCAGGTGAAGTTCGCCCAGCAGCGGGCCGCCGAATACCAGGCCAAGCTACGCGCGGCGGAAGCCGCCAAGGAGGCCGCCGAGCGCGCCCGCAGGGCCGAGGCGGCCGCGGCGTCCCGCAAGCGCGAACGCGCTGCGGCCAACGCCCCCGCCAAGCCGTACGACGGGCCGATCCCGGCGTCCTGCGAGGAGTTCAGCGGCAACCGCAAGACCGGCTGCGCCCTGATGATCGGCGCGGGCTTCGGCATCGCAGAGTTCCCCTGCCTGGAGAAGCTCTGGACCAAGGAGAGCGGTTGGAACCACAAGGCCAACAACGGCTCGTCCGGTGCGTACGGAATCCCGCAGGCACTGCCGGGCAGCAAGATGGGTAGCGTCGCCAGCGACTGGCGGACGAACCCGGCCACCCAGATCACGTGGGGGCTGGGTTACATCAAGGGCAGGTACAAGACGCCCTGCGGAGCCTGGACCTACTTCCAGAACAACGGCCACTACTGACGGTGTCGACGGCGGGGCGGGTGGGCGACCACCCGCCCCGCCGTCGCGCGTACACCGGGGTGCTCGGACGGGACGCGAGTGGCGGTCGGCCGCTTTTGCTGATAGCAGTTGTGGGGTGACCCTGCACCCGTCAAGTGGCGACCCCTACCGGTTCGGCACCGAGGCGTTCTACGCCGCCCTCGGTCGGGCGTTCGTCGCCATGTGTGCGGTGATCCCGTTCCTCTTCCTCATCGAAGCCGTCGACCAGGGGCTCGCGTTCGGCCTGGACGCCACCGCCGGCATCATCCCGCAGCGCATCGACGGGTTGGACGGGGTCTTCTTCTCCCCGTTCCTGCACCACGGCTTCGACCACCTCTACAGCAACAGCATCCCGCTGATCCTGCTGGGCACCTTCGTCCTGGCCGCCGGCGCCCGCCGGTTCCTCTGGTCGACCCTGGTCATCATCCTGGTCAGCGGGCTCGGCGTCTGGTTCACCGGCTCACCCAACTCGGTGGTCGTCGGGGCCAGCGGCGTCATTTTCGGCTACCTGGGCATCCTGCTCACCCGGGGCATCGTCGAGCGCAGCTGGTGGAACTTCGCGGTCTTCCTGCTGGTCGGCCTGCTCTACGGCTGGCAACTGGTCGGCATTCTCCCCACCGACGAGCGGATCTCCTGGCAGGGCCACCTGTTCGGGCTGCTCGGCGGGGTGGTGGCGGCGATCCTGTTCCGTCGGCGGCGGCCTGCCGTGGATGGCCCGGACTACTCGGGTTCCACGCTCAGCCTGCCCTGACCAATTCCTCGGCGCGCCTCTGGGACGTGCTTGCCCGACCGCCGCCGTCCGCCTACCGTCGAGATCAGCAAGCGTTGATCCGTAAGCGGAAAGCGACGGTACGCCATGCGCGAGGTCGATGTCGCCGTGATCGGGGCCGGTCCGGCCGGTCTCTTCGCCGCGTACTACGCGGGTTTCCGGGGTTTGTCGGTGGCGGTGATCGACGCGCTGCCGGAGCCAGGCGGTCAGGTCACCGCCATGTACCCGGAAAAGTTGATCCTCGACGTGGCCGGCTTCCCCGCCGTCAAGGGCCGGGACCTGGTGGCCAACCTGGTCGCCCAGGCCGCCCCGTTCGCGCCCCAGTACCTGCTCGGCACCCGTGCCGAGAAGCTCTCGTACGCCGATGATCGCCCGGTGCTCGGCCTGGCCGGCGGCGAGCAACTCGGCTGCGGCGCGGTCGTTGTCACCGGCGGCCTCGGCAGCTTCAGCCCTCGACCACTGCCGTGCGCCGACGGCGCCCCCGGCACCGGGATCGTCTACTTCGTCACCGACCCGGCCGAGCTGACCGATCGGGACGTGCTGATCGTCGGCGGCGGTGACTCGGCGTTCGACTGGGCGCTGGCGCTGCAGCCGTTGGCCCGTTCGGTGACCCTGGTGCACCGACGGGAGAAGTTCCGGGCGCACGCCTCGACGGTCGCCCGGGTGCTGTCGCTGCCGGTGCGGGTGGTGGTCAACGCCGAGGTCAGCCGGCTGATCGGGGACGGCACGGTGACCGGCGCCGAGGTGACCGTGCGCGGTGGTGCCACCGAGACGCTCCCGGTGGACACCGTGGTGGCAGCCCTCGGCTTCACCGCCGACCTGGGCCCACTGGCCGAGTGGGGTCTACGGCTGGACCGCCGGCACATCCTGGTGGACAGCGCGATGGCGACCAACCTGCCGAGGGTCTTCGCCGCGGGTGACATCACCGAATACCCGGGCAAGGTCCGGCTGATCGCCACCGGTTTCGGCGAGGCCGCGACGGCGGTCAACAACGCGGCCGTGGCCATCGACCCGAGCGCCCACCTGTTCCCCGGGCACTCCTCCGACGCCGGCTGATCGTCGGTATCGGACCCCGACCGACCCGTGTCCAGATCGAGACGAGTCGACCTGACCCTGAGGGGATGACGGGTCCCGGAACACCGCGTGACGGCGCGCCGACGACGTTGGCCTGGCTCTGTCACCCCGTCACCCTGCTAGCCCTGGTCGTCCTGGTGGTCAACGACCACCTGCTGAAGGCGGCGCTGCCCGGCCTGCTGACCGGCAAGCTGAGCGACGTCGCCGGTCTCGTGCTCGCCCCGCCGTTGGTCGCGGTGCTGCTGACCCTCCTGGTGCCGCGGTGGCCGGCCCGGGCTGCCGCGCTGGCCGGCCTGGTCGCGGTGGGGGCCGGGTTCGCGCTCATCAAGACCAGCGGGTACGCGGCCGAACTCGCCTCGTCGGCCTGGACCGTGCTGGCCGGACCGTCGCTGGTCCGGGCTGACCGGACCGACCTGCTCACCCTGCCGGCGCTCGGCCTGGCCTGGTGGAGTTGGACACGATCGCGGCGCCGACCGGTGCGCGAGCGGGCCGCCCGTCTGGTCCGGCTGCTGGTGGTGTTACCGCCAGCGGTGTTGGCGGTGGCCGCCACCAGCGTGATTCGTTACCCCTACGCCGTGGGGACGGCCCTGCTCGACGGTCACCCGGCGGTCTCGTTCGGCTCGGGATACAGCGGCGACACCTGGCCGGCCGGGCCAGCGGACGGAGCCTGGTCGGTCAGCGAGGACGGGGGGACCACCTGGCGGCCCGCCACCGACAGCGAGCGGGAGCGACTGGACGGTCAGGACTCTCCTCGCCGGCAGGCATGCGTACCGGACGAGCCTCAGCGCTGCTACCGGGTGGTCACCGGGCACCTGCGGGTGGAGCAGAGTGACGACGCCGGTGTGACCTGGCGGGTCACCTGGGAGATGCCGGACCGCCAGCGCGAGGAGATGGCGCGCCGGTCGCCGAGCCCGGGCGACGTTCGCCAGCACTTCGCCTCCCGCGAACTGATCGTCTACCCCGCTGCCAGCGGTGGCCATGAAGTGCTGGTCGCCAACGGTCGGGACGGCATCCTGCACCGACGGCCGGACGGCGAATGGCAACGCGACGGCTTCCTCGTTCGGACGGGACCGGAGGACACCCACTGGGACGATCCGCCCCTTCTGGATGGTGACGGACCCATCGGCCGCCAGACCGACCTGCTGCTCGCCGTCGCGCTCGCGCTGACCCTCGGCGTCACGGTCACCGTGCTGGCCGGTCACCTGGCGATTCGCCGCGGTGGAGGTCCGCGCTGGTGGGGGGTCGTCGGCAGCGGGGCGATGCTGGTCGCGGCGATCGTGTTGGCCGGGGTCTGGGAGCGCGAGGATGACTCCCTGACGTCCGATGCCCTGCTGTTCGTCGTGCTGCCAATGGTCGTCGTGACGGCGGTGGCCCTGATCGTCCGAGCCTCCTACCAGGGTGCGCTGACCCGGTGGATCGGGTGGGTACTTACCGGGTTGCTGCTCACCGTGCTCCTGTCCGGACTGCCGCTCGCCGGATGGCTGGTCGGCAACCCGCCGCAGAGCAGGGTCGCGGTGGCACTCGCGCTGCTGGCCACGGTGCCGGGCGTGCTGCTGGCCATCCGGATCGCCAGGCTGGTCGATCCGGCCCGCGCGTACGGAGGCCGGTACCAGCCGCGCCCGCCCTACCCGCCGTATGCGCCCTACCCGCCGGGTCTGCCGGCGGTGTCTGATCCGCCCGACCCGTCGCAACCGCCACCCCGCTGAGGGTTGGGCGGGGGCCGGTCAGCGGCGGGCGGGTGGCGCCAACGCGGCGATCAGCACCGCCACCATGGTCAGCGCGGCACCGAGCAGAGTGTTCAGGCCGGGGTGTGAGGCCGCTGTCGGCGACAACAGGTCCAACAGGACCGCCCCCACGATCTGACCCGCGATGGTGGCCAGCCCGAGCAGCAGCACCCCGGTGAAACGCACGATCGCCGCGGCGATCGCGATGAACACGATGCCGATCGGACCACCCAGGTAGAGCCACGGCTCGGTGGGCAGGTGGCCAGCCGGCCAGCCGCGTACGGCGATGTCGATCGCGATCGCGACGAGCAGGGTGACCGTGCCGACGGCGAAGTTGACAAGCGTGGCGGTCAACGCGCTGTCGGCCGCCGCGCGGACCCGTCCGTTGACCGCCTGCTGCCAGGCGATGCCCACCCCGGCGAGCAGGGGTAGCAGGGCCAGCGCCAGTGCGCCCGGGTCGCCCAGTCGGTCACCCACCGCCAGGCCGACCGCGAGCACGGTGAGCACCGCACCGGCGAGCCGCCACCGGGTGACCGGCTCCCGGCCGGTCGGCCCGATCCCGGCCCGGTCCACGGCGAGGCTGCTGCCGGACTGGCCGGCGACCACCGCCACGGTGAAGACCGCGACACCCAGCGAACCGATGGTGAGGCCCTGGGTGGCCACGAGGAACGCCCCACACATTCCGCCGAGGCACTGCCACGGCCGCAGCGCGCCCGTCGCGAGTGCGCGCCGCACCGCGACCAGACCACGCCGCCCGCCGGGGGTGGCGGGCACCAGCACCAGGAGCACCAACAGGCCGATGCCGAACGAGAACACCGCGGCGGCGAACCCGTCCTCCAGGCGTACCCCCAGTTCGCCGTTGATGCGGGACTGCACCGCCACGGCGACCCCGGAGATCGACGCCAGCGCGACGCCCGTGATTCGGCGGGCGGGCGACAGGGTCTGCGGTGTCGCCGTGTCGGCGGCGGTCACTCCTGCTCGGCCAGCGGACGACCGTCGAAGTCGACCGCGGAGTAGAGCGCCAGCTTCTCCAGCCGGTGGTACGAGTCGATCACCCGGATGGTGCCGCTCTTCGACCGCATCACGATCGACTGGGTGTACGCGCCGCCGGCCCGGTAGCGCACCCCGCGCAGCAGGTCCCCGGAGGTGACGCCGGTCGCCACGAAGAAGCAGTTGTCCCCGGTGACAAGATCATCGGTGCCCAGCACCCGGTCCAGGTCGTGCCCGGCGGCGAGCGCCTTCTCCCGCTCCTGCTCGTCGCGCGGCCAGAGCTTGGCCTGCATCGCACCTCCCATGCATTTCAGGGCGCAGGCGGAGATGATGCCCTCGGGGGTGCCGCCGATGCCCATCAGCACGTCGACGTCCGACTCGCCCCGGGCGGCCGCGATGGAGCCCGCGATGTCGCCGTCGGAGATGAATCGGATGCCCGCCCCGGTCCGACGGATCTGCGCGACCAGGTCGTCGTGGCGGCTCCGGTCCAGCACGCAGACCGTCACCTCGGAGACGTCGGTGCCCTTGACCTTGGCGATCCGACGGATGTTCTCCGCCACACCGGCGTTGATGTCGATCACGTCGGCGTACGCCGGCCCGACGGCGAGCTTCTCCATGTAGAACACGGCGCTGGGATCGAACATCGCACCCCGCTCGGAGACGGCGAGCACCGCTACGGCGTTCGGCATGCCCTTGCTCATCAGCGTGGTGCCGTCCACCGGGTCGACGGCGACGTCCACCTCCGGGCCGGTGCCGTCGCCGACGTGCTCGCCATTGAAGAGCATCGGGGCGTTGTCCTTCTCGCCCTCGCCGATCACCACCACACCGCGCATCTGGATCGAGTTGATCAGCTTGCGCATCGCGTCGACCGCGGCCCCGTCGCCGCCCTCCTTGTCGCCCCGACCGACCCACCGGCCGGCGGCCATCGCCGCGGCCTCGGTGACCCGGACCAGGTCGAGGGCGAGGTTTCGGTCGAGATCCTGTGGGATCCGCGTCCTGGTGTTCGTCATGACGGCTACTCCTCCTCGCGACGGTGCGGGGACGACCGGCGGCAGGGAGGTCCCCACTGCCGGCTTTGTCGCTGATCCTCACACGATGGCCGACCGGGCGTCGGCGCGGGGCGGTGATGGCCCGGATACCGCCGGTCGGGCGGCTGCGAAGATAGGGGGGTGGAGCCCGCACAGCCAGCCGACCGCGTACCCGCCGACCGCACGCCGCCCGACGGCCAGCCGCCGGTCGACGTCCCCACCGGCCCCGATGATGCGCCCGTCGGGAACGATCCGACGCCGCTACCTCCGGTGAAGTCCGCCAAATCCGAGCGGTCGCCGAAGGACATGGCGATCTCGTTGCTGGTGCTGCTCGTCCCGATCGCGCTGCTGCTGGCGTTCTACCGGGGCTTCCTCGGCGGTGACCAGGCCACGACGGTCGATCCGGCCCCGGCGATCGAGCAGGCTCGGGCGGCGAACACGTTTCCGGTGAGCCAGCCGCAGGGGCTCGGCTCCGGCTGGTCGACGGTCAGCGCCCGCTACCAGACCGTCGAGGGCGGTGCGAATCTGCGGATCGGCTATCTCACGCCGGAAGGGCGGGGCGTCCAACTCCTGCAGAGCAGCGTGCCGGCGGAGCGGCTGCTCCCCGCGGAGTTGACCGACCAGGGGCAGCCGCAGGGTCCTACCGAGCTGGCCGGCCGGACCTGGCAGCTCTACACGGCCCGGGGGAACCAGCAGGCGCTGGTCCTGCTGGAGCCGACCCGCACGATGATCATCATCGGCGATGCCCGGGACAACGAGCTACGGGAGTTGGCCGGCTCGGTGCGCTGACCGGGCTCAGCCGATCGACGGATCCAGTGGTGGTGAAGATCCGTTAAGCTGCCCCGGCTCAGGTCCGGCAGGTGTCGCCGCCGGACATTCCCCCCTGATTTGAAGTGAGATCTTTGTGAATATTCGACGGTGGAGCTTCGGCTTCCTCGCCGCCACCCTGCTCGTCCCCGGCCTGGCCGCGTGCAAGTCCGACGCCGCCGAGCCGGCCGCCGGCACGGGCGCGTCCCCGTCCGCCCCGGCGGTCCCGGCCGACCCGAAGGAAGCGCTGCTCGCCTCCACCAAGGAGATGGCCAAGGGTGACTTCACCTTCACCCTGGCGGGTGCCGAGATGACCGGCGGCGGCCTGGTGCACAAGCCCAGCAACAGCGCACAGGTCACCGTGAAGTTCGGCGACGCGTCCCAGGACATGTCGATCGAGATGGACCTGGTCTACATCGACTCGGAGAGCTGGGTGAAGATGGACCTCGGTGGTGCCATGGTCGCCGCCCTCCCCGGTGCGGCGAAGAACAAGGGCAAGTACCAGCACCTCGACAAGACCAAGGTCGAGGGCATCGCGGACCTCCAGTTGGATCCCGAGTCGCTCGACCCGGTCGACAGTGACGCCCTGGTCAAGGGTGTGACCGACGTGCAGAAGACCGCCGAGGGCGCTTACGCCGGCAAGATCGACATTTCGGCCGCCGCCACCGAGTCGCTCGCCCTCGACGAGGAGGTCGTCACCGCGTTGGGTGCGCAGGCCAAGGCGCTGCCGTTCACGGCCAAGCTGGACCCGCAGGGTCGACTCACCGAGCTGGTCATCTCGGTGCCGGCCGCCGGCGAGACCGCCGCGCACGAGGTCAAGATCAGTTACACGGGCTACGGGACCGGCACCGGCGCGAAGAAGCCGCCGGCCGACAAGGTCGTCGAGGCTCCGGCCGAGACGTACGAGATGTTCAAGTAGATCGACATCGTGGGTCGGGGCGGCCTGGTGTCGCCCCGACCCCGTTCGCTGGGCTCCTTCGGGCGCCGGTCACGGACAACCGGACAGGCGGGTGATTGTCCGACGCGCCAACAGGGAACAGAGAGGGAGTGATCCGGGCGCGCTGCTCGGTCCGGATCGCGCGACGCGGCCGACGGTGCTGCCGCGTCGCCCGGTTTCCGGCGCCGTCCAGGTCGTCGGGTGACCCTCTTGGGAGACACGTATGACTGTTCGACGACTCGGCGTCGGCCTGGTAGCCGCCGCTCTGATCACGCCCGCGCTGGCCGCCTGCGCCAGCAATGGAACCGGCACCCCCGGATCGACCGCGTCCCCGACGGTGACCGCGTCCGGCACGGCGAGCCCGTCCGGCGGCGCGCCGGTGGAGGGCGACGCCAAGCAGGCCCTGCTCGACTCGACCAAGGAGATCAGCAGCGGCAACTTCCGGTTCACCCTCACGGGGGCCGGCTCGACGGCGGAGGGGCAGGTGCACCAGCCGAGCCAGAGCGCCGCGATGAAGGTCGCGATCGGCGGCCCCTCATCCGACCTGACGATGAAGCTCGACCTCATCCACTACAAGCCGGACAGCTGGGTGAAGCTGGAGCTGACCGGCCCCGCCGCCCAGAACCTGCCCGCCATCAAGCAACTCAACCTCGGCAAGTACCAGCACCTGGACCAGGCCCGGATCAAGGGCAACCGCAGCCTCGGCTTCGACTTCGAGAAGGTCGACCCGGCCGGCAGCGCGGTCCTGACCCAGGGCATCACCGAGGTCCGCAGCACCGGAACCGGCACGTACGCCGGCACCATCGACGTCACCAAGGCCGCCGAGGCGGGCTCGCTGAACGCCGCCACGATCGCGGCGCTGGGGACCCAGGCGAAGACGGTCCCGTTCACCGCGAAGGTGGACCCGCAGGGCCGCCTCAGCGAGTTGGTGCTGCAGTTGCCGGCCGCCGGGCAGACCACCGCCCAGGAGATCCGGATGACGTACTCCGACTACGGCGCCGCCACCGCGGCGCAGAAGCCGCCGGCGGACCAGGTCGTCGAGGCCCCGGCCGAGCTGTACAGCCTGTTCAACTGACGTACGCGGGTGGGGCGGCGTCGGCCGCCCCACCGGCTGGTCAGGAAGCGGGCTCCTGCCGGGCGGCGTCGATCCGCGCACGCGCGCCATCCAGCCAGCGTTGGCAGATCACCGCCAGCGCCTCGCCGCGCTCCCAGAGCGCCAGCGACTCCTCCAGGGACGTGCCGCCGGCCTCCAGCCGCTCGACCACCGAGGCCAGCTCGGAGCGGGCCTGCTCGTAACTGAGCCGCTCGTCCGGCCCGGCCTTCTTGTCGTCAGTCATCGCGTCCATCTCAGCACATCACTCCCCGGGTCACCGCGTCGCCACTCAGCCGTCGACCGTGGCGGCCAGCTCGCCGTCGGCCAGCCGTACCCGCAACGGGTCGCCCTTGGCGACGTCCGCCGCCGCGCGGACGACGTGGCCGTCCGCGCGCTGCACGATCGCGTACCCCCGGTCGAGGGTGGCGGCGGGGGAGAGCGCGCGCAGCCGCGCCAGCGTGTGGCGCAGGTCGTCGTCGGCGGCGGCGAGCCGGTGCTCCAGGCAGCGGCCGGCCCGCTGGCGCAACGCGGCCAGCTCGGTCGCCCGATGTTCCACCATCACCTGGGGTCGGGCCAGCACCGGCCGGGACCGCAGCCCGTCGAGCCGGTGCGTCTCGCGGTCGACCAGGTTGCGCACCGCCCGTTCGAGGCGGTGCCGGGCCTGGCCGATGAGGCGTACCTCCTCGGTGAGGTCGGGGACGACCCGCTTGGCCGCGTCGGTCGGGGTGGAGGCGCGGACGTCGGCGACGTAGTCGATCAGCGGCGCGTCCGTCTCGTGGCCGATCGCGCTGACCACCGGGGTACGACAGCCGAACACCGCACGACAGAGCGCCTCGTCGGAGAAGGGGAGCAGGTCCTCGATGCCGCCGCCGCCCCGGGCGATGATGATCACGTCGATGCTCGGGTCGGCGTCCAGCACCTTGAGCGCGTCGACGATCTGCGGCACGGCGGACGGGCCCTGCACGGCCACGTTGACAGTGCGGAACTCCACTGCGGGCCAACGTCGGCGGGCATTGGTCAGCACGTCCCGCTCCGCCGCCGACGCGCGACCGGTGATGAGCCCGATCCGGCCGGGCAGGAACGGCAGTCGGCGCTTGCGGGCACGGTCGAAGAGCCCTTCGGCGGCCAGCAGCTTCTTGAGCTTCTCCAGCCGGGCCAGCAGCTCCCCGAGCCCCACCTGGCGGATCTCGTCGGCGCGCAGGCTCAGCGTGCCCCGGGCGGCGTAGAACTCCGGTTTGGCGTGCAGCACCACCCGCGCGCCCTCGCGCAACTCCGGCGCCCCAGCATCCAGTACGTCCCGGTTGGTGGTGACGGTCAGGCTCAGGTCGGCCGACGGGTCACGCAGGGTGAGGAAGACCGTGCTGGCTCCGGGGCGGCGGCTGATCTGCGCCACCTGTCCGTCCACCCACACCCAGCCGAGCTTGGCGATCCAGGCGCCCACCTTCTGGCTGACCACCCGCACCGGCCAGGGCTCCTCAGCACTACTCCCCCCGCTACCCCCACCCACAGTCACGCCGCCCACCCTACAAACCCCACCCCCGACCCCCGTCGATCATGAAGTTATTGCCCTCTTTGTCGGCGTGTCGCGGCGATAACTTCATGATCACCCAGGGCTTGGGGGTGGGTTGCGCGGGAATTGGCTGAGGTGGCGGTGGGAGGGGCGGCACGTAGGATGGGCGGGTGACTGAGGCTGAGGCGACTCCACGGACCGGCAAGCGCGTGCTCCTGGCCAAGCCCCGCGGCTACTGCGCTGGCGTCGACCGCGCGGTGCAGACCGTCGAGGAGGCACTGAAGCTCTACGGCGCCCCGATCTATGTGCGCAAGCAGATCGTGCACAACAAGCACGTGGTGCAGACCCTGGAGGCCCAGGGCGCGATCTTCGTAGAGGAGAACGAGGAGGTGCCGGTGGGCGCCACCGTCATCTTCTCCGCACACGGCGTGGCTCCGGAGGTCTACGAGCAGGCCAAGCAGCGCTCGCTGAAGGCGATCGACGCGACCTGTCCGCTGGTCACCAAGGTGCACCACGAGGCGAAGCGGTTCGCCGCCGAGGATTACGACATCCTGCTCATCGGCCACGAGGGGCACGAAGAGGTCATCGGCACGGCCGGTGAGGCCCCCGCACACATCCAACTGGTCGACGGACCGGATGGTGCCGACAAGATCACCGTCCGTGATCCGGAGAAGGTCGTCTGGCTCTCCCAGACCACGCTCTCGGTCGACGAGACGCTGGAGACGGTGGCCCGGCTCAAGCAGCGACTGCCGCTGCTGCAGTCCCCGCCCAGCGACGACATCTGCTACGCCACCTCCAACCGGCAGCACGTGGTCAAGGAGATCGCCGCCGACTGCGACGTGGTGATCGTCGTCGGCTCGACGAACTCCTCCAACTCGGTCCGCCTGGTCGAGGTCGCTCTGGACGCGGGCGCTCGCGCCGGTCACCTCGTCGACTTCGCCCACGAGATCGACGACGCCTGGCTGGAGGGGGCCAACACGGTCGGCCTGACCTCCGGCGCGAGCGTCCCGGACGACCTCGTCCAGGAGGTGCTGGTTCACCTCGCCGCGCGGGGCTTCGCCGACGTCGAGGAGATCACCACCGCCAACGAGCGGCTCACGTTCTCGCTGCCGCAGGAGCTGAAGCGGGACATGAAGGCCGCGGCGGCGCGCGGCTGAGCACGGGAACGAACACGGCCCGGCCTGCGTCAGATTCGGTATGAGGACCTTTCGGCTCGCCGTTGCCGCGCTGACCGTCTGCGCGGCGCTGAGCGCCTGCGGCAACCAGGACGCCGGAGGCGGCACGCCCACCCCGACGCCGACGGGAGCGCAGCCGGCGACCAGCCAGCCCACGCCCGAGCCGACCGCCCCGCCGTCGACCGTCGACCCGGCACCGACCACCCCGCCAACGGGCCCGAAGCCGGGCGGCCCGAGTACGCCACCGGGGGTCGGGGCCACCACCCTGTCCGGCACCGTGCAGGGCGGCGTGGAGCCCAACTGCGTTCTGCTCGACGGCTACCTGCTCCTCGGTGGGCCGCGTGACGTGCTGAAGCCGGGTACGCGGGTGGAGGTCACCGGCCGGGTCGAGCCCGGCATGATGACCACCTGCCAGCAGGGCACCCCGTTCGTGGTGTCGGGTGCCAACCGCTCCTGATTAGCTGCCCTAGCGGGCCGAGACCCCGTCGTCGGCCGGATCGGCCAGCTCGGGCGCCTGCGGCTGCCTGGGCGTCAACTCGACCTGGGCGGGCGTGGGCAACTCCTCGTCCGAGACGCCCAGCTCGGCGAGCTTGCGTGCGCTGACCAGCACCCGGGCCTCCAGCGAGCCGACCGCCCGGTTGTACGCGGTCACCGCACCGGCCAGCGACGACCCGAGCTTGCCCACGTGGTCACCCAGGGTCGAGAGCCGGCCGTACAGCTCCCGGGCGAGGGTGTGCACCGCGAGCGCGTTCCGGGCCAGCGCCTCCTGTCGCCAGGAGTAGGCGACCGTCCGGAGCAGTGCGACCAGCGTGGCCGGCGTGGCCAGCACCACGTTGCGGGTGAAGGCGTGCTCCAGCAGCGTCGGGTCACGCTGCAGCGCGACGTCGAGGAACGGGTCGGCGGGAACGAACAGCACCACGAACTCCGGCGAGCTGTCGAACGCCGACCAGTAGGACTTGGCGGCCAGAGCGTCGACGTGCCCCCGCAGGTGCCGGGCGTGCGCGTCGAGGTGGGTGTCCCGGCCGCGCTCGTCGCGGGCCTCCATGGCCGTCAGGTACGCGTCGAACGGCGCCTTGGCGTCCACCACCACCGATCGGCCGCCATGCAGTCGGACCACCAGATCCGGTCGGACGACCTGCTGATCGGTGGCGGCCGTGACCTGCTCGGAGAAGTCGCAGTGCTCCAGCATCCCGGCCGCCTCGACGATCCGGCGCAGCTGGTGCTCGCCCCAGCGGCCCCGCACCTGTGGCGCCCGCAGCGCCGCGACCAGCTGCTTGGTCTCGGTGCGCAGCTCGCCGGAGACGGCGGTCATCGAACGGACCTGCTCGCGCAGCTCGGCGTACGCGTCGACCCGGTCGTGCTCCAGCTCGGCCACCCGCTGCTCGTAGCGGCGAAGCGTGTCGTGCAGCGGGGCGACCGCCCGGGCCACCGCCTCCTGGGACTGCGCGGTGGCCTCGTAGTTCAGGGCCCGCATGGACTGCTCCAGCCGGCCCTCGCCCTCTCGGGTGGCGGCCAGGGTGGCATCGAGGCGGGCGATGTCGGCCGCCGACCGGGACCGGGCCGCGAGCCAGCCCACCGCCCCGCCAGCACCGAGGCACACGATCACCAGGAGCAGGGTCGAGACGTCCATCACCGGAGCTTGCCAGACGGCTACGACGAGACACCCGGGAGTACGGTCGAAGATATGGAACTTGTGTTGTGCCTCGTCGTCGTGCTGGTCGGCGCGCTGGGCGCCGCGGCGCTCATCCGCGCTCAGGCAAGTGCCCGTCAGCGCACCGAGCTCGGCGACGCCCGCGCGGAGGCGCAGCGGTGGTACGAGCGCCTCGGCGGCCAGTTGATGAACCTGCAGGGCGAGGAGCCGGCGGTGCGCCAGGCGCTGGCCGATGCCGGTGAGCGGTACAACGCGGCGGGCTCGCAGCTGGAGCAGGCACGTACGCCGCACCAGTTCGGGCTGGCCCGGGAGACCGCGCTGGAGGGGCTGGCGTACATCCGGGCGGCGCGTACCGCGCTGGGTATCGATCCGGGCCCCGAGGTGCCGGCGCTGGCCGCCGCCCGCGGCGTTGGGCAGCTCACCAAGGAGCGCGAGGTCGACGTGCAGGGGCAGACCTTCCGGGCCGGTCCGCAGCCCGGTCGGGAAACGCCCTACTACTACCCCGGTGGGCGTTATCAGGGTCGACCGGTGCCCGCCGGCTGGTATTCGACACCGTGGTGGAAGACGGCGCTGGGCGCCGGTGCCGGTGTGCTCGGCGGCATCCTGATCGCCGACGCGCTGTTCTCGCCCGCCTTCGCCGACCCCGGGTACGGCTATGACGCCGGCTACCAGGAGGGCTTCGGCGACGGCGCCGAGCAGGGCGGGGACGGCGGCGACCAGGGCGGCGACCAGGGCGGGGACTTCGGCGGCGACCAGGGCGGGGACTTCGGCGGAGGGGACTACGCCGGTGGTGACTTCGGTGGTGGCGGCTTCGGCGGCGGTGACTTCGGTGGCGGGGATTTCGGCGGCGGCGACTTCTGACAGTCGTTCGGTGTGACCTACGGAACGGGCCCCGGTCGTAGCGACCGGGGCCCGTTGTCCGTTCTTGTCGATCAGCCGGTGTTGCGCATCCCGGCGGCGATGCCGTTGACGGTGGTGAGCAGTGCCCGCTCCAGGGCGGTGCCGTCGCTCGGTGCGCGTCGGCCGCCCGGAGCGGTGGCCACCGCCCGCCCGGCGGCGCCGGACTCCCGGTACTGACGCAGCAAGGCCACCTGGAGATGGTGCAGCGGCTCCAGGTAGGTGTCGCGTACGGCCAGGGTGCGCTGCAGCACCGGTGAATTTTCCAGCAGGGCGGGTGAGGCGGTCACCGCCAGCACCTCCCGCTTGGTCAACTCGTACTCCTGCTCGATCTGCTCGAAGATCGGGTGCAGCTTCTTCGGCACCAGCGTCTCGACGTACCGGCGGGCGATGCTCAGGTCGGTCTTGGTCAACATCATCTCGACGTTCGACAGGAACGTGCGGAAGAAGTGCCAGTTGCGGTGCATCTCGGCCAGCACGTCCGCCAACCCGGCCTCACGCGCGGCGGCCAGCCCGGAGCCGACGCCGAACCAGCCCGGCACGATCTGCCGGGTCTGCGTCCACCCGAACACCCACGGAATGGCCCGCAGACCGGACAGCCCCGCTCCGGTGTTCGGGCGCTTCGCAGGCCGGGAGCCGATGTTGAGCGCGCCGAGCAGTTCGGTCGGGGTGGACGCCCAGAAGTACGCCGGCAGGTCCGGGTCCTCGACGAGCGACCGGTAGGACCGGTACGCCGACTCGGAGACCACGTCCATCGTCGCGTCCCAGCGTTCCAACATCTCGGCCGGCTGCCGAGGCGCGGTGTGCAGCAGGGTCGCCTGGAGCACCGCGGCGAGGGTCAGCTCCAGGTTCTCCCGGGCCAGTGACGGCAGGGTGTACTTGTCGGAGATCACCTCACCCTGCTCGGTCACCTTGATCGCGCCGTCCAGCGTGCCGTACGGCTGGGCCAGGATCGCCTCGTGCGTCGGCCCGCCGCCGCGCCCGACCGTGCCGCCCCGGCCGTGGAACAGCCGCAGGTGTACCCCGTGCCGGGCGGCCACGTCGCGCAGCGCGCGCTGCGCCCGGTGGATCGACCACTGGCTGGTGGTGATCCCGGCCTCCTTGTTGGAGTCGGAGTAGCCGAGCATGACCTCCTGCACGTCGCCTCGCGCGGTCACCAGCGCCCGGTACGCGGGCAGCGACAGCAGCTCGTCGAGGAGTTCGCCGCCGGCGTTGAGCTCGGCCGGGGTCTCCAGCAGCGGCACGAACCCGATCCGTGCCCGCCCACTGTGCACGTCCACCAGGCCGGCCTCGCGGGCCAGCACCACCGCGGCCAGCACGTCGTCGACGCCCATGGTCATCGAGATGATGTACGACTCGATGACCTCGGTGCCGAACCGGTCCTGGGCCTCCCGGATGGTGCCGAACACGTCGAACGTCTTGCGGGCGGGCTCGGAGAGCGGGGTGTCCAGGGTCGACAGCGGTCGGCGACCGGTCAGCTCGTCGGCGAGAAGTTTGGTGCGTTCGATCCTGGTCAGCGCCGGATAGTCGGAGACCTCACCGACGGCCTCGTAGAGCTGGGCGAGCACCGCGTGGTGCGCCTCGGCGTGCTCCCGGACGTCCATGGTCGCCAGGTGCAGGCCGAACGCGGAGACCGTACGGATGGTGGAGGCCAGCCGGCCGACGGCGGTGAGCTGCCCGGAGTTGCGGGCCAGCGAGGCGCGCAGCAGATCCAGGTCGGCGATCAGCTCGGCGGAGCCCCGGTAGTCCCGGCCCGGCACGTGCGCGGTGCCCTGGCGCAACCTCTGCCGGGTGTTGGCGAGCTTCGCCTTCACACAGCGTGCCTTGAGCCGGTACGGCTCCTCCGCGTTCACACGGCGGAACCGCGCGGCCACCTCGGGCAGCGCGTCCAGGTCCGCGGCGAGGCTGGCGGAGAGGTCCAGGGACACCCCGCGCAGCCGGCGGGAGACCGAGACCTCGTTGATCAGGTGGTCCATCGCCTTCTCGGTGGCCGCGATGCCGTGCTCGTGCTGGATGGTCAGCACCTCGCGGGTGACCGCCGGGGTGACGAACGGGTTGCCGTCGCGGTCGCCGCCGATCCAGGTGCCGAAGCTCAGCGGCCGGGCCGTCGGTGACGTCTCCACGCCGAGCGTGCGCAGCGTGTCGGCCAGGTCGTCGAGCACCTGCGGGGCGGCCTCGGCGTACAGGTCGCGCAGGTAGTAGATGGCGTTGCGGGCCTCGTCGGTCGGGTCCGGTCGGTCGAGGCGCAGCTCGTCGGTCTGCCACATCAGGTCCAGCAGCTCGGCCAGACGGCGGTTGGCCGGGCCCTCGTCGCTGGCGCCGTAGAGGATCGCGTTGGCGGTCTCGGTGTCCAACTCGTCGGCGATCGCCCGCAGCTTGGACAGGATCGAGCGGCGGGCCGCCTCGGTCGGGTGCGCCGTGAAGACCGGCCGGACCGCCAGCCGGCGTGCCGCGTTGGCGATCTCCTCGGCCGGCACCCCGCGCTCGGCGATCATCTTGGCTGCCTGGTCCAACCAGCCGCCCTGCACCGCGCGGCGTCGGCGCAGATCCCGCGCACGGTGCACCTGCTCGGTGATGTTGGCCAGGTGGAAGTAGGTGGAGAAGGCGCGGGCCAGCTTGGTGCCGGTGGTCACGTCGAGCCCGCCGAGGCGCTGGGCGGCCGCCGGGGCGTCGCTGCGGACCTGTGCGCGGATCTCCTCGACGAGGTCGAGCAGCGGGCGACCCTCCTGGCGGGCCAGGGTCTGCCCGAGCAGGGTGCCGAGTCGGCGGATGTCGGCGCGCAGGGCGGCGTCCGGGCCGTCGTGGTCATGCTGGTCGGTCACGATGCGCTCCCTTACGTGGATACGAAGGACAGCGCTGTCCGACTTACTGGATGGTATCCGCGCGGACCGGTGGTCTGGAGGGCCCCCGGGTGATCCACTGCCCCCGAGGCGGCGTTTTCCGACGTGATCTCAACCACCGTCTCCGCTCGAGCCGGGGCTGGAGCGGGCACGGCGTCGAGGGTCGCCTGTCGCGTGCCTATGGTCCGTTTCGTGAATCACCGGGCGGAAACCGGTTGGCCGGGCGGTTAGCGTTCGATCATGACGTCGCTGAACTACCCGACGAAACCACGGCCGGGCGACCGGGTCGCGGTCGTCTCGCCCTCCGCCGGCCTGCCCGCCCTCTTCCCCCACGTGTACGAGTTGGGGTTGCGGCGGCTGCGTGAGGAGTTCGGCTTGGAGCCGGTGGAGTATCCGACCACCCGGGTCATGGGAGCGGACCCGCGCGATCGGGCCCGCGACCTGACCGCCGCCTTCGCCGACCCGAGCATCACCGCCGTGCTGGCCACGGTCGGCGGGGACGACCTGATCACGGTCACCCCACACCTCGACGACGACGTGCTGCGGGCCAACCCGAAGCCCTACTTCGGCTACTCCGACAACACCAACGTGCTCAACCACCTGTACCGGTTGGGCATCGTCGCCTACCACGGCGGATCGGTGCTGGTGCACCTCGGCCGGCCGGGCGCGCCGCACCCGATGACCTTCGACTCGCTGCGCGCCGCCCTGTTCGGCTCCGACTGGTACGAGCTGACCTCCGCGCCGGCCTGGGGCGACCGGCCCAACCCGTGGACCGAGCCCGAGACGCTGGAGTACGAGCCGGAGATGCTGCCCGGCGAGGGTTGGCGCTGGCAGGGGCCGGAGCGGGTGGTGCGAGGGCGCACCTGGGGTGGCTGCCTGGAGATCCTGCACTGGCTGATGGCCGCCGACCGGGTGCCGACCGTCGCCGAGTTGGACGGTTCCGTGCTGGTCTTCGAAACCTCCCAGGAGATGCCGAGCGCGCAGGAGGTGTTCCGGATCGTGCGGAACATGGGGGAGCGAGGGCTGCTCGCCGCCTTCCCGGCGATCGTCGTCGGCCGGCCGAAGGCGTGGGACTTCGACCGGCCGTTGTCGGTGCCGGAGCGGTCGGCGTGGGGCGCGGCCCAGCGGGAGGCGATCATCCGCGCCCTCACGCCGTACAACCCGGACGCGGTGGTCGTCTTCGACGTCGACCTCGGTCACACCGACCCGCAGTTGATCATCCCGTACGGCGGCGAGATCCTCGTCGACGCGGTCGACCGCCGGATCGCGGTGCGCTACTGACGCGCCGGCACGTGGATCTCGCCGCCGGCCCGGGTCAGCCGGTCGTGCAGAGGACCGACTGCACTGCGGCCAGCGAACCCGCGCTCGCCGGCACCGGCAACTCGCCTCGGACGTCCCGGTCGATGTCGTAGACGTTGCCGGCGAGGACAAGCTGCCGGGAGTTGTCCAGGCTGGTCACCGCGATGCTGGTGAAGCCGTGCCCGCCGCCGTCGGTCGTCCACACCTCCGTCGGGCCACCGACACAGGGGACGGTCATCCGTTGCACGCCCAGGCCGTACCCGTCCGGCCCGTCGTCCGTCGCCACCAGGGTCTCCAACTCACGCTGCTGTGCCGGCGCGAGCAGCCGTCCACCGAACAGCGCCCGGTGGAACCGCGCCAGGTCCGCCGCCGTCGAGATCATCGCCCCGGCGGTCCAGTCGTACGACGGGCTGAACCGGGTCACATCGCGGCCGGTCAGGTCGTAGCCGTGCAGGTGCCGGCCGTGAATCTTCGGATCGGTGACCGGAAACGAGGTCTGACTCAGGCCGAGTGGGCCGATGATCCGCCGCCGTACCTCGCTCGCCGCGTCCCGGCCGATGACCGCCTCGATGATCAGGCCCGCCAGTAGGTAGTTCGTGTTCGAGTAGCCCCACGAGGTGCCGGGGGCGAAGTCCGGCCGGTGCGCCACCGCCATGGCGACCACCGTGCGGGGCGTGATGACCCGGTCCCAGTCGTGGTCGTCGAGGTACGGGGCCCAGAAGCTCCGCTCGCCGGTGGGGTCCCAGATTCCGCTGGTGTGGTTGAGCAACTGCCGGACGGTGATCGCCGAGCCGTCGTTGCCGTTACCTCGGACAACCCCGGGCAGCCACCGCTCGACCGAGTCGTCGAGGGTGAGCCTGCCCTCACCCACCAGTTGCAGCAGCACGGTCGACACGAACGCCTTGGTGTTGCTGGCGATCCGGAACCGGTCGTCCGGCCGGGCCTGCGCCCCGGTCGCCCGGTCGGCCACTCCCGCCGCCACCTGCCATCGTCGGCCGTCCACCCGGCCGTAAGCCACCGCACCGGGGAAGCCGTCCTCGACCATCTGGTCGAGCGCGGCAGCCAGCGCCGGACGTTCTGCCCCGGGACGGTCGGCACCGGCCGGCGGGGGCGGGACGGCGAGTGTGGCGACCAACGAGCCGACCGACACCACTACAGTCCACAACGGACGTACCATGACCTGCTCCAATCGACGAAACGGATGTCCCCGTCGACCCTGCCGAAGCGCGGACCGCAGATGAATGCGGCTCTCCCGCCGATCGGGTGGGGTTAACCCGAAAGATCACGGCGGGTTGCCCGGCTACGCGGGCGGCCCGCACCCGGGCATGCTGAGCCGACATGTCGATCGGCTGGTCGGGAGGATCAGATGACGCGTCTCCGGCAGCTCCGCAACCGGGTCGGGTACGTGCTGGCCAGCCTGCCGCTGGCGGTAGCCGGCTTCGCGTACGCCGGTCTCACGGTCGTGGTCGGCGGCCTGTCCTCGCTGACGCTGCTCGGCCTGCCGCTGATGTCCTCCGGTGTCCTCGGCGCTCGCGGTTGGGGCCGGCTGCACCGCGCGCTCGCCCGGGCGACGCTCGGGCTGCGGGTCGACGACCCACGCCCGGTCCGACGACGGCCCGGGCCGGTGGGGTACGTCCGGACCGGCCTTGGCGATGCCACGGGTTGGCGAGCGTTGGCCTATCTGATCATCAAGCTGCCGGTGACCCTGCTCGCGGCGGCGGTGACCGCGGCCTTCCTCTGCTACCCGGTGTTTCTGCTCAGCCATCCGCTCTGGTGGAAGTTCGTCCAGCCGGTCAACACCGACAGTCTGGGTCGGCCGCACCGCGCCGCCCTGCAACTCGGCGACTTCTTCTTCGACACCTGGCCCCGGTCGTTCCTGCTGGCCGGGATCGGCGCCGCGATGCTGCTGGTCGGACCCTGGCTGCTGCGCCTGGTCCTGCTCCTGGACGAGCTGCTGATCCGGGGCCTGCTCGGCCCGACCAGCCTCGACACCCTCCAACAGACCCGCGCCCTGGCCGTCGACGACGCCGCCGCGCTGCTGCGCCGGATTGAACGCGACCTGCACGACGGCACCCAGGCGCAACTGGTCGCCCTGGCGATGAAGCTGGGGATGGTCAAGGAGAAACTCGCCGACGGATCCGCGCCGGAAGCCAGAGCGCTGGTGGAGACGGCGCACCGGGACGCGAAGACCGCGATCACCGACCTTCGGGACCTGGCCCGGGGCATCCACCCGCCGATGCTCGACAACGGGTTGGAGGCGGCGCTGGCCACCCTGGTGGCCCGGGGCGCCGTACCCGTGGTGTTGCGGGTCGAGTTGAGCGAACGACCGTCACCGGCCGTGGAGACGATCGCCTACTACTGCGTCGCCGAGTTGCTCACCAACGTCGCCAAACACGGCAGGGCCCGGCGGGCGACCGTCGAGGTGCGCCAACACGACGGACTGCTGCGGGTGCAGGTCAGGGACGACGGGGGCGGAGGAGCCATGATCGGCTCGGCAGGCTCTGCGCTGCCCGGCGGTGGGCTTGCCGGTCTGCGTGACCGGGCCCGTACCGTGGACGGCACGATGCGGATCGACAGCCCACCCGGCGGGCCGACGCTGGTCACCGTGGAACTCCCGGTACGACCATGATCAGGTTGCGGGTGGTCATCGCCGAAGACTCCGGAATCCTGCGCGACGGGCTCAGCTATCTGCTCACCGACCGGGGACACCGGGTGCTTGCCGCGGTGGCCGATCCGGAGGCGTTGCGGGCCGCCGTCGACGAACACCGGCCGGACGTCGCGGTGATCGACATCCGGATGCCACCCACGTACACCGACGAAGGGCTGCGGGCCGCGCTCGCCGTACGCGTCGCCCATCCCGGTACGCCGGTGCTGCTCTTCTCCCAGTACGTGGAGACCCGCTACGCCGCGCAGTTGCTCGCCGGCGGCGCAGGGGGAGTGGGATACCTGCTCAAGGACCGGGTGGCCGAGGTCGGCGAGTTCGTCGACGCGCTCACCCGGGTCGCCGGTGGCGCGACCGTGCTCGACCCGGAGGTGGTGACGCAACTGTTCGGCGCGTCCCGCGGTGTCGAAGAGTTGGCCGGCCTCTCCGAGCGGGAACGGACCGTACTGGCCCTGATGGCCGAGGGGCGGTCGAACGTGGCGATCGCCTCGGCGCTGTTCCTCAGCGTCGGGGCGGTGGAGAAACACATCACCAGCATCTTCGGCAAGCTCGACCTGCCCCCGTCGGAATCCGACCACCGGCGGGTCATCGCGGTCCTGCGCCACCTCCAGTCCGGCGTCTGACGCGTCGGCGTCCGGGCTTCATGGGGTCTGGGCTTGATGGGGTCAGGGGTTGGTTGGTGGGGTTTGGGATTGACGGCGTCAGGGGTTGATGACGGCGAAGGCGCGGACCGGGAAGGTGCCCATGCCGGCCACCATCGGTGGGGCCGCGGTGAACCGGAACCCGTTCGGCGGCAGCGCGTCCAGGCCGGTCAGGTGCTCCACGATCGGGATACCGGCGGCGAGCAGGGTGCTGTGCGCGGGGCGTACGCCCCCGGCCGCTGCGCTCATGTCGTCGATGTTGATCGAGTCGATGCCGACCAGGGCCGCACCGGCGTCGGCCAACGCCTGGGCGGCGTCCCCGGCCAGGTGGGGCGCCTCTGGCGCGCCATACCGCTCGGTGCCGAAGTGCGTATCCCACCCGGTGTGCAGCAGCACCGCCCGCCCGGCCACCTCGTACGGGGCCAGCATCAGCCGGTCCACCGCCCGGGTGCCGGCCGGCACCCGGACCACCACGCCGGGAAGGTCAGCGAGCCGGTCCAGCGGCACCCCGGCCAGGTCGTCGCCGCCGGACCATCGGTGGGCGGGGGTGTCCAGGTACGTGCCGGTGTTAGCGATCATGTCGATCCGTGCCACGTGGAACTCGGTGCCCGGGGCGTAGTTCGCCCGGGACGCCGCGAAGGTCAGCCAGTCACTGATCTGCGGGGCCGGCCAGCCAGGCAGAGTGATCATCCCGTCGCTGATCACGTGGCTCAACTCGACCAGCCGACGTTCGGAGCCGGGCTCGTCGACGGCGACACCCCGGCCGCCCTTGTGCGGCTCTTCGATGATCGTCTTCGCGCTGATCCGGACCTCGGCGACCATCAGCAACCCGAGGTGCCGGACGAACAACGCCGCCAGGTCGTCGTCGGTGATCTCCCGCCCCGGGATGTCCAGCCGGAACCCCTCGGTGTTCAGCCCGCCGCCGTTGGCAAAGCTCACCTGCGCGTCGAACTGCGCCCGCCACTGCTCTCCCATCCCGAAACCCGACCACAGACGCCACCTACCGGTCAAGATCCACGGTCCGGTCCGGCCGCTGGCCCGGTCCGGCCGCTGGCCCGGTCCGGCCGCTGGCCCGGTCCGGCCGCTGGCCCGGTCGGCGGTCGCCCGAACGCCCTCGCCGGTGCGGTTCGCACCTCCCGATCGGGGAAGATCGCGCTCGATCCAGGAAAGAGTGCTCTCCTCCGGCTTCGAGGCCACTACATCCTGGATCGAGCGTGATCTTGACGGACGGAGCACGTCGGTGGAAGCGCGAGCGACCCTCCCGGGGCGTTGAGTGCGCGCTCGCCGGCAAGATCCGCACAACATCGGGGAAGGTGCTGCCTCCCGCGTTCCGGAAGCAGCAACTTCCGGGAAGTTGCGCGGATCTTGGGGCGGGCGTGAGGGGCGCGTGGGGCGTGGGAGGGGTGGCGCGACGCGTACCTGGGCGGAAGGCGGTGTCTGTCGGTGGACGGGGATAGGCTGGTCATGCACCCCCCGTCCGGCTGGACGAGGGGCCGCCGTCGTGTGCGTCGACTCCCCTGGAAGTGATCACATGCTCACCGGTCTGTTCTCCGCCGCCCTGGCCGATCCCGGGCTGACCCGGGCGCGTGACCTGGCGCGCTCCGGTGCCGCCCAGGTCGACGGCCTCGACATCACCGCCCCCGCCGCGCTGCGCCCGTTCGCCGTCGCGGCGGTCGCGGCGGACAACGCCGCCGGCGGTGCTGGGCGGCCGGTGCTGGCGGTGACCGCCACCACCCGGGAGGCCGACGATCTCGCCGCCGCGTTGGGCGGGCTGTTGCCGGCCGAGCAGATCGTGGTCTTCCCCTCCTGGGAGACGCTGCCGCACGAGCGGCTCTCCCCCCGCTCGGACACGGTGGGCCGTCGGCTGGCCGTGCTGCGCCGGCTGGCGCACCCGGAGGCGACCGACGCGCACGGTGGCACCGGGCCACTGCGGGTGGTCGTGGCCCCGGTTCGTTCGCTGCTTCAACCGCAGCTCAAGGGGCTCGGCGATCTGGAGCCCGTGCAGCTCGCCGCAGGCGAGGAGGCAGACCTGGAGGAGGTCGCCCGCCGTCTGATCGACATGGCGTACGCCCGGGTCGACCTGGTCACCAAGCGCGGCGAGTTCGCGGTGCGGGGCGGCATCCTGGACGTCTTCCCGCCCACCGACGAGCACCCGTCCCGAATCGAGTTCTGGGGCGACGAGGTGGAGGAGATCCGTACCTTCGCCGTCGCCGACCAGCGGACCATCGAGCAGGTTCCGCTGCTGTGGGCGCCGCCCTGCCGGGAGTTGCTGCTCACCCCGTCGGTCCGCGAACGGGCCGCCGCACTCGCCGAGCAGCACCCCGAGCTGGCCGAGATCCTCGACAAGCTGGCCGAGGGCATCCCGGTGGAGGGGATGGAGTCGCTGGCTCCGGTGCTGGTCGGCCCCGACTCGCTGGAGTTGCTGCTGGACGCCATGCCGGCCGGCACCCACGTACTGCTGTGCGACCCGGAGCGGATCCGCACCAGGGCGCACGACCTGGTGCGTACCTCGGAGGAGTTTCTGCAGGCCAGCTGGGCCGCCGCCGCGGTCGGCGGCCAGGCCCCGGTGGACGTCGGCGCCGCCGCCTTCCGGACCCTCGGGGAGGTCCGCGCCACTGCGGGCAAACTCCGCCAGCCGTGGTGGACGCTGTCCCCGTTCGGTCTCGTCGAGGCGGAGACCGCCGAGACGCGGCAGCCCTGGGAGGACGCGCCGGAACAGGGCTCCGTCACCCCGGACGACGCCATCGCGGTGACGCTGTCCGCCCAGCCGGCCCCGCTCTACCACGGCGAGACCACGCGGGTGGTCGACGACCTCAAGCGCTGGGCCGGCGAGGGCTGGTCGATCGCGCTGGTCTTCGAGGGGCACGGCCCGGCCCAGCGGGCGGTCGAGGTGCTGCGCGACGCCGGCCTGGGCGCGCGGTTGACCGAGGAGGTGCCGACCGCGCCCGTCCCCGGCGAGTTGGTGGTCACCTGTGGGGCGCTGAGCAGCGGGTTCGTCGACGAGGCGTCCCGGTTCGTGCTGCTCACCGGCAACGATGTGACGGGTGGTCGGGGCACCTCGACCCGGGACATGCGCAAGCTGCCGAGCCGGCGACGCAACACCATCGACCCGCTGGAGCTCAAGGCCGGCGACTTCGTGGTGCACGAGCAGCACGGCATCGGCCGCTACGTCGAGCTGGTGCAGCGCACGGTCAACGGCGCCAGCCGCGAATACCTGGTCATCGAGTACGCGGCCAGCAAGCGGGGCCAACCCGGCGACCGCCTCTTCGTCCCCACCGACCAGCTCGACCAGCTCTCCCGCTACGTGGGCGGCGAGCAGCCCACCCTGCACAAGATGGGCGGCTCGGACTGGCAGAAGTCCAAGGCCCGCGCCCGTAAGGCGGTCCGGGAGATCGCCGCGCAGCTGATCCAGCTCTACGCCGCCCGCAAGGCGTCCAAGGGCCACTCGTTCGGCCCGGACACCCCCTGGCAGCGGGAGCTGGAGGACGCCTTCCCCTGGCAGGAGACGCCGGACCAACTCGCCGCGATCGACGAGGTCAAGCGGGACATGGAACAGACCGTCCCGATGGACCGGCTGATCTGCGGCGACGTCGGCTACGGCAAGACCGAGATCGCCGTCCGGGCGGCGTTCAAGGCGGTGCAGGACGGCAAGCAGGTGGCGGTGCTGGTGCCGACGACCCTGCTGGTGCAGCAGCACTACAACACGTTCGCCGAGCGGATGAGCCAGTTCCCGGTGCAGATCCGACAGCTGTCCCGGTTCCAGACCGCGAAGGAGACCGAACGGACGCTGGAGATGGTCGCCGACGGCACCGTCGACATCGTCATCGGCACCCACCGGCTGTTGCAGACTGCCACCCGCTTCAAGCAGTTGGGGCTGGTGGTCGTCGACGAGGAGCAGCGCTTCGGTGTCGAGCACAAGGAGCACCTGAAGACGCTCCGCGCGTCGGTCGACGTGCTGAGCATGTCGGCCACCCCGATCCCGCGCACCCTGGAGATGGCGATCACCGGCATCCGGGAGATGTCCACCATCGCCACCCCGCCGGAGGAGCGGCACCCGGTGCTCACCTTCGTGGGGGCGCAGGACGACCGGCAGGTGGCCGCCTCCATCCACCGCGAGTTGCTCCGCGACGGGCAGGTCTTCTACCTGCACAACCGGGTCGAGTCGATCGACCGGGCGGCGCGGCGACTGCGGGAGTTGGTGCCCGAGGCCCGGGTCGCGGTGGCGCACGGCCAGATGAGCGAGGACGCCCTGGAGAAGGTCATGGTCGGCTTCTGGGAGAAGGAGTTCGACGTCCTGGTCTGCACCACGATCGTCGAGTCGGGCATCGACATCCCGAACGCCAACACGCTGATCGTGGAACGGGCCGACCTGCTCGGCCTGGCCCAGCTGCACCAGATCCGCGGCCGGGTCGGCCGGGGTCGGGAGCGCGCCTACGCCTACTTCCTCTACCCGCCGGAGAAGCCGCTCACCGAGCACGCCCACGAGCGGTTGGCGACCATCGCCCAGCACACCGAGCTGGGCGCCGGCATGTACGTGGCGATGAAGGACCTGGAGATCCGTGGTGCCGGCAACCTGCTCGGCGGCGAGCAGTCCGGGCACATCGAGGGCGTCGGTTTCGACCTCTACGTGCGGATGGTCGGCGAGGCGGTCTCCGCGTTCAAGGGTGAGCGGTCGGAGGAGGAGACCGACGTCAAGATCGACCTGCCGATCGACGCGCACCTGCCGCACGACTACGTCAGCGTGGAGCGGCTGCGTCTGGAGATGTACCGCAAGCTCGCCGAGGCACGAGACGAGGAGCGGCTGCGCGAGGTGGTCGCCGAGATGACCGACCGGTACGGCGAGCCACCCGCACCGGTGCAGAACCTGGTGGAGGTGGCCCGGTTCCGCCTGCTGGCCCGCCGGTACGGCCTGACCGACGTGTCCATGCAGGGCAAGCACGTGCGGTTCGGTCCGCTGCCCCTGCCGGACTCGAAGCAGCTACGGCTCAAGCGCTACCACCCGGACGCCGTCTACAAGCTGGCCACCGACCAGGTCAGCGTTCCCCGGCCGACCACCCGTCGGGTCGGTGGCGAGCCGTTGCGTGACCAGGCGCTGCTCCAGTGGTGCGCGCAGTTGCTCTCCGATGTGCTGGGTGCCCCCGCCCCGCTCGCCGTCGCGGCGGGGTGAGGTGGGTCCTGGGTGAGGTGGGGGCCGTCACAGCATGGGAGAGGGCATGAGAGAGTGACGGGCATGCGTGCTCGCCGTGTGATCGCCGCCGCCAGCGTCGCGGCCCTGGGTGTCCTTTCCCTCGCTGCCTGCGGCAAGTCCGCGCCGGGCATCGCCGCGTACGTCGGTGACACCTCCTATTCGGTGGACCGCGTCGATGCGATTCACGCCGAGGCTCAGGCAAAGTACGAGACGACCGTCCGGGCGGCGTTCAAGCAGCAGAACGGGCCGTCCGCGTCCCCCTCGCCGGAGATGCTCCAGATCGGCGCGACCAAGCAGGACATGCTCAACCTGCTCGTCGGGATCGACCTGGCCAAGCGGATCATCGCGGAGAAGAAGATCCCGGTGCAGGACCAGCTCGCCGCCGACGAGTTGGGTGAGAGTTTCGGGGCTCCGGGCACCGAATACGCGAGGCTCGCCGCTGACTGGTACGACCTCTTCCTCTCCCTCCAGGCGGGCCTGCCGCCGGCCGAGTTGACTGACGACCTGCGCGCCACCGTCTACGACAAGATGGTGGAAGGCAAGGTGGCCCCTCCCGGCTGGACGGTCGAGCAGCAGCGCGAGGCGTTCGCCGATCCGGCCATCGCCCAGCAGGTGGCGGCGGTGGTGGCTCTCAGCGCGGCGTTCCAGGATGAGGTGAAGCGGGAGGACGTCTCCGTCAACCCTCGTTACTCCACCCTGGAAATTCCGGCCCTGCTCCAGGTGCCGAACAGCGGCTTCGGCAGGTACAACCTGCCCTACCTTGAGCAGGACAGCACGGTTTCGGACATCTCCACCCCGGAGCCGGTGCCGTCGACCGCCGGCCCGGACGCTGGCCCAGGCACTGGCCCGGACGCCGGCCCCGACGCTGGCCCTGGCACCGAGGGCACGGCCAGCTGAGGATGACGGCACGGATCGTCCTTCTGGTCACCTCACCGCGGCTGCCGGCCGGCCTGCTGACTTCGGCAGCCTGGGACGTCGTACGCCAGCACCCGGTTTTGACCGGCGCGGAGAGCGAGTTGACCATGGCCGTGCGCCAGGCGGGCGCCGAGGTGACCGTCGTGGACGGGCCGGCGACACAGCCGTTGCTGGATGCGGTGGCGACGCATGGCACAGCGGTGTGGCTGGCCGGCCCTGCGGGCGACGAGGCGCTGGCCCGGGAGTTGGGTCTGCGGTTGGCCCGGCAGCCAGGGTTGGCCGAGATGGAGCTGATGTACGGCTCGTGGGATCCGCCGGGCGCCCGGCTGCTCGACGCGGTGGCCGTGCTGGACCGCCTGGCCTCGCCGGGCGGCGACCCGTGGAAGCGGGCGCAGACGCACCGTAGCCTCGCCGGTTACCTGCTGGAGGAGAGCTACGAGGCGTACGACGCGATCAGCGCCGACGACACCGACGCGCTGCGCGAGGAGTTGGGCGACGTGTTGTTGCAGGTGGTCCTGCACGCGCGGCTCGCCGAGGAGTTGCCCGAGGACGAGCGCTGGACGATCGACGACGTGGCGGGTGGCCTGGTCGACAAGATGATCCGCCGCAACCCGCACGTCTTCGCCGGTGCGGAGGCGGGCACGCTGGAGGAGATCACCGAGAACTGGGAGCGGATCAAGCGCGCCGAGAAGGCGCGGGACTCGGTGCTGGACGGAGTGGCGCTGAGCCAGCCCGCACTGGCCCTGGCCGCGCAGATCCTGGGTCGCGCCGCCCGCGCCGGCCGAGCAGTCCCGCCACCACTGGCCGACACCCAGGTAGACCCGGAGGCACGGCTGGGCGCCAGCCTCCTGGCAACGGTCGCGGCAGCACGCGAGGCGGGAATCGACCCGGAAGCGGCCCTTCGCCGCGCCACCCTCGCCTACGCCGAGGCCATCCGCGCCGCCGAGTCCGACCGGCCACCGGGTCTCTCTGACCACTGAGCCGGCGGCGGGTGGCTCAGGGGCGTCGACTGGGCGTGCCGGGGGTTGGTGCGGCTGCTCGGGTCAGGGGTGCCGTCTAGGGTCGGGGCATGGAGTCCTTCGTGCCATTGGCTGAGCGGATCGTCGAGGCGGTGTTGGAGAGCCGGCCCGGGCTCGCCACCTCCGTGGGGGACCACCGTTACGACGATCGACTGCCGGACCTCTCGGCCGGCGCGGTCGCCGCCGACCAGGCGATGCTCAAGGAGGCCGCCGACGCGCTCTCCGAGATCGATCCAGATGCTCTGGATGTCGCGGAACAGGTCGACCACGCGCTGCTCAGCTCACTGGTGGACCGGGGGTTGTTCGAGTCGACCGAGATGCGGGCGCACGAATGGGATCCGCTGAGGCACAATCCCGGCCCGCTGCTGCACGCCCTCCTCGCCCGCCCGTTCGCTCCTGCGGACGTCCGGCTGACCAGCCTCGCCGGCCGGCTCGCCGCCGTACCGGACGCTCTCGCCACCGCCCGCGCGACGCTGCGGGACATGCCGCGGATCCACGCGGAGACGGCGGTCGGGCAGTTCACCGGCACGGCCGCGCTGATCCGCGACGAACTGCCGGCGCTGCTCGCCCAGGCGCCGAGCCAGCACGACCGGGTCGAGCCGGCGGCGACCGCGGCGATCGCCGCGCTGGAGGAGTTCGTCGCCTGGCTGCGGGTCGGCCTGGCCGCCGACACCGGCCCGGGCCGTGACCCGCGGCTGGGCCGGCGCCGCTGGGAGGCCCGTCTCTGGCACACCCTGGACACCGAGTTGGGCGCCGCCGAGATCCAGCGCCGCGCCTGGGCCAACCTGGACCGGGTCACCGCCGAGATCCGCGAGGCAGCCGTCGAGCTGGTCGGTGGTCGGGCCGACGACGCGGCGGTACGCCAGGCGCTGGACATGCTCGCCGCCGAGCACCCGAACGACGGGACCATCGTCGAGCTGGCCGGGGTGACCCTGGACGAGGCCACCGACTTCGTCCGCGCGCACGACCTGATCACCCTGGTCGACGACAAGTGTGTGATCCAGGAGATGCCGGAGTTCGCGCGTGGTGTGGCGGTGGCGTACTGCGACTCGCCCGGCCCGTTGGAGACGGCGGCCGTGCCGACCTTCTACTGCATCGCGCCCACCCCCTCGGACTGGCCGGCGCACAAGGTCGAGTCGTTCTACCGCGAATACAACGACCACATGATCCGTAACCTGACGGTGCACGAGGCGATGCCGGGGCACTTCCTCCAGCTCGCCCACGCCCGCCGCTACGTCGGTGACACCCGAGTCCGGGCACTCGCCGAGTCCGGCCCGTTCATCGAGGGCTGGGCGGTGTACGCGGAGGAGCTGATGGTCGGGCTCGGCTTCGGCGGCCTGCCGGTGCGGTTGCAGCAGCTCAAGATGCAGCTACGGATGACCATCAACGCCCTGCTCGACCAGTTGGTGCACGCCGAGGACCTGCCCGAGGCCGAGGCGATGGCGCTGATGACCGGGCGCGGCTTCCAGGAGGAGGGCGAGGCGGCCGGCAAGTGGCGCCGGGCGCAGCTCACCTCCACGCAGCTCTCCACCTACTTCGTCGGCTACAGCGAGGTCGCCGAGATCGCCGCCGCCCGCCCGGACGGGGTGTCGGTCCGTGACTGGCACGACGCGATGCTCGCCCACGACTGCCCGCCCCCGCGCCACCTGCGTACCCTGCTCGGCCTCTGACGACCGCGCTCCCGGGCTCCCCGGGCTCCGCGCAGCGTCGGGTCCGCGCAACGTCGCCGATGTTGCTGCTTCCGGCGCGGTGGAGGCAGCAACATCGGCGAACTTGCGCTGATCTTGAGCGCCGCCGTGCCACGCGGGGTCAGCGCCGCCGTGCCGCACGCGGGTCAGCGCCGTCGTGCCGCGCGCCGCTCAGCGCCGCCTGGCGGTTACGAGCCGGTGGGGCGGCGGTCCACGAGTCCGGCGCCGGCGGGCGGGTCGAACGCCCCCGTGTCGACCGTCGCGGAGTAGCGGCTCAGCGCCAGGTCCATCGGCTTGCCGTCGACCGCCCCTGTGAAGCTGCCGAGCACGCCCTCGGTGGTCACGCAGGCGGTGAAGTCGCCGGAGGATGCCTGCACCTCGACGCAGGCGGCGTGGTGCCCGGCGACGGTGGTGTCGCTCTGCCTGATGACCGCCTGCGGGTCGAGCGCGGCGGCGGTCAGCAGACCGACCACCACCGGAGGCGTGACGAGGCCCTGCGCGTTGGCCTCGCCGAAGAGCGTCACGGTGGGCTTGCTGCCCGGGGCGGGCGGGGCGACCAGCGTGCACTCCGGGCGGGTGCCGGTTGTCGTGCACCGGGTGATGGCCTCCGGGGTGACGGTGAGCCGCCCGCCCGGGTAGGTGTACGCGGACCGGGCCGGGTCCTGCGCCTGCACGATCGCGGCGCTCTGGCCCCCAGGGAGTTGGTAGTCGGCCGAGTAGGTCAGCTCCAGCGCCCGGTCGAGCCGGGCGGCGAGGTCGTTGACGAGTTCCGAGCGCCCCATGGCGACTCCGGCGTCCTCGAATGTCTGACAGCCAGTGACCGTGAGCGACGCGATGACCGACACGGCGAGCATGCGGAGGGTGGTCGAGGCGGCGGGCATGGCGAACAGCCTGGTGGATCTGGTCCGCGCAGCGCAAACCCGTTGCCGGTTGACGCCCGAAAATCCGGGAATGTCCGTCAGTGCGGGGCGACTCGGGTGCGCGGGCGACGCCGTGTCCGTTCTCGCGGCCCGATACGCTGCGTTCAACACCTGCCTCAGCCGCACCGTCGCGGCCCACCCACGGACCGGATCACAACAACGAGGAGCGACTTAGTGGCAACCATCGAGGGAATCGTCGCCCGGGAGATTCTCGACTCGCGGGGCAACCCGACGGTCGAGGTCGAGGTCGGCCTGGACGACGGCACGGTCGCCCGTGCCGCCGTGCCGTCCGGCGCCTCCACCGGCGCCTTCGAGGCGATCGAGCTGCGCGACGGTGACGCCGACCGCTACCAGGGCAAGGGCGTGGAGAAGGCGGTCTCCAACGTCGAAGACAAGATCGTCGACCAGATCATCGGGTACGAGGCCAGCGAGCAGCGGCTGATCGACCAGAAGATGCTCGACATCGACGGCACCGACAGCAAGTCGGAGCTGGGCGCGAACGCCATCCTCGGGGTCTCCCTGGCCGTGGCGAAGGCCGCCGCCGGCAGCGCCGAGCTGAGCCTCTTCCGTTACCTGGGCGGCCCGAACGCGCACCTCCTGCCGGTGCCGATGATGAACATCCTCAACGGTGGCGCGCACGCCGACTCGAACGTCGACATCCAGGAATTCATGGTCGCACCGATCGGCGCGCCCACCTTCCGTGAGGCGCTGCGCTCGGGCGCGGAGGTCTACCACGCGCTGAAGTCGGTGCTGAAGAAGAAGGGCCTGTCGACCGGGCTCGGCGACGAGGGTGGCTTCGCGCCGAACCTGCCGACCAACGCGGCGGCCCTGGACCTGATCGCCGAGGCGGTCGAGAAGGCCGGTTACCGGCTCGGCACCGACATCGTGTTCGCGCTCGACGTGGCCGCCACGGAGTTCTTCGACAACGGCACCTACACCTTCGAGGGTGCCGCGAAGTCCGCCGAGGAGATGAGCAACTACTACACCAAGCTGGCCGGTGACTACCCGATCGTGTCGATCGAGGACCCGCTGGCGGAGGACGACTGGAGCGGCTGGCAGACGCTGACCGCCTCGATCGGCGACCGGGTGCAGATCGTCGGTGACGACCTGTTCGTGACCAACCCGCAGCGCATCGCCCGCGGCATCGCCGAGAAGTCGGCCAACGCGGTCCTGGTCAAGGTCAACCAGATCGGTTCGCTGACTGAGACCCTGGACGCGGTGGATCTCGCCCACCGGGCCGGCTTCAAGTGCATGATGAGCCACCGCTCCGGCGAGACCGAGGACACCACCATCGCCGACCTGGCGGTGGCCACCGGTTGTGGCCAGATCAAGACCGGCGCGCCGGCCCGCTCGGACCGCGTCGCGAAGTACAACCAGCTGCTCCGGATCGAGGAGGAGCTGGCCGACGCGGCGCGCTACGCCGGCGCTGGCGCGTTCCCGCGCTACCGTTCGGCCTAAAGCCTCGGGGGAGGGGTGTGACGATGCAGCAGCGCCGCACACCGGGTGGTCAACGTCCCGCCCGCCGGCCGGGTCAGTCCGGCCGGCCGGGTGGTGGCCGGGTCACCCGGGGATCGGTCCGCGAGACCGGCGTGCGCGCCGAACCGCGTGGCGCCGCTGGTCGGGCACCGGGCGCGGCTCGGGGCGCTGAGGGCGTTCGCTCCGCGAATCGTCCTGGCGCCGCTCGGCGTACTGCCGCCGGTGGTGCCGTCAAGCGGCTCGCCGCACCCCACCCACGTCGCTTCACCGGTCGGGCCACCGTGCTGTTCGCGGTCCTGATCGCGCTCGCGCTGGCCTACACGTACCCGGTCCGGGTCTACCTCGACCAGCAGGCCGACATCGAGCGGATGGAAGCGGCCCAGGCGGTGCAGGAGGCGGAGATCGCCAAGCTCGCCACCGAGGCCGCCAACTGGAAAGACCCGGCGTACATCACGACGCAGGCTCGGGAGCGGTTCTTCATGGGCCGCCCGGGCGAAAAGATGATGGTGGTGCTGCACGACCCGGAGGGCGCCGCCCGGGACGCCGGGAAGTCGGCCGGCTCGGGCGCGCCGACCGGCCCGGTGACCTGGTACGACACGCTCTGGTCGAGCGTGCAGGCGGCGGACAGCCAGCAGCCGGGCAAGTGATCCACCGATCAGCACACCAGGAGAGATGGGCACCGTGACTGTCGTACCACCGTCGGAGCCGGCGGCGGATTCCGTACCCCTGCCGCAGCGTGAGCCGGCCACCGAGGCCGACCTGGCCGCGGTGGCCGCGCAGCTCGGCCGGACGCCCCGCGGCACCCGGGCGGTGGCCCACCGTTGCCCGTGCGGCCTTCCCGACGCGGTGGAGACGACTCCCCGCCTCTCCGACGGCACCCCGTTCCCGACGCTCTTCTACCTGACCTGCCCCCGGGCCACCGCGGCGTGCAGCCGGCTGGAGTCGGCGGGGCTGATGAAGGAGATGGCGGACCGGCTGACGACGGATCCCGAGCTGGCCGCCCACTACCGGGCCGCGCACGAGGACTACCTCGCCCGGCGGGAGGCGATCGGCGAGGTGCCGGAGATCGCCGGTATCTCGGCCGGCGGGATGCCGGGCCGGGTGAAGTGCCTGCACGTGCACCTGGGGCACGCGCTGGGCGCCGGCCCCGGGGTGAACCCGTTCGGTGACGAGACCCTGGAGCTGGTCGAGCCCTGGTGGACGGCCGGCCCGTGCGTGGACGTGCCGGCGAGCGAATGAGCGCGCAGGCCGGGTCGTCGGCTCCCGAGAGTCAGATCCTGGTGCGGCGGGCCCGCACCGGGGATGTGCGCGGCATCCGGCGGCTGGTCGACACCTACACCAATGACCGGCGGCTGCTCAGCAAGGCCACCGTCACGCTCTACGAGCAGGTGCAGGAGTTCCGGGTGGCGGTCCGCCCCTCCGACGGCGCCGTGGTGGGCTGCGGCGCGCTGCACGTGATGTGGGAGGACCTGGCCGAGATCCGTACGGTCGCGGTGGATCCGTCCTGTCGGGGCCGGCGGATCGGGCATCGGCTGGTGGGCGAGCTGATCGACGCCGCCCGCGAGTTGGGTGTGGCACGAATCTTCGTGCTCACCTTCGAGACGCAGTTCTTCGGCGCGTTCGGTTTTCAGGAGATCGACGGCGCACCGGTGCCGCAACCGGTGTACGAGCAGCTGCTGCGCTCGTACGACGAGGGTGTCGCGGAGTTCCTGGATCTGGAGCGGGTCAAGCCGAACACGCTGGGCAACATCCGGATGCTGCTGCGGCTGTAGTCAGGCCTTGCGGGGGTGCGCGGCGAAGAACTCCCACATCAGGTCGGTGGCGGACAGGCCCGCGGAGGATGCGGCGAGCTGGCCGGTTGTCGCCCCCGGCCAGCTGTGGCCCATGTCGGCGATCGTGTAGACGCTGACCTCGCTGCCGTCCTTGCAGCCCGCCACCGTGTGCGTCACGCCCGGCACCCCGGACGCCTTCGGGCTCGGCTGGCAGGTGAGCCGCTGCTGCCAGGTCTGGATGCCGGTCTGGAAGGTCGACGCGTACCGGTCCTGGCCGCCGATGAAGGTGATCACGGAGACCGGGCTCTTCGGCACGTAACTGTCGGCCGTGGTCAGTTTTCCGCTGTAACCGCCACTGACCACCCCGATCGCGGCGAACTTGCCCGTGCTCTCCACCGCCGCCCGGAAGCTCATGTCCCCGCCGTTCGAGATGCCGGTGAGGAAGACCCGGTTGGGGTCGGCACGCCAGGTCTGCACCAGGTGGTCGGTGAGGGCGGTGAGGAAGCCGACGTCGTCCGCGCTGCCGCAGCAGATCAGCGCGTTGAAGCCGCCGCCCACCCCGTCGGGGTAGGCGACCAGCACGTTGTCCTTGTCAGCTCTGGCTTCCAGGCCGGCCAGCTCCCGCATCGAGGTGGAGGATCCGGGGTAGAAGTGCAGCGCGATGATCAGCGCGGCGGGCCGGCTCGGGTCGTAACCGGGTGGGGCGTGCAGCAGGTAGGCGCGGTCGAGCCCGTTGTGGCTCAGGGTGAGGTCGTGGTCGCCGGCTGCCGGGCGTTCGCTGGACGCGGAGGGTGCCGCCGACGACGGGGTCGACGAGGGCCGCCCCCGCTCACCACAGCCTGCGGCGACGATCATGAGGCAGAGCCCCGTCAACACTGCCACCGATCGCCGCACGTCGGCCACCCCCCGTCGACCCCGCGTCCACACTGGAGGTGACCCGCCTACGGATCAACCCTTTCGGTCCTGGGCGAAGGCAGGCAGGCTGTCCCTCATGCTTCGCCTCCAGCTCGGGCCGGCGGACCTCTGCCGGGTGCGATTCGCCGATCGGCTGCACCCGGTCGGCACCGCACTGCTGGCCGGTCAGTGGCTGCGGGACCCGACGGTCGCGGCGATGGCACCGGCGTTGGCCGAGCGGGCGGCGGCGGTCGAGAGTACGGGCGCCGCGCAGGCCGCCACCGCGACGCTGCGGCACCTGCTGCCCGCCCGGGGGCGTCTGCCGGACTTCGTCACCCCCTTCTCCGGCCTGGAATCGGTCGAGGCCGGCCTGGAGGCGATTCGGGCCACCCCGGCCTGGCGAATCCGCGCCGAGGCCACCGCGGCGTACGCGCACGCGCACGTCACCCCGCTGCGGCGACGGTTCGCGGCTGCCGACCCGGAAGTGTTGGACCTGTTCGGCGGGGCTGTCCGCACCTGGTTCGACGCGGTCCTGGCACCGAACTGGCCCGATCTGGTGTCCGCGTACCGCCAGCAGGTGACCTGTGCCAGCCTGCGGCTGGCGCAGCACGGCCTGGACGGCCTCTTCGCGGGCTTGCACCCGGCGATCCGGTGGCGGGAGCCGGTGCTCGAGGTGCGGACGTGGTGGGGCGGAGATCTGCCCGGCACCGGCCACGGGCTCATCCTGCTGCCGTCCCCGTTGGCCGGGCCCCGCCCCCGGGTACTGGTCGAGCCAGGTCATCCGATCCTGCTCGTCTATCCGGCGGTGATGAGTACGCGGGGGGCCGCTGCCGGGGGCGATTCCCTCGGTCGACTGCTCGGCGTGACCAGGGCGCTGGTGCTGCGCCGGTTGGCGGCCGACGGTGGGTTGACGACCACCGTGCTGTCCCGGGCCGTCGGGATCAGTCTCTCCTCGGCCTCGGAGCACGCCACCGCGCTGCGCTCTGCCGGGCTGGTCGCCAGCGAGCGGGAGGGTGGCGCTGTCCGGCATCACCTGACTGCCCTCGGCGCGGAGCTGTTGGAGGGCTCGTCGGTCGACTCGTCCGGGGCGTGGTTGCCGTCCGACCAAGCCGCAGGGTGGCCGTCCGTCCTACCGTAAGGTTGCTGCCGTGACGACGCGTGTGGCGGCCATCGACTGCGGGACCAACTCGATCCGACTGCTGGTCGCCGACCTGCCCGAGGAGTCGGCCGGGTCGCAGGCGCCGCTGGTCGACCTGACCCGACGGATGGAGATCGTCCGGCTCGGGCAGGGGGTGGACCGCACCGGCCGGCTGGCACCGGAGGCGATCGAACGGACCCGGGTGGCGCTGGCGTCGTACGCCGCCGACATCGAGAAGTTGGGCGCTGAGCGGGTGCGGATGTGCGCCACCTCGGCCTCGCGGGACGCCGCCAACGCCGCCGACTTCACCGAGATGGTGCAGCGCACCCTCGGCGTCGCGCCCGAGGTGGTCACCGGCGACGAGGAGGCCCGGTTGTCGTTCACCGGCGCCGTGCGCGGGCTGCCGGCCGACGCGAAGGAACCGTTTCTGGTCGTCGACATCGGTGGCGGTTCCACCGAGTTCGTGGTCGGTGACCGGGCCGGTGGGGTGCGCGCGGCAGTCTCGGTGGACATCGGCTGTGTCCGGATGACCGAGCGGCACCTGCCCGGCGACCCGCCGACACCCGAGCAGGTCGCGGCGGCGCAGGCCGACATCGCGGCCGCGGTCGACCGCGCGCTCGCCGTGGTGCCCGGCCGCGAGGCGGCCACCCTGGTCGGCCTCGCCGGGTCGGTCACCACCGTGGTCGCCCTCGCCAAGGGCCTGCGGGAGTACGACCCGGAGCGCATCCACCACGCCCGGGTGTCGTACGAGGAGGTCACTGAGGTGACCGCGGACCTGCTGCGTCAGACCCGTGAGCAGCGGTTGGCGAACCCGGTGATGCACCCGGGCCGGGCCGACGTGATCGGCGCGGGCGCGCTGGTGCTCCGCGTGATCATGGAGCGGGCGGGGATGCCGTCGGTGGTCGCCTCGGAGCACGACATTCTGGACGGCATCGCCTGGAGCCTGCAGTAGATGCCGCACTGATCGTCGTCGAACCGTGACGGGCCCGAGGTCGTGCGCTGACGCTGAGCTGTGACCGTCGGTGAATGGGCCTTCACGCAAACTCGACGACGCGCCGGACGGTCGCTCTGCTGGCCGTGGCGGCGCTCATGGTCGGCGGACTGACCGGCTGCTCGCCGGAGAGGAAGGGCGTCACCGGACTGACCGTTGACGACGCCGGCCGTCCACTCGCGGCCGTGGCCTGGTGCGCGAGCCGGCCACCGGACGTCGTGGTGCTCTTCCGCACCCAGGAGCCGTCGTCGCCAACCCCGTCGGTCCCGGTGACGGTGGCGCCGGCCTACTCGAGGTGGGACTACACCGTGCCGCGTACCGCCACGTCGCCCGCAACCGTGCTCCTCGACGGCTTCCCACCCGAGCCGGTGGTCGATCCCGATGTCGCCTTCACGATGTACGCGGTCGCCGATGACAGCAGCTTCACCACGCTCCGGGTGTCCTTCCGCCTTGGCGAACTGGCCGACCTGGCGCCCGGAACGGTGCTGTTCACCGACATCGTCGACGGCGAGGAGGTGCAGCAGCGCGTCTCTCTCGAGGAGTTCGCGCGTCGGGGCGAGAGTGAATGCTGAGTGGATCAGCGCGTGTCGGGGCCGAAACTCTGGACGGTACTGTGGATTGCACAGTAGTGTGCATCGCGTGGACACCACACAGTTGCTGAAGGGCGTGCTCGATCTGGCCGTCCTCGCCGTGCTCCGAGAGGAGGACGGCTACGGTTACGACATCCTGCGCCGGCTGCGCGAGGCCGGCCTGGAGGAGGTCGGCGACGCCTCGGTCTACGGGACGCTGCGCCGCCTCTTCGCCGCCGGCCTGCTCACCACGTACGTCGTGCCGAGCGAATCCGGGCCGCACCGTAAGTACTACTCACTCAACGCCGCGGGGCGTGACCAGTTGACCCGCTCCGGCAAGCTCTGGCGCTCGTTCGCCACGACCATGGACAGTCTGCTCGACGATCGGGGGATGGCGGCATGACCGTCACGGAGCAGGAGATCACCGACTATGTGGCACGGGTCCGGGCCGCTCTGGCCGACCTGCCGCCCACGCAACGCGACGAGTTGATCGAAGATCTTGGCGACCACCTCACCGAGGTCGCTGCCGAGGCGGAGGGCACCCTCGTCGAGCGACTGGGCGAGCCCGAGACGTACGCCGCAGAGCTGCGCGCCGCAGCCGGCGCCGCCCCGGGTGGTGGGCGCAATCTCGACCAGCGGGTCGCGACCGCGGTGGTCCGGGTCCGCACCCGGCTGCGCGCGCTCGACATCCGGCTCGGCCCACCCCTGGGGTACGCCACAGCCAGCGACTTCCTCCGGTTGTTGCGCCCCGGCTGGTGGGTGGTGCGCGGCTATCTGGCGGCGATGCTGGTCACCGTGATCAGCACCGGCGGCAGTTTCGGGCTGCTGCCGAGGTTCGGTGGCGAGTTGCTCGCCGGCCTGGTCATGCTGGTCGGCTTCGTGCTCGCCTCCATCTGGATCGGCCGCGGTTCCGCCCGGCTGACCCGCTGGCCGCGTTCGGCGGTGCAGGTCGGCAGCGCGGTGCTGGTGGTGTTCGCGTTCGCCGCTCTGATGCAGGCCGAGGACCGGATGCGCTACGGCGACTACGGCTACGACCAGACCTCGGTCGACAGTCAGTACGACCGGGTCCGGGACGTCTTCGTCTACGACAGTGAGGGCCGCCTGGTGGAGAATGCCCGGCTCTTCGACCAGAACGGCGACCCGATCCGCCTCGGCTACCCGGACTGCTCGGAAGACGCCTACGGCAAGACGCCGTTGCGGGCGTACCCGTACTGCCCCGAGCAGGCGCCCTTCGCGCCCCGCGCTCCGGGCGCGCCCATCCCCTCCGAACCACCCACCGCCGCGCCGGGCGTGACCAGCACTCCGGACCCGAGCACCACGCCGATCCCGACCGGCCAGCCCACGGCAGACCCGACCGCGACCGGCACGCCGAGCGCTGCGCCGACCCCCAGCGCGACGAGCTGAGCCACGGTGTGAAATGGATCATGCGACTGAAGCTGGGAAATAGCTGAACGGCCGAGGTGAGCGGGACGGCATCGGAAATCAGTGATCGTTACGGTGTCGTCTGCTCCTCAACCCCTCGGAAGGAAACCCCCGTGTCAGAGCAGGTCGCACCGCCCCCCGCGTCCGACGCCGCACCAGCTGAGCCGGCCGTCGAGACGCCGCAGCCGGCGGAGCCGGGCCCGGCCGAGCCACAGGCGGCCGAGTCACAGCCGGCCGAGTCGCAGCCGGCCGAGTCGCAGCCGGCCGAGTCGCAGCCGGCCGAGCAGGAGGCGAAGAAGTCCGGTGCGAAGAAGGTTCTCGGCGTCGTCGGCGCGGTCCTCGCCATCGTCGTCGTCGCCGGTCTGAAGTTCGGCGTCGCCTCGGCGATCGGCAACTACTTCAACAAGGACGAGACCGCTGCCGCCAAGACCGGCGACTGCATCGCCGAGTTGCCGGAGATCACGGGCACCGAGCAGGAGACTGTCGATGGTGCCAAGGTCGTCGAGTGCACCTCCACCGACGCGGCGTACAGCGTCGTCGGTCGGGTGAACGACCAGAGCGAGGCCCAGGCCAAGGCCGACACCACCTGTGAGCAGTACTTCAAGGAAGGCGAACAGGGGTACATCTACTCCAGCATCGAGCCGGGCAAGACGGGCTATGTGCTCTGCCTGACCAAGAAGGCCTGACCAGAGCGGTAGATCGGCATCGACGGCGGCGGGGACCTACCCCGCCGCCGTCGGCGTACCCGGAGTCATCGGCGGGCGAACGGGAGGTGAATGCCACTGTTCCGGCGTCTTCCCGGCGGCGGCGCGGCATGGCAGGCTACCGGCACTAGGACCACTGGGCGACCAGCCAACGATGACTGACCGCTAGGAGGACGGCCCATGGGCGAAATGGTGAGCTACCGCAGCAACGGCGGCACGAGCGAGGGGTATCTCGCGATACCCGCCAGCGGCACGGCCAGCCCCGCCGTCATCGTCATCCAAGAATGGTGGGGCCTGGTCCCGCACATCCGATCGGTGGCGGACCGGTTCGCCGAGGCCGGCTTCGTCGCCCTCGCCCCGGACTTCTACCACGGTGAGACGACCAGCGAGCCGGACGAGGCGCAGCGGTTGCTGATGGCGATGCGGATGGACGACGCGGCCAAGGACATCGCCGGCGCCGCCGACTATCTCGCGGGGCGGCCGGAGGTCACCGGCAAGGTCGGAGCCGTCGGCTTCTGCGCCGGCGGCAGCCTTGCCCTCTGGTCGGCCACGATCTCCGAGCGGATCGTCGCCACCGCCGGCTTCTATCCCGTGTTGCCCTGGGAGTCGATGCGCCCCGACTGGGTCGACTACGCCGGCAAGGCCGCGGTCATCCACTGCTCCGAAGAGGACGGCACCTCGGCCGCCGAGGGCATTCAGACCGCCCGCCGGGCCATCGAGGAGGCCGGTGGCGACTGCCACCTCTACGACTACCCGGGCACCTCGCACGCCTTCTTCAACGACGACCGGCCGGAGGCGTTCGACCAGCGCGCCGCCGCCAGCGCCTGGGCCCGCACCCTGGAACTCTTCCGGGCCAAGCTTGGCTGAGTCGCGTACCCCCGAGCAGGTGGTCGCCCGCGCAGCGCGGGCGACCGACCTGGCTCACCTCGACGCGGCGGTGAGCGACTGCTTCGCCTGCCCCCGGTTGGTCCGGTGGCGGGAGGAGGTCGCCCGCACCCGCCGGGCCGCGTTCCGCGACCAGGAATACTGGGGCCGGCCGGTTCCCGGCTTCGGCACCGGCGACGCGCGGATCGCCATCCTCGGGCTGGCGCCCGCCGCGCACGGCGGCAACCGCACCGGCCGGATCTTCACCGGCGACCGGTCGGGTGACGTGCTGTTCGCCGCGCTGCACCGGGCCGGGCTGGCCAACCAGCCGACCAGCGTCGCCGCCGACGACGGGCTCGCCCTGCGGGACCTGCGGATCTTCTCGGCCGTCCGGTGTGCGCCCCCGGACAACAAGCCGACCCCAGAGGAACGGGACACCTGCGCACCCTGGCTGCATCGCGAGGTCACGCTGATCCGGCCCACGTTGCGCGTCGTGGTCGCGCTGGGCGCCTTCGCCTGGGCGGCGTGGTGGCCGGTGCTACGTCAGGTGTACGGGCAGCGCCCGCCCAGCCCGCGACCGGCGTTCGGTCATGGGGCACACTGGTCCGGCACGGACGCTCCGGACTTGCTGGGCTGCTACCACGTCAGCCAGCAGAACACCTTTACGGGGCGGCTGACACCAGAGATGCTGGACGACGTCTTCGGCCAGGCCAAGCTGCTGGCCGGAGTGGACTGAGACGCGCGTGGGGCGGTGGCGGTGGCGATGACAGACGGAACACTCCCGCCGACACCGTCTGAGGCCGAGCCGGGGGTGTTACGCCCGGCGCTCGGCCTGCTTCGCCGGTGGTGGCCGGTGGGGGCGGTCGCCGTGCTGCTTGCCGGTGCCGCGCTGGCGTCAGCCCACTCGTCGATCGGAGCCAGCCGGATCCCGCCAGCCGCGGAGAGCCTGCCGTGGGTGCCCGAGTACCCGACCGCAGAGCCGCCGCCGTCGATTCCGGTCGAGCCGCGCGACGCCGGTGAGGCCACGCAGGCGCACATTCCAGAGTGGATCGGAACCGTGGCGATGGTGCTGCTCGGTCTCGCCATCCTCGCCGCGCTCGGTTACCTCGCCTGGATCCTGCTGCGGGGCTTCCGACGTCGCCGGGCGATCCGCTCGCTGCCCGCGCACCGGGCCCGGCGTACGGCCGAGGGCACTGCCCGCGACGTGGTCGCCGCCCTCGACGCCGGCCTGGTGGAGCTCGACGACCGGGACACCGATCCGCGGGTGGCGGTGATCGCCTGCTGGGTGCGCCTGGAGGAGGCCGCCGCGGCGGCCGGCGTCCCGAGACTTACCGGAGACACGCCCACCGATCTGGTCAGCCGGCTGCTGCGCGGTGACCCGGCGGCGGGGGTGCCGGCGATCGTCAGCACCGACGTGCTGGGCGAGTTCGCGCACGTCTACCGGGAAGCCCGGTACGCCACCCGCCCGGTCGGCGAGAGCACCCGGGACCAGGCCCGCGCCGCGCTGCGCCGGCTGCGCGGCGAACTGTCAGCGGTGGTGACCGCATGAGTAGCACCAGCATCGACGATCTGCTCACCTTCGAGGAGGAGGCCGCGCCGACGGGCCCGCAGGCGCGCGGCTCCCGGGTCGGCCCGGTGCTGCGCTCGCTCGCGTGGGCCGCCGGCATGGTCGCGGTGCTGGTCGTCGGCCTCCGCGCGGTCGGCCTGCAGGTGTCGCTGCCCGTACTCGTCGCCGGGGTGCTCGCCGTGCTGGCGGTCCGCCGAGTCACCGCCCTGCTCGCGCCGCCACCCCCGCCGCCAGCGGGTGGCCGGGCCGTGACGGGCGAGGAGGACGGTAGCTACAACTGGGGTGCGCGGGACGCGCTGCGTTCCGCGATCAATCGCTGGGAATGGCCACTGGACTGGTCCAACACCCGACCCGAACGTTTCACCGAGGTGGTCCTGCCTCGGATCGGTGAACTGGCCGACGAGCGGATGCGCCTGAAGCACGGCGTCACCCGTGAGTCGGATCCGGCCCGCGCCCGTGTCCTGCTGGGCGACCGGCTGTGGACGTTCCTGGAGACCCCACCTCGCCGCACCCCGTCGCCGCGCGACCTCGCGGTGATCGTCGCCGAACTGGAGAAAATCTGATGAACGACGTGGACCGGAGCATTGCCCCCGCCGAGGTCGGCCAGCTGGCTCGGGCGGTGCTGGACGCGGTCGGCACCGTCGTGGTCGGCAAGCGCGACGCGTTGGAACTGGTCCTCGCCGGCATCCTCGCGGGCGGCCACGTGCTGCTGGAGGACCTGCCCGGGCTGGGCAAGACGCTCACCGCACGATCGTTCGCCCAGGCGCTCGGGTTGGATTTCCGGCGGTTGCAGTTCACCCCCGACCTGCTCCCCGCCGACGTCACCGGCTCCTTCCTCTACGACCAGCGCAACGGCGACTTCACCTTCCGGGCCGGGCCGGTCTTCACCAACCTGCTCCTCGCCGACGAGATCAACCGGACGCCGCCGAAGACCCAGTCCGCGTTGCTGGAGGCGATGCAGGAGAAGCAGGTCTCGGTGGAGGGTGTGACCTACAAGCTGGACGAGCCGTTCCACGTGCTGGCCACCGCCAACCCCATCGAGTACGAGGGCACGTACCCGCTGCCCGAGGCGCAACTGGACCGATTCCTCCTGCGGGTCTCCTTCGGTTACCCGCAGCACGAAGAGGAGTGGGAGGTGCTGCGCCGTCGGATGAGCCGACGCCGCGAGGAGGCGGACATCAAGGCGGTGGTCGACGCGGCCACGCTCCGGGCCATGCAGGCCGCGCTGGAGGACGTGGTGGTGGAGGACTCCATCGGCCGTTACATCGTGTCCCTCACCGCGGCCACCCGTGAGCACCCGTCGGTGCTGGTCGGAGCCTCGCCTCGCGGTTCGCTGGCGCTGCTGCTGCTGGCCCGGGTCCGCGCGGTGTTCGGCGGACGGGACTACGTGGTGCCGGAGGACGTCAAGGAGGTGGCGGCCCCCGCTCTGGCCCACCGGATCACCCTGCGCCCGGAGATGTGGTTGCGTCGCGTCGATCCGGCGTTCGTGGTCGGCGAGGTGCTGGAGGCGACCCCCGCCCCGGCCAGCGGCGCGCTACCCAGCTACGCCGCCGGCGGGCCTCGGCACTGATGACGGGTCCGACCGTGCCGAGAGCCACCGAGCCGGAACCGGCTGCCGGCTGGGCGCCCACCCGGGCGCTCGGCCGGGCGGTGCTGCTCGCCGGCCTGCTGCTGGTGGCAGGGGTGCTGCTGGGGCGGGTCGACCTGATCGTGCTGGCCGCCCCGTTCGCGCTGGGCACCGCGTACGCGCTGCGCCGACGACCCACGGCGCTGCCGCAGGTGTGGATCACCTCGGGTGACGACGCGCCGCTGGTCGAGGGCGGCGACGTGACCGCGGCGGTGAGCGTCGGCAACCCGGACACGGTCGACTACGACCTGGTGGTGCTGCGCTCCCGCGTGTCGCCGTGGCTGCGCGTCGACCGGGCCGGCTTCGCACACGACGAGACCGCCGACGACGTACCTCCCGCCACCACGACACCGAACAACGGAGAGACGCCGGCCAGCGGCACGGGCCGTTCCCTCGCCGACCGGCCGTTCGTGACGTCGGTGCCCACCGGTGCGGCGGTGGACCTGGAGTTGGCCGGACGTGCCCTGCGCTGGGGCCGGCACCCGGTCGGCCCGGCCGGCGCCCGGGTCGCCACGGCGGGCGGCCTGCTGGTCTCCCGGGCGGTGATCAGCGAGCCGGTCCGGGTGCGGGTGTACCCGCGTACCGAGCCGTTCGAGGCGGTGGAGGCCATGCCCCGCGCCGCCGGTCTGGTCGGGGCACACCACTCCCGCCGGCCCGGTGAGGGCGGCGAGTTGGCCGGCGTACGGCGCTTCGGCCCGGGGGACCGGCTGCGCCGCATCGACTGGCGGGTGTCGCTGCGTGCCCGGCAACTGCACGTGGCGGCCACTCTCTCCGACCGCGACGCCGAGGTGGTGGTGCTGCTCGACGTGCTCGCTGAGGCTGGCCGCTCCGGCGGGGTGGGCGGGGCCGCCTCGGTGCTGGACACCACCGTCCGGGCCACCGCCGCGATCGCCGAGCACTACCTGCACCGTGGCGACCGGGTGTCCCTGCTGGAGTACGGGCCGGCAGCTCGCCGGCTGCGGCCGGCCGCTGGGCGTCGGCAGTACCTGACGGTGCTGGAGTGGCTCCTCGACGTCCGCGTCCACTCGTCCTCGCACGAGCCGTACGACCAGGTGTTCGGCCCGCAGTTGCTCTCCTCGGACGCGCTGGTGGTGGTGCTCACCCCGCTGCTGGACGAACGGTCGGCGCAGATGCTCGCCCGGCTGGCCCGTGCCGGGCGGTTCGTGGTGGCCGTCGACACATTGCCGACCGACCTGGCGCCGCCGAAGGACCAGACCTGGGCCGAGGTGGCGTACCGGCTGTGGCGCTTGGATCGCGAAATCATGATCGGACAGCTCCGGGAACACGGCGTACCGGTGGTGCGCTGGGCCGGCGCCGGCAGCCTGGACCAGGTGTTGCGGGACGTGGCCCGGTTGGCGACGGCTCCTCGGGTCGGTGGCCGGTGAGGGGCGGTGGCCGGTGAGCGCGAGGAGTGCGCTTGCGAGCCCCGCAGTCGCGAACGAGGGTAGGCGCAGATGATCGACGCTGTCACCGGGCGGGTTCGGGCGGCCCAGAACGCTGTCGCCCGGATCAGCGCTGCCCCGCTGTTGGTTCGGGCCGGAATCTTCGTCACGGTGTTTGCCGGGTTCATCCTGGCTTTTCCCGCCGAGGTGCTCTCCGGACGGCCAATCCTGTTCCTGGCGGTTGCCGCACTGTTGCCCGCGTTCGGTCCACGCCGGACCTGGGCGACCTTCACGACGTTGGTCACGGTCGGCGGCTGGCTGCTCGCGACCGACGGGTACGGCCGCCCGGTCGCCCTCTGGCGGCTGCTCGCCATCGCCGCCCTGCTCTACCTGGGGCACACCCTCTGCGCGCTGGCCGCGCTGCTGCCCTACGACGCGGTGGTGGACCCCGAGTTGATCACCCGGTGGTTGCTGCGGTCGGGGGCCGTCGTGCTGGGCACGGCAGTGCTGGGGGTGCTGTTGTTGCAGGCAGCAGGCATCGGCGGGGGAACCGGACACCAGTGGGTGACAGTGCTGGGGCTGTTGGTGGCGGTGGGGATGTCTACGTTGCTGGGCTGGCTCCTGCGGCGCCGGTGACGCGCGTGAAATGAGAGTTACGCAGGTCACAGGGGTTGTGCTCCGTCACAGATGGGGGCCGCGAGCGGGATTACCTGAGCCGGCCGGGGAAAGATAGACAACGTGAATCCGAAGCGGATCCTTGTGGTTGGTGCCGGGCACGTCGGTCTGTACGCCGCGCTGCGCCTGTCGAAGAAGCTCAGCTCCCGTGAGGCTGAGGTCATGGTGGTGGATCCCCAGCCACACATGACCTATCAGCCGTTCCTGCCTGAGGCGGCAGCGGGCAACATCTCCCCGCGGCACTCCGTGGTGCCGCTGCGGCGGGAGTTGCGGCGCTGCAAGATGGTGGCCGGCACGGTCACGCGGATCGAGCACGACCGCAAGGTGGCCACCGTGCAGCCGATCAGCGGCCCGGCCCGGGAGATCACGTACGACCACGTGATCGTGGCTCCGGGTTCGGTCTCCCGCACCCTGCCGATCCCCGGCCTGCACGAGCAGGGCATCGGGTTCAAGACCATCGGCGAGGCGATCTACCTGCGCAACCACGTGCTGGACCGTCTCGACGTGGCAGCGGCCACGCCGGATGAGGAGGTCCGCCGTTCGGCGCTGACCTTCACTTTCGTCGGCGGTGGGTACGCCGGCATTGAGGCGCTCGCCGAGATGGAGGACATGGCTCGCGACGCCCTGCGTTACTACCCCGAGCTCAAGCAGGACGAGGTTCGCTGGGTGCTGGTCGAGGCCACCCAGCGGGTGCTGCCCGAGGTCGACCGGGACATGGGCGCCTACACCGTGCAGCAGCTGCTCAAGCGCAACATGGACATTCGGCTGGACACCCGGCTCGAGTCCTGCGTCGACGGGGTGGTCAAGCTCTCCGACGGTGACAGCTTCCGGTCCGACACGATCGTGTGGACGGCCGGCGTGAAGCCGTCCCCGATGCTGGACTCGACTGACTTCCCGCGCGACGACCGTCGGCGGATCACCTGCCTGCCCACTCTCCAGGTGGTGGACGGCGACCAGGTGGTCGAGGGCGCGTGGAGCGCCGGTGACTGCGCCGCCGTGCCGGACCTGACGAAGGAGCCGGGCAACTTCTGCTCGCCGAGCGCGCAGCACGCGGTGCGCCAGGCTGCCCGGATGGCCGACAACATCGCGGCCGTGATCCGGGGCCGTGAGCCGGTCGACTACAAGCACAAGCACGTCGGCAGCGTCGCGAGCCTCGGTCTGCACAAGGGCGTCGCCCAGGTGTACGGGATCAAGATGACCGGCTGGCCGGCCTGGGTCATGCACCGGACGTACCACATGAGCCGGATCCCGTCGTTCAACCGCAAGGTCCGCGTGGTGGTGGACTGGTCGTTGGCGTTCTTCCTCAAGCGTGAGGTGGTCGCCCTGGGGCAGCTGCACGACCCGCGCGAGGAGTTCGTCGAGGCGTCCCAGCCGGTGGGCGCGCCCCGCGTCTGACATACCCAAACCCGCCCCTGCTCCATCGATCTTGCACTTCCGGACGCCGTTGTACGGCTGTTGGCACGTTCTGTCCGGGCAGTAAGTGCAAGATCGGCGGAGTGGGGGCGGCGGCCGTTGGGGGGGCGGGTGGTCAGACTCGCCAGATCCAGGCGTCGGACAGGCGGGTCGCGGGGCCGTAGAGCTGCTCCAGGGTGGCTCGGAGGCTGTCGGCGTGCGGGGCGTCGTCGGTCAACGCCACGCAGGAGGCACCCCAGAAGTCCGCGTCCCGGGCGGCCTGACGGCGCTGCTCGTCGCCGATGGCCGGTTGGTCGCCGCGCCGGGCGACGTCCGCCAGCAGCGCGGAGGTCGGCTGCTTGAAGGTGCCCATCGCCGCGGTACCGCCCCGCCCGTAAGGCCCGATGAAGAACCCCTCGGGTAGACCGAATGCGGCGTTGGCGGCGGTCGGCCAGCGCATCGGCCAGGGTTCCTTGGGCGTGGGCAGCGGCACCGGCACCAGCACCCCGCCGGGGCGTACGCACTGCCGCCAGTGGCCGCCGCTGATGAACTCGGGCACGGCGGGCCGTTCGGCGGTCGGCAGGGGGGTCGGGAAGATCGGCAGCAGCGCCGCGCCGACGGCCAGTGGCACCAGCCGCCGCGCCCGACCGGTGCTGCGCAGAGCCCGGTCGACCGCCAGCACCAGCAGCGTCGCGACGATCGGCAGCAGCGCCAGCGCGAACCGCATCGGCAACGCGCCGTCCACCACCGGTAGCCCGCCGATCAGCGCGTACGGGCCGGGAAGCGCCGTCCTGGTGCCGCCGAGCACCACCTCGGGGCCGAGCGACAGCGCACCCATCACCAGGCCCGCCACGACGCAGGCGAAGACCAGGCGGCGTCGCCCGACCCAGATCGCGCACCCCACGGCCACCAGCAGCAGGGGCCAGCCGAGGAAGGTGTTGTATTCGGCCGGTCCGGTGGTCAGCCGGGCGGATTCGTCGCTGCCGGCCACCGACAGTGGGGAGACCGCCCACCAACTGCTCAGGTCGGCGGAGAAGTAGGCCGGGGTGAACATCCCGTCGGCAACCCCCTGCGGCCCGGCGAACTGGAACCAGAGCGGGTAGCCGAGCACCAGCAGGGCGAGCCCGGCGGCGATCGCCAGCCCTCCGGCGAAGCCGGGCAGCGCCCGTCGGGCCAGGTCCCGGTCCACCACGGCATAGCTGATCGCCATCACCAGCAGCGTGACGGCGGCAAGGAAGAGCACCTCCTCGCCGATGAAGACCTGCGCGCTGATCGCGGCGGCCAGCCCTGCCGCCGAGGTGAACATCCGTCGGCGGTCCGGCACGGCGGGCTGGGTGCGACCGGTCACGTCGGGTGCCGCCGGCTCCGGGTCGGCCGCCCGCAGCAGGCGGACCACCAGCCAGACGATCACCGGCACCAGCCACTGCGCGGTCATGTGCAGGTGGCTGTTCGTCTGCGAGACCATGCCGGGGCCGAACCCGCACAACCCTCCGCCGAGTGCGGCGGCGATCCGGCGGGTACGCAGCGTGCGGTGGAACAGCAGGTACCAGGCGAGGGCGGTGCCGGCGAGGTTGGCGGCGGCCAGCAGCGCGAAGGTGACCGGCGCGCCCAGCAGCAGGGTGACCGGCGCGAAGACGATGCCGAGCGCGATCACCGAGGTGTTGGCCATCAGGTTGACGCCGTCGGGCGCGTTGAGTCGTTCGGTGAGCAGGTTGAAGTCGCCGAGCAGCGCGCGGGCGTCGACCGCCAGGAACCACTCGTAGAGGGTCTGGTCCTCCGGATTGAGTGCCAGGACGCGGCCGGTCGGGTCGGGCCACAGCCCGTGGGTGAGCCAGCCGGCCAGCACCACGCAGATCAGAGCGACCAGCAGATCTGGTCGGTGGCGGCTGACGGCGGCCAGCAGACGGGTGGCCCGAGGTCGGCCCTTGACCCGACCGGCGAGGCGGAAGGCCTGCTCAGGGGCTGCGTCGGGGGCCGTGGGGGCTGCGCTGCTCACGGCATCGACCCTAATGTGGCCAGCCCTGCTGGGTACGTCGGGTCGCCGCTAACCGGCTACGGTGACACTGCACCGTGCGTGTCGGCGCGCCGGTGCCACCCGCCCGGGTGGTGGAACGGCAGACACGGCCGCCTTAAAAGCGGCTGCCGAAAGGCGTGCGGGTTCGACCCCCGCCCCGGGCACACCGGATCACCTCGACACATTCTCATTCGTGATCACCAGGACTTGGCTGGGCCGTTTACTCTTGGAGGGCACGTTCACGTGCACACGACCCCCTGAGGGAGGCCAGACAGTGAAGACCTCGAACCCGGTGCTCGCCCGGCTCGGCCAGGCGGCCGAGCGGGAGCGCTCCGCCGGGTACGCCCCGGCCGGGCCGTACGGACAGCCCGGCATTCCCCAGCAGTACCCGTCCCAGGCCGGTTACCCGGCCGCGCCGCCGACCGTGGCGCCGATGACGGTCGACGACGTCGTCGTCAAGACCGTCGCTCTGCTCGGCATCCTCGGCATCACCGCCGCGGCAGCCTGGGTGCTCGTGCCCGACTCGTTGGTCGGTGTCGCCTGGATCGGCGCGGCGGTGGTCGGCCTGGTCCTCGGTTTGATCATCTCGTTCTCCCGGATGGCCGACCCGGCGCTCGTCATCACGTACGCGGTCGTCGAAGGCGTCTTCGTCGGCATGGTCAGCAAGGCGTTCGAGACGCTCTACGACGGCATCGTGCTCCAGGCCGCCGTGGCCAGCTTCGGCATCTTCTTCCTGATGGCGATGCTCTACCGGGCGAAGGTCATCCGGGCCACCCCGGCGTTCGTCAAGGGCATGATCGCGGTGATGACCGGCCTCTTCGCGGTCATGCTGATCAACTTTGTGCTGGCCATCTTCGGCGTCAACACCGGCCTGCGCGACGGCAGCCCGCTGGCGATCGGCTTCAGCCTGGTCTGCATCGTGGTCGCCTCGCTGAGCTTCGTGCTCAGCTTCAAGGAGATCGAGGACGGCGTTCGGATGGGCCTGCCGCAGCGCTACTCCTGGGTGGCCGCGTTCGGCATCCTGGTCAGCCTCGTCTGGCTCTACATCGAGATCCTGCGCCTGCTGAGCTACTTCCAGGGCGACGACTGACCTCGTCCGCACTGCCGACCGGCGCCCGCTCCCGCTCTGGCGGGGGCGGGCGCCGTCGTCAGCGCCGTTTTCCCGCCGCCGCCGGTCCGCCCGGGGCAGAGTGACTGCGAGGGGTACGCGGGCGAAGGAGGCGGCGGTGCGCAGTAACAACCCGGTGCTCAACCGGCTGGACGAGACCGGCCGGGTGGAGGCCCGGGTGCTCGGCGCCCGCGACGTCGAGCCGATGACGGTCGACGACGTGGTGACCCGTACCGTCGGGTTGCTGTTGGTCACCGGCGCGGCCGCGGTGGTGTCCTGGGTGGTGATCCCCGACGCGGCGTGGCTCGGCGCCGCGCTCGCCGGCAGCGCGCTCGCCTCCATCGCGCTGGTCCTGGTCATCTCGTTGCGGGGGATCACCAACCCGGCGCCGATCGTCGGCTACGCCGTGCTCCAGGGCCTGCTGCTGGGAGTGGCGAGCCGCACCTTCGAGCAGGTCTACCCGGGCATCGTGGTGCAGGCGGTGGCCGGCACCTTCGGCGTCTTCCTCGGCATGGCGGCGCTCTACCGGGCCCGGGTGATCCGGGCGACGCCCCGGCTGGCTCGCCTGGTGATCGGCACTTTGCTCGGCATCGCCGTGCTCAGCGTGGTCAACCTGGTGTCGTACCTGATCTCCGGGCGACCAGGCCTGGAGGTCTACAGCGTCAGTGGGGAGGTCGGCTGGCTGCCGTACGCCTTCTCGGTGGTGGCAATCATCGCCGGGGCGTTCAGCTTCATCCTCGACTTCGACCTCGTTGAGCGTTCGGTGCGCGACGGCCGACCCCGCCGGTACGCGTGGCTGAGCGCGTTCGGCCTGCTCACCGGGTTGGTCTTCCTCTACTGGCAGATCTTGCGGCTGCTCAGCTACCTACGCCGTTGACCGGCCCGCCGTGGCGTGGCCGGTGCCGGCCGTAGACTCGGCGGCGATGAGCGCAGCGGAGTTGGATCAGGCCGTGCAGTTGCTGGTCCGTCAGGTCGGGCACTGGCAGTCGCCGCGTTGGGCAGCGGTCGCGACCACCGGCAACGTGTCCCGTGCCGACCTGGTGCACCGGTTGGTGCAGGAGATCGCCAACCTGGCCGCCGACGCCGAGGGTGAGCCCCGGCGGGTGGTGCCCCGGCTCGACAACGATCTGGCGTTGCCCGACCAGTTGCGGGTCGTGGCGGCAGACCTGGTGGCCGCCGACGCGGGGGGCGAGGCGCTAACGCGGGCCGCCGCCGAGGTGACGGCGACCCGCAGCGCGCTCTGACGTCGACTCGGCTCAGTTGAGCCGTTCGAGCACCATGGCCATGCCCTGGCCGCCGCCCACGCACATGGTCTCCAGACCGATGGTCTTGTCGTGCCATTCCAGGGCGTTGAGCAGGGTGCCGGTGATCCGCGCGCCGGTCATGCCGAACGGGTGACCGACCGCGATCGCGCCGCCCATCACGTTCAGCTTCTCCTCCGGGATGCCCAACTCCCGGTAGGAGGGGATGACCTGCGCGGCGAACGCCTCGTTGATCTCGACGAGGTCGACGTCGTCGATGGTCATGCCGGCCCGGCGCAGCGCCTGCCGGGACGCCTCGACCGGCCCGAGGCCCATGATCTCCGGCGACAGGGCGGTCACACCGGTGGAGACGATCCGGGCCAGCGGGGTGAGGCCGAGTTCCTCGGCCCGCTGGGCGCTCATCACCACCACGGCGGCTGCGCCGTCGTTGAGCGGGCAGCAGTTACCTGCCGTGATCCGGCCGTCCGGGCGGAACACCGGCTTCAGGCCGGCGACCGCGTCGAGGGTGACGCCAGCGCGGGGACCGTCGTCGGTGCTCACCACGGTGCCGTTCGGCGTGGTGACCGGGGTGATCTCCCGGGCCCAGAAGCCGTCGGCGATGGCTTTCTCGGCGAGGTTCTGGCTGCGTACGCCGAACTCGTCCATGTCGGCGCGCGTCACGTCGTACACCTGGGCCAGGTTTTCCGCGGTCTGCCCCATGGTCAGGTAGATGTCGGGCAGCTCCCCGGCCTCGCGCGGGTCGGTCCACGTCTCGGCGCCGCCCTGCGCGCGGCGCTTCGAGCGCTCAGCGGCCGCCGCGAAGCGCGGGTTTTCCCAGCCGCCGCCGACCAGGGCCTGCGCCTCGGGCGGCAGCCCGTCGGAGCTGCCCCGGGCGTAGCGGGAGACGACCTCCACACCGGCGGAGACGAACACGTCACCCTCGCCGGCCCGGATCGCGTGCATCGCCATCCGCGTGGTCTGCAACGACGAGGCGCAGTAGCGGGTCAGCGTGGCGCCGGGCACGGTGTCCAGACCGAGGAGGGTGGACACCACCCGGGCCATGTTGAAGCCCTGCTCGCCGCCGGGCAGGCCGCACCCGAGGTAGAGGTCGTCGATCGTGGTCGGGTCGAGCTGGGGAATCTTGTCCAGGGCGGCCTGGACGATGGTCGCGGCGAGGTCGTCGGAGCGGACGTCGCGCAGGGAACCCTTGTGCGCCCGGCCGATGGGGGAGCGGGCGGTGGCGACGATGACGGCGTCGCGGGACGACTCAATCGGCATGGGCCAACGTTAACCCGCCAGTAACATGGCGCGGAAGAAGCCGGCGCGGCGGGAAATGTCACCCTGGCCGGGACGATCTAGCGTCGGGTCGCGACCGTCGCCGCCGCGGCGATGGCCGGCAGCAGCGCATGGGCCCACACCCGGTAGCCGTCGGCGGAGGGGTGGAAGCCGTCGTGGCAGAGCGTCCCCGCGTCGGCCCGGAACACCGGCCCGGTCTCGGTGGCGAGGTCGACGACCGAACCGCCCGCATCCAACACGGCCGTGGTCTGTGCGCGGGCCATCCGACGCCCGGACCAGCCGACCACCTGGCGCAGCGGAGGCGCGATGGCACGAACCGCACCGAGATCGGGGCAGGTGCCCACCACCACCTCGACCCGTGCCTCGCGCAGCCGGTGCACCGCCGCGCCCAGATAGGCCGAAGCGTCGGAGGGCCGGCGCAGCCCGGTGGCGTCGTTCGCGCCGATCAGGATCAGCGCCACGTCCGGCCGTTCACCCAGCAGGGCCCGGGCCACCTGGGTGGCCAGGTCGGTCGAGCGGGACCCGGAGACGCCGACGCTGGACAGGTGCACGCGCCGGCCGGTCGGGCCCTCGGCGAGCAGGTTGGCCAACTGGCCGCCGATGGTGTCGTCGAGGCGGTCGACACCCACCCCCAGTGCCGACGAGTCGCCGAGCAGCACCAGCCGCAGCGGCGGAGCGCCCGCCCGGCCGATCGTGGCCCGCAGGGCCAACCCCAGCTCCGGTTGGGCGTAGCGTCGGTGCCGGGCGACGAACGCCTCACCGGCCAGGACGGCGGCGCCTCCCACGGTGCCGGCCAGCAGCGAGATTGCCGCCGCCCGACCCAGCCGGCCGGCGAGGCCGGCGGTCACGCCCCGCTCGCTGCGCTCGTTCATGCCAGTCCCTCCACTGTCGAGGTGTCCGAGGCGGACCCGTGCTGCGGCACCGTGCCGACACCGAAGAACGCCCGGCGGCGCAACTGCGCCCACCGGCCGGCTGGCCCCCGGTCGTGGCCCCGGACCTGGGTGCCGCTCACCTCCGTGCCGGCGTGCCGGGCCGCCTCCTGCGCGGCCTCCGCCAGCGACCGTACGCCCTCGCCCCGCGTCGGTGTGGCCCGTCGTTCCTGCCCTGCGCCGAGCGCGGACAGCATCGTCGGCAGGAGCGCGGCGGCTGCCATCGCGTAACCCTCGGCGGAGGGATGGAACCGATCCCAGGCGAACATGCGGGTCGGCTCGGCCGCGAACCGAGGGCCGAGCAGATCACCGAGGGAGACCGTCGAACCGCCGGCCTCGACGACCGCGACCGTCTGGGCTGCGGCGAGCTGACGGCTCCACCGGTGGGCCAGCCAGCGCAGAGGCGGCTGGATCGGGCGGATCGCGCCCAGGTCGGGGCAGGTGCCGACGACCACCTCGCAGCCGGCGTCGCGCAGACTGTGCACCGCCTCGACGAGGTAGCGCACCGCCAACCCGCGGGGGGTGCGGTTGGTGATGTCGTTGCCGCCGATGAGGATCACCGCGATGTCGGGTCGGCACTCCAAGGCCGCCTCCACCTGGTGACGGAGTGCCGAGGAGATGGCACCCACCACCGCGAAGCGGTGCACCTGCACCGGCCGGTGCAGTCGACGGGACAGGCCGGTGGCGAGCAGCGCGCCGGGTGTCTCCCGACGGCGGTGCACGCCGTAGCCGGCCGCCGACGAGTCACCGAGCACGACCATGGTGAGCGCCGGTCCGGGGAACTTCGCGCCGTAGATCCCGTCACAGCGCGGCGGCGGTGCCTCGGCCATCGGGATGGTGCGTCGGGCCTGCCGGGCCTGGCCGAGCAGCACCCCGCCGGTCGCCACCGCGGCCGCCGCGGTGGCGCCCGTCCCGATCGCCGCCAGGCGGGCGAACCGCCGGGCCTGCCGCCAGCGCTCACTACCGGGTACGACGGAATCAGCCACCCCCATACCGCGACATTATCGCGCCGGTCCGACACACCGCTGTCGTCGTGACGGCACGCGGGTGCCTGGAAACCGACGCGACGGGGTATCTGGGCGGGAGAGGCCGGCCGGCTTGCGTCGACCCGCCACGCTTGATCCGGCGGAGAGGAGCGCGACGATGGGGAAGACACTGAAGCGCAGCGCGGCGTTCACGGCCCTGGCGCGGGCACTGGCGGCCGGGGCCCGCGGTGGGCCGTCGCTGGGCACCCGGCTGGCGGCCCTGCCCCGGATGATCCGGGCCACCACCAAAGGGGAGTACGACGGTGGCCTGCGGCTGGCCCTGATGACCGCGGCGACGGCGTACATCGTGTCGCCGATCGACCTGCTCCCGGAGATCCCGCTGGCGATCTTCGGGTTGGCCGACGACGCGGTCATGATCACCTGGTTGGCCGGCAGCGTGCTCTCCGAAACCGATCGCTTCCTGGAGTGGGAGGCCCGCCGCAGCTCTGTCATCCCCGGGCGGCTGGTGCCCTGACGACACGTACGCTGGGCGGCGAGGAAACGTCTGCCCGGCCGCCATTGCCGGCGCCGCAACGAAGGGCACACCGTGCAGTACTACGACAACGTCGTCGACATGATCGGCAACACCCCGCTGGTACGTCTGCGTAACGTCACCGAGGGCATCCAGGCCACCGTGCTCGCCAAGGTGGAGTACCTCAACCCGGGCGGCTCGGTGAAGGACCGGATCGCGCTGCGGATGGTGGAGGACGCCGAGGCCGCCGGCCTGCTCAAGCCCGGCGGCACCATCGTCGAGCCGACCAGCGGCAACACCGGTGTCGGGCTGGCCCTGGTGGCCCAGCTCAAGGGCTACAAGTGCGTCTTCGTCTGCCCCGACAAGGTCAGCCAGGACAAGCAGGACGTGCTCCGGGCGTACGGCGCCGAGGTGGTGGTCTGCCCGACCGCTGTCGCCCCGGAGGACCCGCGCTCGTACTACAACGTCTCGGACCGGCTGACCAGGGAGATCCCCGGCGCCTGGAAGCCCAACCAGTACAGCAACCCGGCCAACCCGCGCTCGCACTACGAGACCACCGGCCCGGAGCTGTGGAAGCAGACCGAGGGCGGGCTGACCCACTTCGTGGCGGGCGTCGGCACCGGCGGCACCATCTCCGGCATCGGCCGGTACCTCAAGGAGGCCTCCGAGGGGCGGGTGCGGGTCGTCGGAGCCGACCCGGAGGGCTCGGTCTACTCGGGCGGCACCGGCCGGCCGTACCTCGTCGAGGGCGTCGGCGAGGACTTCTGGCCGGAGACGTACGACCAGGGCGTGGCCGACGAGATCGTCGAGGTCTCCGACAAGGCGTCGTTCGAGATGACCCGTCGGCTGGCCCGCGAGGAGGGGCTGCTGGTGGGTGGCTCCTGCGGCATGGCGGTGGTCGCCGCGCTGGAGGTCGCCCGCAAGGCCGGCCCCGACGACGTGGTGGTGGTGCTGCTGCCGGACGGCGGCCGGGGCTACCTCTCCAAGATCTTCAACGACTCGTGGATGGCCCGGTACGGCTTCCTCGACAACTCCGGCGCGGAGCCGACGGTGGCCGACGCGCTGGCCAGCAAGCCGGGCGGGCTGCCGGAGTTGGTGCACGTGCACCCCACCGAGACGGTCCGTGACGCGATCGACTACATGCGCGAGTACGGCGTCTCGCAGCTGCCGGTGCTCAAGGCCGAGCCACCCGTGGTGACCGGCGAGGTGGCCGGCTCGATCGCCGAGCGGGACCTGCTCGACGCGTTGTTCACCGGCCAGGCGCACCTCCACGACACGATCGAGCGGCACATGGGCGACCCGCTGCCGATGATCGGTGGCGGTCAGCCGGTGAGCGAGGCTGTGGGCCTGCTGGAGAAGTCCGATGCGGCCCTGGTCCTGGTCGACGGCAAGCCCAAGGGAGTCCTGACCCGCCAAGACCTCCTGGCCCACCTGGGCGCCCACTAAACCCGCCCCGCACCCGCACCCCCGCTCTCACCCTCACCCCCCTCGCCCGTCGATCTTGCACTTACTGTCGCGTGAAAGTCGCTATAGCGGCGTTTTGTCCCGACAGAAACTGCAAGATCGGCGGGCCAGGGGTGGGGGTGAGGCGGGGTGGGGGTATTTAGAGCGGGCGGGTGTAGCGGAGTTGTCGGGTTGGTGCTGAGCCGATCGCCTCGTCTCGTTCGTCGCCCGTGGGTATCCAGCCGCCGCGCTCATAGAAGGAGCGGGCGTGGGCGTTGTCCCGGAGCACCCAGAGCACGGCTCGCCGCCAGCCTCGGGCCCGCATGCCGTCCAGCGCGTCCACCATCAGGGTGCGGCCGGTGCCGCGGCCCTGCTCGACCGGGTCGAGGTGAATCGCGTTGAGCAGCCCGGTGGCCGGGTCGTCCTCGTCGTCCGGGCCCAGGTGACTGAACCCGACCAGCGCCCCGGCCCGTTCGGCCACGGTCAGCCGGTGGGTGTCGCGCTCCCAGTGCCACCGCTCGGCCCAGTACCGCCCCATCGCCTCCGGTGTCGGGTCCGCCAACGCCTCGGCCGACAGAAAGGCGGAGTACGCGGCGACCCGGGAGCGCTGGTGCAGGGCACCCACCGCCATCAGGTCGGAATCGGTCGCGGGGCGGAGCGTGACGGTCACCCGGCCGAGGCTACCCGGCGGGGTGGAAGCTGCACCGTGATCAGGTCCTCGGCGATGATCAGATCGCCGTCGAAGTGTGCGCGTGCCTCGTCGTGGAACCGGCGCGGGTCGTTGTAGCGCTGGGAGAAGTGGGTGAGCACGAGCCGGCGTACCCCGGACTCGGTCGCCACCCGGGCGGCCTGCGCCGCGGTCAGGTGGCCGACCTCGGCGGCGAGCGCGGCCTCCGACTCCAGGAACGTCGACTCGATGACCAGCAGGTCGGCGTGCTCGGCGAGGGCGTACACCCCGTCGCAGAGGCCGGTGTCCATCACGAACGCGAACCGCTGCCCCGGTCGGGGCACGCTCACCTCGTCGCGGGTCACGCGGCGCCCGTCGAGGTCCAGGTGCCCGACGCGGATCAGCTCGCCGACGGCCGGACCGGCGATGCCGTACGCGGTCAGCTTCTCCGGCAGCATCCGGTGGCCGTCCGGCTCGACGAGCCGGTAGCCGTACGTCTCGATGGGGTGTCGCAGCCGGCGTGCCTCCAGCGTGCCGCAGCGAAGGTCGATCCGCTGGCCGTCCGCCTCGATCGGGGTGACCTGCAGCTCGGCGGTCTCGTAGAAGGACGTGGCGTGCCGGAGCCGGGCGAAGTATTCGGCGCCACCGGCGGGAAAGTGCACGGCGACCGGGTGCGGCACCCGGTCCAGGGAGAGCCGCTGGATGGTGCCGGGCAGGCCGAGGCAGTGGTCGCCGTGGAAGTGGGTGACGCAGATCCGGGTCAGGTCGGTGGCGGTGACCGTGGTGTGCAGGAGTTGGCGCTGGCTGCCCTCACCCGGGTCGAAGAGGATCACCTCGTCGTCCCAGCGCAGCACGTACCCGTTGTGGTTGCGCTGGCGGGTCGGCGCCTGGCTGGCCGTCCCCAGCACCACCAGCTCGCGCATGGACATCGCCGCTCCCCCGGATATGGAGCGACCCCCGGGGCGCTCCGCGCTGGTGCGCGGGCCGGCTGGACTTGGCCGGCACCCCGGGGGTCGGGTGGCTGTCGTGGATTCGCCGCACCGCTGCCACACGGTCTCGACGATGGTGCTGGTGTCCGCCTTGCGGCGGACCGATCACTGTCGAGGACAGCGGCTAGCTGACAGCCACCTCACGAGTCCGATTGCTATACAAGTCTGGACCACCTCCCTTCACGTGTACGGCCACGTTATCGAGTCCTCGCCGGGCTCGGCAACGGATTTCGATCACAGGGCCAAATGGGAATGCCCGGCCGCCTCATCGGCGGCCGGGCAGCACGCTTCTGCGGGTGCAGTGGTCTGGCCAGCCGCCAACTTCCTGCTCACTCGCCAGCGGATTGCGGGCCGCGGCCGAACCGTCGGACCTCCTGGGGCCAGCCGCACGCTTCCGCGATCTTGCCGGCCCACATCCGGGCCGTTTCCTCGTCAGCCACGTCCACCACGGTCAGCCCGCCCAGCCACTCCTTGGTTTCGACGTAGGGCCCGTCGGCGAACATCGTCGTGCCGCTCGTGGCGTCGGCACTGAAGACGGGGCCGTCCTCTTCCAGGCCGCCGGCGAACACGTACTCCCCGGCTGCCTTGATCTCGTTCACGACCGCCGCGGCGAGTGGCCCGCGCCCGCGAAACCACTCCTCGGTGTGGTCACCCACCCACTGCTGGTTGAAGTAGATGAGGTACTCGGCCATGTCTGCTCCCTCGTCCCGGGCGGACCTTTGTCTGCCTCCATCTTCGCTACGAACGGCGCCGGGCGGATACGACACCTCGGGCCGGAATTTTCCGCGTCGATGTTGGCGGGAGCGGTGGTGCGGGTCCGCCACCGGTCCGCGTGGGCGAGCGATCGGCGCCCATGCGACCGAACCGACCCCGATACGGAACAAGGCCACCGGGTCGGAACCCAGTGGCCTTGCCAGTTACCGCAATGGGTGGTCAGTGAGCGGTGCCGGACGTGCGTTACCGCGTCCGACGATGCGTGCCGCCCCCGCATTTCGGCCGGCCGGAGGGACCCGGACTATCGTTGGCCGATGGCAGGCGAGATGCGCGCAGAACGGTTGACGCTCATTTCTGAGGTGAGCCTGGGCGGCGGGGCGCCGCTGGTTTTGCGGCGGCCCGTGCTTGTCCAGCCGGGGCAGCGCTACTGGCTTGACGCGGACAACTCGGCGCTCATCGTGGAAGATGCGGCCGGTAGCAGATGCTCGTCTCCGTGCGCGTACGAGACCGGTCCAGACGCACGACGCTGACAGGCATTCCGGGGCGAGCAGGGACAGCCGTCGGGTGGGGCAGCGCTGTTGCTGACGACCATGCCACCGAAACGAGCCCGACACCGAACAAGGCCACCGGGTCGAAACCCAGTGGCCTTGCCAGTTGACGCAGTGGCGGTGGTCAGCCGCCGACTCGTGCGACTCCGACCGGGCAGCTCATGCCGTTCGGGCCGTGGTTGCAGTACCCGTTCGGGTTCTTGGTCGGAGCCAGGTACTGCTGGTGGTAGTCCTCGGCGAAGTAGTAGCTGCCGAGCGGGGCGATCTCGGTGGTGATCTCACCCTTGCCGGCCCGCGTCACGATCGGCTGGAACGCGTCCCGGGACGACTCGGCGATGGTCCGCTGCTCGTCGGTGGTCGTGTAGATCGCCGAGCGGTACTGGGTGCCCACGTCGTTGCCCTGGCGCATGCCCTGGGTCGGGTCGTGGTTCTCCCAGAAGACCTTCAGCAGGTCCTCATAGTTGATCTTGCTCGGGTCGTACACCACCTGGACGACCTCGGCGTGCCCGGTCCGGCCGGAGCACGTCTCCTCGTACGTCGGGTTCTTGGTGATGCCACCCGCGTAGCCGGCGGAGGTGGTGTAAACGCCGGGCAGCGTCCAGAACAGCCGCTCGGCGCCCCAGAAACAGCCCATGCCGAAGACCGCGACCTGAAGGCCCTCAGGGAACGGGCCCTTCAACGGGGTGCCCAGCACCTCGTGGCGGTCGGCGACCGGCATGGCGATCGGGCGACCTGGCAGGGCCTGGTCGGGCGAAACCATTTCGGCGTTCATGCGGCGCAAAAACACGGTGGGGATCTCCTCTCGTACCTCTCCCAGCGTGTAACACCGGAGGGTCCTGCTTCCTTACCCGTACCACCGTGACTCAGGCCCCACCCGGAAGGGCCGCGGCGATGCGGTCTGCGTACGTCTGGGCCTCGGCGTCGTCGTCGTACCGTGTGCGCGGCCAGAAGAAGCCACGCAACCCGTCGCCCTTGGTACGCGGAACCACGTGGGTGTGCAGGTGCGGCACCGATTGGGACACCTTGTTGTTCATCGCCACGAACGTCCCACCGGCACCGAGAGCGGTCTCCACCGCCACCGCCAGCCGCTGGACCAGCGCGAAGTAGTCGGGCAGCAGGTCGGCCGGCAGCTCGGCCAGGGTCACCAGGTGCACCCGGGGCACCACCAGCACGTGCCCCTTGAACACCGGCCGGGTGTCCAGGAACGCCACCCCGGCCGGGGTGTCAGCCACCCGGAACGCCGGCACCTCGCCCGTCACGATCCCGCAGAACACGCAACCGCTCATCGGGTCAGGCTATGCCGGCTCCCTCGCGGGACCTGGTGCCCCCCACGTGCGTACCGGCTGTGCTATCCATTCATGTGAATGGATCAGCGCGGGGGTGGCGTGCTGTGGCGACGGCGTCGCCCGGCCGGTCGGTCGCGGTGGCCCGCCGCCGGGCGGGTCTCGTCAGGCCGACGATCCGACTCCCCGGTGCGACCTGACGACCCGGCCATCGGCGTACGCGTCGATGCTCCGAAAGGACGAACCTTGCAGATCAGAAGAGGCTTCACCCTGGTGCTCGCGGCGCTGACCGCCGGGCTGCTCACCGGTGCGGTCCCGGGCCACGCCCAGGCGGCCGCCGCGCCGACAGCGACCCCACTGCCGCTGAAGACGGTCGCCGACGTGGTGTCGGCCGGTGACCGGGTCTTCGTCAGCGGTGGCCGTTCCTCGACCGACGTCGTGGTGACCAGCGCGACCGGCGTGGTGACCGGCACCCTGTCGGGCCTGCCCGGCCCCACCGACCTGCTGCTCAGTGCCGACCGGCGGACGCTCTACGTGGCGCTGCCCACCGCCAACACCATCGCGGCATTCGACACCGGCTCGCTGATCGAGTCGGCCCGTTACGACACCGGTGCGGGCGAGTGCCCGTCGTCGCTGGCGTTGACCGGCCGGTACCTGTGGTTCGGCTACGGCTGTGACCAGTGGGGCGGCAACATCGGCCGGATCGACCTCGGCCGTCAGCCGGCCCGGCTGACCACCCAGGTCGTCAGCCAGGACTTCCACGGTGCGCCGCTGCTCGCCGCGGCCAGCCAGAACCGGGCGGTGCTGCTCGCCGGGCAACCGTCGTTGAGCCCGGCGTCGGCGTACGCGTACGGCATCGGCACTGCGGGCGCGTTGACCACCCTGGGGACGAACGCGTGGTCGGTGCTCGGCAGCAACCTGCGGGACATCGCCCTCGACCCGACCGGCACCACCCTCTACACCGCCGCCGGAGCGCCGTACGAGGCGCAGGCGTTCCCGTTCGCCGACATCAGCACCCCGTCCGCGACCTACCCCACCGGTGCGTACCCGAACGCCGTCGAGGTCTCCCGCGACGGCACCCGGGTAGCCGCCGGGGCGGACGCCACCTACGACCCGGACGTGTTCGTCTTCACGCCGGACGGCACCGAGCTGGCCCGCTTCGAGCTCGGCGACGAACTCAGCTCCGGCGCGCTGGCCTGGTCGCCGAATGGCGCACGGCTCTACGCGGTCGCCTATGACTGGACCGGGGTCAACCAGGCCACCCTGCACGTTCTGCCGGTTCCGGCCGCCTGACCGGCCCGCCAGCCCGCCGATCGGCGCGCGGGGGCCGGGCCGGACGGTCCGGCCCCCGCCCGGGAGCGCGGGTTCCGTCCCAGCCCTCTCCGGCGGGGCACTAGCCTCACCAGAATGAGTCACGGCTTCGAGACGCTCGCCATCCACGCCGGCCAGGACCCTGAGGCCCGTACCGGCGCGGTGATTCCACCGATCTACCAGACCAGCACGTACGCGCAGGACGCCGTCGGCGCGCCCCGCCTCGGCTACGAGTACAGCCGCTCGGGCAACCCGACCCGCGACGCGCTCCAGGAGTGCCTCGCGGCGCTGGAGGGCGGGCCGGTGGGGCTCGCCTTCGCCAGCGGTCTGGCGGCCGAGGACACCCTGCTGCGGGCCGTGTGCAAGCCGGGCGACCATGTGGTGATCCCGGACGACGCGTACGGCGGCACGTACCGGCTGTTCGCCCGCGTCGCCGAGCGCTGGGGTCTGACGTTCACCCCGGCCAAGGTCTCCGACCCGGCCGCGATCCGGGCGGCCGTGCAGCCCGGCCGCACGAAGATCATCTGGCTGGAGACACCGACGAACCCGCTGCTCGGCATCGCCGACATCGCCGCCCTGGCCGCCGTGGCACACGACGCGGGCGCGTTGCTGGTGGTGGACAACACCTTCGCCTCGCCGTACCTGCAGCAGCCGATCGCGCTCGGCGCGGACGTGGTGGTGCACTCCACCACCAAGTACATCGGCGGGCACTCCGACGTGGTCGGTGGCGCACTCGTCGTCGCGGACAGCAGCCTCGGCGAGGAGTTGCGCTACCACCAGAACGCGATGGGCGCGATCAACGGCCCGTTCGACGCCTGGCTCACCCTGCGCGGCATCAAGACCCTCGGGGTACGCATGGACCGGCACTGCGACAACGCCGAGCGGCTCGCCGCGTACCTCGACGGGCACGCCAAGGTGGCCGAGGTGATCTACCCCGGGCTGCCCTCGCACCCTGGTCACGAGGTGGCCGCCAAGCAGATGCGCCGGTTCGGGGGCATGATCTCGTTCCGTGCCGCTGGCGGTGAGGAGCACGCCGTGGACATCTGCAACCGCACCAAGCTCTTCGTGCTCGCCGAGTCGCTGGGTGGCGTGGAATCCCTGATCGAGCATCCGGGGCGGATGACACACGCAAGTGCTGCCGGCTCGCCGCTTGAAGTTCCCGGCGATCTCGTGCGACTGTCTGTCGGCATCGAGACGGTCGACGACCTACTCGCTGATCTGGAGCAGGCGCTGGGCTGACCGCTGGGGAGGATGGCCGTGCAGGACATCATGGCGACCTGGGTCGGGGCGACCGCCAAGCAGATCGCCCGGGGCGTGCGCCGGGGTGACGTGTCGGCCACCCAGGTCGTCGCCGACCACCTCGAGTACATCTCCCGTGCCGACCCTGAGCTGGCCGCGTTCCGTTCCGTGCGCGGCGGCGAGGCGATCACCGAGGCGGAGAAGGTCGACGAGCAGGAGGACCTGGCCAACCTGCCCCTGGCCGGGGTGCCGGTGGCGGTCAAGGAGAACACTCCGGTCGCCGGTCTGCCCACCTGGAACGGGTCGGCGGCCGCGCGCACCGACGTCGCGGAGGCCGACCACGAGGTGGTGCGTCGGTTGCGGGGCGCCGGCGCGGTGATCCTCGGTGTGACCCGGATGCCCGAGCTGGGGCTGTGGGCACTCACCGACGACGACAGCGCGGTGACCCGCAATCCGTGGGACAGCACGCGTACCCCCGGTGGGTCCTCCGGCGGCGCCGCCGCCGCGGTGGCCGCCGGGCTGGTTCCGATCGCGCACGGCAACGACGGTCTCGGCTCGATCCGCATTCCCGCGGCCTGCTGCGGTCTGGTCGGGCTCAAGCCCGGTCGGGGCGTGGTGCCCTGCCAGCTCGGCGCGGACGACTGGTTCGGCCTCACCGAGCACGGCATGCTGACCAGCACCGTCGCCGACGCGGCGGTCGGCTTCTCGGTGCTCGCCGGCCGGCGTCCCGAGAAGCTGGTCCCACCGCAGCGGCTACGGGTGGGCGTCTCGCTGCGCTCCCCGGTGCGCGGCGTCGCACCGGACGCGCCCAACCGGGACGCGGTCGCCGCAGCCGGCCGACTCCTCGCCGCCGCCGGGCACGACACGGTGCCAGCCGATCCGGTCTACCCCACCGCGCTGGGCCTGCAGGGCATCGCCACCTGGTTCGCCGCCGCCGCCACCGACGTCCGGGCCTCCGGGTTGGACCGGCGTGGCCTGCAACGGCGTACCCGGCGGCACGTCGCGCTCGGCGAATGGGCGCAGCGTCGCGGCTACGTGCGGGAGGCCGACCGGGCCGCCTGGCGGCAACGGTCGGTGGACTTCTTCACCGACCACTCGGTCGACCTGCTGCTCACCCCGGCGCTGGCCACCGCACCCCCGGAGGCGGCACGCTGGTCCGACCGGTCCTGGCGGGCGAACATGACAGCCAACATCCGGTACGCCCCGTACGCCGCGCCGTGGAACATCGCCGGCCTGCCGGCGGTCGTGGTGCCGGTCGGCCGCCGCCCGGACGGCCTGCCGGTCGCCGTGCAGATGGTCGGTCCGCCGGGGTCGGAGCTGCTGCTGCTCGGTGTGGCCGGCCAGTTCGAGATGGCCGCCCCGTGGGCACGCCACGCCCCCGGCTATCCCCGGGTCGGTACGGGGACGCCGGCCTCTGCCTGATCGTCATCGGGTGCGCGTGCCCACCGAGCTCGCTCCGGCGACCCCCGGTGTCGCCGCCGAGGGCTCCGGAGGCGGGTGGCACGATCGGGGCATGACGGAACTGGTCGGTCTCGACGACGTGCGGGCTGCACGGAAACTGCTCGCTGGTGTCATCCGGACCACCCCGATGGAGCCCTCCCGCCCGCTCAGCGCCGCACTGGGCGGGCCGACCTGGCTCAAGTGCGAGAACGTGCAGCGCGCCGGCTCCTACAAGGTGCGGGGCGCGTACGTGCGGATCTCCCGGTTGTCGGCGGCGGAGCGGGAGCGCGGTGTGGTCGCGGCGAGCGCGGGCAACCACGCGCAGGGCGTGGCCCTCGCCGCCGGCCTGGTCGGGACGCACGCCACCGTCTTCATGCCGGTGAACGCGCCGCTGCCGAAGGTGGCCGCCACCAAGGGGTATGGCGCGCAGGTCGAGTTGGCTGGCAACACCGTCGACGAGTCGCTGGTCGCCGCCCACACGTACGCGGAGCGCACCGGCGCCGTGTTGATCCACCCGTTCGACCACCCCGACGTGATCGCCGGTCAGGGGACGGTGGCGCTGGAGATCCTCGAACAGTGCCCGGAGGTGAAGACGATCATCACCGGGGTCGGTGGTGGCGGACTGATCTCGGGCATGGCGGTGGTCGCGAAGGCGTTGCGGCCCGACGTCCGGATCATCGGCGTCCAGGCGGCCGGCGCGGCGGCGTTCCCGCCCTCGCTGGTGGCCGGGGAACCGGTCCGGCTGCCCGCCTTCTCCACCATCGCCGACGGCATCGCGGTCGGCCGGCCGGGGGAGATCACCTTCAACCACGTGCGCAAGCTGGTCGACGAGATCGTGACGGTCTCCGAGGAAGACATCTCCCGGGCCCTGTTGATGCTGCTGGAGCGCGGCAAGCAGGTGGTCGAGCCGGCCGGGGCGGTGGGCGTCGCCGCGCTGCTGGCCGGCGTGGTCGAGGTGGAGACGCCGGTGGTCGCGGTGCTCTCCGGCGGCAACATCGACCCGCTGCTGATGATGCGGGTGATCGAGCACGGCCTGGCCGCCGCGGGTCGCTATCTGCGGGTTACCGTGCGCTGCTCGGATCGGCCGGGGCAACTCGCGTCGCTGCTCAGCCAGATCGCCGAGCACCGGGCCAACGTGGTGGACGTTGAGCACCAGCGGGCCAACCCGCACCTCAGCCTCGGCGAGGTGGAGGTGGCACTGTCGGTGGAAACCCGGGGCGTGGAGCACTCGGACACGCTGATCAGCGCGTTGCGGGCCAGCGGCTACCAGGTGGTGTTCGCCGCCGAGGCGTGACACCGGTGGTGCCACGCCTCGGGAGCGATGCCGTTGAGCGGGGTGGTGCGACCGGCGACGGTCAGCCGGAGAACGGCTCGAAGTTGACCACGGTCACCTTGATGTCGGCACCGCTCGGCGCCGTGTAGGTGCAGGTCTGCCCCGGCCGGCCGCCCAGGATCGCCTTGCCGAGCGCCGACTCGGGGCTGTAGACGGTCAGGTCGGTGGTGGCCGCGATCTCCCGCGAACCGAGCAGGAAGGTCTCGGTGTCGTTCGCGTCGTCGTCGAAGTAGATCGTCACGACCATGCCCGGCGACACCGCGTCCGCCGTCGGCGCCTCGCCGACCTTCGCGGTGCGCAGCAGCTCCTGCAGGTAGCGAATGCGACCCTCGGCCTTGCCCTGCTCCTCGCGGGCGGCGTGGTAACCGCCGTTCTCCCGCAGGTCGCCCTCTTCGCGCCGAGCGTTGATCTCGGCGGCGATGGCCGGACGGTTGGCGATGTGCTCGTCGAGCTCGGCCTGGAGGCGGTCGTGCGCGTCCTGCGACAGCCAGGTGGCGGGCGCCTCGTTGCCAGTGGACACAGGCGTTCTCCTCAGTTGTGCGTGGCTGGCTGACAGGTGAACTACCAAGTTACCAGTGCGGTACGACACAGCGTGTCGGCCATCACCGCCGGTGTCCGGATCCGACACCGGGGGTAGGCGCGCGGCAAGCCTCGTTCGCGGGGGCGTTCTGGCAGGTCAGGACGCAGGTTGGCAGCGCAGGACCTCGCCGATGAACGGCCGTTCGGTGGTGGCCAGGCGGTGCCGTGCCGTGACGTGCCGGTTGCCGGGTTCGGCGGTAACGGTGACTTGGTCACGGCCCACCTCGGCACCCGCGTGGGTTCGGGCCCGCAGCACGCAGACCGCCGATCCACCCGCCGGCACGGTCACCCGGAAGTCGACAAGCACCTGACTGTCCGTGATGTCGGTGTACGTGATCACCTGGGCGTCGTAGGCCGGATCGCCGTACTGGCGGTAGAGCCGGAACGAGATCACGGTCAGCGTCGACACGAGCGCCACCAGCACCAGTGCGGCCAGCAGCGTACGACGGCGCTTCCCGCCGGACGCCCGGCGGCGGCCGTAGCGCCCGGCCGGAAATACCGGAGCGCCTGCGGAAATTGTGGCGTGCGTCTCGGTCACCGGCGGGTATCTCCTGGCGTTGTTGTCGGCGGCATCGGCAAGAATGACAGAGTCCATCCTCCCACCCGGTCCAGCGGCAGGAATGGCAGGTCATCCCCTGCGGTGCTGGCCGGTGACAGGGTGCGGTGAGGAACGATCCCGGCAGGTCAGCCGGTCGAGCCCGGTCGGGTCCACCGGCCGGCACAGACGAGGAGTGCCGAAGTTGGCAGAGCAGCTGCGTCTCATGGCCGTGCACGCGCACCCGGACGACGAGTCGAGCAAGGGTGCGGCGACGATGGCCAAGTACGTCGCCGAGGGCGTGGATGTCCTGGTCGTGACGTGCACCGGCGGGGAGCGCGGCAGCGTGCTCAACCCCAAGCTCGACCGTCCCGAGGTCTGGGCCAACATCGGCGAGATCCGGCGCGCCGAGATGGACGCCGCCCGGGCGATCCTCGGCGTCGATCAGGCCTGGCTCGGCTTCGTCGACTCCGGGCTGCCGGAGGGCGACCCGCTGCCACCGCTGCCCGAGGGCTGTTTCGCCCTGCAGGACGTCGAGGTGGCCGCCGGTCCACTGGTGCGCCTGATGCGCGAGTTCCGTCCGCACGTGGTGACCACGTACGACGAAGAGGGCGGCTACCCGCACCCGGACCACATCATGTGCCACAAGGTGACCGTGGCGGCGTTCGAGGCAGCCGGCGACCCGGAGCGCTTCCCGGAGCTGGGCGCGCCTTGGCAGCCGCTCAAGCTGTACTACGACATCGGCTTCTCCAAGGCCAAGATCATGGCCCTGCACGAGGGCATGCTGGCCGCGGGTAAGGAGTCGCCCTACGAGGAGTGGCTCAAGCGCTGGGAGGACCGGCCGGACAAGGGCCCGCGGATCACCACGCGGGTGGAGTGCTCCGAATACTTCCCGGTCCGCGACGACGCGCTGCGCGCCCACGCCACCCAGGTCGACCCGGACGGCTTTTGGTTCCACGTTCCGATGGAGCTGCAGCGCCGCGCCTGGCCGACCGAGGATTTCGAGCTGGCCCGCTCGGTTGTCGACAGCCCGCTGCCCGAGTCCGATCTCTTCGCGGGGGTGCGGGAGACGGCGCACGCACGCTGATCCCGGGCGGGGCTACGCTGGTTACCAATCGCACATCGGAGGAACGCCATGCTGACCGCTGCCCAGGTGCTCGCGGAGAACAACTTCGGTGACACCCGCACGGGTGGTCTGGCGGGGCCGATGGGCCTCTTCCTCATCCTGCTGCTGGCCGCCGCGACCATCCTGCTGATCCGCAACATGAACGCTCGGCTGCGCCGCCTGCCTGACCGGTTCCCGCAGCAGACGGGGCCGGTCGATCCGACCAGGGCCGATGCGTCAGTCGTCGATCCGACAGACGGGACCGGGGGGCATGATTCATCCACGCCCGGTCCCAATGGGCACCAGCAGCACCGGAACGGGTAGTCAACGCGTGATTCACGTCGAACCGGTTGGTCGCCCCCTGTTGCGGCCACCCGGTTTGGCTTAGCCTTCCGCCGGGGGGACCAAAAGTCCCCGAGCCGTGTGCGGGAGGGGGCGCCGATGACCAGCACAGCACCGGCCGCCCGCCGCGACGTCGGTCGGTCGGCTGACGGGGGAGGTCGATGACCTCCGGGCCGGCCGGCAACCCATTCGACCGGCTCGGGGTGCGAGGCACGCCGGGCCGTCTGCTCGTGCTCACCGCCGCCGTCACCCTGACCGCCCTGGTCGCCTCCGCGGTCGGGTTGACCCTCCCGGCCAGGCTGCCGGCCGACGACCCCCTCGGCGGTCCGGCCCGGTTCGGCATCGCCGTCGCCGTCCTCGCGCTCGCCCAGCTCGCCCGGCTACGGTTCCGCTCTGCCGCGGGCATGGTCAGCATCACCTGGGGCGAGGCCGCGCTGATCGTCTGCCTCTATCTGACGCCGGCCGGCTGGCTGCCGTCCGCCACGCTGCTCGGCACCGGCCTGGCCTGGACGATGCTCTCGCTGCACAACGACCGTCGTCCGGCCCTGGAGATCCTCCGGATCGCCGCGTCGCTGGCCGCCGCGTCGGCCCTGGCCGTCTCCGTGGCCACCGCGCTCGGACGGCCGTTGCTCGCCCCGCCCACCCCGATGCTGTCGGTGGCCGTGATCGCCGGGTCGGTGACCTACCTCCTGGTGACCGCATGGCTCGGCGGGGTGACGCTGGGCCTGCGGCACGGACTGCCGATCGGGCCGCCGCTGCTCGCCGCGCTGCGCGGCAAGATCCTGATGTTCGTCGGCAACGTGGCGGTCGGCCTCGTGGTGGTAGCACTGCTGGAACTCGACGCACGCTGGTTGCTGTTGCTGCCGCCGCTGCTCTGGCTGCTGCAGCAGACCTACCGCTACCGGCTGCGCTCCGATCAGGAGCGCCGCACCTGGCGAGCCTTCGCCGAAGCCACGGCAGCTCTCAACCAGCTCGACGAGCGGGGCGTGGCCAGCGCGGCGGTCACCGGGGCGCTGGCGCTGTTCAACGCCGAACTGGTCGACGTCGACGTGGCTCGGACCGACGGCCGGTGGCATCGGTACCGAGGAGACGCCAGCGGCCAACTCGTCGACCGTGAGACGGGCCCACCGGACCGGCCGGAGCCGGACGAGCACGAGCTGAGCCGGACGCTGTCGGTCGGCGCCGCCCCGGTCGGTCGGCTGCGGGTCCGATTCCCCCGCGCCGCCCCGCCCAACGCCCGGGAACGCGACGCGGTGGCCGCATTCGGCGACGCCCTGGCCGCCGCGCTGCACGACGCCGCAACTCACCGCGAGCTGCGGCTGGTCACCGCCCGCTCGTCGTACGAGGCGGTGCACGACCCGCTCACCGGGCTGGCCAACCGGGCGGCGATGCTCGGCAAGGGCGACCAGTCGCTGCGGCAGCTCGCACACGATCACCCGGTGGCGCTGCTGCTGCTGGACATCAACCAGTTCAAGGAAGTCAACGACACCCTCGGTCACGCCGCCGGCGACCAGTTGCTGCGGCTGACCGCGAACCGGCTCAGCGCGCTGGTCCGCCCCGGCGACCTGCTCGGCCGGCTCGGCGGCGACGAATTCGCGCTGCTGCTCACCGCGGTGCCGGTGCTCGGTGACCGGGCCGCCCCGATGGCCCACGCACTGCGTCAGGCCCGCGAGATCGCCGAGCGGTTGGCCGCGCCGACCGAGGTGGCCGGCGTACGGATGTCGATCGAGGTCTCCGTGGGGGTGGTGGTGGCCGACGCCGGCACCGCCGACCTGACCGAGTTGCTACGCCGGGCCGACATCGCGATGTACCAGGCCAAGGAGGGCGGCGGCAACGTCGCCGCGTACGACGGCACCCGCGACGCGGCCAGCACCGATCAGCTCGCCCTGCTGGCGGAGCTACGCGAGGCGCTGAAGGTCGACGATCAGCTGGTGCTGGCGTTGCAACCCGCCGTGGACCTGGCCACGGGCGCGCCCACCGGGGTGGAGGCGTTGATCCGCTGGCAGCATCCCCGACGTGGCTGGCTGGGCCCGGCCGACTTCATCCGGCCGGTGGAGAACAGCGAGCAACTGGGCGCCTTCACCCGCTACGTGCTGGACAAGGCCCTCGGCGTGGCCGCCGGTTGGGCCCGGGAAGGACTGGACGTCCCGATCTCGGTCAACCTGTCGGCGCGCAGCCTGCTCGACCCCCGGTTGCCGGCGGAGATCGCCGAGGCGCTGCGCCGCCATCAGGTGCCACCGCACCGGCTGGTCCTGGAGATCACCGAGACGGTGGTGATGAGTGAGCTGGAGGTCATCGACGAGGTGCTGGCCACCCTCCGGGCGATGGGCGTGCAGCTCGCGGTCGACGACTTCGGCACCGGCTTCTCGTCGCTGACCTTCCTCACCCGGATCGCAGTGGACGAGTTGAAGGTGGACCGCTCATTCGTGATCCGGATGGCCGACTCCCCGGAGGCCGCGGCGATCGTACGGACGACCGTGGGCCTCGCCCACGAGTTGGGTCTGCGTGTGGTCGCCGAAGGGGTGGAGACCGCCGAGCAGCGGATGGCCCTGGCCGAGCTGGGTTGCACCTCCGCGCAGGGTTACCACTTCTTCAAGCCGATGCCGGCGGACAAGATCGGCGCGGTCCTGGGGTCGCTCCGCGACTCGGCGGAGTCGAACGTGTTCCGGCTCCGCGCCGACGGCGCCTCCTGAGCAGTCGGCGCGACCCCGGGCTGATCGGTTTCGGACGGGGCGGCAAACCGCCCGTCAACCCCCTAGAGTCGATCGAGCTGCGTTGATGTATTGATCGTCGACGCCCTCCCTCGAAGGGACATCATGCGACTCTCCGGGAAACGTCCCATCCACGCCGCAGCACTCGTGCTGAGCGTCGTGGCGGTCGGCACGCTGGCCGTCGCCGCACCGGCCTCCGCCAGAGCACCCGAGTCCGCCACGCTGGTAGTCACCGGCGATCCGGACGATCCGATCACTGAGGGCGAGGGGGTGGCGTTCTCCACCGCGTCCGGCGGCGGCTTCGACGTCTGGGGCACTGCGAACCACCTCACCGTCCAGGTCTTCGACCCACCCGCCGGTCCCTGGAAGATCGAGCTGAGCGCGCCGGTAGGCCAGCCGTTGGCGGTGGGCACCTACACCGGCGCCACCGGGAACACCTACGAGAGCCCGCTGCCCGGCATCGACCTGAGCGGTGCCGACCGGATCTGCTCGTTCGGGCAGACCGGCTCGTTCACCGTCACCGACATCTCCTGGGGCCCGCACGGCTATCTGGAGCGGTTCGACGCCACCTTCGAGCAACGTTGCAACTACAGCACGGGCTCGGCCCGGGGAGAGGTGCACGTCGAGAACCCGCCGGCACCGCCGGTGCTCGCCGTCGGAGTCGACGTGGCCGGGTCGGGCACGATCGACACCGGGACCGGCGAGGTGACGGTGCACGGCACGGTCACCTGCAGCGCACCGGCCACCGTGTACGTGGAGGGCGCCGTCCACCAGACGTGGCACGGTCAGCGGGCTGAGGGCATCGTCCGGGCCGAGGCGGCGTGCACCCCCGGCGCGCCGGTCGCCTGGACGTCCAGCACACCCACGTTCACCTCGGTCCCGTTCCGCCGGGGTGCCGTGACGGTGTCCGCGAACGCCCTCTCCTACGACACGACGTACGACGTCTTCGTCAGCGACGCCGACACCGCCGTGGTTCGGCTCAAGAAGGGTTGATGGTCTCCGGCCCGGGCCCCATGGCCCGGGCCGGCTGTTCCCGCGGTAGCGGGCTTGACCGTCCGGGTGGAGCCCGCGCGGTCCGCGCCGGGGCTGGCTATGGTCGTCAGGTGAACCGACTCGTCGACGCCACCAGTCCGTACCTGCTCCAGCACGCCGGCAACCCGGTCGACTGGTGGCCCTGGTCCGACGAGGCGTTCGCCGAGGCGAAACGGCGGGACGTCCCGGTGCTCATCTCGGTCGGCTACGCGGCCTGCCACTGGTGCCATGTCATGGCGCACGAATCGTTCGAGAACGAGCAGGTCGGCGCCCTGATGAACGACAACTTCGTGTCGATCAAGGTGGACCGTGAGGAGCGCCCGGACGTGGACGCGGTCTACATGACCGCGACCCAGGCGATGACCGGCCAGGGTGGCTGGCCGATGACCGTCTTCGCCACCCCGGACGGCACCCCGTTCTTCTGCGGCACCTACTTCCCGCGGCCCAACTTCGTCCAGTTGCTCCAGTCGGTCACCACCGCCTGGCGTGAGCAGCGCGAGGCGGTGCTGCGCCAGGGCGCCGCGGTGGTCGAGGCGATCGGTGGCGCGCAGGCCGTGGGTGGCCCCACCGCCCCGCTGGACGCCCCGCTGCTCGACGCGGCGGCCGCGAAGCTGGCCAGCGAGTACGACGCCACGAACGGCGGCTTCGGGGGCGCCCCGAAGTTCCCACCGCACATGAACATGCTCTTCCTGCTGCGCCACCACCAGCGCACCGGCGACCCGGCCAGCCTGGAGATCACCCGGCACACCGCCGAGGCGATGGCCCGGGGCGGCATCTACGACCAGCTCGCCGGTGGCTTCGCCCGGTACTCGGTGGACGCGCACTGGACGGTGCCGCACTTCGAGAAGATGCTCTACGACAACGCGTTGCTGCTGCGGGTCTACACCCAGTTGTGGCGGCTCACCGGTGACCCGCTGGCCCGCCGGGTGGCGCGGGACACCGTCCGGTTCCTCGCCGACGAGCTGCACCGGCCGGGGGAGGGTTTCGCCTCCGCCCTGGACGCCGACACCGAGGGCGTCGAGGGGCTCACCTACGCCTGGACGCCCGCCCAACTCGTCGAGGCGCTGGGCGAGGAGGACGGCCGGTTCGCCGCCGACCTGTTCACCGTCACCGACGAGGGCACCTTTGAGCATGGCATGAGCGTGCTGCAGATCGCCCGGGACGTCGACGACGCCGCGCCCGAGGTGCGCGCCCGCTGGCAGCAGGTGGTCGGGCGACTGCTCAACACCCGGGACACCCGCCCGCAGCCGGCCCGCGACGACAAGGTGGTGGCCGCCTGGAACGGCCTGGCGATCACCGCCATCGCCGAGTTCCAGCAGGTCGCCGCCTTGTACGCGTCCCCGCAGGACGAGGACGCCAACCTGATGGACGGCGTCACCATCGTCGCCGACGGTGCGATGCGCCAGGCCGCCGAGCACCTGGCCACCGTGCACCTGGTGGACGGCCGGCTGCGCCGGGTCTCCCGGGACGGCAAGGTCGGCGAGCCGGCCGGCGTGCTGGAGGACTACGGCTGTGTGGCCGAGGCCTTCTGCGCGCTGCACCAGCTCACCGGCGAGGGCCGGTGGCTCACGCTGGCCGGCGAGTTGCTGGACACCGCGTTGGCGCACTTCGCCGCACCCGGAGGCGCCTTCTACGACACCGCCGACGACGCCGAACGGCTGGTCGCCCGCCCGGCTGACCCGACCGACAACGCCACCCCGTCCGGCCGATCGGCGCTGATCGCCGGGCTGGTGGCGTACACGGCGCTGACCGGGGAGACGCGCTACCGGGAGGCCGCCGAGGCGGCGCTCGCCACGGTCGCGCCGATCGTCGGGCAGCACCCCCGGTTCGCCGGGTACGCGGCCATGGTCGGCGAGGCGCTGCTCTCCGGGCCGTACGAGATCGCCGTGGCGACCGACGACCCGGCGGGCGACCCCCTGGTGGCCGCCGCCCACCGGCATGCCCCGCCCGGGGCGGTGGTCGTCGCCGGACGTCCGGACCAGCCCGGTGTGCCGCTGCTCGCCGACCGGCCGCTGGTCGACGGCCGGTCCGCCGCGTACGTCTGCCGGGGCTTCGTCTGCCAGCGGCCGGTCACCTCGGTCGAGGAGCTGATCGCCGAGCTCGGCTGAGCCCACCGCCACGCCCGGTAGTCGCCGTGCCGCCCGCCGGCTGGTCTCCCCAGCGCCTTCGAGGCGGGTCGCCAGCCCTCCGGGTGGGCGTGCCGGCGGCCCGGATAGGCTGGCCGCGCTATGGATTCCCGTACCGGTCTGCCTGTTGTCGGCATGGTGGGTGGCGGCCAGTTGGCCCGAATGACCCATCAGGCCGCGATCGCCCTCGGCCAGTCACTGCGTGTGCTCGCGACCGCCCCCGATGACGGTGCGGCGCTCGTCGCTGCCGACGTCCAGTACGGCGAGCACACCGACCTGGCCGCCCTGCGTACCTTCGCCAAGGGCTGCGACGTGGTCACCTTCGACCACGAGCACGTGCCCAACGAGCACATCCGCACGCTGGCGGCGGAAGGGGTGACCCTGTACCCGCCGGCGGACGCGCTGCTGCACGCCCAGGACAAGCAGGTCATGCGGGAACGCCTGACCGAGCTGGGCGCGCCCAACCCGGCGTGGCGGCCGGTCGGCGAGCCCGCCGACCTCGTCGGCTTCGGTGAGCAGATCGGCTGGCCGGTGGTGCTCAAGGCGGCGCGGGGTGGCTACGACGGCCGTGGCGTCTGGATGGTCGACGACGCCGCCCAGGCCACCGAGCTGGCAGCCACGCTGCTCGCCGGTGGCACCCGGCTGATCGTCGAGGAGCGGGTGCCGTTGCGCCGCGAGTTGGCCGTACAGGTGGCCCGGTCGCCGTTCGGTCAGGTGGCCGCGTACCCGGTGGTCGAGACGGTGCAGTCCGACGGCATCAACGTGGAGGTGCTGGCCCCGGCGCCCGGCCTGGACGAGGAACTGGCGGTCGCCGCCCAGCAGCTCGCCATCGACCTTGCCACCGCGCTCGGTGTGATCGGCCTGCTGGCCGTGGAGCTCTTCGAGGTGCGTGACGACGCCGGCCGGCCCGCGATCGTGGTCAACGAGCTGGCGATGCGCCCACACAACTCCGGGCACTGGACCATCGAGGGTTCCCGGACCTCGCAGTTCGAGCAGCACCTGCGGGCGGTGCTGGACTACCCGATGGGCGACACCGCGCTGAGCGCTCCGGTCGTGGTGATGGCGAACGTGCTCGGCGGCGAGCCGGGCGGAATGTCGATCGACGAGCGGCTGCACCACCTCTTCGCTGCCGAGCCGGGCGCCAAGGTGCACCTCTACGGCAAGCAGGTGCGGCCCGGCCGGAAGATCGGGCACGTCACGGTGCTCGGCGACGACCTGGACGACGTACGGGCGCGGGCCGCGCGGGCCGCGCGCTGGCTGCGCGAGGGGCACGAGTGACCCCCTCGGTCGAGAAGGAGACCCCTGTGAGCACGGTCGGGCTGATCATGGGCAGCGACTCGGACTGGCCGACCATGCGGGCCGCCGCGGAGGTGTTGGACGACTTCGGCGTGGCGTACGAGGTGCGGGTGATCTCGGCGCACCGGACCCCGGTCGCGATGATCGAGTACGGCCGCTACGCCGCCGACCGCGGTCTGAAGGTGATCATCGCCGGGGCTGGCGGTGCTGCCGCGCTGCCGGGCATGGTCGCCTCGGTGACGCCGCTGCCGGTGATCGGTGTGCCGGTGCCGCTGAAGCACCTCGACGGCATGGACTCGCTGCTGTCCATCGTGCAGATGCCGGCCGGGGTTCCGGTCGCCACCGTGTCGATCGGCAACGCCCGCAACGCGGGCCTGCTCGCCGTACGGATCCTCGGCGCCACGGATGAGAACCTCCGCGCCAAGATGACGACCTACCAGCAGGACCTGGAAAAGCTGGTAGCCACCAAGGAAGCCGCCCTCCAAGCAACCCTCCCCTAACCCCCACCCCCGCCCCACCCCGCCCGCGATCTTGCACTTTCGGTCGGCACTTCGCGGTATTCGCGCCTTATGTCGCGACAGAAAGTGCAAGATCGCGCGAGGTGACGGGGGTTGGCGTGGGGACCCGGCATGCTTGCCGTGCCCAGGCGCCTACGCCGTGGGGACCCTCCGGTCTATCTCATTCCTCGTAGGGCGGTTTGTAGGCGGTCCTGGGCTCGGCGGCGGCGCTCGTTGCTCGCCCCGAGTATGAGCAGCAGGATGCCCACCGGGATGAGCGCGAGCCACGGGCCGAGGCTGAACAGCGCGTGGATCGCGGTGATCGCGGTGACCGACGCGCCGACGATCACCGGTGCCTGCTGCCGGCTGGACGAGCCGAAGATCAGCACCGCGACCGCGCCGAGCAGCAGCAGCATCTGCCGCAGCGTGCTGGACTCGGTGGCCAGCACGATGGCCAGCGTCGGCACGAAGGCGGTGACCAGTGCCGGCCCGTACGCCACCCAACTGCTCATGTCCGGCCGGTGGCGCAGCTCCAGGACTCCGACGAGAAGGGCCAGCGCGGCGAACGGCAGCGTGTACGCCTCCGGCAGCGCAACGTCGGCGACCCGCATCAGGATCCACCACGCGGTGATCTCGCAGACCACCACCGCCCAGAACAGGATCCGGCGTTCCACCGGCCGGCGACCGGGGCGGGTCGCCGCCACCCCGAGGACCGCACCCCAGGCGGCCAGCAGGGCGGCGATGTGTCGGGGCGAGTCGAAGGCGAGGGCCAGCGCGATCAGCGCGGCCGCGTACCCGCTCCACTGCACCGTGGCGGCCTCCCGCTGCGCCTCCGGCCGCCGCAGCTGGGGCAGGATCGCGGCAAGCACCTGCAGGACGGCTCCGACGGCGAGCACCCCGAACGCGGACCAGACCGCGGCCAACCCGGCGACCAGACCGGCGGTGAGGACGAAGAGCTGCGCCATCAGCGAGGCGAAGAGCCAGCCGAGGATGCGGGCCCGCTGGGTGGTCCCGAACAGGGCCGCCACCATGCCCACGCCGACCCCTCCGCCGAGGCTGAACAGGGTCAGCTCCTCGGCGGCGAGACTTCCGGCGAGTCCGGCGCCGCCCGCGGCCAGCCCGATGACGAACACCAGGATCCGGGCCAGCCGCAGCGAGCGGGCCGGCTCGACCAGCGGTGGTGGCGGGGTCAGCGCGAGGCCGAGCATCGAGATGGTGAACACGGAGAGCGCCGCGAGGGTGCTCGCCGGCCAGCCGCTGCCCAACGCGATGGGCGCGATCAGCAGCGTCACGGCGGCCCCGGGCAGCACCACCGGTACGGCACGGGAGCGTCGCCCACCGCTGAAACCGGTGGCGGCGAGTGCCGCGGTCGCCGTGAGCAGCAGCGCCGTCAGCACGTGGGTGGGGTCGACCACGTCCGAGGGTGGGGTGACCAGCTCCGGCGGCGGCCCCTGCCAGATCCTGCTCAGCGTGGCGTGTGGCGCGACCAGTGCGGCGACCAGCGCGGGTGCGATCGAGGCGAGTGCCAGGGCGGTTGGAAGAGCCGCTGCGGCCAGCGCGCCCGCAGCCGGGTTGACCCGCCACCGCCGCCGCTCCGGATCGTCCGGCAGTCGCCGTAGCGCGCCGTCGAGGCGTACCGCCCAGCGCCGGACCGGTTGTGCGGAACCGGTCGGCGGCACGGTGGCTGCTCGGATCAGCTCGGCCAGCACACCGAGCAGGGCGGCGGCGGCCGCGTAGACGCCGGCGGGGAGGCCGGTGGGGATGGCGGCGAGGGCGCTGATGGTGGCCCCGCCGACCACCGCCGCGCTGACCCAGGGCAGATATTGCGGCACCTGCCGGCGGACCGCGGCCACGGCGGCCAGGCCGAGGCTGGACGCGGCCAGCGCGGCGGTCAGCACCACCTGCGCCGAGTGTTCGTATTCGGCGGCCAGCGCAGCCACCGCACCGGGGAGGGCCAGCAGCGCGGCGCCGATCGCCGCACCACCGATCTGCACCAGGTGTGGTGGCATTCCCTCGGTTTCGATGTCGGTCACCCGTGGGCCGGCCAGGACGCGGGCCAGCGTGGCCACCACCACGCCGATCAGCGCGATGCTGCCGAGCGCCAGTGCCGTGGTCCACGGCCGGACCAGGCCGGCTCCGGCGGCGTGCAGCGCGACCACCCCGGCCACAATGGCCCGTGACAGCCCGGCGCGCGCCTCCTCCGTCGCCACTGCGGCCATTCCGTACATGGTGGCGACCATTCCGCCGACCAGGACCGGAGACCACCAGGCCAGATCGAACGCCGCCGGTGCGCCGATCGTGGCGAGCACGACCGCCACGCCGGACACGTCCCACCGCCAGGGTGGGGGGAGCAGGATGCCGGCGGCGAGGGCCAACAGGGCCAGGGCCACCGGTGCCTGCCACGTTGCGCCGCCAACGGGCGCGGCCGGCCAGCCGCTCAGGTCGCCGTCCCAGATCGGGCCGGGGGTGGCCAGCACGCCGACCCCACCGCGCACCGCCGACCAGCCGGCGAGTACGCCGATGAGGAGCCCGCCGATGGCGAGGCCGAGGATCGGCCCGCGCCGCCACTCCTCCGGCATGGTGCGTGCAGCCACGGCGACCATCAGGACCAGGGCGGCGGCCACCGCCAACTGCCCGCCCGGGGCGAGTACCGCCCCGATCCGCACCAGCGTGGCGATCAGAGCGGTGGTGACCGCCGCTGCGGCCAGGTCCGAGCCGTCGAGGGAGAGGTCGGCGCGACGGCCGGCGTCGATGGACGGGGCCAGGAAGAGCAGCACCGCCGCGACCAGCAGCAGCGCGCCCACCCAGGCGTCGGCGACGGTCGCTCCGGGCGCGCCGAACGCGGCGGCCGTGACCAGCAGCGCGCCCAGCCCGGTGCCGACCGACAGCGGCGCGGGGATGTGGCGCTGGGAGACCTGGACGACGGCGGCGTAGCCGAGGGTCACGCAGACCGCCAGGAAGCTGGCCGCCAGGACCGGGACGGTCACCTCCCGAAGGCTGGCCGGGGTGGGGGTCGGGTCGGTCGGCAGGCTGGCGGCCACGAACGCGGCCACCGCCCCGGGCAGCGCGAATGCCGCCCCTCCGGCGGCCCAGGCGGTGACGGTGTCGGAGGCGGCCGAGGCGATCCGGACCCGGGGCGCCAGGGCGACCAACGTGCCGGCCGCGAACAGGGTGAGCAGGACCGCAGCGGTGAGTGTGGGGCGGGACAGGCTGGCGCCGGCGCCGAACAGGCCCACCACGGCCGCCCCGATGGCGTGCGCCACCGCGGCTCGGTCGGTGCGGGCGGAGAGCCCGATGACCCCGATGCCGATCGCCGTGATCACCATCGGCCAGGGTGCCGCCGCCCAATTGAGACCGAGCGAGGCCGGGACGGCGAGCGCGGTCAGCGCCGCGCCGGCGACCGCGAATTCACGGCGGATCTCCGTGGGTAGGGCCAGCACCGCCGCGATGGTGAGCAGGAACGCGGCGCCCGCGAGCTGCCAGGTGGTCGGCCCGACCGCGGCGGCCAGCTCGGACGGGTACCGGTCGAGGTCGGCACCCCAGGCGGGCAGAGCCGCCCGGACCGGTGCCACCCCGGCGCGTAGCGCTCCTCCGGCGACCACCAGGCCACTGACGCTCAGCGCCACCGCCGAGGCGATCTGTGGCCCCCGGCGGGCCGCTTCGGGGACCGCCCGCACCGCCAGCCCGGTCACCGTGATGACCGCCGCGATCAGCAGCAACGCCCGACCAGGGAAGGCCACCGAGGCGATCCGGCTGAGCGCGCCGATCACGGCCAGGGTGACGATGCCGGCCGCGACGTCGGGCAGCGGCGGGCGACGCAGCACCAGCGCGCCGGCCAGCCCGACGGCGGCGGCCAGCAGCAGCACCAGTCCGGCGCCGGTCGCGATCGGCACGGTCTGTGCCCGGAGGAGGGCGGTGACCGCGTACGCCAGGGCGACCGCGACCGCGACCGAGTGCAGCAACCAGGTCAGTTCGCGCAGCCCGGGCACCGGGCGGGTCGGCCGCGTGTCGGCGGAGCCGGCGCTGGCGTCGATCAGCTCGGCGGCCTCCTCCGGGTCGCCCTCGGGCCGGGTTTCGGCGCCGCGCTGACGTGGTGCCGACGGGGTGCCCGGCGTCGGCAGGTCCTGCCCGACGGGGCGCTCCAGGGCCACGCCGGAGCGGGCCAGCCAGAGGTCGACGAGGGCGACCAGGGCCAGCACCAGCGCCCAGCCGCCCGGTCCGGTTATCCGGTCGTACGCCAGCAGTGGCAGCACCGGCTGCGCGGCGAGCACGGTGGCGAAGCGGGGTGCGCGCAGACCCGTCCAGCCGGCGTACCCGAACGCGACGCCGGCGGTGACCGCGAAGATCACCCCGGCGAAGACCGTGGCGGAGGCGTCGCTGGCGCCGATCCGTTCGACGGCCCAGAGGGCGTTGCCGGCGAGCGGCACCAGCAGCAGGCCGACTGCGGCGATGGTCTCGGCGGTCGAGGTGAGCCCGCGCCGGGTCAGCGCCGGCGGGGCGAGCAGCATCAGCACGGTGGCCAGGAGCAGGATGCCGAGCCGGGCCAGCGCGTCCATCGAGCTGGTCGCCACCGCGGCGAAGACCACCGCGGCCACCCCGAGCAGCAGCGCGCCCAGCCCGAGAGGGATGTTCTGCACCTCGCGCGACGAGGCCTCCGGGGGGTGCTCCGGGTCGTCCGCGTCCAGCCAGCTCGCCCGGGGCGGAGGCGGCGGCGGGTCCTCCGGGGCGGGCGGGGTGCCCTGGCGGGGCACCCGGGGCGGCGCGCCGGTGGTGGCGGTCGGTGGCCGCCGGCCGGGGCGTCGGCGTAGCACTCGGCGTGGCCGGGTGGCCTGCTTGAGTCGTTCCTCGCCGGCGTGGGCGAGGATGTCCCGCTGGAAGAGCGCGGCCTGCATCTTGGCGGCGATCTGCCGTTGCTCGCGGGCGATGGCGGCATCGCGTGCCTTCATCTCCGCGATCGAACGCTCGATGTCCGCTAGGTGCTCGACCCACTGTGGCTGGTCAGCCCCGCAGTGCGGGCAATGGACGGCCGGCTTGATCTCCCGGCCGCACGAGGAGCATTGAAAGTTCGCCACGACACCCCTCCACCCGCACTGTGGACTCCCACTGTCGCAGCATGCCCAAAGCTGGCGCGGATTTCGACTCTTGTCGGCGGGTCCGGGGCAAACAGACGACACCGGCCGGCCACCGAGATGCTCGATGGCCGGCCGGTGTGGGTCTTTCCGTCAGGGGCGGCCCATGCCCCGGTACTCCCAGCCGGCCTGGGTCCACAGCGCCGAGTCGAGGCAGTTGCGCCCGTCGACCACCTTGCGGCCGTTGACCAGCTCGCCGAGGGCGACCGGGTCGGCGTTGCGGAAGTCGGCCCACTCGGTGAGGACGCAGACCAGGTCGGCGCCGGAGACCGCCTCGTTGATGCCGGTCTCGTAGGTCAGCTCGGGGACCGCGCGGCGGGCGTTCTCCGTGCCCTGCGGGTCGTACACGTGCACGTCGGCGCCGGCTTTCTGCAGCAGCGCGGCGACGGCGAGCGCCGGGGCGTCGCGGACGTCGTCGGTGTTCGGCTTGAAGGTGGCACCGAGCACGGCGATCCGGGTGCCGGAGAAGTCCGGGCCGGCCGGCCCGGAGCGGCGGCCGAGCAGGTCCGCGGCGAGCTGGAGCACCCGGGTACGACGGCGCAGGTTGATCAGGTCGACCTCGTGCAGGAAGCGCAACGCCTCGCCGGCGCCCAGCTCCTGGGCACGGGCCTGGAAGGCCCGGATGTCCTTGGGCAGGCAGGCGCCACCGAAGCCGAGGCCGGCCTGGAGGAACCGGTTGCCGATGCGCGGGTCGTACCCGATCGCGCGGGCGAGTTGGGTGACGTCGCCGCCGGAGGCCTCGCAGACCTCGGCCATCGCGTTGATGAAGGAGATCTTGGTGGCGAGGAAGGCGTTCGCGGCGACCTTGACCAGCTCGGCGGTGGCGAAGTCGGTGACGACCAGGGGCACCTCGCGGTCCTCGGTGGCGGCCAGGTCGAACACGCCCTTGTGCGCGGCGTAGAGCATGCCGTTCGCCCACTCGCTCTTCACGCCGACCACGATCCGGTTGGGCCGCAGGACGTCGTCGACGGCGAAGCCCTCCTGGAGGAACTCGGGGCTCCACGCCACCTCGACGCCCAGGTCGTGGGGGGTGTGCTTGCCGACCAGTTGCTCCACCCACTCGGCGGTGCCGACCGGCACGGTGGACTTGCCGACGATCAGCGCCTTGCGGGTCAGGTGCTGCGCGAGGCCGGTGACCGACGCCTCGACGTACGACAGGTCGGCGCCCATCCCGTCGGCCCGCTGGGGGGTGCCGACGCAGATGAAGTGCACGTCGCCGAAGTCGGCGGTCTCGGCGATGTCGGTGCTGAACCGCAGGCGGCCGGCGGCGAGGTTGCGCCGGAGCAGCTCGTCCAGGCCGGGCTCGTGGATCGGCACCTGGCCGGCGTTCAGCATCGCGATCTTGTCTGCGTCGACGTCGAACCCGAGCACTTCGTAGCCCAGTTCGGCGTAGCAGATGGCGTACGTCGCACCGAGGTAGCCGGTCCCCAGGAACGTCACCCGCGGCCGAGGCGCGCCCGAGGGCGGTGTCACCGCGGCGATGGCGGGGGTCGGCTGGATGGTGGGGTAGGGGATCGTCACGCCTGTCTTCTCCGCTCGCACTGGCGGCGCGTCGTCGCGTCGCATTCTGCTGCGGCGCCTGGGCGGGGCACCGGTGGGTGGCTCACTGTTGTCCACCATCATTGCCCAGCGGCGTGGGTGCACCCTCATGCCCATACCTACGCGCCGGTAACATCTCCTGAACTGCAGTCGCTAGTCTTCAGTCTGCGCGGTCGGCGGTCAGGAGTCGTCACAGACTGCGCATGATAGCGGTGAAGGGGAGGGGCCAACATGGCCGCAGGCGAGTCGTTCGACGTCTACCGGTTGCCGGAGGAGCACGAGGCGATCCGGGAGGCGGTGCGTGAGGTCTGCGCGGCGAAGGTTGCCCCGCACGCGGCCGAGGCCGACGAGACCGGAGAGTTCCCCAAGGCGTCCTACGACGCTCTGCGGGCGGCGGACTTCCACGCACCGCACATCCCCGAGGAGTACGGCGGCGCGGGCGCAGACGCGCTGGCCACCGCAATCGTGATCGAGGAGGTTGCGCGCGCCTGCGCGTCCTCCTCGCTGATCCCCGCCGTGAACAAACTTGGCACGATGCCGTTGTTGTTGTCCGGTTCCGAGGAGCTCAAGCGTCGCTACCTGACGCCGGTCGCGGCCGGTGACGCCATGTTCTCGTACTGCCTGTCCGAGCCGGAGGCGGGCAGCGACGCCGCCTCGATGACGACCCGGGCGGTGCGTGACGGGGATCACTGGGTGCTCAACGGCGTGAAGCGCTGGATCACCAACGCGGGCGTGTCCGAGTTCTACACCGTCTTCGCCGTCACCGACCCGGCTGCCCGCTCCCGGGGTATCTCGGCGTTCGTGGTCGAGAAGTCCGATGCCGGCGTGAGCTTCGGCGCGCCGGAGAAGAAGCTCGGCATCAAGGGCTCGCCGACCCGTGAGGTCTACCTCGACAACGTGCGGATCCCCGCCGACCGGATGATCGGCGCGGAGGGCACCGGCTTCGCCACCGCGATGAAGACCCTGGACCACACCCGGGTCACCATCGCCGCGCAGGCCGTCGGGATCGCGCAGGGCGCGCTCGACTACGCCAAGGGGTACGTGGCGGAGCGCCGCCAGTTCGGCAAGGCGGTCGCCGAGTTCCAGGGCGTCCAGTTCATGCTCGCCGACATGGGCATGAAGCTGGAGGCGGCCCGGCAGCTCACGTACGCCGCGGCCGGCAAGTCCGAGCGTGGTGACGCGGACCTCACCTACTTCGGCGCGGCGGCCAAGTGCTTCGCCTCCGACGCCGCGATGGAGATCACCACCGATGCGGTGCAGCTGCTCGGCGGTTACGGCTACACGCGGGACTACCCGGTCGAGCGGATGATGCGGGACGCCAAGATCACCCAGATCTACGAGGGCACGAACCAGGTGCAGCGGATCGTCATGGCACGGCAGCTGCTCGGTTCCCGGCAGGCCTAGGCACCGCCCGGTGCGCGGTCCTTGTCGATCAGCGTGAGGGCGTCTCTCAGACCTGCCCGCGAGGTGATGCCGAGTTTGGGAAAGATGCGATAGAGGTGCGCTCCGACGGTCCGTGCCGACAGGAACAGCTCCTCGCCGATCTCCTTGTTGGTCATCCCGGTCGCGGCCATCTGGGCAACGAGAGATTCGCGGCCGGTCAGGCTCTCGGTTCGTGGCTGAGGGCCTGGCCGCTGGCCCGCTGCCCGGAGTTCCTGATCAGCTCTTTCCGTCCATCTCGTCGCGCCGAGACGTTGGAACGCCGCAGAGGCCCGACCGAGGTGTTCACGAGCAGCGCGACGTGACCGGCTTCTGCGGAGGTGTTGGCCGAACAGCAGTTCAACGCGGGCCCGGTCGAACGGCCACCGGTCAGCCTCCGGTGTCGCGAGAGCCCGGTCGAACAGACTCGGCGCGATGTCGTCGGCGGAGACGAGAGCCTCGGCGGCCGTCACCAGCATGCTGAGTCGGCCGGAGATCGTCTCCAGCCGCGCGGCACGAGCCGCCGCGACGTGGGCCCGGGCCTCGGCGTGACGGTTGGTCCGGACCGCGGCCTCGACCACGTCGAGCACGGCCCAGATCGCCACCGGACGGAACGGCGGGATGGTGCCAGCGGGCCCAATCGAGGTCGCCTCCCGATATGCCTCCTCGTAGTCCTGCCGACCCAGTGCGACCAGAGCGCGGGTGTAGTGGCAGAGATGGCTCACCACGACCACACCTCTGGGTACGGCCCAGTAGATGAGCTCGTTGGTGATTCGCCGCGCTGTTTCGTCATCGCCGCGGACGGCAGCGAGCGTGGCGATCCAGTGTTGGGTGGCCCAGCGGAAGAGCCGGAGTCCGTTCTGGTTGGTCAAGGACAGCGACTCGGCCAGGTACCGCTCGCTGTCCTGCCACTGCCCCATGAAGTAGGAGTCGAGCGCCAGCAGTGCCAACGCCTGTGTCATGACGTTCGTGTCGTCGGCGGCGCGTCCCATCTCCAGCGCGCGATGCAGAGCGGCGCGACAGCCAGGAAGCCGATCGACCCAGGAACTGGCGAGCCCGACCAGGACGATCTCACCGGGGTCGTCGACCTGATCCAGAGTCTCGATGAGTCGGTCGAGTTGTCGGAACTCGGCCTCGTCGGCGTTCGCCGGATCCGAGTGGGTGTGCCGCATCAGCACGACAACGTCGATTGCCGGGTTGTTCAGGCGCGATACGAGTGCGTCGAAGGCCGGCCAGAGTTGGCGCCGCCCACCGAAGAAGCAGACGTACAGCAGGGTGAGCAGGGCTGCCCTGATCTGGAAGATCGGATGTGACTTCTCGCTCACCGCGTCCAGGGCGCCCGCGAGGACGCGGTGAGCGGTGTCGACGTCACCGTCCGCGTTGAGAATGACGAAGGATGTGGCAACCGCCGTGTCCAGAGAGCCCGCGTGCGCGGAATCGAGCTGGCGGACCTCGCGCAGAGTGTCGCCGGCCAGCGCGATCCCGCCGCCCAGGTGAGCACCTACGTAGGCCGCGGCAGCCAAGCGCCGGGCGCGCTTCGGTTTGGCGGGGCTGAGCATCGAGGCGTTGGTGAGGGCGGTGACAGCGCCGACGGTGTCGCCTCGACTGACCAGCCGGTAGCCCGCTTCTTCCAGCGAGGACGCCGCTCGCTCGTCGGGTCCGCGACTGCTCTGCGCGAGGTGCCAGGCCCTTCGGTCCGGGTCGTCACGTACAGCCTCCGCCAGCCGGGCGTGGACCCGGCGCCGCTCTGCGGCGGTGGAGGCGTTGACAACGGCGGCTCGTGTCAAAGGATGTGCGAACGCCACTCGCGTGCCCTGGTCGGCGATGTGGATGAGTCGGGCGCGTTCCGCGGGCGCGAGTGACTCCAGCAACCGCTCGCCCGATTCGACCTCAAGGCCACGGAGACTCCCGGTTGCCTCAAGAGCGGCGAACAGCAGCGACTGTCGTGTGGCATCCGGCAGGTTCTCGATCCGGGACGAGAACGCCGCCTGGAGCCGCCGGTTCAGCGGTACGACGGACAGGTCGACCACCGAGCTGTCGTGGCCCTGGTCCGTCAGAATCAACGGCAGCTCGACGAGGGCCAGCGGGTTCCCGGCCGCCACGGCCAACACCCTCCGTCTGATCGCCGGTGTCAGATCGGGGTAGCGAGCCAGCAGTATTTCTGTCGCCGCCTGCTCGTCAACAGGGGTGAGCTCGTACTCGTCCAGCCGTGCCCGCTCGAAGAAGCCCTCAGCCGCCGGACGCGTCGACCCGAGAAAGCCGACGCGCGTTCCGGTGAGCCGCCGGGCCAGGAGCGTGAGCACTGCGGCGCTCGACCGGTCCAGCCACTGGAGGTCGTCGACGAGGACGAGGGTCGGTGCTTCGCGCGCCGCGGCACGCAGCAGGTGCCGCAGCGCCTCGGCCACGGCCAGCCGATCCAGGGTCACCGAGGTATTTGGATCGAACAGGGCTTCGAGGACGGAGGCGCGCTCGCCCGCGAGGGTGGGGATCGAGTCGACGGCCGGACTCAGGATCTGTTGCAGGCCGGCGAAACTGATGTCCGCCTCGAACTCGACTGCGGTCGCTGCCAGGACTCGGCCGCCCTGCTTCGTCCAGAGCTGGGCCGCGTGTCGAAGCAGAGTGGTCTTCCCGAGACCGGGTTCGCCGACAATGACGAGTGATTGCCCAGATTCACGTGAGCGCTCGCAGAATCCGTCAACTATCTCGAGGGCATCGTTTCTGCCGACGATGTCTGGCGCCATGTTCCCGTCATGCTCTGTGTCGTCATCCGCGGCCACGTCAGTGGCAACCTGGGCACGACAGAGTCTATCTCCGGGATTTGGTGAGCCTCGCCGCGTGGAGTGTGTGGCGTGTGCGCCAGCGGCACACGCCACATATGGCTCTCTCCTACGCGGAGGCGAGTTCGTCCCTGATGAGCCGAGCGAGCGCTGTCGGCTGGGACAGGAACGGGGAATGGGATGTGGTCATCCGGACGACCCGTCCGGCCCGGTTGGCGAAGTGCTCTTGCGCGAAGGGCGGAAGAGCGTTGTCAGCCTCGCAGATGACGTACGTGCTGGGGACGGTGTGCCACGCGGCGTTGGTCTGTTCCTGGGTCTTCGAGCTGTAGGACTGGTAGCCCAACTGCGTCACGGCCTGCCGTGCGATCTCCGGGTCGACGTCGCCGTAGAACACCTCCGTCGGGTTCAACGCCTCGACATATGTGCCGGTGTCCTGGTGGATCTTCCACCACGGCGGCGGCGACCCGCCCGCGCTGGACAGAAGCGATTCGCCGACCTCGATCTGGAAGGCGGCGAGATAGACGATTCGCTGCACGTTGTCGATGCCAGCCAGGGCCTGGCTCGTGGGGATGCCGCCGTACGAGTGGGCCACGACGACGACAGGGCCGTCGATTACGGCGACAGCGTCCCGGATGAGCGACGCATCCTGGTGCATGTCACCCAGTTTTGCCGGCTCGTCGCCGCTGCTGGCCAGTGTGACGGTGTGAACGTCGACATCCCGCAGTTCGTCAGTCAGGAGTGCCAGGTGCTCGGGCTTGTGCCAGGCGCCCGGAACGAGGACGAGTGACGGTACGGACAACGAAGCCTCCAGATGTGCATGACGTGACGGGCCGCTGATTCGTGAACTGCGTCGACCGATTCGTACGACCGATTGGAATGGCTGTGTCGCAATTCCGGCCGCTACCGAGTCTGGCGCGCCGCGTTCCCCTGCCGCGTCAGTCATGTGACTGCATCACCTGCGACCTGCCGTGGGTCGTGTCCCAGGATGCGAGCGCAGCCAGCGTCGTGTTCGGGGTCGCCTCGGCCGGGCCGCCGGGCCGCCGAGCCGCCGAGCGGGTGGGGCCTCATACATCGGGAAACAGTCAAGATCCACGGCCGAAACAAACGGCCGGAACATTAGGATCTGCCCTGCCCCCTGTTGATCAACTTAGGGAAATGCGTTGCTACCTCCACGCCTCCGCGGACGTGGGCCGATCGCGCTGTGCACCGCTCTCGCGGTGCTCGCCCTATCGCCCGCCCTGGCCTCGGCCGGATCCGCCGCCCTCCCGACCACATCCTCTGCCGCGTCTACCGCTCCGCCGGCTGGGGCGACCACCCCCACCGTCACCCTGATCACCGGTGCGAAGGTCACCGCCACCAGGATGGCCGACGGAAGCCTCAGTCCTCAGGTGCGCGACGCCGAGGGCCGGCTGACCGGGTTCACCTCGTCCCGGGAGGGAGGGGACACCTACGTCTACCCGCACGGCGTGCTGCCGTACGTGGGCGCCGGGCTGCTCGACAAGCAGCTGTTCAACCTCTCGGAACTGCTGGCGGACGGGTACGACGACGCGCAGCGTGGTCAGCTCCCGCTGATCGTCACCTACGGCACCGCCGCCGCCCGCTCCCGTACCGCCTCGGCGCCGGAGGGCGCCCGCGACGTGCGCAGGCTGGACAGCATCCAGGGCGCTGCGCTGACCGTCGAACGCTCGGAGACCTTCTGGTCCTCGATCACCGGCGGCGGGGAGATGGCCGCCCGTTCCACCGGCAACCGGCTCGCGCTCGTCGGCGGCATTGCCAAGATCTGGCTGGACGGCAAGGTCGAGGCCGACCTCGCCGACAGCACCGCGCAGGTCGGCGCCCCCCAGGTCTGGGCGTCCGGGAACACCGGCAAGGGTGTCGACGTCGCCGTCCTGGACACCGGCATCGACACCAACCACCCCGACTTCGCCGGCCAGATCGCCGCCACCGAGTCCTTCGTTCCCGGTCAGACGGTGAAGGACGTCTACGGCCACGGCACGCACGTCGCCTCCACCCTCGCCGGCACCGGCGCGGCCTCGGGCGGCACGGAGAAGGGCGTCGCCCCGGGCGTGCGGCTGCACGTCGGCAAGGTCATCGGCGACGACAACGCCGGCCAGGAATCGTGGATCATCAGCGGCATGGAGTGGGCCGTCCACGACCAGCACGCCAAGATCGTCAACATGAGCCTCGGGGCCGACCCCACCGACGGCACCGACCCGATGAGTGTGGCGCTCAACGAGCTCAGCGAGGAGACCGGGGCGCTGTTCGTCGTCTCTGCCGGCAACGCTGGTCCCGGCCCGTACACGGTCGGCAGCCCCGGCAGCGCGGACGCCGCGCTGACCGTCGGTGCCGTCGACAGCACCGACGTCCTCGCCGGCTTCTCCAGCCAGGGGCCGCGGATCGGCGACCGTGCCCTCAAGCCCGACATCACCGCCCCCGGTGTCGGCGTCCTGGCCGCCCGCTCCCAGGACTCCGCCGGCGAGGGCTGGTACCGCCTCGGCGACGGCACCTCGATGGCAGCCCCGCACGTCGCGGGCGCTGCCGCGCTGTTGGCCGCTCAGCATCCCGACTTCACCGGAAAGCAGCTCAAGGAAGCCCTGGTCAGCACCGCGAAGGCGGTCGGTGGGCTCAACCCCTACCAGGGCGGCAACGGCCGACTGGACATCGCCGCGACCACGACCGCGTCCGTCGTCGCCACCACCAGCGCCGACTTCGGGTACCCCGAGTGGCCGACCGCCCCGCAGGGCACGGTCGAACGGGAGGTCCGTTACACGAACCTCAGCGACATCGCTGTCACCCTCGATCTCGCCGCGACCGTCGACGGTGGCCCGGAGAACCTCTTCACCCTGTCGTCCCGGCAGATCACCGTCCCGGCGCGCGGCGTCACCTCGGTGACCGTGGTCACGGACTTCGACCGCGTGCCAGCCGACAATCCCTTCGCGGGCTTCCTCACCGCCACCGACGCCTCCGGCGCGGTCCGCACCCGCACCGCGCTCGCCGTCGGCCGTGAAGGCGTGCGCCACCGCCTCACCTTCAAGGCCAGGGACCGCAGTGGCAAGCCGACCGGTGGAGATCTCCTCCTGCTCGGCCAGGACAACACTGTCCTGCAGCAGCAGATCGACGCCACCGGAACCCTGGAGCTGCGGCTGCCCCCGGGCACGTACGCGGCGTGGCTCAAGACCGAGGTCGAGGGCGCGAACGGGCCGAACTCACGCGGGCTCGGCGTGCTGCCCGTACCGGAGATCAGCCTCGACCAGGACCGCACCGTCAATTTCGACGCCACCAAGGCACGCCGGGTCACGGTGGACACGCCACAGGAGTCGACCCTGGACGGTGCCCGCATCGAAGTGTCCCGCGACTTCGGCGGCAACCTCTGGACCGACGGGTGGTTCCTGGACTCCGCGTACGACAGCGTCTGGGTGCTGCCCACCGACCGCAAGGTCACGAAGGGCAAGTTCTCCTTCAGCACCCAGTGGCGCACCGTGCAGCCCGCGCTGACGGTGACGGCCGGTGGCCGTGACTACGACGACCTGCGGGTGCAGCGGGCCGGGACGCCGTTGCCCCGGGGTGCTCAGCACCTCGACGCGGTGTTCGCCGGCGCCGGTGGCAACAGCGGGTACGCCTCGCTGAACGCCCGTGGCAAGGCCGTCGTGGTGCGCCGCAACGATGCCGTACCCCTGGACAAGCAGGCAGCGGCGGCGGCGTCCGCCGGCGCCCGTCTCCTGGTGGTGGTGAACGACGGCAGCGGGCGCCTCACGCCGTGGCCGGGTTCGGTGTGGGTGCCACAGGACCCGCCGCCGGTCACCGTGGCCACCCTCACCCGGGATGAAGGCGAGCAGTTGATCGCCCGGATCACGCACGAGAAGCGGGTCCGGCTCGACGTCACCTCCCACCCGACCACCGAATACGTCTACGACCTGATTCGCGACTACCCCGGTGCCATCCCAGCGGACCTTGCCCAGCGGTTCACCCCGCGCGACCTGGCCCGAGTCGACATGTCCCTGCGTAACTGGCGTCCCGGCCGGGCGCTGGAGACGCGCGCCGGCGTCACCGCGTCGGGTTCGTTGAGCGGCATCGACTACCACGAGGTCCCGGCGCGCGGCGAACGCACCGACTGGGTCACCGCCGGTACGCGGTGGACCACGAACGTCACGGTGCCGGACGAGCAGGCCCAGCAGACGGCACCCACCGCCTACCGAGCCGGCTCGGTCCAGGAGGAGCGGTGGTTCGGCCCGGTGCAACGGCCCCGGCTGCTGACGACCAGCACTGTCTTCCGGGGCGACGGTGACGCGATCTCCGCACTGATCCCCGGCTGGGGCGACTCCGGCACCGCGCACGAGGGCAGCACCTCCGGCAACCTGGCCGTCGACAACACCCTGCGGCTCTACCAGGGCAACAAGCTCGTCGGCGAGGCCAACCGTTCCCAGCCGATGATGAGCAGCCAGGTCCTCAGCCCGGAGCCGCTGCCGTACCGACTCGTGTCGGAGAACAAGCGTGACGGCTGGGCCGGGCCGTACTCCACCGCCACCAGGACGGAATGGGGCTTCACCTCGGGCAGGATCGAGCCTGGCGTCCTCTGGTGGGAACCGTCCCTGATCCAGCTCGACTACGCCGTCGACACCGATGTCGACGGAAAGGCGAAGCGTGACGCCGAACTCACGGTCACCGCGCTGCACCTGCCGACGGCGACCGAGGCGTCCGCCATCCGCACGGTGACGGTGGACGTGTCGTACGACGACGGCGTCAGCTGGCACGACGCCAAGCTCAAGCACAAGGGCGACGGCTGGCGTACCCGGATCGACGCCCCGCGTAAGGCGGATTTCGTCACCCTGCGCACCACCGCCCGGGACGCCCGGGGTAACAGCGTGGAGCAGCGCATCACCCGGGCCTTCGGCCTGCGGTGATCGAACGGAGGGCGGGGACCGGCATCGGTCCCCGCCCTTCGTCTGTCCGGCCCGCGCCGGCTCAAGCCTCGGTGCGGGCGCGATCGACGTGGCGTGACTCCCCACACATCGGGAACGTCGTATGGCTTCCGGGCGTTGGCGACCGAGAGAATCACCCCACCCCCACCACAACCCCGTCTCGACCCTTTTCCGCTGCCCACCGTCGGGCACCCACGCCGTGCCCCCCGCATCCGTGGATGCGGTGACGTCGTGACGCACACGCTTCCGCAGAGAGATCGAGATGATGAAGCAGTTGGTGGACCAGACCGGGCCCGGCACCCGGGTGGAGAGCCCGAGCACGACCGAGGACGTGTTGCCCGGCGACCTGATGAGCAACCGTCAGCGGGTACAACTCGTCCTCGTGCTGGGTGCGTTGATCGCGATCGGGCCGTTGACCATCGACATGTACCTGCCCGCGCTGCCCGCCATCACGGCAGGCATGCAGACCACCGAGACCGCGGTGCAGTTGACGCTGACCGGCACCCTGATCGGCCTCGCGCTGGGTCAGTTGCTGATCGGGCCGCTCTCTGACGTGGTCGGGCGGCGTAAGCCACTGCTGGCCGGTCTGGCCGCGCACATCGTGGCATCCGTGCTGTGCGTCTTCGCACCCAACATCGCCGTGCTCGGCGCGCTGCGCGTGCTGCAGGGGCTCGGCGTCGCCGCCGCCACCGTCGTCGCGACGGCCGTCGTCCGCGACCTGTTCAGCGGCGCCAGCTTCGCCCGGATCTTCTCCCGGCTGATGCTCGTCATGGGCCTGGCGCCGATTCTCGCGCCGACCCTGGGCAGCGGCCTGCTGAGCTGGACCGACTGGCGGGGCATCTTCGCGGCGCTGGCGGTGCTGGGTGCGCTGCTGATCGTCGTGGCCGCGTTCCGGCTCACGGAGACCCTGCCGGTGGCGCGTCGTCGGCACGGTGGGGTGGGCGCGACCCTGCGCGACTACCGGGGACTGCTCAACGACCGGGCGTTCGTCGGTCTGGTGCTGGTGGCCGGGCTGGCGATGGCGGCGCTGTTCGCGTACGTCTCGGGGTCGTCGTTCGTGCTTCAGGAGCAGTACGGCCTCGACGAGCAGCAGTTCGGCCTGGCCTTCGGGGCCGGTGCGGTGGGGCTGATCGCGGCCACCCAGTTCAACGTCCGGTTGCTGCGCCGCTACACCCCGCAGCAGATCCTGGTCAGCGCCCTCGTCGCGGGGACGGCAGCCGGGCTGCTGCTGGTCGTGTTCGCCGCGACCGAGTTCGGTGGCCTGGGCACCCTGCTCGCGTGCCTGTGGCTCGTCCTGGCCGCCGCAGGCCTGGCCCTGCCGAACGCTCCGGCGCTGGCCATGAGCCGGCACAGCGAGGCTGCGGGTACCGCTGCGGCGCTGCTCGGAGCCGTCCAGTTCGGCGTCGGTGCGCTGTCGGCGCCGCTGGCGGGGCTGTTCGGCACCGGGAGCGTACCGATGGCGGTCGTCATCGCGGGCGGCATGGCCGCCGCGCTGATCGTCATGATCCTCGTCGTGCCCCGCGCCGACCTCGGCACGGTCGACCCGGACCTGGCGGTCGCTCTGCACTAGAAAGAGGGCGGGCCGGTGATCCGGCCCGCCCGACCATCAGCGGATCTCGGTGGTGTCCTCGGGGCGCGGTTGGCCGCGCGGCGGGGCGGACCAGGGCGACTCACCACCCACTCGGCGTGGCAGTGGCTCGGTCGGTGTCGGATCGGCTGGGTAACCCAGAGTGAGCGGCGCGGTGTCGCGCTCCGCGGGCGCCGGGGGCGGCCAGTCGGTCAGCGTGAAGTCGTCGTTGCGGGGGCCCGCGTCGGACACCGGGACCGGCGTCACGGCCGGCTCGGTCACCGGGCGCGGCCATTGCCGCCAACGCTGCCCGCTGAAGGTCGCCATCAGCAGCAGCAGGCCGATCAGGAAGAGCGTGCCGTTCTCCACGGGCAGCCGTAGCGGCAACGGATCGCCGAGCACCTTCCACTCGTGCGGGACCGCGTCCCGTACCGAGAAGGGCGCCACGAACATCCCGATGTACGGGGTGACCAGCAGCAATCCCGCCACCAGCGGGCCCAGCGGCGAGAAGCGCAGCGTGGCGAGCAGGCCCAGCAGGACGCCGCCGACACCGAGGTAGACGGCCGGCTCGATCAGGTTCGCGGTGTTGAACGTGCCGGTCTCCACCCAGCGGTCGACCGTCCGGCTCGACCCGTCCTGCCCCAGTGTGATCAGCACCCAGGTGATGGGCGCCACCACCAACCCGGCGAGGAAGCTCCAGAGATGTCGCATCCGCGCACCGTACCGTTTTCGACATGACTGAGCACCTCTCCGCCGCACCGATCGGCAAGCCGACGTCGTACTCCCGCGTCACGCTGAGCAAGATCATGACCGCCGTGGACGTGAACCTCTACGGCACCGTGCACGGCGGAGTTCTGATGAAGTTCGTCGACGACGTGGCGGGGGCCGCCGCCGCCCGGCACAGCGGCGGGACGGCCGTGACCGCGGCGATCGACGAGATCGTCTTCTCCGAGGCGGTCCGGGTCGGCGACCTCGTGCACGCGCACGCGCAGGTGAACTGGACCGGCCAGACCTCGATGGAGGTGGGCGTGCGGGTGGTCGCCGAGCGCTGGGACTCGGCCGAGGACGCGCCGGTCCGGGTGGCCACCGCGTACCTGGTCTTCGTCGGGGTGGACGTGAGTGGGGCGCCGCGGGTGGTCCGCCCGGTGCTGCCGGAGACGGCGGAGGACGAGCGCCGGTACAAGGAGGCCGAGATCCGACGGGCGCACCGCCTCGCCCGCCGCCGCGCCATCCAGGCCCACCGCGCCGGCTGAGACGCGGCCACACAGGTCGGGACCGGGGCATGTGGGACGGGCACGCGTCGGTTGGGGCAGCCGGTGCGCAGAATGGCGCTTCGAGGTAAGGCAAGATGGCGCCACGGCCCATTCACAGTGTCGTGCCGGGCCAGGGGAGGGTGGACCAGTGGGTGACATGCTGTGGGCGCCGCCGGCGGACGTACGTGAGCGGTCCCGGATCGGCGACTACCTGCGCTGGCTGCGGGAGCACCGCGGGCTGGACTTCGCCGACTACGACGCGCTGTGGCGCTGGTCCACCACCGATCTGGACGCGTTCTGGCGCTCGATCTGGGACCACTTCGAGGTGGTCGCGCACACCCCGCCGACCGCCACCCTGGCCGAGCGCGGGATGCCCGGCGCCCGCTGGTTCCCCGGGGCCACGCTCAACTACGCCGAGAACGTGCTGCGGATGCCGGGGCGGGCAGACGACGACCCGGTGGTGATCGCGCACAGCCAGACCCGACCGCCGGTCACGCTGACCGCCGGGGAGCTGCGGGAGCAGGTCCGCCGCGTGTCGGCTGGGCTGCGCCGGCTCGGCGTCACCGCCGGTGACCGGGTGGCGGCGTACGCCCCGAACATCGGCGAGACGTACGTCCTGCTGCTGGCCACCGCCAGCCTGGGCGCGATCTTCTCGTCCTGCGCCCCCGAGTTCGGCACGCGCAGCGTCACCGACCGGTGGCTGCAGATCGAGCCGACCGTGCTGGTCGCCGTGGACGGCTACCGGTACGGCGACAAGCCGGTGGACCGGCGCGCCGAGGTGGCCGCGATCCGGGCCGCCCTGCCGTCGCTGCGGCACACCGTCAGCATCGCGTACCTGGACCCGTCGGGTGCCACCGACCACGATCCGGCCGCCCCGGGGGACGCGTTGAGCTGGGCCGAGTTGGCCGCGCCCACCGACGAGCCGTTGACGTTCACGCCGGTGCCGTTCGACCACCCGCTGTACGTGCTCTACTCCTCGGGCACCACCGGGCTGCCCAAGCCGATCGTGCACGGCCACGGCGGCATCCTGCTGGAGCATCTGAAGATGCTCGCCCTGCACCACGATCTTGGCCCGGCGGACCGGTTCTTCTGGTTCACCACCACCGGCTGGATGATGTGGAACTTCCTGGTGTCTGGCCCGGCGGTGGGCGCGACCATCGTGCTCTTCGACGGCAACCCGGGGGTCCGGGCGGAGCCCGGCCGGCCGGCTGAGCCCGATCTCGGTGGGCTGTGGCGGCTGGCGGCGGAGACCGGCACCACGTACTTCGGCACCTCGGCGCCGTACCTGCTGGCCTGCCGCAAGGCCGGCCTGGTCCCTCGGGACATCGCCGACCTGTCGGCGCTGCGCGGCGTCGGTTCCACCGGCGCGCCGCTGCCCGCCGAGGGCTTCCACTGGGTGTACGAGACCGTCGGCGACCACCTCCAGCTCCAGTCGCTCTCCGGTGGCACCGACGTGTGCACCGGCTTCGTCGGTGGGGTGCCGCTGCTGCCGGTGTACGCCGGCGAGATCGCCTGCCGGGCGTTGGGCGCCAAGGTGGAGGCCCGCTCCGCCGACGGCACGCCGGTCATCGGCGAGCTGGGTGAGTTGGTGATCACCGAGCCGATGCCGAGCATGCCGGTGGGCTTCTGGAACGACCCGGACGGCACCCGCTACGCCGAGGCGTACTTCGACGTCTACCCGGGCGTCTGGCGGCACGGTGACTGGATCACCATCAACTCCCGGGGCGGCTGCGTGATCACCGGACGCTCCGACGCCACCCTCAACCGTGGCGGCGTACGGCTGGGCACCGCCGAGTTCTACTCCGTGGTCGAGGGGTTGGACGAGGTGCTCGACTCGGTCGTCGTGCATCTGGAGGACGACGAGGGCGGTGCCGGCGAGCTGCTGCTCTTCGTGGTGCTGGCCGAAGGTCTGGAGCTGGACGACCCGATGCGCGCGAAGATCTGCCGCGAACTGCGCACCGCGCTCTCACCCCGGCACGTGCCCGATGAAATCCACCAGGTGCGCTCGGTGCCCCGCACCCTCTCGGCGAAGAAGCTGGAGGTGCCGGTCAAGAAGATCCTCACCGGCACCCCGGTCGACCAGGCCGCAGCCAAGGGCGCCCTGGCCAACCCCGAATCCCTGACGGCCTTCGCCGCCCTGGCCCAACGCAGAGCCCCCAACAGAACCCCCGCCTGACCCCGCACCCGCGCCCGCTGGCGTCGGGGCGGGCGGCGGGGCAGGGCCGGGGGTGGGGTTAGGGGATGGAGTGGGTTACCTGCTCTGTGGTCAGGCGGGTGGGCAGGCGAGCTGGGTCCAGGTTGGCGCAGAGGACCACGGTGGCGGCCTGGGTCAGGGGAGCCAGCAGCCAGTCGACCGGGTCGGGGTGGCGGGTGGCGTCGACCAGGACCCGGGCGCCGGGAAGGATGCCCAACTCCGTGGCGCGCGCCTCGGCGCGGCGCAGCAGGTGCGCGTCGACGGGGCCCGGCCCGGGCTGCGGGGTGAAGTGGTCGCCGTGCCGGCGCACCTCGACCACGTAGTCGGCGAAGCCGGGCGGCACCTGCCGGAGCGGGGCGGCCATCGGGGACAACCCCAGGGCGTACCGCTCGTCGGCCGGCCAGGACTGCGCCTCGTCGAGCCGGTCGGCGGCGGCGAAGAGCACATCCACGTCGCCCGCCGTGTCGACGACGCTCAGCTTGGCCGACCAGCACCCCAGCAGCACCGCCGCGGTCTGCCAGTGCGGCGGCAGCAGCACGCCGGCCGGGGTGCCCGGGGCGAGGCCGACCTCGTCGACGAGAAGGTTGGCGGTCTTCGCCACCCAGTTCGCCAAGGTGGCGCCGGAGAGTTCGGTGCGGTCGCCACTGGCATCGTCGTACCAGGTGAGCAACGGTCGGTTCGGGTTGGTCGCGATCGCGTCGGCGAACACCCGGGCAATGTTGTCGGCCATCGGCGCGAACGATACGCCCCTGTGGGCCGTACTCGATGACGATGACAAGTCGGCGTACCGTCGGGTCGCAGTCAGCGCTGGCCCCACGCCCCGGCGTAGGCTTGACCCCCGGAGTGTTGTTCCCCACAGACCCGCCAGTGCAAGGAGTCGCCCCGTGACCGCCGGTCGCCCGCCCCGCGTGCTCATCGACGCCACGAGTGTCCCCGCCGACCGTGGTGGTGTCGGTCGCTACGTCGACGGTCTGCTCGGTGCCCTCGGCAAGGTGTGCGGGTCGGGGGTGGAGCTGGCGGTGGTCAGCCTCCGCACCGACCTGGAGCGTTACACCCGGATGCTTCCCGGGGCGGAGATCATCCCCGCTCCGGCCGCCGTGGCGCACCGCCCGGCCCGGCTCGCGTGGGAGCAGACCGGCCTGCCGCTGCTCGCCCAGCAGGTGGGCGCCGACGTGCTGCACTCGCCCTTCTACACCTGCCCGCTGCGGGCCGGGTGTCCGGTCACCGTCACCGTGCACGACGCGACGTTCTTCACCGAGCCGGAGCATTACGACAAGTCCCGCCGCACGTTCTTCCGCAGCGCCATCAAGACCTCGTTGCGTCGGGCCGACCGGGTGATCGTGCCCAGCAAGGCCACCCGGGACGAGCTGATCCGGCTGCTCGACGCCGACCCGACCCGGATCGACGTGGCCTACCACGGCGTCGACCAGGCTGCCTTCCACGCCCCGACCGAGGAGGAGAAGGCCCGCGTACGCGCCCGGCTGGGGCTGGGCAACAGCAGCTACGTCGCCTTCCTCGGTGCCAAGGAGCCACGTAAGAACGTGCCCAACCTGATCCGTGGTTGGGCGCGTGCGGTGGCCGATCGGGCGGACCCGCCGGCCCTGGTGATCGCCGGTGGGCAGGGGCACGACGACGACATCGACCGGGCGGTGGCCGAGGTCCCGTCGCACCTGCGCCTGCTACGCCCCGGCTACCTGCGCTACGCCGACCTGCCCGGTTTCCTCGGCGGTGCGCTCGTCGCCGCCTACCCGTCCTACGGGGAGGGATTCGGGCTGCCGATCCTGGAGGCGATGGCGTGCGCCGCCCCGGTGCTGACCACGCCCCGGCTCTCGTTGCCCGAGGTGGGTGGCGACGCGGTCGCGTACACGTCGGAGGACCCGGAGCAGATCGGCACCGACCTGGCCGCGCTGCTCGACGACGAGCAGCGGCGGTTGTCGCTGGCGAAGGCCGGATTCGACCGGGCCAAGGAGTTCACCTGGGAGTCCAGCGCCGAGGTGCACATCGCCGCCTGGAGTCGCGCCCGTTCGTGACCTCCGGGCCGCGCACGGTGACCCGTGCCACTGCTGACAGCTTCGTCAGGCATGATGTGCGGATGCTCTATGCGGTCATCCCGGCAGGTGGCAGCGGCACAAGGTTGTGGCCGTTGTCCCGCGCCGGCCACCCCAAGTTCCTCCACCCGCTGACCGGCACCAACTCCTCACTGCTCCAGGCGACCGTGGAGCGACTGGCTCCGCTGACCACACCGGATCGGACCCTTGTGGTCACCGGTGCCGCGCACGTCGCGGCGGTTGCTCGGCAGCTGACCGGTCTGCCAGAGGAGAACATCCTGGTCGAGCCCTCCCCTCGGGATTCGTGCGCGGCGATCGCCCTGGCCGCCGCGGTGATCGCGGTGCGCGACCCGGACGCGGTGATGGGCAGCTTCGCCGCCGACCACCTGATCCGTGACCCGGAGAGCTGGGTCCGCACGGTCCAGGAGGCGGTCCGCGGGGCCGAGCAGGGCCTGCTGATGACCGTCGGGATCACTCCGACCCGTGCGGAGACCGGCTACGGCTATCTGGAGACCGGCGAGGAGACCGAAGGTACGCCGTGGCGGCCGGTGGCCGAGTTCAAGGAGAAGCCGGGCGCTGAGGTCGCCGAGGCGTACGTCCGTTCGGGCCGGCACCTGTGGAACGCGAGCATGTTCGTGTGGCGGGTGGACGTCTTCCTCGCCGAGCTGGCCCGCCAGCAGCCGGCGTTGCACGCCGGTGTCGCCGCGATCGCCGCCGCCTGGGGTACTCCGGAGCAGGACGAGATCCTCGGCGCGATCTGGCCGACCCTGCCGAAGATCTCCGTCGACTACGCGGTGATGGAGGGCGCGGCCACCGCGGGTCGCGTCGCGACCGTGCCGGGCGACTTCGGCTGGAACGACGTCGGCGACTTCCACACCCTGGGCGATGTGCTGCCGGCCGACGACGAGGGCAACGTGGTGCTCGGCACCGACGCGAAGTCGGGTGTGCTGCTGCGGGACAGCAGCAACCTGGTGGTCGTGCCGCAGTCGGGGCGGTTGGTGGCCGTCCTCGGGTTGCGTGACCTGATCGTGGTGGACACCCCGGACGCGGTGCTGGTCTGCCCGCGCGACCGGGCCCAGGACGTCAAGGCCCTAGTCGACGAGCTCAAGGAGCGAGGCGAAGAGGGCTACGTCTGAGGGCTGCGAGGGCCGGTGCGACCAGTTGTGCGGTCCCGCCGGCCAGCGGCTCGGGCAGCTGGTCCGGTGGGAACCAGCCCAGCTCCTCGGCCTCGTCGCTGACCTGCTCCACCGCGCCGGGCGGGGCGAGCACGGCGAACCGGACGTCGTAGTGGCGTGAGCCGCCCTGGCAGAGCACCTCGTGCACGTCGATGTCGATCGGCACCGGGTCGATGCGCAGGCCGGCGATCCCGGATTCCTCGGTGGCCTCGCGCAGCGCGGCGTCGACCAGGGTCTGGTCGACCGGCTCGCAGTGCCCGCCGAGCTGCACCCACCGAGCGAACTTGGCGTGGAGGCAGAGCAGCACCCGCGTTCCGGTGGCGTCCAGCACCAGCGTGCTCGCGGTGATGTGCCCGGGGCGGTGCTGGCGGCTCAGCGCGATCGGCCCGGCGCCGAGCAGCGTGAGGGTCCGTTCCCGCGCGCTGGCCGCCTCGGGGCTGGTGGGCTGCCAGTCTTCGAGCAGCGCGGTCGCGTCGGCGTGCAGCGGCGCGTACGTCTCGGGGTCGGTCGGGTGGGCGGTCGGTCCGGTGATCGCGGTGTCGGGCACCCCGACACTGTACGAGCGTGTGCTCCGTACGCTGGCGCGGTGACTCTCCGACTCGTCGAATTCGTGGTGGCCGGCAACGAGGCCAGCGATCTGCTGCCGGTGCGCTCGGCGGTGCTGCTGCGCGCGTACGGTGCCCGGCGGGGCTTCTGGACGGTGCTCGACGAGGGTCCGGTGGAAAGCTGCCTGGCGCTGCTGCTGGAGCTTGACGACGGCGAGTGGACGGCCCGGCACGTGGCGGCCGACGCGGGTGTGGAGAACGGGCGGACCGAGGACGGTGAGGCGCTCGCCCACCACGACGGCTGGGTGTACGTCTTCGGCTCCCACTTCGGCTCGAAGGCCGGCCCGCTGCGTCCCCGGCGCGCCTTCGTGGCCCGGTTCCGGGAGGACGACGCGGCGGCCGGGCCGGTGCCGGTGCACGTGGTGCGCAACTCGTTCCGGTTGCACCGGGCGGTGAACGACGCCCTCGCCGGGTCGCCGCTGACCCTGTTGCCGCCGGGGGAGCGGGTGCGGGCCCGGTTCATCGTCGAGACGTTGGCGAGGGGGACCGCCCGGGAGAAGCGCTGGGTGAGCCGCCTGGCCCCGGACGACCTTCCGTTGAACGTGGAGGCGGCGGCCTTCACGCCCGGCGGGACGGTGCTGCTCGGGTTGCGGTTTCCGGTCACGGAGGCCGGTGAGCCGATCCTGGTCGAGGTGGCCGGTGTACCAGACATGTTCACGGCGGAGCCGGCGTGGCCGCGGGCCCTGCGCGCGTACGTGTTGACCGGGGTCACCCCGCCGGGGGAGCTGACCGGGTTCCGCGCGATCACCCCGACGTCGGACGGCGGGTACGCGGCCGTGATCGGCTCGATCGACGCGCTGGGCAAGGGATCGGTGCTGCTCGACGACCATCCGGGCGGCGGTGACGTCACCTCCCGGCACGTCCACTTCCGGCTTCCGGCGGGCGCGTCGGACGGCGCGTACCGGCTTGTCGGCGAGTCGGTGGTCGACCTGGCGCCGTTCCACCACGTCGAAGGGCTGGCCGAGTTGGACGGGCGACCGTTCTACGTCATGGACGAGGATCACCGGGTCGCGCTCTGGGTCGGCTGAGCCGGGCGGGTGCTGGTGCGGGGGCGGGATGACCGGACGGCACCTCTGCGGAGCAAGGGCCGCAGACCCTCGTGGTGCCGCCCGATCACCGAGGCCTCCCCGGTCCCGGCGCCCTCGTGCCGGTGCATACGAGACGCGCCGGCACGGTGTTCGGGCACTGGAAGCATGACGAACCGTTCCGGGGACGTCGAGGGTTTTCAGTCCAGGCTTAAAGATGGAGATTAGTGCCGGCCAGGTAGAGTCGAACGGTCATCTGGCATCCCCCTGCCGGCGACACTGGAGCGCTCCATGCTGAAGATCCACTTTTCTGGAGAGGACATCCTCCGGACCCGGGTGGCACCGGCTGCGGACCCGGTCTGGGAGCTGGTCCTCAGCCTGCACTCGCTGCAGGGCCGCAACCGCGACCCGTTGACGGCGAGTTGGCGGCGCACGGTGTCCCGAGGGCTGCGTCAGGACGTCGCCTCCGAGCAGCTTCGTCTGCTCTTCGCGCTGAGCCCGCCGCGCGGCTACTTCCCCGACTTCCTCACCCCGTACGCCAGCGTCGACGGCTTCGAGGCCGGGCTGGACGCGCTCCGCAGCACCCCGACCGGGATGCTGCACCGGGACCTGAGCGTGCTCGCCGCCGAGAACCACCTGCCCTCCTCGGCCGCCGCGCTGGCCCGGGGCGATGTGGCGGTGCTGCACCACCTCACCGATTCGATGGAGCAGTACCGGTCGCTGGCGATCAGCCCGTACTGGAGCCAGATCCAGTCGGCCGTCGCGGCGGACCGGGCCCGCCGGGCCAGGGCGCTGCTCGACGGTGGCGTCGAGGGCCTGCTCACCAGCCTCCGGCCGGCCCTGCAGTGGGAGGGCGGAGTGCTCGAGGTCCGCCGCTACCCACACAACCGGGAGCTGCACCTGGACGGCCGAGGGCTGCTGCTGGTGCCGTCGTTCTTCTGCGCGGAAACGCCGGTCGCCCTGCTCGACCCGGCGCTGCCACCGGTGCTGGTCTACCCGGTGGACCGGCTGGGCGGGCTGGCGTCGGTCGACGACAGCGCAGCGGCCCCGGCCGGCGCTGCCCGCGACTCACTCGCCGCGCTGCTCGGCCGCACCAGGGCCGCGGTGTTGCAGGCCAGCGACGAGGGCTGCACCACCGGCGAGGTCGCCCGCCAGCTCAACATCTCACCGGCGGCGGCGAGCCAGCACGCCACGGTGCTGCGCAACGCCGGCCTGCTGGTCAGCCACCGGGACCGCAACAGCGTGCTGCACACGTTGACCCCACTCGGCCGGGCCATGCTGGACGCGTGACCCGGCCACCTGTCACAGGGCGAGCGCGGCGCTCGCCGGGCTGCCGGGCGGCGGCGGCAACAGGGTCGACCCGACGCCCTCGGCGGCCAGTGCGACGCGCAGTCGGTGCAGGTCGGCGCCGAAGCGGACCAGACCGATCGGCTCGACGGGTGTCGGGGCCGAGCCGAGCACCAGAGCGGCGCCGTCCGGCCACCCAGGCATCTCGGCGACCAGTCCGGCGCGTACCTCGGCTTCGTCGACCAGGGTGAAGACCGTGCCGGGGGCGACCACCCCGGCGACCGTGTCGATCGCCCGTCGCACCGCGGTCAGGTCGGCCGGCGTCGGACCGCGACCATCGGCCAGAGTGGCGGCGTCGACCAGCCCGGCGGCGCGGGCCTCCGCGGTACCGAGCGAGAAGAGGTCCTGTGTCGCGTCGCGGACCAGCGCCCGCGCGCCGCTGGCGTCGTCCTGGTTGGTGGCGGAGAAGTAGCCCCGCACCACCGCGACGGGGACCTGGTCGCACTTGCCCTTGATCAGCTCGCCGGCACCGGCCAGCTCGTCCACCACGGCCATCTGGGTCAACTGAAGCTCGTTGCCGTACGGATCCACCTCGCCCCGGTGGTCGCGAATGGCCGGCATCCCGGCCACACCGAGCGCCACGTCGGTGAGCCCGTTGCGCCAGGGCCGACCCATGGTGTCACTGACGATCACGGCCACGTCCAGGTCGTAGCGCTCCCGCAACGCGTCGCGCAGCGCCCGCGCCGAGGCGTCCGGGTCGACGGGCAGCAACACCAGTTGGGTCTTGTCCACGTTCGACGCGTCGATCCCCGCCGAGGCCATCACGAAACCGTGATGGGTCTGCACGATCCGGGTCGGCCCTCGGCTGGCGACCACCCGGGCGGTCTCACCGGCCAGGACCTCGTCCCGGGCGGCCAGCCGCTCGGGCCCGTCCGCCGGGACATCGACCAGCCGCCCCTCCGCCTTCGAGACGATCTTGCTGGTCACCACCAGCACATCGCCGTTGTGCAGCCACGGCGCCGCGGTCGCGATCACCGCCGCGAGATCGTCACCCTCGGTCACGTGGCCGATGCCGAGCACCGGCAGGATCTCCAGCCTCACGTCAACTCCACCGCGGCGCGGACCATGGCCACCGTCGCCGCCTCGTCGGTCATCCGCAGCGGCACCGCGCGGACCGTCACCCCTGGCAGCACCGTGTCGGCGTCCTCCTCGGCCACCAGCCAGCCGTCCAGCAGGCCGCCGTCCGTCCGACCCCCGTAGAGGCGGCCCACCCCGGCCGCGCTGCACTCGACACCGAGCACGGCCAGACAGCGGTCGGCCATTCCCCGTACCGGAGCGCCGCCGATGATCGGCGAGACACCCACCACCGGTGCCGGGCAGTCGGCCACCGCCTCGCGCAACCCCGGCACGGCCAGCACCGGTGCGACGCTCACCACCGGGTTGCTGGGTGCGACCAGCACCAGGTCGGCCGAGCCGATCGCGTCCAGCACGCCGGGCGCCGGCTTCGCCGTCTCCGCCCCGACGAAGACGAAGCGATGGGTACGGATGTCGGCGCGGTACCGCACCCACCACTCCTGGAAGTGGATCGCCCGCTGACCCTGCTCGTCCTCTATGACGGCGTGGGTCTCCAGGCGGTCGTCAGTCGCTGGTAGCAGGCGCACGCCCGGCTCCCAGCGGGTGGACAGCGCTTCGGTGACCGCGCTCAACGGATAGCCGCCGTTGAGCATGGTGGTGCGGACGAGGTGGGTGGCGATGTCCTTGTCGCCGAGGCCGAACCAGTCCGGCTGTGCCCCGTACGCGGCGAGCTCGCCCTTGACCGTCCAGCTCTCGCCGACCCGGCCCCAGCCCCGCTCCGGGTCGGCGCCGCCGCCGAGCGTGTACATGACGCTGTCCAGGTCGGGGCAGATCTTCAACCCGTGTAGCCACAGGTCGTCGCCGACGTTGACCACGGCGGTCACCTCCGCGCCGACCTCGCGGGCGTACGCCCGGACGCCGAGCAGGAACCGGGCGCCGCCGATGCCGCCGGCCAGAACCACGATGTGCATGTCGACCATCCTCGCGCACGTGACGCCTCCGGGCCGCTGGTGGCCCAGGAGACTAGGCTCACGTGCGCCCTGTCCGTTCATGCCCCGAGGGGGAGCTCGTGACCAGCCCCGCCGAGCCCGCGTCCTCCGACGCGACGCAGGCCCGTCAGCTGACCAAGCCACTACGCGAACTCGCTGCGCTCGCGTTGCTCGGCGCCAACGCCGTCTTCCTCTTCGTGGGCCTGCTCCGGCTGATCGCCCCGGACGGCTCCGTCACCGATGGTGCGGGCGGCGCCTTCGGCGCGTTCATCGGGGTGGAGGCGGTGGCACTCCCACTGCTGGCCGTGCTGCTGGCCACGCACATCTCGCCGGTGGTGCCGAAGGCGAAGCTGATCACGCAGGTCGCCCTCGGTGAGTACGCGGTCAGCGCGTTGTTCGGCACGCTGACCATGCTGATCTGGACGGTGGGCCGCCTGGCCGAGGCCGAGGTGCTCGACGCGCTCCTCGGTGTGCTCAGCCGGTTCGCCTGGATGGTGATCTTCGCGGTCGCCGCCTGGGTGGTCTACACCATCTGGCGCGCCCACTACTACGTGCCGCGGCCCAAGCCCCAGCCGGGCGTCTACGGCCAGCCGCAGCCAGGTTGGCCGCAGCAGCAGGGTGGCTGGCCGGCTCCGGGGCAGCCCGGTGGCCAGCCGGCAGGCGGGTGGCCGACCCCCGGTCAGCCCGGCGGCTACCCACCAGCGCAGTTCCCCGGCCAGTACGGCCAGCCCTCGCCGCCGTTCCAGGCGCCACAGTCGGCCCCGCCGCATCCCCAGTCGGCCCCGCCATTCCAGGCGCCACAGTCGGCCCCGCCGTTCCAGGCACCGCAGTCGGCCCCGCCGTTCCCGGCCGGGCCGCAGTCCGCGCCGCCGGCGAACCCCGCCCCACAGTCCGCGCCGCCGTCCCCGGCCGCCTCGCCGTCCCCGGCCGCCCCGCCGTTCGGGCAGCCGCCGTCGGCCGACCCGACGCAGGCCATCCCGCGCCAGTCGGCCGACCCGACCGAGGTGATCTCCCGCCCCACCGACCCGGACCACGACCGAACCCAGCACATCAACCCAACCGACCCTCCCCGCTAGCCCCCCCGGCCCCCGCCCCCCCCCGGCCCCCCGCACCCCGCCCCGTTGATCATGAAGTTGTTGTCCGTTGGCGCGGCGTGTCGTGGCGATAACTTCATGATCAACGGGGTGGGGAGGGGAGCGGGGGCACGGGTTGGTCGAGCGGGATCGCGAAGCGCCTAGGCTGAGCGGATGGTTGATCGCACCTTCTCCGCTCCCAGCGACGCCAGCGTGCGGCGGGCCCTGGGCCGGGCTGCGACCGGGCGGGCGCTGGACGTCGATGAGGCGGCCGCGCTGCTGTCCGCCCGTGGTGACGCGCTGGACGAGTTGCTCCGGGTGGCCGGTGGGATCCGCGACGCCGGCCTGCGCGACGCCGGGCGGCCGGGCGTGGTCACGTACTCCAAGAAGGTTTTCATCCCGCTGACCCGGCTCTGCCGGGACCGGTGCCACTACTGCACGTTCGCCACCGTGCCGCACCGGTTGCCGGCGCCGTTCCTCGACCGCGACGAGGTGCTGGCCATCGCCCGAGCCGGCGCCGCGCAGGGCTGCAAGGAGGCTCTGTTCACCCTGGGTGACCGGCCGGAGGAGCGCTGGCCGGCGGCCCGAAGCTGGCTGGACGAGCGCGGCTACGACTCCACCCTGGACTACCTGCGTGCCTGCGCGGTCGCGGTGCTGGAGGAGACCGGGCTGCTGCCGCACCTCAACCCCGGGGTGTTGAGCTGGTCGGAGCTGCAACGACTCAAGCCGGTCGCACCGAGCATGGGCATGATGTTGGAGACGACCGCGACCCGGCTCTGGTCCGAGCCGGGCGGCCCGCACTTCGGCTCACCCGACAAGGAGCCGGCGGTCCGGCTGCGGGTGCTCGAGGACGCGGGCCGGGTCGGAGTGCCGTTCACCACCGGCATCCTGATCGGCATCGGGGAGACCCCGGCGGAACGGGTGGACGCGCTCTTCGCGATCCGCCGCGCCCACCGGGAGTACGGCCACCTCCAGGAGGTGATCGTGCAGAACTTCCGCGCCAAGCCGGACACGGCGATGCGCGGCATGCCCGACGCCGAGCTGCACGATCTGGCCGCCACGGTGGCGGTGGCCCGGTTGCTGCTCGGTCCGAAGGCCCGGATCCAGGCCCCGCCGAATCTCATCGCCGGCGAGTACGACCTGCTGCTGCGCGCCGGCATCGACGACTGGGGCGGTGTCTCCCCGCTGACCCCGGACCACGTCAACCCGGAGCGCCCCTGGCCGCAGATCGAGGAGTTGGCCCGGCACACCGAGCTGGCCGGGTTCACGCTGCGGGAGCGGTTGACGATCTACCCCGAGTACGTGCGCGCCGGTGACCCGTGGCTCGACCCGCGGCTGCTGCCGCACGTCGGGGCACTGGCCGATGCGACGACGGGGATGGCGGTCGAGTCGGCGATGCCCCAGGGTCTGCCCTGGCAGGAGCCGGAGGAGGTGTTCGGCGGCCGGACCGACCTGCACGCCACGATCGACACCACCGGCCGGACCGATGACCGGCGGGGCGACTTCGACAGCGTCTACGGGGACTGGGCGGAGGTGGCCACGAAGGTGACCGCCGGGCCGACGGCTATCACTGGCGACGACGACCTGCGCGCCGGGTTGCGGCTCGCCGCCGACGACCCCGCCGCGCTGCTGGAGCCGGCGCACACCGATGCCGCGCTGGCGTTGTTCAGCGCGGACGGGCCGGCACTCGACGCGTTGTGCCGACTCGCCGACGACGTCCGTCGGGACACGGTCGGTGACGACGTCACCTACGTGGTCAACCGCAACATCAACTTCAGCAACGTCTGCTACGTGGGCTGCCGGTTCTGCGCCTTCGCTCAGCGTGAGCGGGACGCCGACGCGTACCGGCTCTCCGTCGACCAGGTCGCCGACCGGGCCGAGGAGGCGTGGTCGGCCGGTGCCAGCGAGGTCTGCCTCCAGGGCGGCATCGACCCGAAGATGCCGGTCACCGGGTACGCCGACATCGTGCGCGCGATCAAGGCCCGGGTGCCCGAGATGCACGTGCACGCGTTCTCACCCATGGAGATCGTCACCGCCGCCGCGAAGGCCGGCGTCCCGGTCCGCGAGTGGTTGACGCAGCTGCGCGAGGCAGGGCTGGACACCATCCCCGGCACCGCCGCGGAGATCCTCGACGACGACGTGCGGTGGGTGTTGACCAAGGGCAAACTCCCGGCCGCCGCCTGGGTCGACGTGGTCAGCACCGCGCATGAGCTGGGCATCCGGTCCAGCTCCACCATGATGTACGGCCACGTCGACCACCCCGGGCAGTGGCTGGCGCACTTCCGGGTGCTGGCCGGTGTGCAGGACCGCACCGGCGGGTTCACCGAGTTCGTGGCGTTGCCGTTCGTGCACACCAACGCCCCGATCTACCTGGCCGGCATCGCCCGACCCGGGCCGACCTGGCGGGAGAATCGGGTGGTGCACGCCATGTCCCGGCTGCTGTTGCACGGTCGGATCGACAACATCCAGTGCTCCTGGGTGAAGCTGGGCGACGAGGGCACGGTGGCGATGCTCCAGGGTGGCTGCAACGACCTGGGGGGCACGCTGATGGAGGAGACCATCTCCCGGATGGCGGGCTCCGACAACGGGTCGGCGCGTACCGAGGAGCAGTTGCGGGCCATCGCGAAGGCCGCCGGGCGTCCGGCGCGCAAGCGTTCGACTGCGTACGGTCACGTCCGGCCCTGACGTCGAACCTTTCCCCGCCGCCGGCCGTACCACGCGGTGCCGGCGGCGGTCGCGGCGAGGACCGCCGCCGGTGATCCCTCGTGGGGCCCGGCGGCGTCGTTGGACGGCACCGGACCCGTCCGTCCTCGCGGGCGCGTTCGCGCCGCCGCCGGAAAGGTTTCCCATGTCCAGTGATCAGCGGAAGCGGCCCTGGCCGCGACTGACCCGCCGGCAGACGTTGACTGCCGCGGCCAGCGCCACCCTCGGCGCCGCCGCGCTCACCGTGCCGGGCCTGTCGGCCGCGCAGAACGCCCCGGGCGCGGCCGGACGAGGCGACGAACCGATCGTCGTGCACCTGCGTGACGCCAAGTCCGGAACGATGGACGTCTTCGTCGGTGAGGCCCGGATCGAGGTACGCGACCGCAGCCTGGCGGACCGGCTGCGGCGCGCCGCCCGGCGCTGACCCGGCACTCCGCACTGCCATCCTGTCCCCGCCCAGTGAGGTTGGTCCGCCATGTCTTCCCACCGCGAGGCCCCGGAGATAGCCAAGGATCCGGTCGCCGACAGCTCTGACCTGTACGCGTTCGTCAGCCCCGACAAACCCGACACGGTCACGTTGATCGCCAACTACGTGCCGCTGCAGCTGCCCTCCGGGGGCCCGAACTTCTTCGAGTTCGGTGACGACGTGCGCTACGAGATCCATATCGACAACGACGGCGACGGTCGCCCGGATGTCACCTACCGGTTCGAATTCACCACTGAGATCACCAATCCGAACAGCTTTCTCTACAACACGGGCCCGATCGACTCGCTGGACAGCGAGAACTGGAACCGGCGGCAGTTCTACAGCCTGACCCGGGTGGCCGACGGCCAGGAGCGCCGGCTGGCGCACAAGTTGCCGTGTCCCCCCTGCAACGTCGGCCCGCTGTCCACTCCGAAGTACGCCGAGCTGGTGCGGCAGGCCACCTACTCGCTCTCCACCGGGGAGCGGGTCTTCGCCGGGCAGCGCGCCGACGGTTTCTTCGTCGACCTGGGGGCGATCTTCGACCTCGGCACGTTGCGGCCGTTCCAGCAGCTGCACGTCGCCGGCAAGAAGATCTTCAAGGCCGAGGGTGAGCCGGTCAACGCCACCGACCGGATGAACGTGCACAGCATCGCCGTCCAGGTGCCGCTGAAGCAGGTGCACCGGCGCGCCAACCGCTACGGTGCCGCTGACCCGGCATCGGTGCTCGGGGTGTGGACATCGGCGTCGCGCCGGCAGGTGCGGGTGCTCGGCGACCGGGGTGGGGCGGACACCTCCACCGGCCCGTTCACCCAGGTCTCCCGGTTGGGCAATCCACTGTTCAACGAGGTCATCGTGCCGATGTCCAAGAAGGACCTGTGGAATTCACTGCCGCCCTCGGAGGACAAGCGGTTCGCGCAGTTCGTCGAGCAGCCGGAGCTGGCGGCTCTGCTGCCGGCGCTCTACCCGGACGTCTTCCCGAATCTGGACAAGCTCACCAGGGCGAAGAAGGCCCGAGCCGACCTGGTGGCGATCCTGCTCACCGGCGTGCCGGCCGGTCTGATCGACGGCTTCACCAACGCAACCGGCGAGGTGCAGGCCGACATGCTGCGGCTGAACACCGCGATCCCGCCGACCCGCCGCCCGGACCGGTTCGGGGTGCTCGGTGGCGACCTGGCCGGGTTCCCGAACGGGCGGCGAGTCGCCGACGACGTGGTCAGCATCGCGTTGCGGGCGATCGCCGGTCTGACCGTCCCGCTGGTCGACAAGACGTTCCGCCCGGACGCGGCGGCCGCCGCGGTCACCCCCGGGCTGAGCGCCGCCGACGTGACCGCGCCGTTCCTCGCAAACTTCCCCTACCTGGGTACGCCGTACGACGGGTTCAACAACCCGCCGGCGGCGTCCTGACCGGCGCGGGGGCGCGGAGATGCACGAGCACGCGTACGGGCCGTCGGAGACCGGGAGCGTCGTCCTCGATCTGGGCGGCGACACCGGTGCCCTGATCGTCTACACCGGCCGGGATCTGCACGGTCGGGAAATTGAGATCAGCCGGGGCGATGACCGGCGGGTCCACTCGGCGGTGCGTGAGCGCCGGGTGCAGGACGGCTCGTTCCACAGTGCGGTCTATCCGGATCTGCCCGCCGGGATCTATACCGTCTGGTGGGACGAAAGTACTCCTGCCGGGACGGTTTCTGTCCATGGTGGAGGGATTGCCGAGTTTGCCTGGCCCAGCAGCGGTTTCGGGGTCGTTGGCTGACCCCGTCGTACCGGTTCGAACGCCGCGCCCCGTCCACATCGTGGACGGGGCGCTAGCGCTGTGCCCGGCTTGGCGGGCAGTCTGCGCCGCACCGCGTTAACCTGTCCCCCACCAAGATCAGCTTGGGGGAAAGGGGGTCTGGCGCCATCCTGGCGGCGACTCGTCAGGGGAGCGCCACGGCAGAAAAGTCGGGCAACTCGCCGGAGAGGGCGTTACTCGGCCGGGGTCTGAATCGATAGGGCAGGTTGCGAGGCTGGACGGCTCGAGTGGCCGGCCGGGGGTGTCGGGAGGGCGACTCCATTATCAAGTTTGGCTTGACGGCGCACGCATTACACGCGTGTAATTTGAATGGGGTTGTTCGCACGGAACGCAACAAAACGGGACCGGACGGACAAGCACGCCTTTCGCGTGGGGGGTTGCAGCGGCGATGACGCCGGTGCGCGACAAGGAGGCATTTGATGGACGGCCAGCTTGAGGTGGCCGACCTGCTCGGAAACGCGCCGGAGTGGCAGGAGCGAGCTTTGTGCTCGCAGACCGACCCCGAAGCGTTCTTTCCCGAGAAGGGCGGCTCGACCCGCGAGGCGAAGCGGATCTGTTCGCGCTGCGAGGTCAAGACTGAATGCCTCGAATACGCTCTGGGTCACGACGAGCGGTTCGGCATCTGGGGTGGGCTCTCCGAGCGGGAGCGGCGCAAGTTGAAGCGGCGGGCTGCCTGAGCGGTGCGAGGTCGGGGCGGTGGGGGCCGCCCGACTCACCCGCGCGGGGCTTGGCTCAGGCGAGCTCGTCGGGATCGACCCCGAGGAGGTTCGCCACCTGTTCGATGATCACGTCATGCACGAGGTCGGCGAGGTCCTCACGATCCATCGCCCGGAACTCCAGGGGCCGTCGGTACAGCACGATCCGCGGCGGCACCTCCTGGCGGCCGGGACGGCCGGGCAGCAGCCGGGCCAGCGGGACCTCGCCGTCCTCCAACACGTCGGAGTCGTAGACGTTCAGATCCGGCGGGACATCTTCGACGGCGAACTCGACCCCGGCCAACTCCTTGGCGAACCGACGCTCCAGCGTCTCGACGGTGTCCAGGACCAGGTCGTCGAAGACCTCGGCCTTGGTCCGCGCCAGCGGCACGGTGGCCGGCACCAGCCGTCCGCGCAGGCCGCGACCGTGCCGGTCACGATGCGCGCGCCGGCCAGGGCCGGGGCGGCGGTGTTCCGGGCTCGTCATGAGGCAAAGGGTAGCGCCCGCGCCGGGCTGGTCAGCGGCAGCGCCGCTCACGTGGCGCGGCGAGCCCAGGACGGCGAACTGTGATCACCACAACGGGCGTGTCGCAACGCGAACCGATGCGCCGGACCCGGTAATGGAGATACCCTGCCGCCGTGAGGTCACCACGGCGCTGCTCCCGTAACGGCTGCCCCCGGCAAGCGGTCGCCACATTGACCTATGTCTACAACGAGTCGACAGCGGTGGTGGGGCCGCTGGCCGCGTTCGCCGAGCCGCACACGTACGACCTGTGTGAGCCGCACGCCCGTAGCCTCACCGCACCCCGTGGTTGGGACGTGGTCCGGCACGAGGGCGAGTTCGAGCCGCCGCCGCCCACCACCGACGACCTGGTCGCGCTGGCCGAGGCGGTACGCGAAGCCGCCCGCCCAGCCCCACGTCCCCCGGACCCCGACCAGGGTCACCACGAGAACCCCCACCAAACCGGCCGCCGAGGCCACCTCCGAGTAATCCCCCCCAACCACTAACAAGCACACCGCACCGCGCCGGCTCGGGCTGTCTCGCGCCCTCTCGGGCGGCCTCGCGGCGTTGATCAACGCCGGATCGCCGATGTTGTGGTGTCGAGGCGTGGTTGATACCGCAATGTCGGCGACGTTGAGTGGATCAAGCCGGGAGTCCGGTGCGGGCCTCGGGAGCCACCGGCGCCCGGCGGGCGAGGGCGTCCTACCGCCTTGGCGATCGTGGCCCACGAGCCCCCTCATGTCAGGATCAGTCGTCCCTGGCACCTGAGCCTCACGACTACTCCGTCGGCGCGCCCCCACCGTCCCGCCCGCCGACGATGACCCCTTTAGGAGTCGTCATGCGTACTCCCCTCCGGCCCCTCTCCCGGCGTGGACTGCTCACCGGCACTCTCAGTTCGGCTGCCCTGTTCGCTACGGGCGGCAGCCTCGTCGGTTGCGGCACCAAGGGCGCGCAGCAGACCGAGGCCGGCTGCGTCAGCGAAGACCTCTCCGGCGCTGAGAAGACGCTTGCCTTCTCCAACTGGCCGCAGTACATGGACGTGGACTCCAAGGACGAGTCGAAGCGACCCAGCCTGGACGAGTTCGTGACGAGGACCGGCATCCAGGTGACCTACACCGAGGACATCAACGACAACAACGAGTTCCTCGGCAAGGTGCAGAATCAGCTGGCCGCCTGCCAGAGCACCGACCGCGACATCGTCGTGCTGAGCGACTGGATGGCGGCCCGGATGATCCGGCTCGGCTGGATCCAGAAGCTCGACCCGGCGAAGATTCCGAACGTGCAGGCCAACCTGCTTCCGTCACTGGACAACCGGTCCTTCGACACCGAGAACCGGATCTCCATCCCGTGGCAGTCCGGCCTGGCCGGGTTGGCGTACAACGGCAACGTCACCAAGGAACTGCGGACGGTCGACGAGCTGCTCACCCGCCCCGACCTCAAGGGCAGGGTGACCGCGCTCAGCGAAATGCGCGACACCATGGGTCTGCTGCTCGGGGCGGGCGGGCACGACCCTTCCAACTTTACGAGCGCGCAGTTCGACGACGCGCTCAACAAGCTGAAGAAGGCGGTCGACGCCGGACAGATCCGCAGGTTCACCGGCAACGACTACGCACCCGACCTGGCCAAGGGCGACATCGCCGCGTGCATCGGCTGGTCCGGGGACGTCATCCAACTGTCCGGTGAGGACGACAAAGTGCAGTTCGTGGCACCTGACTCCGGGGCGATGCTGTACAGCGACAACATGATGGTCCCCAACAAGGCCACCCACCGGGCGAACGCCGAGCAGCTCATCAACTACTACTACGAGCCGGTGGTCGCCGCGAAGCTCGCCGCGTACGTCAACTACATCTGCCCGGTCAAGGGTGCCCAGGCCGAGATGGAGAAGATCGACCCTGAGCTCGCGGCCAACCCGTTGATCTTCCCGGACGACGCGTTGCTGTCGAAGTCCAAGGTGTTCATGGCTCTCGACGAGAAGCAGGAGCGGGAGTACGAGGGCAAGTTCCAGCAGGTCATCGGGGCGTGAAGGGGATGACGCGCGAGACACCGGCCGGCGATCTGCGTTTGGCCAACCTCACCAGGCGGTTCGGCACCTTCACCGCGGTCGACGACCTCAGCCTGACCGTTCCACGGGGCTCCTTCTTCGCGCTGCTCGGCGCGTCCGGCTGCGGCAAGACCACCACGCTGCGGATGATCGCCGGGCTGGAGGAGCCGACCAGCGGCCAGGTGCTGCTCGGTGACCGGGACATTTCCCGGCTGCGACCGTACAAGCGGCCGGTCAACACCGTGTTCCAGAGCTACGCGCTCTTTCCGCACCTCAGCATCTTCGAGAACGTGGCCTTCGGGCTGCGACGACGCGGCATCCGCTCGGTCGACGACGCGGTCACCCGGATGCTGTCGTTGGTGCAGCTCGACGGCTTCGGCAACCGCCGCCCCGCGCAGCTCTCCGGCGGCGAACAGCAGCGTGTCGCGCTGGCCCGTGCGCTGATCAACCGACCGCAGGTGCTGCTGCTCGACGAGCCGCTCGGCGCGCTCGACCTGAAGTTGCGCCGGCAGATGCAGATCGAACTCAAGCGGATCCAAATCGAGGTGGGCATCACGTTCGTGCACGTCACGCACGACCAGGAGGAGGCCATGACGATGGCCGACACCGTCGCGGTGATGAACGCTGGCAGGATCGAGCAGCTCGGCACGCCGGCCGACATCTACGAGTTCCCCGCGACCGCGTTCGTGGCGAACTTCCTCGGCCACTCCAACCTGCTCGCCGGTGAGGCCGCCGGCACCGCCGGCGGCGAGGTCGCGGTGACGGCGCACGGCGCGCGCTTCTCGGTGCCCGCCGGCCGGGCACGGGCCGACCGCGGTCCGGTCCACCTGGGGGTACGCCCGGAGAAACTGCATCTGGTCGGCTCCGCCGACCAGGTGCCCGCCGGGCATCAGCACGTCACCGGGGTGGTCACCGACGCTTCCTACGTGGGGGTCAGCACCCAGTACCTGCTGCGCGCCGGCTGGGGCACCGAGCTGTCAGTCTTCGTGGCCAACAGCGGAGCGGCGGTGCGAACGCCGGTCGGCAGTGAAGCCGTGGCGTGCTGGGATCCGCGGCACGCGTTCCTGCTGCCCCGGGACGCCGTCAACACCGACCCGACAGCACCGGCGCTCGACGAGCCGGTGGGCGTGTTGTCGTGACCCTCCTGGCCCCCACCGGATCGGGCAACCCGCCGGCCGCACCACCGGCAGCCCGGTCCGGGCGACGCCGGCTCCTGCCGTACCTCCTGGTGTTGCCCGGCGCGGCCTGGCTGCTGATTTTCTTTGGTGTGCCGTTGGTGCAGCTCGCGGCGGCCAGCCTGTACGACCCCAGCGGCTCGCTCTCCACCGGGTACGCGATGACCTGGGCTTTCAGCAACTATCCGGACGTGTTACAGGCGTACTGGCCGCAGTTTCTGCGCTCGTTCTCCTACGCCGGCGCGGCGTTGCTGCTGGCGTTGCTGCTGGGCTACCCGCTGGCGTACGCGATCGCACAGAAGGCCGGGCGCTGGAAGAACCTGCTGCTCGTCTGCGTCGTCGCGCCGATGTTCACCAGCTTCCTGGTGCGCACGCTGGCCTGGAAGACGATCCTGTCGGACAACGGCACGCTGGTCGGCCTGCTGCGGGACGTACATCTGCTTGCCCCGGACGGCCGGTTGCTGGCCACTCCGGTCGCGGTGGTGCTCGGCCTGACGTACAACTTCCTGCCGTTTCTGGTGCTGCCGCTGTACGCGAGCCTGGAGCGGCTGGACGGCCGGCTGCTGGAGACGGCCAGTGACCTGTACGCGAGCCCGGCGCAGGCGTTTCGGCGGGTGACCCTGCCGCTGTCCAGGCCCGGCCTGGTCGCCGGCACGCTGCTGTTCTTCATTCCGGCCAGCGGTGACTACATCAACGCCGAGCTGCTCGGCACCCCGAACGAGTACATGATCGGCAACGTCATCGACTCGGCCTTCCTGGTCCGGCTGGACTATCCGCAGGGCGCTGCCCTGTCGTTCCTGCTGATGGCGGCGATCCTCGCGGTGGTCTACGGCTATCTGCGCAGCGCCGGCGCCGAGGAGGCGTTGTGAGAGCCTCCCGTTGGTTGGCGGACCGCTGGGTGATGATCGTGGCGTTGTTGGTGCTCGGCTACCTGGCGCTGCCGATCCTGGTGGTGGCCGCGCTGTCGTTCAACCGCCCGTCGAGCCGGCTGTCGTACGACTTCAACGAGTTCACCCTGGAAAACTGGCGTCAGCCGTGCGCCACCTCGGACATGTGCGACGCGGTGCTCCGTAGCGTGCAGATCGGCTTTCTCGCCACGGTGGTCGCCACCGTGCTCGGCACCCTGATGGCGTTCGCGCTGGTCCGGCATCGTTTTCGCGGCCGGTCCGGCATCAACGTGCTGATCTTCCTGCCGATGGCCACCCCGGAACTGGTGATGGGCACGTCGCTGCTGGCGCTCTTCGTGTCCGCCGGGGTGCCGCAGGGCTTCTGGACAATCGTGATCGCGCACGTGATGTTCTGCCTGTCGTTCGTGGTGGTCACCGTGAAGGCGCGGCTCGCCGGGATGGACCGGCGGCTGGAGGAGGCCGCCATGGACCTCTACGCCAGCGAGTGGCAGACCTTCCGGCGGATCACCCTGCCGCTGGTGCTGCCCGGCATCGTGGCTGCGGCGTTGCTGGCCTTCTCGCTGAGTTTCGACGACTTCATCGTCACGAACTTCAACGCCGGCACCACCGTCACGTTCCCGATGTACGTCTGGGGCGCTGCCCAGCGGGGCATCCCACCGCAGGTCAACGTCATCGGCACCGCGATGTTCGTGCTCGCGCTGCTGCTGGTCGGCCTCAACTCGCTTCGGGGGCGGCGGTCCCGCCGCGCGGCGAGCTGAGGCCTTTGCTGACGGCATCTCGACACAACCTGCGTCGAGAGGCCGTCGGCTTTTGTCGGACCCAACGAATCGACCGTGAATTAGCCCGGTACCTGCCGTTTTACAGCTCAGGTAGGCACGTGTGGCCGCACGATCGGCCCTGCCGGGCCGACCCGAGGGCTTGCCGCGGTTGTCGGTTCGTCGCGGGAGGGGGCACCCACCGATCGTCCCTGCGCTGCGAATGGCGCGGGTGATCGTCGCGACGGCGGATATTGCAGCCAGTATTTGCGACGACACTCATCGCCGTGACGATGCAACCACCGCAGAATCCTGGGCCGCACCCGCCGTCGTTCGCCCCGGGACCCCGACCGAACTGGTTCCGCCGGGCCAGCCCGGGCCGTCGAGTGGCCGTGATCCTCGGCTCGGTGGCCCTCTCGTTCCTGCTGCTCTGCTGCACCGGTGGCGCCATCATCGGCGCGCTGACCGGCGAACCGGAGTCCACCCGTACCGGCACGGCAGCCGACGAACCGCAGCAACCCATCGTGGCGGCACCCGCCGAGCCGACGGGGGACACCGACGCGCAGGTCGCGTCGCCGATCGCCGATCCATCTGCCACGCAGGTCCCGTCCGATGCGGCGCCTTCGTCCGCTGGGCCTTCGTCTGGTGTGGCGCCCTCGGCTGGTGCCGCGTCCACGTCTGGTGCGGCGCCCGCCCCGGTCGTGCGGGTGCGGACGGTCACGGAGCAGGCCGCGATCAAACATGGTGTGCGGACCGTCAAGGACTCATCGCTGGCCGAGGGCAAGCGGGTGGTCCGTACCAAGGGTGTGGACGGCGTGCGAACGCTGACCTACCAGGTGACCACCACCGACGGGGTTCAGACGGGCCGGAAGCTGGTCAAGTCCGCCGTGACGAAGCAACCGGTGACCGAGGTCGTCGCCGTCGGCACCAAGAAGCCACAGTCGTCGAATTGCGACCCGAACTACAGCGGTTGCGTCCCGATCGCCAGCGACGTCGACTGCGCGGGCGGCAGCGGCAACGGCCCCGCCTACGTCAGCGGACCCGTCAGGGTGATCGGCAACGACATCTACGACCTGGACCGCGACGGCGACGGCACAGCCTGCGACTAACCCCCCACCCCATCCCCCCGGCGATCTTGCACTTTCTGCCCCCGCTTTCCTCGCGTATCGGGCATTTCTGCGACAGAAAATGCAAGATCGCCGGGGGAGGGTGGCAGGGGTGGCGACGGGGTGGGGGCGGCTAGCACGGGGGAGGGTTGTGTGGGGGTTGTCCACAGGGGGATTTGTTTTCCACAGGTGGGTCGTGGGGGACTTCCGTGGGGTCTTGGGTCGGTCAGCCTGCTGTCATGGCAACTCAGTTGTGGCGTACCGACGCGCTGATGCGCGGACTCACCGTTCGACGGATCCGCACCCGGCTCGGTCGGGAGGAGCTGCTTCGGGTGCGTAGAGGGGTCTACGCCGACCAGCCCTGCGGTGATGATGACGAACTCCGTGCGCTGATGCTTCGCCTGCCTGAAGGGGCCATGCTGGCAAGGCAGAGCGCGGCACGTCGGCACGGTTTCGGGGTGCTGCGGGACGACCTGATCCATATCCAGTTACCCGCCGAGGTGCCGAAGCCCCGCCTGCCCGGAGTCGTCGTACACCGGAGCGTTCTATCTGTTGATCCAGTCTTCGTTGCAGGTCTGCCTTGCGTACCTGCGGCCCGCTGCGCCGTCGACCTGGCCCGCGCCGTCCGGCGGCTCGACGCCCTGCCGGTGCTCGATGCCGCACTTCGGTCGGGCGTGGTCAGCCAGGACGATTTGTTGGCGGAGGTCTCGGTCCACGGTGCCTTGCGTGGGGTCCGGCAGGCCCGGCAACTCATCTCGCTGGCCGACGGTCGGGCAGAGTGCCGGCAGGAGAGCCAACTGCGGCTGATCGTGGTCGACGGAGGGCTACCACCGCCCGAACCGCAGCTCTGGGTGAGCGACGGCGACGGCCACCCGCTCTACCGGCTTGATCTGGGTTATCGCGAGCGTCGGGTTGGCATCGAGTACGACGGACTGTCGCACCTGGACCGCAGTCGGCTTCGGTACGACCGGGAGCGGATCAACTGGCTGGATGCTGCTGGCTGGCGCATGCGCTACTTCACCGACCGCGACCTCTACCGTCGCCCCCAACACATCAGAGCCACCATCCGCGCAGCCCTGTCCTAACCCACCCCGCCCCACCCCGCCCCACCCCACCCAAGGTCCCGGCGATCTTGCACTTTCTGCCCGGACCATTTCCGCATTCGGGACATTTGAGCGACCCAAAGTGCAAGATCGGCGGGCCCGGGCGGGGTGGGGTGGGGGAGGGGTGGGGGAGTTTGGGATTGGCGTGACGCGGGTCACCTGCGGTCGTCGGCGGCGTAGTCGTTGGGGATGGATGGTGCAGAACGCGTGGGGTGGGGACGAAACCGGCAGGGGCCTGGGTTGGGGTGGTTTGTCCGCTGGGCGGTGCCGTGGAGGATGGCTACGGCGAGTGCTTACAGAACCCTTAACCCGGGCCTGCGACGGTATGCCGGGCAAGCCGAACTCGGGGGAGCGGACACGTGCGGGTGTTGGTGGCGGACGACGAGCGATTGTTGGCGGACACGGTGGCCGAAGGGCTGCGACGCCTTTCGATGGCCGTCGACGTCTGCTACGACGGCGACGGTGCGCTGGAGCGGATCGGAGTGAACCGGTACGACGTCGCGGTGCTGGACCGGGACATGCCGGGGCACACCGGTGACGAGGTGTGCCGCAGCATCGCCGACTCACAGGCTGGCACCCGGGTGCTGCTGCTCACCGCGGCGGCCGGCATCCGGGACCGGGTGGAGGGGCTCGGTCTCGGCGCGGACGACTACCTGACCAAACCGTTCGCCTTCGCCGAGTTGGTCGCCCGGGTGCAGGCTCTCGGTCGACGGTCCACCCCGGCGTTGCCACCGGTGCTCGCCCAGGAGGGCCTGGTCCTGGACGTGGGCCGGCACGTCGCCACCCGGGACGGCCGCCCGCTGGCGCTGAGCCCGAAGGAGTTCGCCGTGCTGCACGTGCTGCTGCGGGCGGACGGGCAGGTGGTCAGCGCTGAGGAGTTGCTGGAGCAGGCCTGGGACGAGTTCGCCGACCCGTTCACCAACGCCGTCCGGGTCACCATGATGACGTTGCGGAAGAAGCTCGGTGATCCCGCGGTCATCCACACCGTTCCGAAGGCCGGCTACCGCATCGGCGGCACGGCGTGACCTGGACTCCCCGACGCCGGGTGCTGCTCGTGGGCCTGCTGGCACTGCTGGCCGGGCCGCTGTTGCCGGCGGTCGGCAAGTGGTTGTCGGGGGTGACCTGGACGTGGGGGCAGCAGTTCTGTGACGTGCCCGTGCCCGGGTTGTACACGGTCTGCGGGAACGTGCGTCCCGGGGCGTTCGTGCTGCCGCTGGCGGCCGTTGTGGCCGTGACCCTGGCAGCCCTGGTGGCGCTCTGGTTCGGTGCGGTGTGGTGCCTGCGCCCGGTCCGTGACCTGGCCGGGCCGATCGGGCACCTCGGCCCGCAGAACCTGGGTCACCGGATCCGACCACGGGGGCGCGACGAACTGGCCCGGCTGTCCCGGGCGATCGACGAGATGATGGAACGCGTTTCCGCGGGGTACGAGGGGCAGCGGCGGTTCGCGGCGAACGCCTCGCACGAGCTGCGTACTCCGCTGGCCGTGCAGCGGACGCTCATCGAGGTCGGCATGGCCAGGGCGCTTTCCGGCGAGCAGTTGGAGCTGTTGACCAGCCAACTGCTGGAGACCAACGAGCGCAACGAGCGGCTGATCGAGGGGCTGCTCGCGCTCAGCGAGAGCGATCAGGGCCTGCGCTCGCGAATACCGCAGCGGCTCGACACGATCGTCGAGGCGGTGCTCGCCGGGTACCAGGACCGCGCGCGGGAGGCCGGGGTCACCATCGACACCCATCTCGTACCCCGGGTCGTCGTCGGCGAGCGGCTGCTGCTGGAGCGCCTGGTCAGCAATCTGGTGGAGAACGGGATCAAGTACAACCGGCGGGGCGGCTCGCTGACCGTCGCGGTGAGCGGCGCGCCCGCGCTGTCCGTGGTCAACACCGGCCAACCGGTGCCGGCGGAGGCGGTGGCCGGTCTCTTCGAGCCGTTCCGTCGGCTCGCCCGCGACCGCACCTCACACGGCGGAGGCGCCGGTCTGGGACTGGCCATCGCCCGTTCGATCACCCAGGCGCACGACGGCATCATCGCCGCCCGACCCGCCGAGCACGGCGGCCTGCGGGTCGACGTCCAACTGCCCAACACGATCTAACACACCCACCGGCATCACCCGGGGTCCGTGTACCGCTGGACCCCACCTGCGGTGTGCCCGAAAACAGAGAGGAGAGACCCGTGACGACCGGAACAACCGTGCCAATCGCGCCTGTCACCAGCCCGCACTCGGCGCGCGTGGTGTGGGCCGACGTCGCCAAGGGCGGATGTCTCATCCTCGTGGTGCTCTGGCACGTCGTGGTGAAGCACTACCTGCGGATCGACTGGCGGGTCGGGTTGCCGGTGCCGGGCGCCTGGGGGCTGCTCGGGGAGCAGTTGTTGCCGCTGCGGATGCCGCTGTTCTTCACGATCTCCGGGATCTTCGCCGCGAACGCCGTCCACCGGCCGTGGCGCTTGGTGCGCCGCTCCCGGGTCAGTCGGTTGTTCTACCTCTACGCGACCTGGCTGCTGATCCACACGGCCGTGCTGGCCCTCGCTCCGGGCTTCCCCACCGATCGCGCCACCGACCTCGAGGGCCTGCTGGCGCAGCTGACCGTCACCCCGTCCAACCTCTGGTACCTGTACGCGTTGGCCCTCTACTTCGTGCTGGCCAAGGTGCTGCGCCGGGTTCACCCGGCAGTGCTGATCGCGGCCGCCGGCGTACTGTCGGCGATCGCCGCGGCCGGCCTGCTGGACACTCCCGGCAACCGCGGTGGGGTCTACCAGAACCTGGTGTTCTTCCTTGCCGGCCTGCACCTGCGGCCGTACGTCCAACGGTGGGCCGGCACCGCGAGCCGCCGACGGCTGGTGTGGACCCTCGCCCTGTACGCCGTGGCGCTCGGCGCCGTGGCGGCGGGTGCCGGGCGGTGGCTCGGTGTCGGCCTGCTGGTGTCCCTCGCCGCGGTGGCGTTCGGCGTCACCGCTGCTGCCCAGGTGGCCGACCGGCCCCGGATCGGCGGCGCCCTGGCTGCCCTGGGCCGCCGGACGCTCCCGGTCTACGTCATCCACATGCCGGTCCTCGCGCTGCTGCACCGGCTGCTCGCCGGTCCGGTCGCCGACCTGGCCGGACCCGGCCGGGCGCTGCTGGTGGTGGGCTACCCCGTCCTGCTCACCGCAGCGGTGCTGGCGCTCAGCCTGGCGCTGCACCGCGGACTGCTGGCGGCCCGCGCGAGCTGGCTGTTCGACCTACCCGCGCCGCACCGGCGCTGACCGCACCCGCACACGAAGGAGAAACGATGTCACGCACCGTTGGCCAGGTCCGGGCCGATGTCGAGGAGGCCTCCCGCTGGCTTGCCGGCCGCGTGGTCCGCACCCCCGTGCTGCGGTCCCCGGTGATCGATGGTCTGGCCGGAGCGCGAGTGCTGTTCAAGGCGGAGAACCTCCAAAACGGCGGTTCGTACAAGATGCGTGGCGCGCTGCGGGCTGTTGGCCGGCTCGCCACGGCCGGCCACACCGGCGTGATTGCGCAGAGCACCGGCAACCATGCGGTGGCGGTGGCGTTGGCGGCCCGCCAGCACGGGCTCGCGGCGATCGTGGTGCTGCCGGTCGACGCGGCACCGACGAAGGTCGACCGGGCCCGCGCGGCGGGGGCGCGGGTGGTGTTCGCCGGCACCGCTGTCGAGGAGCGGGTGGCGGTGGCGAACGGGCTCAGCGACGAGAGCGGTCATCCCGTCGTCGACGCGTACGACCACCCGGACGTCATCGCCGGGCAGGGGACGGCCAGCCTTGAGCTGATCGAGGAGGCCGAGCGCTTGGGCACACCGCTGGACGTGCTGGTCGTACCGGTCGGTGGTGGTGGCGGGGTGGCCGGCGCCTGCCTGGCCGCCGCCGGCACCGGCATCGAGGTGTACGGCGTGGAGCCCTCGGGTTGCGACTCACTCGCCCGCAGCCTGGCGGCCGGTGAGCGCGTCCCGGTCACGCCGGCGCCCACGATCGCCGACGGGCTGCGGCCGTCCTGCGTGGGTGAGCTGCCGTTCGCCATCGTGCGCGACGCGCTGCGCGGGGTCGTCCGGGTCGACGACGACGAGATCGGGGCGGCGTTCCGGCTGATCCTGATGGAGCTGAAGGTGCTTGCCGAGCCGTCCGGGGCGGCTGGTCTGGCCGGCGCGCTCCGGCTCGCGCCCGAGGCTGGTCGGCAGCGGACGGTCGGCGTGGTGCTGACCGGTGGAAACGTGGAGGCGGCGCTGGTGGCCCGGTTGATGGTCCAACGGCCCGCCGAGGTGACGACTGTGGAAGGGGTGGCGGCGTGAGCGCGCCAACTCGGATCGGGGTTCTGTTCGGTGGACCGTCGGCGGAGCACGAGGTGTCCTGCTCGTCGGCGCTCGGGGTGGTCCGGGCACTCGCCGGCGGCGGCTACCGTACGGTCGCCATCGGCGTCACCCGCAGCGGCGGGTTCCGGCTGATGCCCGACGCGCTGCTGGCCGAGTTGCGCGACCGGCCGGCCGGCGAGCGGGCCATCGACGACCGCCTGCTGGTGACCGGGCCGGCCGTCGAGCTGCGGGCCGGTCCGCGTCCGGGCGTCGTGCAGGTGGCCGCCGGTAACGCCCCTGGCGCGGTGCACGCCGAGCTGGACGTGGTCTTCCCGGTGCTGCACGGCCCGTTCGGCGAGGACGGTGTGGTGCAGGGGCTGTTGGAGTCCCTGAACGTGCCGTACGTCGGGTGCGGCATCCTCGCCTCCGCAGTGGGCATGAACAAGGTGGCGATGAAGCGGGCGCTGCGCGCGGAGGGCATCCCGGTCACCCCGTACGTCGCGTTCGACGCGCACACCTACCGGTCGGCGGACGACCCGGAGAAGCTGGTCCTCGGGCTGCGCCGGCCGCTCTTCGTCAAGCCGGCCAGCATGGGTTCCTCGATCGGCATTTCCCGGGTCGGTGAGGGCGACGACCTGGGCGCCGCCGTGGAGGAGGCGCTTCGCCACGACCAGCACGTCGTGGTCGAGCAGGGCGTCACCGGCCGGGAGTTGGAGTGCGCGGTGCTCGGTGGCTGGCGCCCCGAGGCGTCGGCGGTGGGCGAGGTGCGGGTCGCCGGCGGCTGGTTCGACTACCAGCAGAAGTACTTCGGCGACGCCGACCCGATGATCGTTCCCGCCGTCCTGCCGGACGAGGTGACCGCGCGGATCCGCGACCTGTCGCTGCGCGCGTTCGCCGCGATCGGCGGTTGGGGTCTGGCCCGGGTCGACTTCTTCTACGACGAGACGACCGGCGAGGTGTACGTCAATGAGCTGAACACCATGCCCGGCTTCACCGCGCACTCGATGTACCCGAAGGTGTGGGCGGCTGTCGGTGTCAGCTATCGCGAGGTGGTGGACCGACTCGTCGCGTTGGCCCGTACCCGGTATGCGGAACGGCCCGCGACCACCGTGGGGGCCGTCCGATGATCCTGCTCTCGGACCCTCGGGTGGCGGCCGTGCCCAGCGCCGACGACGGCGAGGGGTTGCTGGACCTGCGCGAGCTGCCGGAGCTGCGGCTCGACGGCCGCGCGGCCGACCCCGTCGGGGCGTACGCGCGGCTGCGCGCCGGAGTCGTCGACCGCCTGCTGGCCGCGCAGCGTGCCCTGCCCAACGGGATGCGCCTGCTGGTCGTCGAGGGATACCGGCCGTACCAGGCGCAGTTGGCCATCTTCACCGGCTACCGGGACGAGCTGCGCCGACGGCACCCGGACTGGTCCCCGGAGCGACTGCACCGGGAGACCACCAAGTTCGTCTCGCCGGTCGAGGTGGCCCCGCACAGCACGGGCGGGGCAGTGGATCTGACGCTGTGCACCGACGACGGTGTGGAACTGGATCTGGGCACGGCCATCGACGCCACCCCGGAGGACAGCGACGACGCCTGCTTCACCGACGCACCCACGATCGGCGCCACCGCCCGCCGGCACCGGCAGATCATGGTGGACGCTCTCGGCGGAGCCGGGATGGTGAACTACCCGACCGAGTGGTGGCACTGGTCGTACGGCGACCGTTACTGGGCGCTGATGACCGGGGCGCCGCACACCCGGTACGGGCCGGTGGACCTGGCCGCCGCGCGATCGATACCCGTGCCGGCTGAACGGTAGGCCGCCCCCATCCGTACCAGGGGAGTGAAGGACACCACCGAGGACGGGAGTGACGGCGATGAGGGTGCAGCGCAGGCACGTGCTGGCGGCGACCGTGGCGGTGCTCGCCGCGGCGGGTGTGGCGGTGGGGACCAGCTTCGGTTTCGCCGGCACCGCCCCGGCACGGTCGTCCGTCTGCTCCGGCTCGGTCACCTTCTCGGCGGAGGCCGGGGCACCGGCGGCGACCAGCGACCGGTTCCCGGTGGGTACGCGGCTGCGGGTCACGAACCTGGACAACAACCGGGCGGCCACGGTGACGGTGACCGGCCCGTCGGGTAGTTGTGTGCTGCTCAACGCGGCCGCCATGGAGCTGGTCAGGGAGCCGGGCAAGAACGTGATCCGTCGCAACGTGGTGGAGCGGCTGGATGGTGGGGCGCCGTCGGCCGGGCAGCCGACCGCCGGCACGGTCCGCCCCGGTGCGGCGTCCCCCGGTGCGCCGGGTCCGGCGCCCCGCTCGGCCTGCTCGGGGGCGATCACCTTCTTCGCCGAGGGTGGCGTGCCGGCGGCGACCAGCGGACAGTTCCCGGTGGGTACGCGCCTGCGGGTCACCAACCTGGACAACAACCGGGCGACCACGGTGACGGTGACCGGCCCGTCCGGCAGTTGCGTGCTGCTCAACTCCGCCGCGATGGAGCAGATCCGCGAGCCGGGCAAGAACCTGGTCCGCCGCAACACGGTGGAAGTGCTGCGCTGACGTCTGGCGGGGCCCCTGTCGAACAGGGGCCCCTCACGCTGGGCTCTAATCCGCCTGCCAGGTGCCGTCGTCGCGTACCCGGGCGGGAGCGCGGCCGAGCAGCAGCGTGGTCAGCGCGGCGTCGATGGTGTCGCCGAGGAACCACTCGCCGGCCTGATCGAGCGCGAACACGCGACCCCGCTCGTCCACCGCCAGGATGCTGTCCTGTTGTTCGGTGCCGATCGGGAAGAGGCGTACGCCGAGCACCGCCCCGAAGTCCGCGAGCGTGTCGGCGGTGTGCGCGATGGTGTGCGGGCGGATGTCGAATCGGGAGATCCACACCTGCTCGCCCCGGCCGCGCCGGGCACCGACCAGGCTGGGGAACGCGGTCAGCGCCTCCACCGCGGCGGGAAACACCGTGTGCCGGTGGGCCAGCCCCGGCACCGCGGTGACGTCCCGCACGGCGGCGGCAGCCATGATCTGATCCCCGATGTGCGGTCGCCAACCAGCCGCGACCAGCGCGTTGGCGACCTCCGGTGGAAAGCGCCCCGGATCAGGGTCGGGCTCCGCCGGGGCGCGCCAGGTCTCGGTGTAGGCCCGAGCCGACTCCGGCAGGACATTGGCCCGCACCAGGAAGCTGATGCACGAATCGCAGGGCCGCTCGGCGGGGCCACCAGCCGGATCGCCCGGCTCACGGATCCGGAAGATCTCGAACCGGGCGTCCTCCAGCAGTGCCGCCGCCTCGGCCCGACCCATCGGCGCGATGCCCTCGGCGGCGCGACGGTGGTCGTACTCATGCAGGACGTCGGAGACCACGATCAGCTCGGCGTGGGCTTCCCCACCCCGAACCAGATCGCCAGGGGGCAGCTGGTCCAGGTAGGTGCGGACGAGCGGGTGATGGTTCAGTGGGACACCGGCCTTCGTGCCCTGGGCCGTCCAGATTCGACCCTCGATGGTCAGATGCGCGGCGGTGTTCGGAGTGGCGATCCGATGGATTTCCCGGACCAGCAGGCTCGATGGATCGACAGTGCGCGGAGCTGTCGGCCCGGCGGGCTGGCTGCGCCGGTACATCTCCGCCACCACCGTGCTCGGCACCCGGGGCCAGGTGGTGACCTTGCCGGTCTGCTTGTCGATGACGGTCGTCGGCAGGTCCCCGGGGACCGTGCGTACGTCGGTGGGCACGACCGACGTGATGACGTAGCCGAGGTCGAACTCGTCGACCATCGCTGTGCATTCGTGGCCGAGGCGCTGCGAGTCGCGGCGGGCCCAGGTGGCCGCGAGTTGCTCTGCCTGTAGACGGTCGATCACACAGTGAAACTACCGGACCACACGGATCGATGGCGGCCGGTATTGTTTCGCTCTACCGACGGTGACGGGAGGGGCGGCCGTGAGCGAACACGCGGACCGGGGCGCCAATCGCGAGCTACGGGCCCGATTCGACGACGTGTATGGGCAATACCAGCAGCTCAGGTCCGGTTTGGACACCCTGCAGGCGCGGCTCGCCGAGCTGCGGGTGACCCGACGGTCGGCCGACGGCCAGGTGACCGCCACGGTGGGCGCCCAGGGCCAGTTGATCGATGTCGAGCTGGCGCCGACCGTCTACCGCGATCGGGACGCCGGGGCGCTCAGCCGAAAGATCACCGAAACGATCCGGGCCGCCGCGACCGCCGCCTCCGACGCCACCCGCGACCTGGTCGCCGAGGCCATGCCGGCCGGCTCCGGGTCGGTGGACTTCCTGCGCACCGGTGATTACGCCGCGCTGCTCGGCCGGGCCGATGCCGTGCTCGGCAGGGGTGAGGGGAAGGCATGACCGACGGGCAGCTCTGGCTCGATCCGTCCCGCGCCCGCCGGGGCGGCGCCGACCTGGCACTGGCCGGCGAGGCGGTGACGGCCCGTCGAGCGGCGGAAGGCGGTGCGATCGAGGCCGCCAGCGGGGCTCGGCCCTGGGGTCGCGACGACATCGGCGCCGCGTTCGACCGCAACTACCGCGGGTTCGAGCAGACCGTGCTGCGGGCCTGGGCGGGTGTCGGGCACCGGCTCACCGAGTTGGGCAGCGACGTTGTCCAAGCGGTCGACGCGAGCGTGCAGACCGACGGGGCCAGCGCCGCCCGGTTCGGCCGGGCCGCCGACCAACGCTGACGGCTGGCGACTTCGATGAGCGTGCTGCCGAGCCCGATTCCACACCCACTGGACTACGCGCCCTGGGACGTGCCGGGCTGGATCTACGAGGCCCTCGACTGGGTGGTCGGCGTGCAGTGGCCAGAGGGCAACGAGCGGGCCGTCTGGGACGTCGCCGACCAGTGGTACGGGGTTGCCGCCGTCCTCGCTGGTCCGCACACCGATGCCGCCGCCGCAGCCATCGAGGTGCACAGCGGGTACGGCGGTGTAGGGGCAGTCGACGCGGCGTTCGAGGCTGCCTGGCGGAGGATCGCCGAGGGTGCCGACGCTCCGCTGCCCGTGCTGCTCGCCGTCACCGCCGACCTTGGCCGGCTGGTCGAGGAGTGCGGCTGTGACATCGAGGGCGCCAAGCTGGAAGTCTGGATCGAGCTGGGCATCCTGGTCATCGAGCTGCTCTCGGTGGCGGTGGCGGCGATACTCACCGCTGGTGCCGCAACCCCCGCCGCCGGCGCGGCGATCACCGCGACCCGGCTGCTGGTTCAACAGATCTTCAAACGGTTGATGGGCCAACTGGCCAGCAAATCCCTCAAACACGGGCTCAAGGAGGCCGGCGAGCGGGCGGCCAAGGAGGTTGCCCAGGGTGGCGTGCGTGGGTTCACCAAGCGGGCCGCCCGTGAAGGGCTGGAGGAAGCCACCGAGGAGGCCGGGGTCACCCTGGCGACCCAGGCGTACCAGAACTCCACCGGGCGGGCCCACGGCCTGGACCTGACCGACCTCGGCGCGTCGGCGGTCGGCGGGCTGGCCGGCGGGGCGGTGGCACCGCTCGCCGGCCTGGGTCGGCACGCGACCGGACGGGCCGCGCGCGTCGGGGAGCACCTGGGGCGGGAGATGACCGGCGAGGTGCTCGCCGACAGCGCTGCCAGCCTGGCCACCGGACAGGGCCTGACCTCGATGGAGGACGTGGCGCGCGCCGCGGCCTCCGGGGCCACCGGTTCGGCGACCGGCCAGACCGACCACGCGCTCCGCGCCCGGCTCGACGCGCAGGCCAATGCCCTCGCCGGGGCCTCACTCGCCGGCCCGTCTCTCCCGTTCGAAGCGCCCGCCGTGGGTGGCCCGTCTTCCGGGGCATCCGCTTCGGCGGGGGCCGCGTTCGCGGCCGGCTCGCAGCCGGTCGGGACTGGTGGGGTGGTTCCGTCCTCGGGCGTTCCGGTGCAGGCGACGGCCGACGTCGCGGCGCCGCCGCCCGCTCACGGGGCGCCGGTACCCGCCGTTACGCAGGCGTACTCGGGCGTGGAGCTGTCGTCGCGGGCCGAGCTTCCGCCCTCCACGGCTGTCGATGTGAACGCGTCGTCGCCGGTCGATGGTGCGTCCAGACTGGACACGGCTGACCGTTCGGTGCGCTCGCCGGAGGTGATGCCGACGGCGGAGGGGCCTCTGGCGGAGAGGGCGGGCACCCCGGTCGCGGCCGACCCCGCGCTGTCGTCGTCGCAGCCTGATCCGAGGCTCTCGTCGGCGGCGGCCGATCCGAGTATGTCGTCGGTGGCCGCTGACCCGCGGCTTTCGTCGGTGGCTGCTGATCCGAGGCTTTCGTCGGTGGCCGCGCCGGCACCCGTGGTTGGGTCCATTGAACCGGCCACCGGTGTTGCGCCGGGCCACCTCAGCAACTCGCAGCACGCCACCGCCTCCGGCCCGGTCGCCTGGTCTCCGTCGACCGGCACCGGCCCGACAACGCCTGTCACCTTCGCTGCCCCGACCACCACCAACAGCCCGCCGCCGGTCAGCACCACCCCACCGGTCGTGGGCCGATTCGCCGTACCCTCGCGCATCCCGACGCGGGAGGTGCTCGCACCTCCCCATCCGGCTCGGGGGCGAGCGTCGATCCCCGTCGACGTGGCGGCGTTCGGCGACACGTCGGTGTCCGCGACCGAGACCAACGCCGCGTACGCGGCGCAGTGGGCCGCCGAAGCCGAAGCCGCCGAGCGGCGGCGTTACCAGGGCCACTACGAATCGCAGCGGACCGGGTTCGAGCACAACCGCCGGCAGGCAGAAGCCACCCGACTACGCGCCCGGGCCGCCGAGCACGATCGCAGGGCCATCGAGTACGCCACCTACGCCCGACAACTGCACCAAGCCGGTCACCGACACTGGGCCGACGGGTGGCAGCGGGCCGCGAACGATGAGACACGCGCGTACGCCCAGTGGCGTGACCTGGCAGACGCGGTGCTGGCCGGCACCACTGCGCCCGCGGTCGTGGACATCGGCGCCGCCGTCTTCGAGCACGCCAACAGGGATGTGGGCGCGCTCGCACTCGGCGCGGTGGAGACCACCGGCCCGTCCCGGCTCACCGGCGACGACGTACCCCCGCCGATCGACGACTCCCGGCCGTACGGACAGCCCGGAGGACTGCGTCCACCACTAGCCCTGCACCAGGTCGACGTCGAACGCCAGATGCCCCGCGACCCGGACGGCGCCGTCACCCGCACCGCCGACCCCCGACAGGGCACCTGGTTCCGGCTCCTGAACGACGGAGGTCCCCGAGCCGACGCCACCCGAGGCATCAACTGCCTCGACTGCACACTGTCGATGTTCGAGACGTGGGTGCACGGGCGGCCCCGGGTGTCGGCACCGCGCACCTTCGACGGCTACCTGGACGGCGACATTCGCCGCCCGATCCGTGGCGAGGCGGGCGGCCCGGGCCGGGTCGAGGACGTGACCGGCGGACGCTTCCAGCAACTCCTCGCCCCGTCGTCCGGGGAACGTCCGCACGCCGAGCAGGCCCGGCAGGTCGCCGACCGGGGCTACCGCAACCTGCACGACCAACTCCTGCTGGGAGGCCACGGCAGCTACGCGTTCCTGGTCACCGAGTCGCCACACGGCGGTTCACACGCCTGGGTGGCGCTCAACCAGAACGGCACGGTGCTCTACGTCGACCCGCAGAACAGCCTGATCCGGGACCGACCCCTGTACCCCGACGTGGTCGGCATCGACGCGCTGCTGCTGAGCGGAGACGGCCGGCCGATGCCACTCGGCGGGCTGCCCCGAGGCCGGTTCAGCGAGCGGCCCGACCTGCCGGAGCACCCGCCGGCGTACGACAACGGCAGCCACGGCGACCCGTACATCAACCGGATGTACCTGCTGCTGGACGGCCCCGGGTCGGCTTCGCCACCGAAGGGTGGCGAGCCTGTCGACAGGTCATCCGGCACTGCTCCGGGTCAGCGTTCACCAAGTGACAGCCCGGCCCGGGTCGTCTCGATGGCCGGCAGCCTGGACGAGATCTTCGCGGCCGGAGTGAGTCCCGCCGAATTCGCAACGGTGGTCGACCCGCCTACCCTCCGTCGGCTGGTGTCGGATCTTGACGACGCGTCCGCCCGGGACGTGGTGCGATTGTTCGCCGACGGTCGGGTCCGCGACATGCTCGACGGCGCCCGCCGGGAACCACCAGCGAACGAGCCGGAACTGGCCGAGCGTCTGGTCCGGCAGTTGGTCCGGCAACCAGACCTGGCGCGCATGATCCTGTCCACGCCCGAACTTGCGAACTCGCTGACCGCTCGCCCGTTGACTCTCTATCACCTGAGCGGTCATCAGCAGGCTATCGACGTCCTCGCCGAGGTGCTCGACGACGTCGCCCAGCAAGAGGCTGTCGAGCGGGAGCCGGCCGACAGGCAAGTACCTCGGCCAGCGCCAACACCCCTCACCGACGAGCAGTTGAGGATCAGCGCCAGCATTCGGGTGCGTCGGGGGCCGGTCGCACAGGCGGGATTCGACGACCTCCGGCGTGGTGACGAGGCCTACCGGAGGCGCTACCTCGACGATCTCTACGCGGCGGCAGCCGTGGCGCAGGTGGATCTGAATGAACTTGCGGTGTCCCTGGCACAGGTGCATGGTCATCGTGTTGGAGAGCCCGGCTGGCGTCCTGAGCCAAAGGATCGACGCCGAGCCGAGGACAAGGTGAACAAGAATCAGGGTGATGCGTCGAAGTTGCTCGACCTCGCCGCCGCAAAGGTCGAGTTCCGATCACTCGATGATCTCTACGCCGCGCTCGGGCGAATACGCGATCACCCGGACGTTGTGATCGTGAGTTGCCAGGACCGGTTCATATCTCCCGAGGACAGTGGCTACCGAGATGTGCAACTCGTACTTCGGACGCGGAACGAGCATCTTGCCGAGTTCCGTCTGCACCTGGCCGCGCTCGACGCGGTAGCGGTCTGGGAGCATGCGCTGTATGAGGTGCGCCGTGATGTAGATGCCTTGGCTCGAGCCGAGGGTCGGGCCTTGACGAAACGCGAGGGAGCGATCGCAGATGGGATCCTTCGTCGCGAGCAACAGTTGTTCTGGGAGGCGTTGCAGTCGACCCACGAGGGGGACGTTTGATGGCCGACATGCCAGGCTTGGTGCTTCCGTCTTACTACCTCTACTACCAGTCGCCGGTAAAAATCGTGGGAACGCCCGACGGCGGCGCGAGGGTTTGGCGGATTTCCATCGATACTGGGGGATGGCAGGAGAAGAACGACCTCTTTACCGAGATTGTGTTTGACATCGGGGGAGATGTATTCAGCCGGACGGCGGAGGACTTCGTGCAGGAGGTAGAGGCGTTCCGGGCTCATCACCTCAAGGGTGACGGGCCCATCTTCGCGCTCTATGACACGGTGCGGGCGATCGAGGATCTGGCAGATGCCGAGGCGCGTCACGAGACGCCAAGCGAGCAGGCCATTATTCGCGGAATCCGGAGTCGGACATTCGTAATGTTCGAGGAGCAGCTCCGCGCGGCCGGTGATCCTGGCGCGGACCCCGATATAGCCACGGCGTAGAGCGTTGATCAGGTGCAGACCCAGGTTGGCGGTGAGTTGGGTGAGCCGAGCGCTCTCGTACTACCTGATCTATAGGACCGACCAGAGCACGGCCCCAGCGGGGCTCTTTGTGATCGACCCAGGCCAAGGTGAGGCGCTTCTGTGGGATCACCGGCGCGGGGCATGGGCGTACGACCCAGGTTTGGTCACACGCTTTCTGGACGACTATCGCAACCTGGACCGCTATGAGAGTGTCAACCGGATGAGGGCCGAGCAGGTGGCCCAGGCCATCACTGGTGTTCCGGCGCTGCCGGACGAGACGGCCTTTCGCATGATGCTTGCCGCCGGCGCCGCCGGCTACGAAGCCAGCTTGGCGGATGGTGGTGGCCCGGGTATCACTTCCACCCAGGACCGTCCGGATAGTCCATCCGATCAGGGTGCCCCGGGCGGTGCCCCTGCCCGTAACGTCCTGGGCGGTGCCTCCAGCCAGTTAGGCATGGGCGGCAGTGCCTCCGGCGGCGGCGCCGATGGCTCTGCCGGCCGGAGGAGCCGAGCGACCTGGCCCGACGGCGCAGACGGCGTGGGTCGAGCGTGATCGACTCCAGTTCGGCGACATTGCGGTATCAGCGGCCGGGGGATAGCCCCATGTCGGCGATGTCGAGTGGATCATGGGATGGCTTGACGGAAGAGCAGGCTGTGGTCGTACAGGAGGAGTTGCGGCCGCTGGTCGACCTGGTTGGGCCGGGGCCGAGCGCGCCGGCGACGGTGGCCGGCCTGGACGTCGCGTACTCCCCGGGGGGTGACCTTCTGGCTGCGGCCGTGACGGTGCTGGATGCCCGGACCCTGACGGTGGTGGATTCCGCGGTCGGTGTGGGACGGCCCGCGTTCGGCTATGTGCCGGGGTTGTTCGCCTTCCGGGAGTTGCCCGCGCTGCTCACCGCGTTAAACCGGCTGACCACGGTTCCGGACCTGCTGGTGTGCGACGGGCACGGGCTGGCGCATCCGCGCCGGTTCGGGCTCGCCTGCCACCTCGGGGTGGTTACCGGGTTGCCCGCGATCGGGGTGGGGAAGACTCCGCTGGTCGGGACGTGGGATCCGCCGCCCGTCGAGCGGGGTGCCTGGTCACCGCTGCGCGACGGCGGTGACGTCGTCGGCCGGGTGTTGCGGACGCGGGACGGGGTGAAGCCGGTCTTCGTGAGCGTCGGCCATCGGATGAGTCTGGCGAACGCGACCGCGCAGGTGCTCGCGCTCACCCCACGGTTCCGACTGCCGGAGACCACCCGCACCGCCGACCGACTCTGCCGCGACGCCCTCTCCCGCACGGAACACCCCGACTGACCGCACGGACCCCCCGGCTGACCGCGCGGAACGGATCGACCGCGCGGGGATCACCCCGACCGGCCGCACGGAGGGTGATCGACTCCGGATCGGCGATGTTGGGGCATCCAAGGACGGGGATAGCCCCACGTCGCCGATGTTGAGTGGATCATGCTCGGGCGGTGCCGGGGGCGCGGAGAGACCGCCCCAAGAGCAGGTCGGCGGGCCGGGCCGCAAAGCGTAACGCGGCACACATCTGGGCCGCTCTATGACCGGCAGTGCGGGTGGGCCGGTAGTAGCCTGACCCGCGGACCCCACCCGGGGAGAACGGCGAGGTGATCATGACGGTGCGTCGACGCGCGGCACAGCTCGCGGCGGTCTGCGGTCTGGTGGGCGGCCTGGTGATGCTCGGTGCGTCCCCGGCGTTGGCCGACGACGACTCGGTCCGGGTGGGTGCGGCCAGCAGCTTCGCCGCCGGCGGATCCCCACAGGGGGTGAACGTCGCGGTGCGTAAGCGCACCGATGGGTGCGTCCTGCTGCGTACCGCGCTGGGTCTGCGCCTTCGAGATCTGCAGGCGGACCAGGTGAAGGTCGAGGTCAACGCGGGTGGGCGCTGGTTGCCGGTGGCAGTCTCCGGCGGTGGCGGCAGCGTGGCGACCGCGCAGACGTCCCCGTCGAAGCCGACCCTCTGCAAGGGCAAGGGCATCACGGTGCGGTACCGGGTGGCGTTCGCCGCCGGCACCCCTGGTGGCGGGCTCGTCGTCACCGGCGCGGGCGTCAGCCTGACGGGTCAGGAGCTGGGCCGGGGCAGCGACACGGCGAAGGTGACCGGCGCGCGGGTCACGCCGACTCCGACGCCGTCGAAGAAGGCGACGCCGACCCCGACTCCGACCGAGGCGGCGATCGTCGACGAGGTGGTGACTCCAGCGGCGCTGGGAGGCGTGTCCGGTGCGCCGGACGCCTCGGCAGCCGCTGCGGAATCGTCCGGCGGCAAGTCGCCGGTGATGATCTTCGGCATCGTGCTGGTGGCGATCGGGTTGCTGCTCATCGTGCTGCTGTTCCGTCGCTCGCGACAGGATCGGAAGCCGTCCGACGAGCCGACCGGCGTCCTTCCGGGCAACCCCGGCGGCACCACCTACCGCGCCGGCGGTGGGTCACCGGCCGCGCCCGGTCGCCCTGGTCAGGTGTACGGCCAGCAGCCGCCGGCCGCCGGTTGGGGCGCCGTGCCGACCCCGCGCCCTGCCGCCGGCGGGGTCTACGGTGCCCGGCCAGACGATCCCGGTCCCTCCCCGGAGGCGACGCAGCTCATGCCGGGGGCACCGGGGACCCGGCCGCTGCCTGGGGATCCGCCCACCGACGATGGCGGTCACACCGTGATCATGCCTCGGCTCCCCGGCTGAGCAAGGCGCAAGCCGGACCCTCCGTTACGCTCAGGCTCGGTGTCTAACTGCGGCCAAGGAGTGGAACACGTGTCTGATCTGTCCCAGATTGTGAAGGCGTACGACGTCCGAGGGACGGTGCCGGACCAGTGGGACGAGCGGGCCGCAGAGGCACTGGGAGCCGCATTCACCCAACTGCTCAACTCCACCGACGAGCCGGGTGACGCGGTCGTCGTCGGGTACGACATGCGGGCTACCTCGCCCGGACTGGCCGCCGCGTTCGCCGCCGGCGTACGGGCGGAGGGGCGCTCGGTGATCGAGATCGGGCTCGCGTCCACCGACCTGCTCTACTTCGCCTCCGGCTCGCTCGATCTGCCCGGTGCGATGTTCACGGCCAGCCACAATCCGGCTCAGTACAACGGCATCAAGATGTGCCGCTCCGGCGCCCGCCCGATCGGTCAGGAGAGCGGTCTGGCGGAGATCAGGGAGCGGGCCCAGGCCCTCCTGGACTCGGGCGAAGCACGCCCGGCCGGCGAGCCGACCCGGCCGACCGACAAGCGCGACCTGCTCCCCGACTACGCCGGCTACCTGCGCAAGCTGGTCGACCTCTCGGGCATCCGGCCGTTGAAGGTCGTCGTCGACGCCGGTAACGGGATGGGTGGCTTCACCGTCCCCACCGTGCTGGGCGCCGCCGCCCTGTCGCCCCTGCCGCTGGAGATCGTGCCGCTCTACTTCGAGTTGGACGGCAGCTTCCCCAACCACGAGGCCAACCCACTGGACCCGGCGAACCTGGTCGACCTCCAGCGCGCCGTGGTCGAACACGGGGCCGACATCGGGTTGGCCTTCGACGGTGATGCCGACCGGTGCTTCGTGGTGGACGAGCGCGGCGAGCCGGTCTCGCCGTCGGCGATCACCGCCCTCGTCGCCGCGCGTGAGCTGGCCAAGCACCCGGGTTCCACCGTGATCCACGGTCTGATCACCTCCAGCGCGGTTGCGGAGATCATCCGTGAGCACGGTGGGCAGCCGGTCGTCGCCCGGGTCGGGCACTCCTTCATCAAGGCGGAGATGGCCCGGACGAACGCCGTCTTCGGCGGCGAGCACTCCGCGCACTACTACTTCCGGGACTTTTGGTTCGCCGACACGGGCATGCTCGCGGCGATGCACACCCTGGCCGCGTTGGGCGAGCAGTCGCTGCCGCTGTCGGTGCTGGCCGGCGAGTACGAGCGTTACATCGCCTCCGGCGAGATCAACTCGACGGTGGCCGACCAGGCGGCGGCGGTGGCCGACGTGCGGGCCGCGTACCCCGATGCGGTGGCCGACGAGATGGACGGGCTGACGCTGCGTTTCCCCGACGGCGCCTGGTTCAACCTGCGCGCCTCCAACACGGAGCCGCTGCTGCGGCTCAACGTCGAGGCACCCACGCGGGATCGGATGGTATCGCTCCGGGACGACGTGCTCGACCGCGTTCGCCGATAAGATCGCCAGCGCCGGTCGGCACCGCCGCCGGTCAAGCCGCACACGTGGAAGGAGCCGTGCCATGGCCCTGGATCCGCAGTTGCTCGAGATTCTCGCCTGCCCGGACACGCACCACGCCCCACTCACCTACGACGCAGAGGCGCAGACGTTGACCTGCACGGAGTGCGGCCGGATCTTCGAGGTCCGCGACGACGTGCCGGTGCTGCTGCTCGACGAGGCACGCGGCGGCCCCGGGCAGTCCTCATGATCGACGGTACGGCTGGGGTCAGCGGACGCCGCGATGCCGACGAGGCCCTGCTGGACAACCCGGACGCGCTGGCCGAGCACGACCCGGGCGGGATGCTCCGGCACACGGCGTCGGCAGGTGCGCAGGTCCGCGAGAGCGCGGCACTGGCCGCCGAGGCGAACCTCGGGGTGCTCGCCGACGACGGTCGCCCACGAGCCGTGGTGATCGCTGGCATCGGCACCGCGGGGCGTACCGGAGACGTGCTGGCCACGGTCGCCGGGCCGCGCTGCCCGGTCCCGATCATCGGGCACCGCAGCGCGGGCGTACCCGGTTGGGTGGGCGCGGCCGACGTGGTGATCGCGGTGAGCGCGTCCGGTCGTAGCCCGGAGGCGCTTGGCGCCGCCGAGGCGGCGCACCGACGCGGTGCCCGGCTGGTCGCCGTGGGCGCCCCCGACTCGCAGTTGCAGTCGATCGCCGAGCAGGCCCGCGCGCCGTTCATCCCGGTGCCCCGGCGTGCCCCGGCCCGGGCCAGCCTCTGGGCGCTCACCGTGCCGGTCCTGCTCGCGGCCCGTTCCCTCGGGCTCGTGAAGGTCAACGAGGCCGACCTGGCGGAGACCGCGGCCCGCCTCGACGCGGACGCCGACCGCTGCCGGTCCGCCGCGGAGTCCTTCGTCAACCCGGCGAAGTCGCTGGCCCTGGGTCTGGCCGGCTCGATCCCGATCGTCTGGGGCTCGTCCCCGCTGGCCACCGTGGCCGCCCGCCGGTTCGGCGACACCCTGTCGGCCAACGCCCGCTACCCGGTGGTCACCGGAGCGCTCGGTGAGGCTGGTCGGGGCCGGGTCGGGCTGCTCGACGGCGTCTTCGGCGGCCTGGCCGAGGGCGAGCGGGACATCTTCGCCGACCCGGCGGAGGACGACGGCGAGGGCACCCGCCTGCGGCTGGTGCTGCTGCGTGACGGCGGGCTCAACGCCGAGGACGACACCGACGAGCCGCTCGCCGTCGAGGAGCGCCGCGCGGACGCGGTGCAGACCCTCGCCGAGCGCCGCGGCGTGCGGTGCGACGTGGTGACCGCCGAGGGCGGCTCCGCGCTGGAGCGGCTGGCCTCGCTGATCGCGGTACCGGATTTCGCCTCGGTCTACCTTGCATTGGCCCACGGGCTGGACCCGATGGCCGTTCCGGCCATCACCGAAATGAAGGAGCTGTCGAACCAGTGAACGTACGTAGGGGGCGGCGCGACATGCGCGGACCGGCCGGCTTCGTCGAGCGAAGCGGAGCGGTGGCATGAGCGCCAACGGTGGGACGAAGGCGATTGTCGCCGCCCTGCTGGCCAACGTCGGCATCGCCGTCACCAAGTTCATTGCGTTCCTGCTCTCCGGTTCCTCGTCGATGTTGGCCGAGGCGGTCCACTCGGTCGCCGACTCCGGCAACCAGGGCCTGTTGCTGCTCGGCGGCAAGCGGGCGAAGCGCGCGGCGACCCCGGAGCACCCCTTCGGGTACGGCCGGGAGCGCTACATCTACGCGTTCATCGTGTCGATCGTGCTGTTCAGCATCGGTGGCCTGTTCGCTCTCTACGAGGCGTGGCACAAGTGGGACCACAAGGAGGGCATCAAGTCCTGGCACTGGTTGCCGGTGGCCGTGCTGGTGGCGGCGATCATCATGGAGTCGTTCTCCTTCCGGACCGCCATCAAGGAGTCCAACCACATCCGGGGCAACCAGTCCTGGGTGCGCTTCATCCGCCGGGCGAAGGCGCCGGAGCTGCCGGTGGTGCTCCTGGAGGACTTCGGGGCTTTGGTCGGTCTGGTGTTCGCGCTGTTCGGTGTCGGCATGACGCTGATCACCGGCAACGGCCGATGGGATGCCGCCGGCACCGCGATGATCGGCCTGCTGCTGGTGACCATCGCGATCGTGCTTGCCGTCGAGACGAAGAGCCTGCTGCTCGGTGAGGGCGCCGAGGCGTCCGAGTTGGCCGCCATCGAGCGGGCCGTCATCGACGGCCCCGAGGTTGAGCGGATCATCCACATGAAGACGCTCTACCTGGGCCCGGAAGAGCTGATGGTGGCCGCGAAGATCGCCGTACCGGAATGGGAGAACGCCCACGACCTGGCCCGCGGCATCAACGTCGTGGAGGCGCGGATCCGCGCCGCGGTGCCGATCGCCCGGGTGATCTATCTGGAGCCGGACGTCTACAGCGCCGCTGCCGCCGAGGCCGGCACCGGCGCCGCCGCCGACACCGCCGTGCCACAGCCGCAGGATGCGTCGGGCGAGACGGCGCGGCGGCCCGAGGGCTGACGGGTGGAGCCACTGTACGGACCGATCCGCGACTACGCCTGGGGGTCCCGCTCGGCCATCGCCCTCCTGCAGGGGCGGGCGGTGCCCAGCGCCGGCCCGGAGGCGGAGCTGTGGTTGGGCGCCCATCCGGGCGCGCCGGCCAGAGTGGACCGTGCCGGTCTGCGGGTGAGCCTCTGCGACCTGGTGCGGAACGAGCCGGGGCAGTGGCTCGGCCAGCGGGTGTCCGAGCGGTTCGGCAGCCGGCTGCCGTTCCTGCTCAAGGTCCTCGCGGCCGACGCTCCGCTGAGTTTGCAGGCACACCCGGACGCGGAACAGGCCAAGGCCGGCTTCGCCGCGGAGCAGGCCAAGGCCGGATTCGCCGCGGAGCAGGGGCGCCCCCAGGGGGAGCGCAACTACTCCGACCCGCACCACAAGCCGGAGTTGCTGGTCGCGCTCACCCCGTTCGAGGCGCTGTGTGGCTTCCGGGACCCGGCCGAGTCGGCCGAGGCGCTCGCCGCGTTCGGCGTACCGAAATTGACGCCGGTGGTTGCCGCGTTGCGGGCCGGGCCGGCGGGGTTGCGGACGGCGGTGCGGACGCTGCTCGGCTGGCCGGTCGCGGAGCGCGACGAGTTGCTGGGTTCCGTGCTGGCGGCGTCGGCCGACGGCCCGGACGCGGAGCTGGTCCGCCGGCTGGCCAAGGCCTACCCGGCGGATCCGGGTGCGCTGGTGGCGCTGCTGCTGCACCACGTGCGGCTGGTGCCGGGGGAGGCGATCTGGATGCCCGCCGGCAACCTGCACGCCTACCTGAGCGGCTGTGGAGTGGAGATCATGGCGGCCAGCGACAACGTGCTGCGTGGCGGCCTGACCCCGAAGCGGGTGGACGTCGACGAGTTGCTGCGGGTGCTGCGCTTCGAGGTGCTCGACGATCCGGTGCGCGCCGCGGAGCCGGTCGGCCCGGGTCTGGACTGGTGGCCCGTGCCGGTGGACGACTTCGCGTTGCACCGGGTGCGTGTCGATGCGGCGGTGCCCTCGGTCACGCTGCCCTTGCCCGGCCCCCGGGTGGTGCTCTGTGGTGGCGGCTCGATCACCGTGGACGACGGTGCCGGCGCGCTGACGCTGGCTTCCGGCGAGGCGGCGATCGGTACGGCGGCCGGCGAGCCGCTGCGGATCAGCGGCGCTGGTGAGGGGTACGTCGCGACCTCCGGGTTGCGGTGACGGACAGGTTCCGGCGACGGCGCAAGTCCGACTTTTCCGGAATAGCTTGACGTCACCTTGCCCGAGTGTGACTCTATGAGTACGCAGCGTTATCGCGACGACGGTCCGAGAACGTGCGAGGGAACCAAACCGGGGGGATGCGCGGGGCGGGCGGGACGTGGGCGGGAATTCCGTCCATTACCGACCGCCCCGTGCGCTGTCTGCGGACCGTCCCCCTGCTGCCCGTCGGCGGCGCGCGTAAGGTGGAGGATCGGCGTAGACATCGTTCGACAGGAGCTTTCATGACCAGCACCCTCCCGGCGTCCGCCAGCGGTACGCCGTCCGAGGCCCGGCCGAGCACGCTCGCCGAAGGCGACTTCAAGGTGGCGGATCTGTCGCTCGCCGAGTTCGGGCGTAAGGAAATCCAGCTCGCCGAGCACGAGATGCCGGGCCTGATGGCGATCCGTCGGGAGTTCGCCGAGGCGCAGCCGCTCGCCGGCGCGCGGATCACCGGCTCGCTGCACATGACCATCCAGACCGCCGTCCTGATCGAGACGCTGGTCGCGCTCGGAGCGCAGGTCCGTTGGGCGTCCTGCAACATCTTCTCCACCCAGGATCACGCCGCCGCGGCGATCGTCGTCGGCCCGAACGGCACCGCCGAGGCGCCCGCCGGCGTCCCGGTGTACGCCTGGAAGGGCGAGACCCTTCCGGAGTACTGGTGGTGCACCGAGCAGGTGCTGGCCTGGCCGGACGGGCAGGGCCCGAACATGATCCTCGACGACGGTGGCGACGCCACCCTGCTGGTGCACAAGGGCACCGAGTTCGAGCGGGCCGGGGCGGTTCCGCCGGTCGAGTCCGCCGACTCCGAGGAGTACGGGGTCATCCTGGAGCTGCTGCACCGCTCGCTTGCCGAGGACGGCCAGCGCTGGACCCGGATCTCCGCCGGCATCAAGGGCGTGACCGAGGAGACCACCACCGGCGTGCACCGGCTCTACGAGATGCACCGCGCGGGCACTCTGCTCTTCCCGGCCATCAACGTCAACGACTCGGTGACCAAGAGCAAGTTCGACAACAAGTACGGCTGCCGGCACTCGCTCATCGACGGCATCAACCGGGCCACCGACGTGCTGATCGGCGGCAAGATGGCCGTCGTGCTCGGCTACGGCGACGTGGGCAAGGGTTGCGCCGAGTCGCTGCGTGGCCAGGGCGCCCGGGTCGTCGTGACCGAGGTGGACCCGATCTGCGCGTTGCAGGCCGCGATGGACGGCTACCAGGTCGCCACGTTGGACGACATCGTCGAGCAGGCGGACATCTTCATCACCGCCACCGGTTGCTTCGACGTCATTACGAACGAGCACATGGCCCGGATGAAGCACCAGGCCATCGTCGGCAACATCGGCCACTTCGACAACGAGATCGACATGGCGGGTCTGGCCAAGCGTTCCGACGTCGAGCGGGTCAACATCAAGCCGCAGGTCGACCTGTGGCGCTTCGCCGACGGCCACGCCATCATCGTGCTCTCCGAGGGCCGCCTGCTGAACCTGGGCAACGCGACCGGGCACCCGAGCTTCGTGATGTCGAACTCGTTCGCCAACCAGACGATCGCCCAGATCGAGCTGTTCACCAAGACCGAGGAGTACCCGATCGGCGTCTACGTGCTGCCGAAGCACCTGGACGAGAAGGTGGCCCGGCTGCACCTGGGCGCGCTCGGCGCCAAGCTGAGCACGCTGACCAAGGAGCAGGCCGCATACCTGGGTGTCTCCACCGAGGGTCCGTTCAAGCCGGATCACTACCGCTACTGATCGACGTTCTTCCGGACCGGGTCGGCTGTTCGCAGCCGGCCCGGTTCGTCGTCTGCGGCTCTGCGATTGGCGGGTTCAGCCGGAACGTGGGCCGCGGCGGGTGGGGCGGAACCACGTCCAGATGCACCAGGCCAGCCAGCCGAGCGACACGGCGGTGGCCAGCGCCCGCTGACGCAGCGCGCTGAGCAGCAGCACCACGGCCAGCACCGTCAGCCACGGCAGGAATCCCTTCACGGCGGGGATCCTTCCACAGCCGGACGGTGCCGGCTGGTCGCCGGCCGGGGAGACCCTGTCGCAGGGCTAGTGAGCTTGTCGTGAACGACTTGACGAGGCCCCTGAGCAGGGAGCAAGGTATGCCTGCCCTAAGTTAGCTGAGGCGTTCCTAACGAACTCGGAGCCCCGGATGTTCGCCACCTACCTGATCGGTCTGCGGGAAGGCCTGGAAGCCACGCTGGTGGTGAGCATCCTCGTCGCGTTCCTGGTGAAGTCGCAGCGTCGGGATCGGTTGCCGCAGGTGTGGGCGGGCGTCGGTCTGGCCGTGGCGCTGTCGGTGCTGTTCGGTTGGCTGATCGAGTACACGTCGACCTCGCTGCTGTCCCGTTCCGAGGACCGGGAGTTGTTCGAGGCGATCACCTCCGTCGCCGCTGTCGTCTTCGTCACCTGGATGATCTTCTGGATGCGCCGGGCCGCCCGGAGCATCGCGGGTGAGTTGCGGGGCAAGCTCACCGAGGCGTTGGCTGTCGGGTCGCTCGCGGTCGCTGGCATGGCGTTCCTCGCGGTGGTTCGGGAGGGCCTGGAGACCGCGCTGATCTTCTACTCGGCTGCTCAGGGCGCGGCCGGCGACAGTGGGCCGCTGCTCGCGTTGATTGGCGGCATCGTCACCGCGGTGGTGCTCGGCGTGCTGCTGTATGCCAGCGCGCTGCGGATCAACCTGGGCAAGTTCTTCACCTGGACCGGTGCGCTGCTGATCCTGGTCGCCGCGGGCATCCTCAAGTACGGCGTGCACGACTTCCAGGAGGCGGGTGTCCTGCCCGGCCTGAACGATCTGGCCTTCGACATCACCAGCACGCTCGACCCGACCACCTGGTACGCCGCCCTGCTGGCCGGCATGTTCAACGTGACTCCCGCGCCCACCGTACTGGAGACGATTGCCTGGGTCGCGTACGCAGTGCCGGTCCTTCTGCTCTTCCTGCGACCGGCCCGGCGTAAGCCGGCACCCACCGCGACCACCACCACCGTCACCGAGCGCGGGGCCGACACCGGCACCGAGGCCGAGGCCGAGGCCGAGGCCACGCCGCAGCGGGCCTGACCCCACGAGGAGAGACAGTTCAGATGCGTACCCCCCGATTTTTCGCGTTGGCTGCTGCCGGTGTGCTGGCGACGGCCGGTGTGACCGCCTGTTCGGACTCCGACAAGGGTGACGCGGCTGGGGCCGGTGGCCCGATCGCGGTCAAGGCCAGCGACACCGCTTGTGAGGTCGGTTCGACCGACCTGGGTGCGGGTACCGCGACCTTCAAGATCACTAATTCGGGTGCGAAGGTGACCGAGTTCTACGTGTATGCCGACGGCGACCGGGTTATGGGTGAGGTGGAGAACATCGCCCCCGGGCTGAGCCGTGAGCTGCACGTGGAGTTGCCGGCCGGGACGTATCAGACGGCTTGCAAGCCCGGGATGAGCGGTAAGGGCATCCGGGGTGCGCTCAAGGTCAGCGGGTCGGCGCAGCCGCTCACCGCCGATGCCGCGTTGGCCGACGCGACCGAGAACTACCAGCGTTACGTGAAGAGCCAGACCGCTGCCCTGCTCGACAAGACCGAGGAGTTCGTCGGCGCGGTCAAGGCCGGTGACGTGGCGAAGTCGAAGGCGCTCTTCCCGGTGGCGCGTACTTACTGGGAGCGGATCGAGCCGGTGGCCGAGATTTTCGGCGACCTTGACCCCAAGATCGATGGCCGTGAGGAGGTCATTGAGGAGGGGATGGAGTTCACCGGTTTCCACCGGATCGAGAAGGACCTGTGGCAGTCCGGTGACATCAGCAAGGACGGCCCGATCGCCGACCGCCTGCTGGTGGACGTCAAGGAGATCGTGGCGAAGGCCAACGCCGAAAAGCTCTCCCCGCTCCAACTCGCCAACGGCGCGAAGGAACTCCTCGACGAGGTGGCCAGCGGCAAGATCACCGGCGAGGAGGATCGCTACTCGCACACCGACCTGTGGGACTTCGCCGCCAACCTCGAAGGTTCCAAGGCCGCCGTGTCCGCCCTCCGCCCCGCGCTGGAGCAGCGCGCGCCGGAGCTGGTCAAGCAGTTGGACACCGAGTTCGCCAACGTCGAGGCGCTGCTCGGCAAGCACCGCGACGGCGACGGGTGGAAGCTGCACACCGCGTTGAGCAAGACCGAGCTCAAGGAGCTCTCCGACGGCATCAACGCCCTCGCCGAGCCGATCAGCAAGGTCGCCGCAGCCGTCGCGAAGTAACTGATTGGCAGGGAGAGTCGATTCGATGAGCGGGAGCAGGTTGACCCGACGGCGGGCGATCACGCTCGCCGGCGCCGGGGTGGCCGGGGTCGCCGGGGTGGCGGCCGGCGCGGGCGCGTTGGTGAACGGCTCCCGTGGCCCGGCCGCGGCGAGTGACCACCCGGCCGGGGCCGTGCCGTTCCATGGTGAGCATCAGGCGGGCATCGTCACTCCGGCGCAGGACCGGCTGCATTTTGTCGCTTTCGATGTGATCACCAAGGACCGGGCCCGGTTGGTCGAGCTGCTCGAGGAGTGGACGGCTGCCGCGGCTCGGATGACGGCGGGGCGCGACGCCGGGTTGCTCGGCGCTGTCGGTGGGATGCCGCAGGCTCCGCCGGATGACACCGGTGAGGCGCTCGGTCTGCCCCCGTCGCAGCTCACGTTGACGATCGGCTTCGGTCCGACGTTGTTCCGCGACGCCGACGGCAGGGACCGTTTCGGCATCGCCGACCGGCGGCCCGCCGCCCTCGCCGAGCTGCCGAAGTTCCCCGGCGACGCGTTGCAGCCGCAGCTGTCCGGCGGTGACCTCTGCGTGCAGGCGTGCGCCAACGATCCGCAGGTCGCGGTCCACGCGATCCGTAACTTGGCCCGGCTCGGCATGGGCGTGGTGAGCGTCCGCTGGTCGCAGCTCGGCTTCGGCCGGACCTCGTCGACCTCCCGCGAGCAGGCCACCGCCCGTAACCTCTTCGGGTTCAAGGACGGAACGGCCAACCTGAAAGCCGAGGACACCGCGCTGCTGCGCGAGCAGTTGTGGGTGCAGCCGGGAGACGGGCCCGACTGGATGACGGGCGGCTCGTACCTGGTCACTCGCAAGATCCGGATGCTGGTGGAGACCTGGGACCGGACGTCGCTGGCCGAGCAGGAGGAGATCGTCGGCCGGAGCAAGGGCAGCGGCGCCCCGCTGGGTCGGGCCGACGAGTTCGACGAACCGGACTTCACGGCGCTCGGCACGGACGGCAAGCCGGCGATCGCCGAGCGCGCGCACGTGACGCTGGCCCACCCGAGCCGCAACGACGGCGCCCAACTGCTGCGTCGGGGTTACAACTTCGTGGATGGCTCCGACGGCCTCGGTCGCCTCGACGCGGGCCTGTTCTTCATCGCCTACCAGCGCGACCCGCGCCGCCAGTTCGTACCGATCCAGACCCAGTTGGCTCGACACGACGTGATGAACGAGTATCTGCGCCATGTTTCCAGCGGCGTGTTCGCCTGCCCACCCGGGGTACCCGACGGCGGAGACCACTGGGGAAGAGCACTGTTCAGCTGACCTACGTCCGGATGGCGACAGCGGGATCGGCGCAGGCTGCGGTGGCGCCGGGCGGCGCCGAAGGGGGATCATGGGGGCAGCCATCCGTTTCCGGCAGACGCCGGTCCCACCAAACTGAATGAGGATGCAATATTAATCCCATGAGAGCCCGCGTACTGGTGGTCGACGACGACCCCGCGCTCGCCGAGATGCTCGGCATCGTGCTGCGCAGCGAAGGTTTCCAGCCCTCGTTCGTGGCGGACGGTGAGCGGGCGTTGGCCGCCTTTCGTGACAGTCGCCCCGATATCGTGCTGCTTGACCTGATGCTGCCCGGTATGAGCGGTATCGACGTCGCCCGGTCGATCCGGGCGGAGTCCGGCGTGCCGATCGTCATGCTGACCGCCAAGAGCGACACCGTGGACGTCGTGCTCGGCCTGGAGTCCGGTGCCGACGACTACGTGGTCAAGCCGTTCAAGCCCAAGGAACTGGTCGCCCGGATGCGGGCCCGACTGCGCCGGGGCGAGGACGTGGCCCCCGAAATGCTGACCATCGGGCCGCCCGACAACCAGATCACCATCGACGTGCCCGCGCACACCGTGAGCCGCAACGACGAGGAGGTGAAGCTGACTCCGCTGGAGTTCGACCTGCTGGTCGCGCTCGCCCGCAAGCCACGTCAGGTCTTCACCCGCGAGGTGCTGCTGGAGCAGGTCTGGGGCTACCGGCACGCGGCCGACACCCGTCTGGTCAACGTGCACGTGCAGCGGTTGCGGGCCAAGATCGAGCCGGACCCGGAGCGACCAGAAATCATCCTCACCGTGCGGGGCGTGGGTTACAAGGCGGGGACCGGATAGCCTGGTCGCACTGTGTCGACCACGCCGCCCCCACCCTCCCCGAGCACGGCTACCCGCCGGCCCAGCGCCGGCGGGGAGGCCTGGCGTGCCGTCAGTGGCCGGGTCGCCCGGGTGGTGGCCCGGGTGCACCAGACCTGGCGCCGCTCCCTGCAGGTCCGAGTCGTGACCATCACGCTGGTCGCCTCCAGCCTGCTGGTCGGCGGTTTCGCGTTCCTGATCGCTGACAAGATCACTACCATCCTGCTCGACAGCGCCCGCAGCGACGTCCGGCAGCGGGTGATCAGCGGCGCCAGCTACACGGCCAAGCAGGTCTCCCTCTACGGCCAGCCGCAGGAGGCGCAGCTCCAGCAGACCATCGACGGCACGGTCAACTACCTGGCCGGCGGTGACCCCCAGCAGACCAGCGGGGTGGTGGTGGCGATCACGGCGGACGGCTATCCCAACGACATCCAGACGCGCACCGCACCTTCCGCGAACGTCCAGCAGCTGATCAGCCCGGAGTTGCGGGCCGCGATCGCCGACGGCAAGGTCGCCAGCCAGATCCGCACCGGGCGGCTCACCGGTGACTCCACCAAATATCTGATCTACGGCTCGCCGGTGCCCACCCGCTTCGGCCAGATCGAGCTCTACTACCTGGTGCCGCTGACCCGGCAGGACGTCACCGCCGCCGACGCCCGAGCCACCGTGGTGGCCACCGGTGTCGCCCTGGTGATCCTGCTCGGGCTGCTCGCGGCGCTGGTCACCCGACTGGTGGTCAACCCGGTCCGGGTCGCCGCACGGACCGCCCAGCGACTCTCCGCCGGCCTGCTCGACCAACGGATGGTGGTCAACGGCGAGGACGACCTCGCCCTGCTCGCCGCCTCGTTCAACCAGATGGCCACCAACCTGCAACGGCAGATCCTGCGCCTGGAGGAGATGTCCCGGCTGCAGCGCCGCTTCACCTCCGACGTCTCACACGAGCTGCGTACCCCGCTGACCACGGTCCGGATGGCCGCCGACCTGATCTTCGCCGAGCGCGACGAGTTCGACCCGGCGGTGGCCCGCAGCGCCGAGCTGCTCCAGGCCGAACTGGACCGGTTCGAGGAGTTGCTCACCGACCTGCTGGAGATCAGCCGGTTCGACGCGGGCTTCGCCATGCTGGACTCCGAGCCGACCGACCTGGTGCCTGTGGTGCACCGGGTGGTCGACCGGCTGGCTGGCCTGGCCGAGCGGGTCGGCGTACCGATCGAGCTTGACCTGCCGGGCACGCCGGTGATCGCCGAGGTCGACCCGCGCCGGGTCGAGCGGGTGCTGCGCAACCTGGTCGGCAACGCCGTCGAACACGGCGAGGCCCGTCCGGTGCTGATCACCCTCGGCCTTGACGAGACCGCCGTGGCGATCACCGTCCGCGACCGTGGCGTGGGGCTCAAGGTGGGCGAGGAGAAGCTGGTGTTCAACCGGTTCTGGCGGGCGGACCCGTCCCGGGCTCGGCAGACCGGGGGCACCGGGCTGGGCCTGTCGATCAGCCTGGAGGACGCCCGCCTGCACGGTGGCTGGCTGGAGGCGTGGGGCGCTCCCGGGCAGGGCGCGCAGTTCCGGCTCACGCTGCCGGCCCGTGCCGGTGACCGACTGACCACCTCGCCGCTGCGGCTGGTGCCGGCCGACGCCGCGCTGCCGTTCGGCGGCCCCCGTGACGGTGGTCCGCTGGCCATCGGGCCCGGCACCGGCGGGGCACTGGCGATCGGCCCGGCTCCGGCCGGGGACGGACAGCGGGCGGAGGTGCGCTCGTGAGACGGCCGACTCTGCTCGGGGCGTTCGGCGTGTTGGTGGTGCTCGGCGCCGGCTGCGGCATCCCGGCCGCCTCCGACGTGCGGGTGGACGGTAAGGGCGGTGCCGCGACGGGGGCCGGCGTGGTCAACGGTGGGGTCAGTGAGCCGCCGACGCGGACGGCCAGCGGCAGCGTCAACGAGGCGTTCGTCCGCAACTTCCTGTCCGCCGCCGCCGGCGAGCCGGATCGGGCGTACGAGCGGGTCAAGGCGTTCATCGCCCCGGAGCACAAGCACCGCCTGCAGGAGAAGAAGGGCAGCGAGGTCGCGCTGAACGTGGTCCGGCTGCGCGAGGCGGTCTACACCCTCAACAGCGACTCGACCACCACGGTGAAGATCACCGTGCAGCAGATCGGTGTGCTGCGGGCCAACGGCACGCTGGCACCGCCGGTGGCGACCGACACCGAGTACGAGTTCGGGCTCCGCAGCGCGGCGCTCAACGGCGGCGCCAACGACGAGCGCGCCGGGTTGTACATCCTCAACCCACCGAACGTGCTGCTGCTCAGCGACGTCGCCCTTCGTCAGTACTACCAGACCGAGTCGATCTACTTCTGGAGTTCGGACCGCAGCCGCCTCGTGCCCGACCAGCGCTACCGGCCGCAGGCGCTGCCGGACGAGCGCCGGGTCAACGAGGTGGTGAAGTGGCTGGTCGGTGGCCCCTCCGACTGGTTGCGCCCGGGCGTCGTCGGGCTACCCGACCGCACTGAGTTGATCAACAATGCCACCGGCGGGAACGGCCGGTGGGAGGTCAACCTGGACATGTCCGGTGACGACCAGAACGGGATCGACCAGCTGATCACACAGATCGCCTGGTCGCTGGGCGATCTGCCGGGCAAGCTGGAGTTGAAGATCCGCAACAACGCGCTGCCCGTGCAGGACCTGGACGAGCGACGAGGCACCGACGAGCTCTACCCGAACGCCCAGAGCCCGCAGCGCTTCGGCGTGTACGAGGGCGCCATCCACCCGCTCGACTTCGGCAGCGAACTCAGCGGCGCGGTGCCGTTGGCGCCCGAGGCCAATCGCAACATCGTCTCCGCCGACCTGGCGCTGGCCAGGGAGCAGCGGGTCCTCGCCGCGATGGTGGTCACCGGCAGCAGCAGTGGTCGGCGCCGACTCGCGGTGGGCACGGGCACCGCGCCGGTCTCCGTCATCAGTCGCAGCACCGCCGAATACTCCTCGATGAGCCGGCCGGTCTGGCTGCGTGCGGTCGACTCGCGCTCCGGCCGCGGTCTGGTCGTGGCCGACGGGCAGCTCTACCGGTTCGACGAGACGGCCAAGATGTACCCGGTGCCCCTCAACCTGCCCTCCGACGTCACCGCGGTGGCCGCCGCGCTGGACGGCCAGCGGGTCGCGCTGATCGTCGGCGGCCGACTCTACGTCGCGGCGGTCAACTCGGATGGCGGCGGCGTCTCCATCGGCCCGCCCAGGCAGCTGGCCACCTCGCTGACCGGCCTCACGGCCGTCGACTGGGGCAGGGAGGACCAACTGGTGGTGGCGGGGTCCGCCGGTCAGCCGGCGATCTACGAGATCAGCGTCGACGGCGCCCTGGAGACGCCGCTGAGGACCGACCTCGGAGCCAAGGTCAACCACCTGACGGCGTACCCGACGAACCGCAACGTACGGATGCCCAGCGGGGCCTACATGTACGAGGCGAACGGGGTGGCCTACCGCAGCAGCCCGTTCGAACGGATCGAGCCCGACAGCGTACGGGGCATCCCACCGGTCCCGTCGGGCGTCCGCCCGAGCAACCCGTCGGCGCCGTTCTTCCTCTACTGACGCGGTGAGCGGGCTCTGGGCGGACCTCGCCGACCTGGTGCTGCCCGCCGACTGCGCGGGTTGTCGGGAGCGTCGGCCCGGGCTGCGGCACGGGGTCTGCCCCGCCTGTGCCGAGGCGCTCGGCGCGCTGCGCCCACGGTCGGTCCGCCCCACCCCCGCCCCGCCGGGTCTGCCGTCCTGCGTCGCACTCGGCCCGTACGCCGGGCCGCTGCGGGAGGCTCTGCTGGCGTACAAGGACCACGGTCGGCACGGTCTGGCCCGCCCGCTCGGCGCCCTGCTCGCCGAGGTCGTCGCGGCGGCGGTCGGTGTGGCTCGTCCCCTGGCGCTGGTGCCGGTCCCGGACACTGCGGCGGCGGCCCGGTCTCGTTACGGGGACCACCTGGACCGGCTGGCTCGGCACTGCGCGGCCCGGCTCAACCGGGGCGGCTGGTCGGCGCGGGTGCACCGTCCGCTGCGCGCGCTGCCCCGACCCGACTCGGTCACCCTGGACAGCGCCGGGCGGGCGGCGGCGGCCGAGGCCGCATTCCGGCCACGCTCCACGGGGCCGAGCGGTGGTCGTGCCGCGGGCGCGGCGCCGGTCGTGGTGCTGCTGGACGACATCGTCACCACCGGCGTCACCCTGGCCGCCGCGACGAGGGTGCTGACGGCGACCGGCTGGGCACCGAGTGTCGCCGCGGTGCTCGCGGCGACCGAGAAAAGACACCTCTTGTAACCGACCGTGTTTCCGTTTCACCCATTGGTGTATGAGCTGCGAAAAATCCTGGGCGGTCTCGGCAACATGGGGTGACGGCCAGCCAAACAGGAGTTAGCGTTTCGTTGTCGGGGGTAGGAGGTTGTTCCACCCGCCCCCGGCGGTGAGAGGAGGCGTAGCCGTACCAACCGGTCGACGCCAGCGGGTCTCCCCACGGCGCGCGACCGGGTTACCGGATCGAAGACCGTCCGAACAAGGGAGGTCACGTGGAAATCGTGGTCAAGGGTCGAAACGTCGAAGTGCCCGACCATTACCGGGTGCACGTAGCTGAGAAACTCGCCAAGATCGAACGTTACGATCACAAACTCATTCGTGTCGATGTCGAGCTGTTTCACGAGCGCAATCCGCGCCAGGCCGACCACTGCCAGCGGGTGGAGATCACCTGCGTCTCCCGGGGCCCGGTCATGCGGGCCGAGGCCTGCACAAACGACTTCTACAGCGCGCTCGACGCGGCCATCGCGAAACTCGACACCCGCCTGCGCCGCGCGGCCGACCGCCGCCGCGTACACCGGGGTCGGCACGCGCCGATCTCCGTCGCCGAGGCGACCGCGGGCCTGCCGGTCGCGGACCTGGTTGCCGCCCCGTTGGGCGCGCCGGTCGACGGTGCCCGCGCCGGCACCGCCGTCGTGGAGCGGGTCGAAGAGGAGTACGACGATCAGCAGCCGTGGCACATCGCCCGGGAGAAGGTGCACCCGGCGGAACCGATGACTGTCGACGACGCGCTGTTCGAGATGGAGCTGGTCGGCCACGACTTCTACCTGTTCCAGGACAAGGAATCCGGCCGCCCGAGCGTCGTCTACCGCCGCCACGCCTACGACTACGGCATCATCTCCCTCGCCACCTGACCGGTAGCCGAGCCGCGTCGATCACGGAGTTGTGGTGGGGAGCGAACCCGCCACAACTCCGTGATCCGTCAGCGCAGTTCGGCCGGCAGCAGCGCGAAGGTCAGGTCGTCGAGGCGGGTGCCGGCCAGCCCGGGCAGACGGCCGCGCTGCAGGGCCTCGCGTTGGAAGCCGACCCGCTCCAACACCCGGTGCGAGGCGGTGTTCTCCGGCACGGTGCCGGCGGTCAGACGGGCGATACCGGCCGGCCCGAACGCCCAGCCGGCGAGCAGCCGAACCGCGCGGGTGGCGTACCCCCGGCCCCGCCAGGCCGGAAGCAGCGCGTAGCCGATCGAGCCCTCGCCGCTGCTCACCTCCGTGTACGACAACCCGCAACTGCCCGCCGGCTCGCCGGTGGCCATGTCGGTGATCAGCAACCGGGCGATCTCGCCGGTCAGCCAGGTGCTCTCCGCGGTTCGGCAGCGCCGCTCGATCGCCTCCCGGGTCGGCGGCACCGGCGGCGCCTGGTTCGCCACCACCTCGGGTCGGCTGTGCAGCTCGTACATCACCTCCGCGTCGTCCGGCGCGAGCCGGCGCAGGGCCACCACCTGATCGGTGAGGATCCCGTCGGGCAGATCCGGCAGCAGTCGCGCGACCGGGCCGGGCGGATCCTCGGCGAGGCGTACCCAGGCCAGCATGTCGTGCCGTCCGCCGTCCCGGTGCTGACCGGCGGACCGACGCAGGCCCTCGTACCGGTAGCCGGCGGCCAGCGCGACCCGCTGGCTGCCCCCGTTCTCCGCTTCGGTGAGCAACTCGAGCCGGAATGTCCCGGTGGCGAACGCGTGCTCGCTCAGCGCGCGGGTGGCCGCGGTGGCCACCCCGCGCCCGCGCGCCACCGGCCGCACCCAGTAGCCGATCTCGGCCTGGCTCCGCCCGGGCACCGGATAGTTCAGCCCCACCGCGCCGAGCAGTCGGTCGGTGGCCGGGTCCGCGATGGCGTACGCCGCGCCGCCGCCGGTCCAGGCCGCCGGTGCGCCGGCGTCGATCCACCAACGGGCATCGGTCTCGGTGTACGGCGCCGGCATGGTCGACACGAAGCGCTGGCTGAGCGGGTCCGCGCAGCCGTCGACCACATCGGCGGTGTCGCTGGCGCGAAACGGCCGAAGCCGCACCCCGCGCGCCTCGACGACCTGACTGAGGCTCACCCCAGGTCCTTCGCGAGTAGCGCGGCCACCCACGCGTCGACCCGCTCGCCCCGGTGCTGTACCCCGTCCCGGGCGGTCCCCTCGAACGTGAAGCCCGCCTTCTCCGCCACCCGGCGGGAGGCGATGTTGCCGACGTTCGCCTTCCACTCGATCCGGGCCAGGCCCAGCGTGGCGCAGCCCCAGGCGCTGAGCGCGACCAGCGCGGCCGGCATGTATCCCCGGCCACGGGCCGCCGGGGCGGTCATGAAGCCGACGTCGGCCAGCAGCGCGTCGGTGGGAGAGAGCCGCAGGTCGATCGTGCCCGCGTACCGGTCGTCCGCGTCGGCGATCACGAAGCAGGCGGAGTCCCCCCGAGCCCAGGCGTCGCGGCCGTAGACCAGGTACCCCTGCGCGTCGGCCTGCTCGTACGGGTCCGGCACGGTCGTCCAGCGGATGGTGTCCGGGTCCCGGCAGGTCTGCACCACGCCGTCCAGGTCCTGCTCCTCCATCGGCCGTAGACGCAGCTCGCCGGCCCCGGCGGTGGCGAAGAGGACGGGCTGCGGGCGACCGAAGACGGCGGCCCGGAGGGCGGCGAGGGTGCCCGGACCGGCCGGCCCGGTCGACCCGGGCGCGGGCACCTCGCCGGGCAGCAGCGAGCCGATCCAGCCGTCGGTGCCCGTGTGCGGCGCCGGGTCGGCCAGCCGCAGCCGGCCGTCGATCCGGAAGCCGGCCCGGAGCGCGACGAGCCGGGAGGCATGGTTGCCCACCTCGGCCCGCCAGATCAGCTGGCGTAGCCCGAGGACGTCGAAGGACCAACGGGCCACCGCCCGGGTGGCCCTTGCCATCACGCCCTGGCCGCGTGCCCAGGGGGCCGTCCAGTAGCCGATCTCACCCGTGCCGGCACGGTCGATGGAGATCAGACCGCACGAGCCGAGCAGCTCACCGGTGGCCGAGTCGCACACCGCGAACGGCGCACCGGTGCCCTCCGCCCAGGCCCGACCACTCAACTCGGTGACGAAACCGTGAGCGTGCTCCGGTAGATATGGGCGCGGCACGGTGGTCCAACGCTGAATGTCCGGGTCCTGGCACGCCTTGTGCACTGCGTCAGCGTCGGCTTCCCGCCAGGGCCGCAGCAGCACACCGTCCTCGATGATCTCCACGGGCTTCATTTGTGCATACTGCCGCAGCGTTCGCCGACGGCGTAACCGGATAACGTTTGGGATGTGCGCAGGACGCGAGTTATGTCGGTTTCGGCGGGGTCGACCACCGCCACCAGTGACCATCGCGCCGATGGAGCGCTTACGATGGTTCGAGACTGTCTAGGGGAGCGTTGATCCGTGTCGATTCTGGAAAAGGTCCTTAACGCGGGCGAGGGCCGCATGGTGCGCCGGCTCAAGGCCATCGCCGCCGCCGTCACCTCGATCGAGGACGACTACGTCAACCTCACCGACGAGGAACTGGCCGGCATGACCGAACAGTTCCGGGAGCGGCTCGACGACGGGGAGACCCTCGACGACCTGTTGCCGGAGGCGTTCGCCGTGGCCCGCGAGGCCGCCGCCCGGGTGCTGGGCCAGCGTCCGTACGACGTCCAGGTGATGGGTGGCGCGGCGCTGCACTTCGGCAACATCGCCGAGATGAAGACCGGTGAGGGCAAGACGCTGACCTCGGTCATGGCCGTCTACCTGAACGCGCTGTCCGGCAAGGGCGTGCACGTGATCACGGTCAACGACTACCTCGCCCAGCGCGACGCCGCCTGGATGGGCCGGGTGCACGAGTTCCTCGGGCTGACCGTCGGCGTGGTGTTGCCCAACCGGCCGGCCACCGAGCACAAGGCCGCCTACGAGTGCGACATCACCTACGGCACCAACAACGAATTCGGCTTCGACTACCTGCGCGACAACATGGCCTGGTCGAAGGACGAGTTGGTCCAGCGCGGCCACAACTTCGCCGTGGTCGACGAGGTCGACTCCATCCTGATCGACGAGGCACGTACCCCGCTGATCATCTCCGGCCCGGCCGAACACTCGGCCCGTTGGTACGGCGAGTTCGCCGGCGTGGTGGGCCGGCTCCAGCCCGGCACCGACGGCGAGGGCGACTACGAGGTCGACCACTCCAAGCGCACCATCGCGGTGACCGAGCGCGGTGTCGCCAAGGTCGAGGACCGGCTCGGCATCGACAACCTGTACGAGTCGGTGAACACCCCGCTGGTCGGCTACCTCAACAACGCCATCAAGGCCAAGGAGCTCTACAAGCGCGACAAGGACTACATCGTCAGCGACGGTGAGGTCCTGATCGTCGACGAGTTCACCGGTCGCATCCTGCACGGCCGTCGTTACAACGAGGGCATGCACCAGGCGATCGAGGCCAAGGAGGGGGTGGAGATCAAGCAGGAGAACCAGACCCTGGCCACCATCACCCTCCAGAACTACTTCCGCCTCTACGAGAAGCTGTCCGGGATGACCGGTACGGCGCAGACCGAGGCGAGCGAGTTCAACAAGGTCTACAAGGTCGGCGTCGTGACGATTCCGACCCACCGCCCGATGGTCCGCGAGGACCGGCCGGACGTCATCTACAAGACGGAGAAGGCCAAGTTCAACGCCGTCATCGAGGACATCGCCGAACGGCACCAGATGGGCCAGCCGGTGCTGGTCGGCACCGTCTCGGTGGAAAACTCCGAGATCCTCTCCCAACTGCTGCGCCGACGCGGCATCCCGCACAACGTGCTGAACGCCAAGTTCCACGCGCGGGAGGCCGAGATCGTCGCCCAGGCAGGGCGTAAGGGCGCCGTCACGGTGGCCACCAACATGGCCGGCCGAGGCACCGACATCCTGCTCGGTGGCAACGCCGAGTTCCTCGCCGCGAACGAGCTGCGCCAGCGCGGCCTCGACCCGCTGGAAAACGAGGAGGAGTACGCCAAGGCGATGGAGGAGGTCCTTCCCACGTGGAAGCAGGCCTGCGACGCCGAGGCGGACGAGGTCTCCGCCGCCGGTGGCCTCTACGTGCTGGGCACCGAGCGGCACGAGTCCCGGCGGATCGACAACCAGCTGCGTGGTCGCGCCGGCCGGCAGGGCGACCCGGGCGAGTCCCGGTTCTACCTGTCCCTGCAGGACGAGCTGATGCGGCGCTTCCGGGCCGGGGCGGTCGAAGCGGTGATGGAGCGCTTCAACATCCCGGAGGACGTGCCCATCGAGTCGAAGATGGTCACCCGGCAGATCAAGAGCGCCCAGGCCCAGATCGAGGGCCAGAACGCCGAGATCCGCAAGAACGTGCTCAAGTACGACGAGGTGCTCAACAAGCAGCGCCAGGTCGTCTACGCCGAGCGGCTCCGGGTGCTCAACGGTGAAGACCTCTCCGACCAGGTGCGCAACATGATCGACGACACCGTCGAGGCGTACGTGCGGGGCGCCACCTCCGAGGGTTACGGCGAAGACTGGGACCTGGAGCAGCTCTGGTCCAGCCTCAAGCAGCTCTACCCGGTCAGCGTGACGATCGAGGAGTTGGAGGAGGAGACCGGCGGCTCCCGGGCCGGCATGGACGCCGACTTCCTGGTCGCCCGACTCAAGGAAGACGCGAACGCCGCGTACGACCGGCGTGAGGAGCAGGTCGGCACCGAGGGGGTGCGCCAACTCGAGCGGATGGTGCTGCTCCAGGTCATCGACCGTAAGTGGCGCGAGCACCTCTACGAGATGGACTACCTCCAGGAGGGCATCAACCTTCGGGCGTACGCCCAGCGCGACCCGGTGGTGGAATACCAGCGCGAGGGCTTCGACATGTTCGCCACCATGATGGACGGCATCAAGGAGGAGACGGTCGGTTTCCTCTACAACGTCGACGTCCAGGTGACCGAACCGGAGCCCGAGGCGGGGTCGGACGAGGTCGCGCTGCTCGACAAGCCGGTGGAGATCCGCGCCAAGGGCCTCAACCGCGCTCCGCAGCGGCAGGGCCTGCAATACTCCGCTCCCACCATCGACGGTGAGGCCAGCCCTGGCGAGGTCGCGGTGGAGCAGGCCGGGCAGCAGGCGCCGGCGCTCGGCGTGGGCCGACCGGCCCCGGGCGCCCCGGCGGCACCGGGCCAGACCGCACCGTCCGCCCCGCAGCGGCCCGCCTCCGGGCTGCGCGGCCCGGCGGTCCCGTCGGTCGCCTCGCGGCGGCCGGCAGCGAACCAGGCGGAGGCGAGCAACGGCCCGTCCCGCAACGCGCCGTGCCCGTGTGGCTCGGGCCGCAAGTACAAGCGCTGCCACGGTGCCCCCAACGGCGGCAACTGACCAACAGCACTGACCGACGGGTCCCGGCCGACCAGGCCGGGGCCCGTCGGCGTCTCCAGCCCCCACACGCCCGCCCAGCCGGCCTGGCTGGGGGCGCCGCGCGTGGTTGGACCGCGCGTGGTTGGACCGCGCGTGGTTGGACCGCGCGTGGTTGGACCGCGCGTGGTTGGGCCGCGCGTGGTTGGGCCGCGCGTGGTTGGGCCGCGCGTGGTTGGGCCGCGCGTGGTTGGGCCGCGCGTGGTTGGGCCGCGCGTGGATGGGCCGCGCGTGGTTGGGCCGCGCGTGGTTGGGCCGCGCGTGGTTGGGCCGCGCGTGGTTGGGCCGCGCGTGGTTGGGCCGCGCGTGGATGGGCCGCGCGTGGTTGGGCCGCGCGTGGTTGGGCCGCGCGTGGTTGGGCCGCGCGTGGTTGGGCCGCGCGTGGTTGGGCCGCGCGTGGTTGGGCCGCGCGTGGTTGGGCCGCGCGTGGTTGGGCTGCGTGGTTGGGCTGTGCGTGGTGGGGGATCGCGCGTGGCTGGGGCCCCGCTTGACTGAGGGATGCAGGCGGCCGGGGTCGCCGCGTGGCGGGGGGTCGCTCGTGGCTGGGGATTGCTCATGGCTGGAGGCCGGCTTGGCTGTGGGCCTGGGTGGCTGGGGTCGCGTTTGGCTGAGGTCGCGCGTGGCGGCGACCGCGCATAGCTCGGGGCAGTGTTGGGTCGGGTTTGGTCAGAGGACGTGTAGGGCGGTGCAGAGCCAGCGGCCCCGACGATGTTCCAGGCGGAGCGCCATCGCCCAGCTCTGACCGCCCGCGCCGGTGAGGACGGCGGCCGCCTCCACCGCGGCCTCCCGGGGCTCGCAGACCCGCAGGCGGAGCAGCCGGACCAATGGTCGGCCAGCGCGGCGGCGCGGTGCCGCGGCCCGCCCGGACGCCCGGGCCAGCTCGGTCAGGAGGTCGCTTGCTCGGGCCGGGTCGAGCAGCGCTCGCACCTGCGCCGGCGAACGGTAGCCGTTCACCACCTCCAGGCAACTGCCGACGAACCGATGAGCGGCCCGAGTGGCTTCCGGGGCGGTCGCTGGCGGTATCGGGGTGACCGGGTGGGTGGTCGACCGGCTGGGCACCGGGCGGAGAGCGGTCCGGCGCGACGGGGGCCGGACCGGATCTGGCCGGGTCGAGGCGAACAGGTCGAGGGCGAGCTGACCGTGGGTCGGTGCTGGCCAGTACGCCTCGTCGGTCTCGTCGACGTAGGGCGGGTCGATGGGCGGGACGGGGCGCAGTCGCACGGGTGGCCGGGACGGACCGGGTCGTGCCTCGCTCATCGTGCCCCCTTTGATCTTGTGTTTACCTTCGTTTGCCTCCGACTGCCTTGATTCTGGGCGACAAAGCGGCCCCGGTCAATGGCTCAACGGCAGAACGCACCCCTTGCGCAGCGTGATCCACTCCGTTTCGCCGATGTGGCGGTATCCAGGCCGCAGCGATACCCCAACTTCGGCGATATGGAGTGGATCAAGCAGCACGGTGCGGCGATGCGAAGTGGATCAAGCGCGAAGGTGCGGTTACGCGGAGTGGATCAGGCGGGAGGGTGCGGCGACAGCAAGTGGATCGCGCGGGAGGGTGGGGCAACAGTGAGTGGATCAAGCGGCAGGGTGCGGCGACGGCGAAGTGGATCACGCGGAGAGCTCGCTGGGCTGAGCTGGCTGAGAGGGGCGCCGTGTCTACTCTGGGTCGCGGTCGATCAGCGGATTGCTCTGCACCCAGTCTGCGGTTTCGTCGTACTTGCGCGCTATGTAATCCTCCAGGCGCGCGCGCTCGACGCGCCACTGGCCGCGTCCACCGATCTTGATCGCCGGCAGTTCACCGCTGCGCACCATGTGGTAGACCTGCGAATCCGACACGTTCAGCTCGGCGGCGACGTCGGAGAGCAGCAGGAACCTCGGCTCCACAGGAACTCCCGGTGTTGGGGTCGTTTGGCTCAGTTTGCCATCGACAGCCCCGGCCGCCCAGCGTCCGACCCGGCCGGCGGCCTGCCGACCTCCCGAGACACACCGGTCGGGAACTTCCACCGGCCGGAGCCGGGGTGTATGACGGTCACGGCGTGCGGCATGATCTGCGCCCGTGCCGGCGGACGCCGGTGGAGGACGAGGCGGGGAGACGACCGGTGACCGACGAGCTTGTCCGGGTGTATGTGCCGGCGACCGTACCGATGCTGGCCCGGCTGCGTGAGGACGGGCTGACCGCTGACCAGGCGCACGCGGTGACCCCGGCGCTGCGCGAGTGGTACGCCGAGGGCGACGAGGAGGAGCTGGAGTACGTCGCGTTCACCCGGGCCGCCCAGGACGCGCTGAACCTGCTCCGGGCCGACCCGACCGCTCCCCGCCGCCGCGTCGTCGTCTCGGCCGACCTGCCGGCGAGCGTGCTCGGGCGGGGTGACGGTGAGCTGGGTTCCAGCACGGTGACGTTGGCCGACGCCGTGCCGGTTGGTGCCGTCGCGGCGATCCACGTGGACGGCGCGGACGCGGTCGAGGAGGTCGCCGCGGCGGCCGAAGTGGTGGCCGAGGCGGCCGCTGGCGACCCCGACGCCCAGTTCACCGTCGATGGCGCCGAGGACCACGAGCTGGAGTGGTACGACGTGACGGAGCTGGACCTGCTGCTACGCGCAGCCAGCTAAGCCGCAACGCCGCTAACACCGCGCGCCGCAACGCCACAGGGCCGACAGCCTGCGCCAGGGCGCGAACGCCGGCCGGCAAGCAACCCCGTCCCGCCGTCAGCGGGCCGGGTCCGCCTTGGCCGGGTCCGGGTCGAACGCCTCGGCCGGGTCGAACGTCTCGGCCGGGTCGGGCTCGTCGTCCTCGGGGTCGACCCGGTCCGTGACGGTGTCCGAGCCGCCGGTCGGTTCGTCGTCGGTGTGGGCTGCCGGGCCGAGCGTGCGGCCGAACGCGATCAGCGCGGTCAGCGCCCCCACGAAGAGCACCCAGATGCCGTTGTCCACCCGCGAGCTGCCCAGCGAGGTCTGCGCCACGGCGTCCGCTTCGCTGAGTGCGCTGGCCAGATCGAGCAGCGACCGGCCACCGATCCGGATGATCACCTCGGCGAGCAGGAGGAGCAGCCCGGGCCCAGCGCCGGCGAGCAGGTACGCCGGCCAGCGCAGCGCCGGGATCTCGGGATCACGGCGGACGGCCCGGCGTCGTGCCCAGGTCAGGTAGCCGAAGGCGAGCAGCCCGGCCAGCAGCCCGGCGACGAGCGATTCGGTGCGGGACACCCACTTGGCCGCGTTGATCAACGACTCCTGGCTGTCGCCGGCACCGAAGAGGTTGAACAGCGGGTCCCGGGCGCGGCTGAACGCGACCACGAAGAGCAGGGTGCCCAGCGCCGCGGTCACCACCGCACCGACGGCCGGGGCGGTCCGCGCGCCGGCCACCGCGCCACCGATGATCGCCGCGGCGGCCGTGGTGCCGGCGATCACATTGGTGGTCGAGGTGTCGAAGTAGGTGAGGTTGATGGCCAGCGCGGCAGCCAACCCGACGAGCATTCCGCCGCCGATCGCCCCGGCGAAGCGCAGGGTGGCCCAGTCGCCGTACCGGCGGGCCAGCAGGTTGCCAACGGCCAGCGCGACGGCCGCCCCACACACCAGCGCGGCCGAGATGACGCCGGGCAGGGCGAACGCGGAGAGACTGATCGCGGTGACCCCGGCCGCCGCCGAGGTGATGGCCTCCCGGGTGGACCAGAGCATGGCGGTCAGCCACCCGAGCGCCAGCAGCGCGAGCACCGCCGCGCCGGGCGCGGGCAGCGGCCGGCTGTTGGGGCTGGCCGTGTCGGCCGCCGGCTCGTGCGACTCCGCGGCCGGGACGCGGCCGGGCTGCTTGGTCATCGTCTCCCCTTCGAGGCGGCAGGTCACCGACCATTCAGGGTACGCGGGCCCGCTGGGCTCTCCGCCGCCCCGGGACGGACGGAAGGGGTACGGCCCTGCCCCTCGGTGGCCGATGGGAAATGCCGCTGCGGGGCGGTGCGGCTGCCCGGAGCACGGACGGGTCACCGGATCGAGCCCAGTCGGTAAGGGGAGGAGGGGTGGGCCGGTCCTTGGCGGAAGGCGGTGGCCGAGGTGGGGCCTGCAGCCCTGCATGGGACAATTACGGGAGGTCCCGCCGCTGCTCGGCCCTCCGGTGCGGCGTCCGGTGTCCGGCCGTCCGGTCGGTGCCCGCGGGTCCGGTTTCGCCACTGCTGTCGAGATCGCCAGGAGCCCTGATGGATGCCGTCTTCTCCGTTCCCGAGCCGCGCAACGAGCCGGTTCGCAACTACGAGCCGGGCAGCCCCGACCGGGACCGGCTCCAGCGGCGGCTGACCGAGCTCGCCGCCGAGCGCATCGACCTGCCGATGACCATCGGCGGTGAGCAGCGGATGGCCGCCGGTGACCCGATCAATGTGGTGCAGCCGCACCGGCACGCGCACGTGCTGGGTGTGACCGCGCACGCCACCCACGAGGACGCCCACGCCGCGATCAAGGCCGCCAAGGACGCCGCTCCGATGTGGCGGGCGCTGCCCTTCGAGGAGCGCGCCGCGATCTTCCTGCGCGCCGCCGAGCTGCTCGCCGGTCCCTGGCGCGACACCCTCAACGCCGCCACCATGCTGGGTCAGTCGAAGACCGCGATCCAGGCGGAGATCGACGCGGCGTGCGAGTTCATCGACTTCCTCCGGTTCAACGTGCACTTCGCCCGCCGCCTGCTCGAGGAGCAGCCGGCGTCCTCGCCGGGCGTCTGGAACCGCTTCGACCACCGCCCGCTGGAGGGCTTCGTCTACGCGGTCACCCCGTTCAACTTCACCGCTATCGCCGGCAACCTGCCGTCGGCGCCGGCCCTGCTGGGCAACACGGTGATCTGGAAGCCGGGCCCGACCCAGCAGTTCGCCGCGCACTTCACCATGCGGCTGTTCGAGGCCGCCGGCCTGCCGCCCGGCGTGATCAACATGGTCACCGGCCGGGGCGAGGAGGTCTCCGACGTCGTGCTGGCCGACCCGGACCTGGCCGGCATCCACTTCACCGGTTCGACCAAGGTCTTCCAGCAGTTGTGGCGGACCGTCGGCGACAACATCGCCCGCTACCGGGGCTACCCGCGCCTGGTCGGCGAGACCGGCGGCAAGGACTTCGTGGTCGCGCACACCAGCGCCGACGTGGACGCCCTGCACACCGCGCTGATCCGTGGCGCCTACGAGTACCAGGGCCAGAAGTGTTCGGCGGCCTCACGGGCGTACGTGCCGCGCTCGATCTGGGAGGGTGGGCTGCGCGACCGGCTGGCCGCCACCACCGACTCGCTGACCTACGGCGACGTGGCCGACTTCAGCAACTTCGGCGGCGCGGTGATCGACGACAAGGCGTTCGCCCGGCACACCGCGGCGCTGGAGTTGATCGCCGGTGACGACAGCTGCCGGGTGCTCGCCGGTGGCACCGCCGACGACTCGGTCGGCTACTTCGTCCGGCCGACGCTCTTCGAGTGCGACGACGCCGCCCACGAGACCTTCACCACCGAGTACTTCGGGCCGATCCTGGGCGTGCACGTGTTCGACGACGCCCGCTTCGACGAGGTGGTCGCGCAGGCCGAGTCGATCGCCCCGTACGCGCTGACCGGGTCGGTGTTCGCCACCGACCGCCGGGTGGTCGAGGCGGTCGGCGAGCGCATGCGGTACGCGGCCGGCAACTTCTACATCAACGACAAGCCGACCGGCGCGGTGGTCGGGCAGCAGCCGTTCGGTGGCGCCCGAGCCAGTGGCACCAACGACAAGGCCGGCTCCTGGCTCAACCTGGTCCGCTGGGTGTCGCCGCGCACGATCAAGGAGACCTTCGTGCCGCCGACCGACCACACGTACCCCCACATGGGCTGACCTTCGACGACCCGCCGGCGGCGCACGTGGCGCCGCCGGCGGTCGGCCGAATGGCGTAACCCATCGATAGTCCTCAACGGACAGTCTGCCGCCGACAGTGCACTTAGGAAGTCCTGTCGGGTGGCAAACTGGCAAATCCTGGACGCCGCGTGCGCAAAGTGGCAGCGTAGTGGGCATGGCGGATTCCGGAGTCAACCCTACGGCGGCGGCCCTGCTTGGGCTCCTCCATGAGGGCCCGATGACAGGCGGCCAGTTGATGGCCGCCGCTGAGCGCCGTCTGGCGCCGTACTGGTCGATGACCCGCAGTCAGGTCTACCGCGAGTTGCCGGTGCTGGCCGAACGGGGTTTCGTGCGGCTCGGTAAGCCGGGGCCGCGGATGAGCCAGCCGTACGCACTCACCGCCAGCGGGAAGAGGACCTTCTCCCGCTGGCTGGCCGAGAACCCGGGGCGGGACACCATCCGCAACCCGATAGCGCTCCGGATGGCGTTCGGCAACCTGCACTCCGCCAGCCAGCTGAAGGGCCTGTACGCCTCGGCCAACGAATACCACACCGAGGCCCTCGCCCAGGTTCGGGAGCAGGTGAAAAACGCCAAACGTGACGGGGAGACGTACGACGCCAGCGCGCTGGAGTTCGCCGTCGCCTACCACCGTGCGGCCCTGTCGTGGTTGAAGACCGCCCCCGTCGGGTGACGACCGGCGGGTTCGCGCACACGGAACGAGCTGCTCGGCCCACGTTGGCGCAGCGTCAATTTGGCGTCGGCCTGCGGGGCTCGCAAGCTCGCTCCTCGCCCGCGCAGTACGCTTATCTGTCGTGACCGCTGCCGATTACGCCGAACAGCTCAAGGAACTCGACGCGACCCTGCGAAACATCGAGGCCGTCCTCAACCTCGACCGGCTCCACGAGGACAAGGCCCGCCTTGAGCAGGAGGCTTCCGCCCCCGACCTGTGGGACGACCAGGCCAAGGCTCAGCAGGTGACCTCGCAGCTGTCGTACGTCAACGGCGAGATCAGCAAGCTGGGCAGCCTGCGCTCCGGCCTCGACGACGCCCAGGTGCTGCTGGAGCTGGCCGAGGCGGAGGCCGACCCGGGCGTGCTGACCGAGGTCGAGTCGGAGATCACCGGGCTGACGAAGGCCATCCAGGAGATGGAGGTCCGCACGCTGCTCTCCGGCGAGTACGACTCCCGGGAGGCGCTTGTCGCCATCCGGGCCGGCGCCGGTGGCGTGGACGCCGCGGACTTCGCCGAGATGCTGCTGCGGATGTACCTGCGCTGGGCGGAGCGGCACGGCTACCCGACCGAGGTCTACGAGACCTCCTACGCCGAAGAGGCGGGCCTGAAGTCGGCCACCTTCGCGGTCAAGGTGCCCTACGCGTACGGCACGCTCAGTGTCGAGTCGGGCACCCACCGGTTGGTTCGGATCAGTCCGTTCGACAACCAGGGCCGCCGGCAGACCAGCTTCGCGGGCGTCGAGGTCCTGCCGGTCACCGAGCAGACCGACCACATCGACATCCCGGAGAACGAGGTACGGGTCGACGTCTACCGCTCCTCCGGCCCCGGTGGACAGAGCGTCAACACCACCGACTCGGCGGTCCGGCTGACCCACATCCCGACCGGCATCGTGGTCACCTGTCAGAACGAGAAGTCCCAGCTGCAGAACAAGGCCTCCGCGCTGCGGGTACTCCAGGCCCGACTGTTGGAGCGCAAGCGCCAGGAGGAGCAGGCCAAGCTGGAGGGGCTCAAGGAGAACGCCGCCGGCTCGTGGGGCGACCAGATGCGCTCCTACGTCCTGCACCCGTATCAGATGGTGAAGGATCTCCGAACCGAGCAGGAGACCGGCAATCCGAGCGCGGTGTTCGATGGCGATCTGGACGGTTTCATCGAGGCGGGGATCCGTTGGCGCAAGCAGCGGCAACTCGCCAGCGACGGAGCGTAACGACTCGCGGGCGGAACGCTTCGTCGATCTCCAGGTAGAGGCGTGATTCGACGACTCGTGCGGGATCGGCGGGGCGTGGGGCTTGGCTCAGTTGTTACACCGCGTAGACTCACCACCCGTGATTCAGCTTGAGCAAGTGACGAAGACGTACCCGAAGGCGTCCCGGCCTTCGCTCGACAACGTGTCCGTCTCGATCGAGAAGGGCGAGTTCGTCTTCTTCATCGGTCCATCCGGCTCCGGCAAGTCCACGATCATCAAAATGCTGCTGCACGAGGTCGCCCCCAACAAGGGGCGCGTCGTCGTCAACGGCAAGGACGTCACGTCGATGCGATCCTGGAAGCGACCCCACTTCCGGCGTTCCATCGGCTGTGTCTTCCAGGACTTCCGGCTGCTGCCGAACCGCACCGCCTACGAGAACGTGGCGTTCGCTCTCGAGGTGATCGGCAAGACCAAGGCGGTTGCCCGCCGGGTCGTGCCGGAGGTGCTGGAACTGGTCGGGCTCGGTGGCAAGGAGCACCGCTACCCGCACGAGCTCTCCGGTGGTGAGCAGCAGCGGGTCGCCGTCGCCCGGGCGTTCGTGAACCGTCCGCTGATCCTGCTGGCGGACGAGCCCACCGGAAACCTGGACCCGGACACCTCGATCGAGATCATGCGCCTGCTGGACCGGATCAACCGCACCGGCACGACCGTCGTGATGGTCACCCACGACTCCAACATCGTCAACCAGATGCGCCGCCGCGTCGTCGAGATCGAGAGCGGTCGGATCGTGCGTGACCAGGCCCGCGGTGTCTACGGGTGAGCCCCCGCTCCACCCCTGCGCAGCCTGACGACGAACACCTCATGCCGGCGACCCGGAGGAAATCCCGATGCGCGTGAAATACGTCCTGTCCGAGGTACTGGTCGGACTGTGGCGCAACGTGACCATGTCCATCGCGATGATCATCACGATGGCGGTCTCGCTGACCATGCTCGGCGCCAGCGGTCTCATGTACCGCCAGGTCGACGACATGAAGGACCTCTACTACAAGAACATCCAAGTCTCGATCTTCCTCAAGACCGACGTCACCGATGAGCAGCGCGAGCAGGTGAACTCGAAGCTCGAGGTCGACCCGCTGGTCAGCGACGTCATCTACGTCGACAAGGCCGAGGCGTACAAGCGGTTCCAGGAGATGTTCCAGGACGCGCCGGATCTGATCAGCGCCGTCAAGGAGGACAGCCTTCCGCCGTCGTTCCGGATCAAGCTGAACAACCCGGAGCAGTACAAGAACATCTACGACCAGTACAAGAACACCGAGGGTGTCGACGAGATCGTCGACCAGAGCAAGCTGCTGGACAAGATCTTCAACATCCTCACCGCGATCCAGAACATCGCGCTGGCCGCCGCCATCGTGATGGCGGTCGCCGCCCTGCTGCTGGTCGCGAACACCATTCAGGTCGCCGCGTACAGCAAGCGACGTGAGGTCGCGGTCATGAAGCTCGTCGGCGCGTCGAACTGGTTCATCCAGGCGCCGTTCGTGCTGGAGGCCGTGGTCGCGGGTCTGATCGGATCACTGCTCGGCCTGGTCGCACTGATAGCGGCGAAATATCTGCTCTTCGACGGGTCACTCAAGGCCCTGGAGGGGCTGCTCTCGCCGATCAGCTGGGGCGACATCCTGTTCATCTTCCCGCTGATGGCCGGCGTCGGTGGTCTGATCAGCGCCGCCACCGCCTGGATCACCCTCCACTTCTACCTGCGGGTCTAGCTGCTCCGCCGCTGACCTGAGGACCCTCCCGCCCGGAAATAAACGGCGCGGGAGGGTCCTTGTCATTCGGGTAGCATGATCCGTTGTCCGGCCGGGGTGAGCCCGGCCCACGGACGTCCGGAGAGGGGGTGGCACCGATGCCACGGGAAAAGGGGCGCAAGGTGGTCGCCTCCAACAAGAAGGCGCGCCACGACTACTCGATCCTCGACACGTACGAGGCGGGCATGGCGCTGACCGGCACCGAGGTCAAGTCGCTACGGGCCGGGCGGGCGTCGCTGGTCGACGCTTTCGCCCAGGAGCGTGACGGCGAGTTGTTCCTGCACGCCATGCACATCCCGGAGTACACCCAGGGCACCTGGACCAACCACGAGCCTCGGCGTACCCGCAAGCTGCTCCTCAACCGGGGGGAGATCGACCGGCTGCTCGGCAAGACCCGCGAGGGTGGTCTGACCATCGTCCCGTTGCAGGTCTACTTCTCCGACGGCTGGGCAAAGGTTGAGATAGCGCTGGCGAAGGGCAAGAAGTCGTACGACAAGCGTCAGGACCTCGCCAAGCGGGACGCGGACCGGGAGATCGCCCGGGCGTCCGGTCGGCGTGGCAAGGGAATGGACGACTAGCTCATCCCATTTGTCCGGATCGGTGTGCCGGCCCGGGGCTCGGGATGAAAGCGGTTGCGGCAGGCGTTAGTCTTGTCAGTGCCGCCACATCGGCGGCCTGTCGAGGGGGTGACTGGTTTCGACTTCGTACGCAGCGACAGGGGAAGCGAGCCGAGGAAGCCGACGTCGTCTCGAGAATCGGTCGTCGGAACTTTATAAGCGCCAATAACAATCGCGCTGACTTCGCTCTCGCCGCCTGAGGCGAGTAGCTAAGTCTGTCGGTCTGGGAACGCCTTCGTCCCAGTAGCCGGCATCAGTTAGGAGGCTGGCCAACCGGACCCGGTCGCGGGGTCCGTGCGGCGAGATTAATCAGCGACTGGGCCCGTCACACCAACTTGCTCGCGTGAGCGGTGGGGCCGAGTAGAGGCATAGCGAGCTGCGCTCGGAGAAGCCCTGACAAACCGGCGAAGGACCCGGGTTCGATTCCCGGCACCTCCACCACCTCGAAGCGAAGCGCCCCGGCCCACCAGCCGGGGCGCTTCGCTGTGTACGGGCTTCGGCGGCTCGCCTACGCTGCACCCCGTGACGAACCAGGAGTTGCGGCTGTCGGTGGGCGCCTCGCCCGGTCAGCGCACGATGGCGGTGCTGGCCGGCGTCTTCATCGCAGCCGTCGGTGCGGCATTCGTGCTGCTGCCGCTGATCGCCGGCGGGCTGCTGGACCGGCTGACAGGCCCGGGCGACCCGTTCGCCTCCTATGAGGAGGCCCGCGACCTGCCGCCGGGAATGCTGCCGCCCGCGTTGCGGGACTCCGGCGGTGGCGGGGGAGAGTCCGGCCCCGGCCCGCTCATCGGGCTGTGCGGCTTGCCGTTCGTCCTGCTCGGCATCTACCTCGTGCTGCGGGTGCTCCGCACAGCCGCTTGGCTCGACGGCAGCCGGGCACGGGTACGGGGCGCGCTACGTACCCGCGGCGTCGACCTCGCCACCGCCCGGATCGACGCGGGCGCGATGTCGTATCGCGACGCCGGCGACGACTTCCCGGTGGGTGGGCAGCGGGTGCCGACCATCATCGCTACCGACCAGGGGAGCGGGCGGCGAGTCACCATCCCCCTGCGTGGGATGGGGCTGGGCAGCCTGCCCCCGTCCGAGTTGCGAGCGCTGGCCGATGCGATCACGACGGGCCGGCCGGTCGACGGGCGGGACGGCGACGCGCACGCCGTCGCCAGCCAACTGCGCCGCCTGGCGGAACAGCCCCGCTGAGCCGTACCAGTGGGGCTGGCGGGTTTATTGCGGCCAATGGGGCTAATGAGGCGAGCCGCGACCCTGGACAGGGCGGTCGGGCGGGCTCACCATCGCGGTATGGGGTAGCAGCGCACCGCGGGAGGTGCCATGGTCGCCGGTCCGTTCCAGCAGCCGTCACTCGTCGCCCGGCCGTCCGCCGGGCACCCGCACCCGGCCGGGCTCCCGGCCGATCCGCACCCCACCGGGCCGCGCCCCAGCAGGCTCCCGGCCGATCCGCATCCCGGCCGGCTGTCCGCTGATCCGCACCCCATCGGACTGCCCGGTGAGCCGCGCCCGGCCGGGCTCGCCGGCGACGTGCACGCACTCGGCCGGGCCGTCGCCGTGGCCACCACCGAGCCGCGCTGGCGCGAAGAGGTCCTGCTCCGGCTGCGTCCGGTCGGGCAGGGCTTCGACGAGCACGTCCGGGTCACCGAAGGCCCCGCGGGCCTCTATCGGGAGTTGCTCACCCAGTCGCCGCGGCTGGACCACGGGGTGCGGTTGCTGACCCGGGAGCACGCAGCGATCATCGCCGCGATCCTTGCGGTGCAGCGGGTCGCTGAGCAACCCGAGGTCAACCCCGACGAGCTGCGGCACCGGGCCGGGCACCTGCTGCGGAGGTTGGCCCGGCATCGGCGGCGTGGCGCCGACCTGCTCTGGGAGGCGTACCAGACGGATCTGGGTGGCGAGACCTGAGCGTGGACCGGGAACCGGGGGGTCGACGGTCGCGTCGAACCGTACATGCGTCGACCGGCCCTGCTGCTCGTACTCCCGTTGTTGCTTGCGGCGGGCTGTGCCCCGAACGGCGCCGAGCCGGCCGACGGGCCCAGCAGTGGGTCGCACCACGCCGAGGCGTTCGATCAGCGGGCCACCGAGGTTGCCGAGGCGTGGCGACCCGGCACCGACTGGCGCACGGGGTACGTCCCGCTGGAGGGGCCGACCCTGCTCACCGGCGACCCCCGCTTCACCCCGGAAACCGAGGCCGCCTTTCGCGCCGGGTGGTACCGCGCCCAGGTGCCGATTCCGCCCACCCGGGTCGGCGACGAGATCCGATTCCCAGACGGTCGGCTGACGTTGCCGCTGGTCAGCGCGGCCGAGGCGTATCGGCAGCTCGACCAGGGTGACCCGTTGCCCTGTCCGGGGCGGCCGAAGCGACCCGGCCTGCCGACCCCCGGTGGCCCCACCGTCGAACCCGGACCGGACGGTTGGGCCACCAGCACGTCGCAGACCGCCTGCCTTTCGCTCACCGTCACCGGGGTCACCTACGGCACCGTGCCGGTCCGGACCAGCCGGGGTGAGGCGCAGGTCCCGGCCTGGCTGTTCACCATCGAGGAGCTGGCCACCCCGGTGGTCCGGCTGGCCGTCGCCGCGACGGCGATCACGGCGGTGCCCGAGGCGACCGCCCCGGCCCGAGCGCTGCCGGACGGGCTGGTGGCCGCCCAGGACCTCACGGCGGTCGACGGTGCCCGGTTGACCGTGCGGCTCGGCGTCGGTGCCTGCGACACCGGAATCACGCCGCTGGTGCGGGAACGCCCGGACGTCGTGGTGGTCGGCGGCAGCGTCACCCGGGCCACCGGGCTCTGCCCCGCCGTGCTCAAACTGGAACCCGTCACCGTCACCCTCGCGGCACCGCTGGGTGCCCGGCCAGTCCTGGACGTCTTCACCGGTGCCCCACTCACGATCGCCCCGCGCTGACACGCCGGCCGGCCCAAGGCTCGCCGGGCCGGCCCCAAGGCTCGCCGGGCCGGCTCAGAGGATGCTGGGCACGTCGGTGCTGATGGGCACCGGCAACACGGTGGGACGGTCGGCGCGCAGCCCGCTGGCGAGCGCCGCGCCGAGCTCATCGGGGGTCTGGATCACCTCGGTGGCGCAGCCGTAGCCGGACGCTATCGCGACGATGTCCAGTCCCGGCAGGTCGAGTCCGGGCACCCCGGGAGTGTCCTTCAGGTCGGCGAAAGCCTTGAGGATGGCGTACTGCTGGTTGACCGGGACGACGACCACGACCGGCAGCGCGAGGCGCGCGGCGGTCCACAACGCCTGCACCGAGTAGTGGAACGACCCGTCACCGATGACGGCCACCACCGGGCGGCCGCGCCGGGTGTCCCGCTCGGCGAGTGCCACCCCGATCGCGGCTGGCAGGCCGTAGCCGAGGCCGCCGCTGGCCATGGTGAAGTACGACGCCGGGCGGTTGATCCGCAACTGCCGGCGCAGGGCGGACAAGTTGGACGGTGACTCCTGCACCAGCACCCCGTCCGCCGGCCAGTGCGCGGCCAGCCCGGCGAACAGGGCGTCGGCGCTCAGCGGGGCGGTGATCTCCGGCGAGGTCGGTGCGTCCCGGGGCGCGGGGGGTGACCGGTCGGCCGGCGGCACCAGGTCGATGAGCGCGGCCAGGGTCAGTCCGGGGTCGCCGAGCAGGCTGTCCCCGACCGGGGCGCGCGCGGCCTCGTCGGGGTCGTCCGTGACGTGCAGCAGCCGGGCGCCGTCCGGTAGGTGCCCGCCCGGTATGTGCGGGTAGTAGCGGAACACCGGAGCGCCGATGACCAGCACCGTGTCGTGCCCGCGCAGCGCATCGGCGAGCGGGCCGATCGCGTACGGCAGCACACCGCGAAAGTGCGGGTGGTCCTCCGGAAACACGGCGCGTTCGGGTGCGGGGGCCGACCAGACCGGTGCGGCCAGCCGCTCGGCGAGCGCGACCGCAGCCGACCAGCTTGCGGAGCGGTCCACTCCCGGCCCGTACACCAGCACCGGGTTGTGGCTGCCGGCCAGGATCCGGGCGAACTCGTCCAGCCGTTGCGGGTCCGGTGCGAACCGGGTGGCTACCGTTCGCGGTGCGGGCAGCGGGTCGGCGGGTTGGGCCCAGTCGTCCATCGGCAGGGAGAGGAAGACCGGCCCGGATGGTGGCTGCACCGCCGTCGCGTACGCCCGCAGCATCGCCGCGGGGATGTCCTGCGCCCGGGTCGGCTCGTAGGCCCACTTGACGTACGGCTGCGGCAGCTCGGTGGGCCGTCGGCTGGTCAGGCGGGGTTCGAGCAGCAGCATCTCCCGGGTCTGCTGACCGGCGGTGACGATCAGCGGGGTCTTGTTGTGCCAGGCGGTGACCAGGTTGCCCATGCCGTTGCCGGTGCCCGGGGCGGTGTGCAGGTTGACGTGGGCGGGTGTTCCGGCGGCCTGGGCGTAGCCGTCGGCCATCGCGACCGCCGTCGCCTCGTGCAGCGCGTGAACGTAGTGGAAGTCGGCGGGGAAGTCCTGCAGGAACGGCTCCTCGGTGGAGCCGGGGTTGCCGAACATGGTGGTCATGCCGAGGGTGCGGAGCACGTCGTACGTCGCGTCCCGGACCGTTGCCATCGCCACCCGCCTCCGTCTCGCGGGCAGGGACGATCGCGGTCGCCCTCCCGATCAGCCGAATCTATCGGGATGTGACGGACCTTTCGGGTGTTTCGCGTGGGCCCATCCGGTAGACCGGCTCCGTGCCTGCTCAGGGCAACGCGAAGGGCGGGGTGATGCCGTCCAGCGCGCGGCCGCAGACGCAGTCCTGCGCGGCGGGCAGCGCCGCCAGGGCGTCCAGCAGGACGCCCCGCAGCCGGTCGGTGTTGGCCGCGAAGACCCGGAACACCTCGTCCTGGGTCACCGACTCACCGGCCTGCACCCCGGCGTCCAAGTCGGTGATCAATGCGATCGAGGAGTAGCAGAGGGCCAACTCCCGAGCGAGCACCGCCTCCGGGTGACCGGTCATGTTGACGACAGTGCCGCCAATCGAGGCGTACCAGCGGGACTCGGCCCGAGTGGAGAACCGCGGGCCCTCGACCACCACCACGGTCCCGCCGTCCACGGCCGTGACGTCCCGGCCAGCGGCGGCGGCGAGCAGGGCCCGCCGGCCGTTCAGGCAGTACGGGTCGGCGAACGGCACGTGCACGGCACCCTGGTCGTAGTAGGTCTGCGCCCGGCCGCTGGTCCGGTCGATCAGCTGGTCCGGGACCACGAACGTGCCCGGGTCCAGCTCCGGGCGGAGCCCACCGACCGCGCACGGCGCCAACACCTGGCGTACGCCGAGGGAGCGCAACGCCCACAGGTTGGCCCGGTAGGGGATCAAATGTGGTGGATGCCGGTGATCCCGGCCGTGCCGGGGCAGGAACGCGACTCGCCGCCCAGCCACCTCGGCGATGGTCACCGCGTCCGACGGTGGCCCGTACGGGGTTTCCAGCTCATGGGCGGTGCCGTCGAGGAGGGCGTACAGGCCTGACCCACCGATCACCGCGATGTCCGCCGTCGGTGCCATCGGCCCTCCGTCTTAACTGTCCGATCACCCGCCGGTCAGACCTTAGCCAGCACCCGGGACGCAGGCTATGGTGCCAGGCATGGCGTTGACAGCGCGGCTGATCCTGGTGCACCGGGCGGATCCGGTAGATGACCGATCCCCGGCGTGGGCTCACGGTTGACGGGTGTGTGGGATGCAGGGTGAGGGTCAGGCGATCGGCGGACGAGCGATGGAGTCGATGACCGGGCGGCTGCTGGTCGCGACTCCGGCGCTCAAGGACCCGAACTTCGACCGTACGGTGGTTCTGCTCGTCGCCCATGAGCCGGGCGGTGCGCTCGGTGTGGTGCTGAACCGGGCCACCGAGGTGCCGGTGTCCGAGGTGCTCGGCGACTGGAGCGACCTGGCCCGCTACCCGGCGGTGCTCTTCGAGGGCGGGCCGGTGCAGCCCGACTCGGCCATCTGCCTGGCCCGGATGCGGCACCCGATGCGCCGATTGAAGGGCTTCCACCAGGTCTCCGGAGCGGTCGGCACGATCGACCTCTCGGTCGACCCGGAGCGGCTGCGGGAGAGCATCGGGGGGATCCGTGTCTTCGCCGGCTACTCCGGCTGGGGCAGTGGCCAGTTGGAGCAGGAGATCGCCGGCGGCTCCTGGTTCGTGCTGGACGGGTTGCCCGGTGACGCCTTCGTCGACCGGCCCGACGACCTGTGGCCGATGGTGCTGCGCCGGCAGGGCGGGATGATGGCCGCGGTCGCCCACTTTCCGCCGGACGTGGCGCTCAACTGAGCCGGTTCGGCATGGGACCCCGCGAGATGACCATGCCGGCCAGTCTGTGTATAGTTTCCCAGGTGCCCGGGCGACCGGGACGACAGCAAGGGGCCGTGGCGCAGCTGGTAGCGCACCACACTGGCAGTGTGGGGGTCAGGGGTTCGAGTCCCCTCGGCTCCACCCTTGTGAACGCATGTCAGCGGCCCGGTTGATGATTATCAACCGGGCCGCTGTCTGTCGTCCGGATCGGTGCGTGAGCGGTCGGAGGGGCGGTCAGCCTTGGCCCGGCGGCGTGCGAATGCCAACGCGATCTTGAACAAAAAACGCCCCGACCGGGACCCGGTCGGGGCGTTCGATGCTGTATGTCCGGTAAGGGCGTGATCAGCCCTGGCGGCTCTTCCACTGCGGGTTGGCGCGGTTCACCACGACCACCCGGCCACGACGGCGGACCACCACCGAACCCGGCTTCTGCTTGAGCGCACGCAACGAGCTACGTACCTTCATGTCTGCCTCCTCGGTTCTCGCGGTTCCGAGTATCGAAACGCCGCAGCCACCCGCCGGATTCCCGCCGACCGCCGTCGAACCTTTGCCGCCCGCGGGCCGTACCAGTGGGCGGAGGTCGCCCTCATGTCCGTTCACCGGTTCCTCGCCACGGTGCTGGTCGCTGCCGCGACCGTGCCCCTGGCCGCCACGCCCGCCGCCGCGCACGGCGCTCCGACCGACCCGATCAGCCGGGCGGCGGCCTGTGGGCCCCAGGGCCGGCACGCGGCCACCGCTGCCTGCCGGGCCGCTGTCCAGGCGGGCGCTGCCGTCCGCGAGTGGGACAACGTCCGGGTCGCCGCGATCGACGGCCGGGACCGGGAGCGGATCCCGGACGGGGAGCTGTGCAGCGGCGGGTTGTCCGCGTACCGGGGTCTGGATCTGCCCCGGACGGACTGGCCGGCCACCGAGTTGACCACGGGCGCGAAGTTCACCTTCCGGTACCGGACCACCATTGAGCACCGGGGCACCTTCCGGCTCTACGCCACCAAGCCCGACTACGACCCTCGTGCGCCGCTGACCTGGGCGGACCTGGAGTCACGTCCGTTCTTGACGATGACCGACCCGCCGGTGCGGGCCGGGGCGTACCAGTTGCCGGGTCGACTGCCGGCGGGCCGTGCGGGCCGGCACCTCATCTACACGATCTGGCAGAACTCCAACACCCCGGACACCTACTACTCCTGCTCGGACGTGGTGTTCCGCCCCGCACGAGGCACCCAGCAGCCGAAGAGCGCGACGAAGAGCGCGGCGGCTGTTCCGCGTACCTCCGCGGGGCCGGCCGCAACCGACCCGGCGGTGGCGGCGGCGGCCGACCCGGGCGTGCCGGTGGCGTCGGTGACCGACCTCGGCGCCCGGTGGCCGGTGCTGGCCGGCGCCGCCACCGTGCTGGTCCTGGCGCTGCTGATCGGCGCGGGACGGCGGCGACGCAACGCCGCCGCTCCGGTCGGCCGGCAGTGCGAGGTACGCAACCACCGCGCCGGGCGCCGCCGGATCTGGTGACCCGGCGGCCCGACGTGGCTCAGGACAGGAGGCCGTCGATCTCGGCGAGCTCCTCGGCGGTGAAGTCGAGGTTGTCGAGCGCCGCGATGTTCGTCTCCAACTGCTCGACGCTGCTGGCCCCGATGATCAGGCTGGTCATCCGCGGGTCGCGCAGCGCCCAGGCCAGCGCGAGCTGGGCGAGGGACTGGCCGCGCCGCTCGGCGACCGCGCCGAGCCCTCGGATGGTGGCCATCTTCTCCTCGCTGAGGTCGCTCTCGTTGAGGAAGACACTGGTGCGCACCCGCGAGTCCGCCGGAATGCCACCCAGGTAGCGGTCGGTCAGCAGGCCCTGGGCCAGCGGGCTGTACGCGATGCAGCCCGCGCCGACCTGCTCCAGCGTGTCGAGCAGGCCGTCGGACTCGGTCCAGCGGTTGAGCATCGAGTACGACGGCTGGTTGATCAGCAGCGGCGTACCCAGTTCGCCGAGGATCGCGGCGGCCCGCGCGGTCTGCTCGGAGTTGTAGTTCGAGATGCCCACGTAGAGCGCCTTGCCGGAGCGGACGATCGCGTCGAGCGCGCCCATCGTCTCCTCCAGCGGAGTGTCCGGGTCGAACCGGTGCGAGTAGAAGACGTCGACGTAGTCGAGCCCCATCCGCCCCAGCGACTGGTCCAGCGACGAGATCAGGTTCTTGCGCGAGCCCCACTCGCCGTACGGGCCGGGCCACATGAGGTAACCGGCCTTGCTGGAGATGATCAGCTCGTCCCGGTAGGGCTTCAGGTCGGTGGCGAGCAGCCGGCCGAAGTTCTCCTCCGCCGCGCCGGGCGGCGGCCCGTAGTTGTTGGCCAGGTCGAAGTGGGTGACACCCAGGTCGAAGGCGCGTCGGACGGTGTCGCGCTGCCGTTCGAACGGGCGGTCCGGGCCGAAGTTGTGCCACAGGCCGAGCGAGACGGCGGGCAGCCGCAGGCCACTGCGTCCGCTGCGCCGGTAGGTCATGGTGTCGTAGCGGTCATCCGCAGCGAGGTAGGTCACGATCATGAGCCTAGCTCCGGCCCGTGGTGCTGCGGATCAGGCGTGTGAACCCGGACAGCGGGGTAGTTTCGACGCCATGCGGTTCATCGCGCTCGACACGCCCAAACCGTTATCCAAGATCGGGTTGGGCACCTGGCAGTTCGGCTCCCGCGAGTGGGGTTACGGCCCGGACTTCGAGCAGCGGGCGGCGCAGATCGTCCGGCGGGCCGTCGAGTTGGGCGTGACCGTCTTCGACACCGCGGAGATCTACGCCTTCGGGCGCAGCGAACGGATCCTCGGAGCGGCGCTCGGCGACGACCGGCCCAAGGTGGTCGTCGCCACCAAGATCCTGCCGATCCTGCCGGTGGCCGCGGTGGTGCAGCAGCGGGCGGTCGCCTCGGCGGCCCGGCTCGGCGTCACCAGCATCGACCTGTACCAGGTGCACCAGCCCAACCCGCTCGTCGCCGACCACACCACCATGCGCGGCATGCGGGCGCTGCAGGACGTGGGGCTGGTCGGCGAGGTCGGGGTGAGCAACTACGGGCTGCGCCGTTGGCAGGTCGCCGAGGCGGCGCTCGGCCGCCGGGTGCTCAGCAACCAGGTCCGCTACAGCATGGTGGACCGCGGTCCCGAACAGGACCTGCTGCCGTACGCCCGGCAGGCCGGGCGCGTCGTCATCGCGTACAGCCCGTTGGCGCAGGGCTTCCTCTCCGGCCGCTACGACGCGAAGAACCCGCCGACCGGCGCGGTCCGGCGAGCCAACCCGTACTTCCTGCCGGAGAACCTGGAACGCGGCGCGAACCTGATCGAGACGCTGCGCCAGGTCGCCGACGCGCACGACGCGACCCCCAGCCAGATCGCGCTCGCCCACCTGCTGCGCCACCCGAACGTGCTGGCCATCCCCGGCGCGTCCGGAGTGGAGCAGATGGAACGCAACGCGGCCGCCGCGGACATCGACCTCGCCGACGACGAGTACGCGGCGCTGGCCGAGGCCGCCAGACGCTTCCGCCCGGTCACCGGACTCGCCGCGATGCCCCAAATGCTGCGTGCCCGGTTCGCCGGCCCGACGGGAAAGTGAGCACAGTGGACGACATCACCGCACTGATCCTGGACGACCACGCCGCCTTCCGGCGCGGCTTCGCCCGCCTCGACGACGCCCGCGACGAGCAGGAGATGCTCGCCATCTGGGACGCGCTCGCCCTGCACCTGGACATCCACGCCGAGGCGGAGGAGGCGATCCTCTATCCGCACCTGGTCAAGCACGGCGACGACGGTGAGGACGAGACCGCCGACGCGATCGGTGACCACAACAAGATCCGGGACGCCATCGCCGAGGCGAAGTTGCACCCGGTCGGTTCGGACGAGTGGTGGGCGGCGGTCGGCACGGCCCGTCGGGAGAACAGCGAACACCTGGCCGAGGAGGAGGACGAGGCGCTGCCGGACTTCCGCCGGCACGCCAGCACCGAACTCCGCGCCGAGCTCGGCCAACGCTGGCTGACGTTCTACGGCGAGCACAAGAACGGCCGCAACCTTCCGTTCCGCGACAAGGACCCACAGCAGTACGTCGCCGACCACCGCTGAGATCTCCCCGGCACGGGGGAGTCGCCCAGGCCCGTCTCGGCAGCAGAATGGCGAAGTGACCTTCCGAGCGGCGCTGGCCCCGCTCGTCGCCGGCACCACCTGGCGGCGCGGCGTGTTCCTACTGCTGGGCGGAGTGCTGGCGCTGCCGTACGGGCTGCTCGTGGTGACCTTCGCCCAACTGTTCGCCGACTCGGCGATCCCCCGCGCACTGGTGTACGCCCTGCTCGTGATCGCGGCGCTGATCGCCGGGGTGCCGCTGCTGCTGGACGGCAGCCGGGCGTTGGAGATCGCCGCCGTACGGGCGTTGCTCGGGGTCGACCTGCCCGAGCCGGCACTCGGGCACCGCGGCGACCGGGAAACCCGGCTGCGCAGCGCACTCTGGATCGCCACGCACCTCATCGTCGGCGCTCTGGTGATGGTCGCGCTGTTCAGCGCCTTGCCGATGGCGCTGGCCTTCATCGGTCAGCAGTTCGGCATCGGTGTCGAGCTGACCAGCCGGGAACGGTTCGGGCCGCTCGACGGGCGGGACAGCGGCTTGCTGACCCTGACCGGGGTGGCTCTGCTGGTCGGCCTCGGCTACGCCGTCGCGGGGCTCGGCGCGCTCGCCGGATCCATGGCGCCGGTGCTGCTCGGTCCCGCTCAGGCGGAACGGATCGCCGCGCTGGAGGCGCGGGCCACCCGACTCGCCGAACGCAACCGACTGGCCCGGGAGCTGCACGACTCGATCGGCCACGCGCTGACCGTGGCCACCCTTCAGGCCGGGGCCGCCCGCGAGGTCCTCGACACAGACCCGGAGTTCGTCCGACGGGCGCTCACCGCCATCGAGGAGACCGGACGGACCGCGATGGACGAGCTGGATCACGTGCTCGGGCTGCTCCGGGACACCGGCAGCTCCCGGCCAGCCGTGGCGCCGCAGCGTACGCTCGCCGACCTGGACCGGCTCGTCCGCGACGCCCACGCGGCCGGGCTGACGGTGCACGCACAGCGCGCCGGCGACCCGGCGCGGGTGCCCGCCGTGGTCTCCCGGGAGGGCTACCGGATCGTCCAGGAAGGCCTGACCAACGCCGCCCGGTACGGCCACGGGCCGGTCACGCTGCGGCTGGAACTGCATCCCGACGCAATGGAGTTGGAGCTGGTCAACGCGGTGGGGCGTTCGGAACGCGCGGAGCTGGGCCGGGGCGGCCGGGGCCTGGACGGTATGCGCGAGCGGGTCCTGCTGCTCGGTGGCCGGCTCACCGTGGGACCGGACGGTGACCGTTGGCTGATCCGGGCCCGCCTGCCGTACGAGGAGACGACATGACCACGGGCGTGCTGATCGTCGACGACGACGAGCTGATCCGGGTCGGGCTGCGGGCAATCATCGACGCCCAACCCGACCTGCGGGTGCTCGCCGAGGCCGCCGACGGTGCCGAGGTGCCGCCGCTGGTCGCCCGGCATCGGCCGGACGTGGTGCTGATGGACGTGCGAATGCCCGGCATCGACGGCATCCAGGCGACCCGGCATCTGTTGGCCACCTCGGCCACCCCACCCCGGGTGCTGGTGGTCACCACGTTCGCCAACGACGAGTACGTCTACGAGGCGCTCCGCGCCGGAGCCTCCGGTTTCCTGCTCAAACGGGCCCGGCCCGCCGAGGTGGTGGAGGCCGTCCGGGTGGTGGCGGCGGGGGAGTCGCTGCTTTTCCCGGCGGCGATCCGCCAGCTCGTCGGGGCGTACGGGCCGGCCGGCGGCGACCGGTTGTGTGCCGCCCGGCTCACCGAACGGGAGGCCGAGGTGCTGCGGTTGATGACCACCGGGCGGTCCAACCCGGAGATCGCCGCCCACCTGGTCGTCGGAGTGGAGACCGTCAAGACGCACGTCGGCAACGTGCTGGCCAAGCTGGGCGTCCGCGACCGTACCCAGGCGGTCATCGCCGCCTACGAGTCCGGGTTCGTCACCCCGTCCGGCTGAGCGGTCCCTACCCTCTTGTCGTTTTCGGTTGCTTGGGGGCCTCTTTCAAACGTGAGCTAGCGTGGGGCGGGTGACTGCGCCTACCCCGGTAATCCCGGTTCCACCGGCCGACCTGCCCGGCACGCTCGGCGCGCTTCGGGCGGCCGGTCACCAATACCGCACCGTCAAGCAGGAACTCCGCGACAACCTTCTGGCCCGGATGCGCTCCGGTGAGGCCCGTTTCCCCGGCATCGTCGGCTACGACGACAGCGTGTTGCCCGAGGTCGAGCGGGCACTGCTCGCCGGGCACGACATGGTGCTGCTCGGTGAGCGCGGCCAGGGCAAGACCCGACTCATCCGCTCGCTCGGTGCGTTGCTCGACGAGTGGACCCCGGTCATCCCCGGTTCGGTGCTCAACGAGCACCCCCTGCACCCGCTTACGCCCGCGTCCCGCGCCCAGGTCGCCGAGGCCGGCGACGACCAGCCGGTCGGCTGGCTGCACCGCTCGATGCGCTACGGCGAGAAGCTGGCGACCCCGGACACCAGCGTCGGCGACCTGATCGGTGACGTCGACCCGATCCGGATCGCCCAGGGCCGCACCCTCGGCGACCCGGAAACCATCCACTTCGGGTTGGTACCTCGGACCAACCGGGGCATCTTCGCCGTCAACGAGCTGCCCGACCTGGCCGAGCGGATCCAGGTGGCCCTGCTCAACGTGCTGGAGGAGCGGGACATCCAGGTCCGCGGCTACCAGCTGCGGCTTCCACTGGACCTGCTCCTGGTGGCCAGCGCCAACCCGGAGGACTACACCAACCGGGGTCGGATCATCACCCCGCTCAAGGACCGGTTCGGCGCGGAGATCCGTACCCACTACCCCGTCGACCTGGAGTTGGAGCTGGCGCTGATCCGGCAGGAGGCCGATCTGGTCGCCGAGGTGCCGGAGCACGTGCTGGAGGTTCTGGCCCGGTTCGCCCGCGCCGTGCGGGAGTCGCCGTCGGTGGACCCGCGCTCCGGTGTCTCCGCCCGGTTCGCCATCGCCGCGGCGGAGACGGTCGCCGGCGCCGCGCTGCGCCGCGCCGGTCTGCTCGCCGCTTCTCCGACCCCGGAGGGACGCCCCGAGGCTGCGGTGGCGCGGGTCGGGGACGCGGTGTCGGTGACCAGCACCTTGCGCGGCAAGGTGGAGTTCGAGAGCGGCGAGGAGGGACGGGAGATCGAGGTCCTCGCCCACCTGCTGCGCACCGCGACCGCCGAGACGTTCCGGGCACACCTGGCCGGGCTGGACCTGTCCGGGTTCACCGCCCTCGTCGAGGAGGGCACGGCGATCGAGACCGGCGAGCTGGTCGGCGCCGCCGAGCTGCTGCGCCAGGTGGGCACCGTGCCCGGGTTGGCGAAGGTCCTCGATCGGCTCGGCCTGGGTGACGCGCCCACCCCGGAGGAGGCGGCGGCCGCCGTCGAGTTCGTGCTGGAGGGGTTGCACCTGACCCGGAGGCTCGGCAAGGACGTCACCGACTCGGGGCGCACCGTCTACGGCGGCCGGGGCTGACGGTGGCCGGCAACCGGTTCCGGTACGGGCAGTGGCGTGGCGGGCCCGACCCGCTGGCGCCCCCGTACGACGTGCGCGAGGCGGTGGACGCGGTCGGCGCCGAGGTGCTGGCCGGCGGCAGCCTGCGGGAGGCGCTGCGCGACCTGCTGCGTCGTGGCCCGCAGGGGCGGGGTGGGCTGGACGACCTGGCCGCCCGGGCTCGGCGGCTGCGCCGGGAGGCGCTTCGGCGCGGTGACCTGGACGGCGCGGTGACCAGGGCCCAGGCCCTGCTCGACCAGGCTCTCGCCGCCGAGCGGGACGAGCTGCGGGGCCGCGATGGCGACGACGCGCGGTTCGCCGAGTCGGTGCTGGACAGCCTGCCCCGCTCGACCGCGCGGGCGGTGGAGGAGCTGTCCGGCTACCAGTGGGCCAGCGAGGACGCCCGCCGGTCGTACCAGCAGATCCTCGACCAGCTCCGCGACGACGTGCTCGGTCAGCGGTTCGCCGGGCTGCGCGACGCGGTGCGTGCGTCCGCCGACCCGGCCGCTCAGCAGCGGCTGGCCGAGATGATGAGCGACCTGAACGAGCTGTTGGCCCGGCACGGCCGCGCCGAGGACACCACCGACGCGTTCGCCGAGTTCATGCGCCGGCACGGCGATTTCTTCCCGGAGCGGCCGGAGACCGTCGACGAACTGATCGACGTACTGGCCCGCCGGTCGGCGGCCGGTGAGCGGCTGATGAACTCGCTCTCCGACCGGCAGCGCGCCGAGCTGGCCGGTCTGATGCAGCAGTCGCTCGGCGACCGCCTCGCGGGGGAGTTGTCCGCCCTCGATGCGAACCTGCGGGCCCTTCGCCCGGATCTGCGCTGGGGACGCGGCGAGCGGGTCCGGGGCGAACAGCCGCTGGACTACGCCGACGCCGCCGGTGCCCTGGGTGAGATCGGCGAGCTGGACGACCTGTTGGACCAGCTCGACCAGGAACACCCGGGTGCCACGCTGGACGACGTGGACGTCGACGCGGTGGCCCGCACGCTGGGCCGGGACGCGGCCGATGACGTTCGTCGGCTGCGCGACCTGGAGCGGGAGCTACGCCGGCAGGGTTGGGTCAGTCGGGACGCGGACGGGCTCACGCTGAGCCCGAAGGCGCTGCGCCGCCTCGGCGGGACCGCGCTGCGCCGGGTCTTCGCGGAGCTGACCGCCGGGCCGCGCGGCCAGCACGACCTGCGCTCGGCGGGGGCCGCCGGCGAGGTCAGCGGCGCGTCCAGACCCTGGGAGTACGGCGATGAGCAGCCGTTGGACGTGGTCCGAACGCTGACCCGAGCGGTCAGCCGGGCCGGGCCGACGGTTCCGGTGCAGCTCGCGGTGGACGACTTCGAGGTGGTGGAGACCGAGAAGCGGGCCTCGGCTGCGGTGGCGCTCTGCGTCGACCTGTCGTACTCGATGATCTCCCAGGGCCGTTGGGGGCCGATGAAGCAGACCGCCCTGGCGCTGGCGCACCTGATGGAGACGCGCTTCCCGCAGGACGCCCTGCAGATCGTGGGCTTCGGCCGGGAGGCGATGACGCTCACTCAGCATGAGCTGGCCTCCACGGAGCCGGACATGGAACAGGGCACCAACCTCCAGCACGCGCTGCGGTTGGCGGGTCGGCACCTGCGCCGGCACCCGGACGCCGAGCCGGTGGTGTTGGTGGTCACCGACGGGGAGCCGACCGCCCACCTCGACCCGGACGACGGGGAGGCGCTGTTCCACTGGCCGCCGCTGCCGGAGACGATCGAGGCGACGGTTCGTGAGGTGGACCGGCTGAGCCGATACGGCGCCACGATCAACCTGTTCATGCTCGGCGACGACCCGGGTCTACGGCGCTTCGTGGACGCGGTGGCGCGCCGCAGCCGAGGCCGCATGTTCACGCCCGACACCGACGACCTCGGCGAGTACGTGGTCAGCGACTACCTCCGCTCCCGCCAATCCCGCCGCTAATCCTGCGCGAGCGGGGTTGACTGGGAGGCGTGGAGAGCGGGGGATTGCGGCGGGCGTACGGCGTGTTGCTCGCGGAGGTCGACGCGGGCGGGTTCGGTCCGGCTCCGGAGGGGCAGCTCAGTGCCGAGCAGGTCGTCGCGCATCTGGTCGCCAACGACGAGCTGATGATCCAGGCCACCGAGGCGCTGCTGGCCGGTGCGCCGTTCGCCTACTACGAGTTGGAGGAGGACATGCACCGCCCGCAGCTCGACGCGCTCGCCGCCGAGCAGGGCGGTCTGCGTGGCCTGACCGCTCTGCTGCACGGGACCAGCGACCGTCTGTGCGGGCTGGTCGACCAGCTCGGCCTGGCTGCCGAGACTCCGGTCGAAACCCACCTGCGGGAGGGCTTCGACCTGATCGTCGACGAGCCGCTGCCCTGGTCACGCACGCTCGACCTGCACACCCGGGTCCACCTACCCAAGCACCAGGCGCAGCTCCGCCTCCTCCGCTCCTGAGCCAAGCGGATCAGGCGCCGCCCCCGGGTGCCCCCGGGACGCGCCTCCGCCCCACCGCGCTCGCCCGGCGACCTTGATCAACTCCAGATCGCCGACCTGGCGGTATCCCGCTCGCCGGTTACCGCCACATCGGCGATCTGGAGTCGATCATGGATCAGGTGTCGATCAGTTCCGGGCGGGGGTGGAAGGTGCGGCGGTAGGCCGACGGGGCGACGCCGATGCGCTGGTGGAGTTGCTGGCGCAGGGCGGCGGTGGTGCCGAAGCCGGTGCGGTGGGCGATCTGGTCGACGGTGAGGTCGGTCGTCTCCAGCAGCAGTCGTGCGTGGTCGGTGCGCTGTTGCAGCAGCCACTGCGCCGGGCTCAGGCCGGTCTCCGACCGGAAGCGCCGGGTGAAGGTGCGCACGCTCATCCGCGCCTGCGCGGCGAGGTCGCGCAGGGCGATCGGCTCGTGCAGCCGCTGCCGCGCCCACTCCCGGGCACCCGCGGTGCTGGTGTCGGTGGCCTTCGGCACCGGGCGCTCGATGTACTGCGCCTGGCCGCCGTCCCGCCACGGTGGCATCACGCAGCGGCGGGCCGCCCGGTTGGCCACCTCACTGCCGTGGTCGAGGCGGATGACGTGCAGGCAGAGGTCGATGCCGGCGGCGACCCCGGCCGAGGTGAGCACCCGGTCGTCGGCGATGAAGAGCACGCCCGGGTCGAGGTCCACCCGGCCGTACAGGCGACGGAACTGCTCCGCGTACGCCCAGTGGGTGGTCGCCCGACGTCCGTCGAGCAGTCCGGCGGCGGCCAGCACGAACGCCCCGGTGCAGATCGACATGATCCGGGCGCCCCGCTCGTACGCCGCCCGTAGCGCCTCGGCCACCTCCGGCGCCACGGTGCCCAAGGTCAACGCACCGCCGTCGTGGATGCCGGGGACGATCACCGTGTCGGCGGTGTCGAGCAGTTCCAGACCATGGTCGGGGAGCACCTGGAAACCGGCGGTGCTGCGGACCGGCCGTCCACCCGGGGTGCACACCCGTACGTCGTAGAACGGCGTTCCGTCGGTGGCCCGGGCGGTGGTGAAGACCTGAGACGGGGTGCCGAGGTCCAGGCCAACCACCTGGTCCAGGGCGAGTACGGCGATCCGGTGCGGGCGAACGGTCATGGCCCGATTATTGCGCATGATGGCTTTCCGGCCACTCGTCGCGGTGAACGACCCCGCCCAGACTGGTCCGGTGACCAAGAACCGCCGTCTTCATCCCGCCTGGCTGGTGGCCGCCGTCGCCTTCGTGGCGCTGGTCGGCGCGGCCGGCTTCCGCGCCACACCGTCGGTGCTGCTGCACCCCTTGCACGAGGAGTTCGGCTGGCCCCTGGCCACCATCTCCGCGGCCGTGTCGGTCAACCTGCTGCTCTACGGGCTCACCGCGCCGTTCGCGGCTGCCCTGATGGACCGGTTCGGCATCCGCCGGGTGGTCTCGGTGGCGCTGTTGCTGGTCGCCGCGGGCAGCGGGCTGACGGTCTTCATGAGCGCGAGCTGGCAGCTACTGCTCTGCTGGGGTGTGCTGGTCGGGCTGGGCACCGGCTCGATGGCGTTGGCGTTCGTGGCCACCATCACCGGGCGCTGGTTCGTGCGCCGGCGGGGCCTGGTCACCGGAGTGCTGACCGCCGGCGGGGCGGCCGGACAACTGGTGTTCCTACCCCTGATCGCCATCCTGGTACGTGACCACGGTTGGCGTACCGCGGCACTCGTCGTGGCCGGAGCGGCGCTTGCGGTCGTACCCCTGGTGGTGTGGTTGCTGCGCGAGCACCCGGCGGATCTCGGCCTGCCCGCCTACGGCGCGACCGAGGTCGTCGCGGCACCACCGGCGACCGGCGGCGCGGCGACCCGGGCGCTGGGCGCACTGGCGGCCGCGGCGCGGACCCGGCCCTTCTGGCTGCTGGCCGGCGGGTTCGCGATCTGCGGAGCGACCACCAACGGCCTTGTCGGTACGCACTTCGTGCCGGCCGCGCACGACCACGGCATGGCCGAGACCACCGCGGCCGGGCTGCTCGCCCTGGTGGGGCTCTTCGACATCGTCGGGACCATCGCCTCCGGCTGGCTCACCGACCGGGTGGACAGCCGGTTGCTGCTCGGCATGTACTACGCGCTGCGCGGGGCGTCCCTGCTGGTGCTGCCGAGCCTGTTCTCCGGCACCGCCGAGCCGAGCATGCTGGTGTTCATCATCTTCTACGGCCTGGACTGGGTGGCCACCGTGCCGCCGACGGTGGCGCTGTGCCGGGAGTACTTCGGCGGTGCCGGCGCGGTGGTGTTCGGCTGGGTGTTCGCCGCCCACCAGCTCGGCGCGGCGGTCGCCGCGACCGGTGCGGGGCTGGTCCGGGACCGGCTCGGCGACTACGCGATGGCCTGGTACGTGGCCGGCGCGCTGTCGATCGGTGCCGCCGGGCTGTCGTTGCTGCTGCGCCGCCGACCGGGCCGGCCGGTGCCGGAGGCCGTGCTGGCCGCCGCGACCGCGCCGAAGGCCTGGAGGTTCCAGGGCTGAGACGGCGCCGCACGCCCCGGCCGGACCAGCGGCAGTGACGTGGACCAGGCGGTCAGCCAACGGTCCACTGCTGGGCCGGCCGTCCGTCGCAGGGCCGCTGCCGGATGTCGTCGCCGGCCTCTGCGCCGTCGTCGTCGGCCTGCGCGCACTTGCCGCTGTGCACCGCCACCAGCAGCACCGGGCCGGTGCCGGTCGCGGCGAGCCGCCACTGCTGGTTGGCCTCACCGTGACAGGGGAACTGCATGACCTGTGCGCCGTCGTCGCCGCTGCCACCCTCGACGTCGAGGCACTGCCCGTGTGCGGCGTTGGTCAACGTCACCGCGTCCGCGGCGGTCGGGTTGACCACCCACTGCTGCTCCGGGCCGCCATTGCACGCGGCCAACTGGGCCTCGGCCTCTTCGCCGTCACCGTCGAGCCCGAGGCAGAGCCCGGAGGCAAGCCGGAGCACCCGAGGCCCGGTGGGCGGCCCGGCCGGGGTGGTCGCGGACGGGCTGGGTGACGGCTCGGCCGGTGCGCTCGGCTCGGCCGCCGGGGCGGTCGGCTGCACGCTGCTGGAGGACGCGCCGACCGTGGCCGGGACGGGCTGCTCGTCGTGCCCGCCGAGCAGCCCGGTGGCGAAGACCACCCCGAGGAGCGCGCCGACGACCCCCACCGCCAGCGCCACCCGCAGCAACGGGTCGGCCAGCGGGCCAGGGCGGGGTGCCTGTCGCCCGCCGTAGATGGTGCCGGCGGGGTCGGGGCGTTCCTCGGGCGTGGACATACGCGCCATCCTCACCCACGACGGCGCGCCGGAGCCAGTCAGTCCGCGCAGTGGCTGGTGCCGAGGCTCAGCGGGTGGGCTGCGGGTCGGTGACGTCGGCCACGGTGGCGCCGAGGGCGGCGATCGCGGCGTCGGCGTCGACCGCGATGGCGAGGCCGCGTTCACCGGCACCCAGGGTGATCTCCCGGCCGCGCAGTCGCTCGTCGGCGATCACCGGCCACGCCGTGCTCGCGCCGAACGGGGTGATGGTGCCGCGTTCGTAGCCGGTGGCGGCCAGGGCGCCCGCCGCGTCCGGCATGGAGAGTCGGTGCACCCCGAGCAGGGCGCGCAGCTTGGGCCAGGAGACCACCCGGTCCCCGGGGGTGAGCACGAACAGGTGATCTTCCGCACCCCGGCGGACCACGATCGTCTTGACCACGTCGGGGATGGCCACGCCCCGGGCTGCGGCGGCCTCCGCGAGGCTGCCGGCCGCACCATGGCTGACCAGCCGATATGGCAACTGGGCGGCGTCCAGGGCGGTGATCGCGGGCGATGGCATGCCCGTCACGGTAACCGCCAGGCCTGCCACCGGACGGGAAACTGCCACCGCCGACATCCCACGGTTTCCTGAGGGCGAGCGTAAGGTGATCACATGCGCGCTGAGCGTGTGGATCACCCGATTAGCCATGATCAAGCGGTGGACACGCTGCGACGGTCGTACGCCGCGGTGCCCACGGGCGAGCCTGTCCGGCTGGCCAAACGAACCTCCAACCTGTTCCGCCCCCGGTCCGCTCCCCGGACTCCGGGGCTCGACGTGAGTGCCCTGAACGGCGTGCTCTCGGTCGACCCGGCCGGGCGCACCGCCGACGTGCAGGGCATGTGCACCTACGAGGACCTGGTCGACGCGACGTTGCCGCACGGGCTGATGCCGCTGGTGGTGCCGCAGTTGCGCACCATCACCCTGGGCGGTGCGGTCACCGGCCTCGGGATCGAGTCGACCTCGTTCCGCAACGGCCTGCCGCACGAGTCGGTGCGGGAGATGGACATCCTCACCGGCTCGGGCGAGATCGTCACCGCCCGCCCCGAGGGCGACCACGCCGACCTGTTCACCGCGTTCCCCAACTCGCTGGGCAGCCTCGGTTACGCCACCCGGCTACGCATCGAGCTGCAACCGGTCGGCCGGTACGTGGCACTGCGCAACGTCCGGTTCACCCGACTGGAGGCGCTCACCGACGCGATCGCCGAGGTCAGCGCCACCCGGTCCTGGGCCGGCGAGCCGGTCGACGCGATGGACGGGGTGATGTTCAGCCCCGGCGAGGCGTACCTGGTGTTCGCCACGTTCACCGACGCGGCCGACCCGCCCAGCGACTACACCGGTCAGGGGATCTACTACCGGTCGCTGCGCGAGCGCACCCGGGACGTGCTCACCGCGTACGACTATCTCTGGCGCTGGGACACCGACTGGTTCTGGTGCTCGGCGGCGTTCGGCGCGCAGCACCCGGTCGTGCGCAGGCTCTGGCCGGCGCGTTACCGGCGCAGCGACTTCTACCACCGGCTGGTCCGCCTTGAGCACCGCCACCAGGTGGCGGCCCGGATCGACCGGCTGCGGGGGCAGCCGGCCCGGGAGCGGGTCGTGCAGGACGTGGAGATCCCGCTGGACCAGACGGCCGACTTCCTGCGCTGGTTCGCCAGCGAGGTGGGGATGAACCCGGTGTGGTTGTGTCCGTTGCGCCTGCGTGAGCCGGCGGGTGCCGGTTCGGCGCGGTCTTGGCCGCTGTATCCCCTCCGGCCGGGGCAGGACTACGTCAACATTGGGTTCTGGGGGAGCGTGCCGATCGCGCCGGGCGCCGCCGACGGCGACGTCAACCGCACGATCGAACGCAGGGTGTCGGAGTCGGGCGGGCACAAGTCGCTCTACTCCGACGCGTACTACGACCGGGACGCCTTCGATCGCCTGTATGGCGGCGACACGTGGCGCGCGGTGAAAGACCGCTACGACCCGGACCACCGGCTGACGGGACTGTACGAAAAGGCGGTAGCACGAGCATGAGCCTGACCGACAGAGATCAGGGGGCGGCGAGCGTCCCCGCCACCCCTCCGGCGGGGGGCCGGCACACGGGTCCGACCGTGGCGGATGTCGTCCGCGCGGTCACCACGGGGCCGTTGCCGGTGCGGATCACCGGGTACGACGGCAGTGCCGTTGGCCCGTCCGACGCCGGCATCACCCTCGCGATCCGTTCCGAGCGGGGGCTGTCGTACCTGCTCACCGCCCCTGGCGACCTGGGCATGGCCCGGGCCTACGTCAGTGGCGACCTGGCGTTGCAGGGGGTGCATCCGGGCGACCCGTACGAGGCGTTGCGGGTGCTCAAGGACGAGCTTCGGTTGCGCCCACCGTCGTTGGCCGAAGGGCTGGCGCTGGTCCGGGGGCTGGGCTGGGAGAGGCTGATGCCGCCGCCGGCACCTCCGCAGGAGGCGCAGCCGCGGTGGAAGCGGGTGATGAACGGGCTGCGGCACTCACGGGTCCGCGACAGCACGGCGATCTCGCACCACTACGACGTCTCGAACGCCTTCTACGAGAAGGTGCTCGGCCCCTCGATGACGTACACCTGCGCGGTCTTCCGGTCTCCGGACGACACGTTGGAGCAGGCCCAGGCCGCGAAGTACGACCTGGTCGCCGGCAAGCTGGCGCTCAAGAAGGGGATGCGGCTGCTGGATGTGGGCTGCGGCTGGGGTGGCATGGTCCGGCACGCGGCCCGCGAGTACGGCGTGAAGGCGCTCGGGGTGACCCTGTCGAAGGCGCAGGCCGAGTGGGCGCAGGCGGCGATCGAGCGGGAGGGGCTGACCGGGCTGGCCGAGGTGCGGCACATGGACTACCGGGACGCCCCGGTGGAGCAGTTCGACGCCATCTCCTCGATCGGCCTGACCGAGCACATCGGGGTGCGCAACTACCCGACCTACTTCGGGGCGCTGCGGCACCGGCTGCGCGCCGGTGGTCGGCTGCTCAACCACTGCATCACCCGCGCCGACAATCGGGCGCCGCACCGCTCCGGCGCGTTCATCGACCGGTACGTCTTCCCGGACGGGGAGTTGGCCGGCCCGGGTCGGCTGATCAGCGAGATCCACGACGCCGGGCTGGAGGTGCACCACGAGGAGAACCTGCGCCAGCACTACGCGCTGACGCTGGCCGCCTGGGGTCGCAACCTCGTGGAGCACTGGGACTACTGCGTGTCGGAGGTGGGCGCGGGCACCGCCCGGGTGTGGGGGCTGTACATGGCCGGGTCGCGGATGGCGTTCGAGCGCAACGGCATCCAGCTGCACCAGGTGTTGGCCACCCACAACGGCCCGGACGGCGTGAACGGCTACCCGCTGCGGCCCGACTGGCTGCCCTGACCGTCTGGTGACCGTCGCCTGAAGCCGCGTCGAAAAAGTCGGCGCGGCTTTCGGCGAACCGATTGACAAACAAATTTTGTACGTACAAACTGATTTTGCCATGAGAGACGTCCTGTACCTGGAGCAGATCGAGCAGGCCGAAGTCCTGCTCAAGCCGCAGCGCGTCGAGGTGCTGCGACAACTGGCCGAGCCGCGCACCTGCACCGAGGTCGCGGCCCGACTCGACCAGACGCCACAGCGCGTCTACTACCACGTCAAACAGCTCGTCGCGGCCGGCCTCGTCGAGCTGGTCAACGAGCGCAAGGTCCGCGGCATCACCGAGGGCATCTACCAGGCGGCCGCCCGGTCGTACTGGCTGTCCCCCCGGCTCGTCGGCCGGATCGGGCTGCGCCGGGCCCGTGACGAGCTGAGCCTGGGCTACCTGCTCGACCTGATGGAGGAGGTCCAGGCCGACGTCGCCGCCCTGGACCGGACGGCGCCCGAGCTGCCCTCGGTCGGGGTCTCCGGCGAGATCCGGGTGCCGGCAGAGCTTCGCCCGCAGTTCCTGCACGACCTGCAAACCGCACTTCAGGACCTGTTCACCCGCTACGGCGGCAGCGAAGGAGATGCCTTCAAGCTTGCCGTCGCCTGCTATCCGAAAGGGAAAGACCATGAGTGAACCGTTGAAGGTGCAGGCCCGTCTCTCCGCGCCCGTCGGGCGGGTCCGCAAGGCCCTGACCGACCCGACCGAGCTGCGTCTCTGGCTGGCCGAGCACGCCGAGGTCGAGCTGCCGCAGCGGTACGAGTTCTGGGGCCGCTACACGCCCGAGGGTGACGTCCCGCACCAGCGGCTGCTGCACGCCGACGACGACACGCTGCGCTTCGGCTGGCTGCTCGACGGGGTGGAGACCACCACCGAGTTCCAGCTCACCGCCGAGGGCACGGACAACACCGTGCTGACGCTGACCCAGAGCCACTTCGACTTCGCCGAGGCGATGAGCGGCTCCAGCATCCGGGGCGTGCTCCAGACGTACTGGTCGCTGGCCGTCGCCAACCTGGCCGCCCACCTGGAGGGCCGGACGGTGCTGCCGCGCACCGACTTCACCTCCGCCGACCTGCGCGGTGAGCTGGTCATCGAGGCCCCCGCCGACAAGGTCTGGGAGTCGCTGACCGACTCGGAGCAGGCCAGCGCCTGGTTCGGCTACCCGATCGGCATCGAGCCCTGGGTCGGCGGCCGGTACGCCATGGGTGGCTTCGACGCCGGCTACGCCGCCAAGGTGGTCGACCTGGAGCCGGGCCGGCAGATGTCTGTCGACTGGGGACCGGTCGGCGTCACGAGCTGGGAGCTCGCCGAGTCCGACGGGCGCACCACGTTGACCTTCGTGCAGAGCGGCTTCGACGAGGCCAACCCGCCGTACGCGGCCTGGAGCGGGACGGTTTCCGGGCTGGGCGAGCTGCGCCGCTTCCACGAGATGCCGGACTGGCAGCCGATCTGGCTCCCCGCCGAAGTTCCCGGCCTGGAGCCCGCCAACTGACGGTCTCGCCATGATCGTGCTCGATCAAAGATGTAGTGGCCTCGTTCGCCCCGGAGGGCACTACATCCTGGATCGAGCACGATCTTGCGTCGGCGCTGCCGGCCGGTGGCAGCGGGGCATCGCGTTATCTCGGGATCGATTACCGTCAGTCCGATCGACCTGCCGATCGTCTACCGAGGGCGATCACGTCACGGACGCGGGGGTCCACTTGTCAGCACACCGTGGGCGTCGGTGGGGCGCGGCCCTGCTCGGCGCCATCGTCTTTGCCAGCCTGTTGGGCGGCGGCTCAGCTCAAGCCATCGCCAGCGCCCAGCCGGTCGCAGATGGCAACTACCGCTTCAACGTCAAGATCAGCTTCGGTGCCGAGCTCGGCTGCTCCGGCGCGCTCATCAACCAGGACTGGGTGCTGACGGCGAAGAGTTGCTTCGTCACGGGAACGACGCCCGTCGTCGCTGGCCCCCCGAGCCTGCCGAGCACCGTGCTGGTCGGCCGCACCGACCTCACCGGCACGACCGGTCAGCAGCGCGCCGTGGCGTCGCTCAAGCCGCACCCGGATCGCGACCTCGTGCTGGTTCGCCTCTCGACGCCGGTCACCGACGTCGGCCCGGTCACGCTGGCCAGCACCGCGCCGGCCGCCGCCGAGACGCTCACGGCCACCGGATACGGCCGGACGACGACCGAATGGATTCCCAGCCGGCTGCACCAGGGCGCCTTCACGGTTGACGACGTCGCCGCCACCACGGTGGGCCTGAGTGGAGCGACGAGTGGCGCGACCCTCTGCCGGGGAGATGCCGGTGCCCCGGTGTTCCGCGACAACGCAGGCGTCACCACGCTGGTGGCCGTCGTCGCGTCCTCCTGGCAGAAGGGCTGCCTCGGCGAGGTCGAGACGCGCGACGGCGCCACGGCCACCCGGGTCGACGACCTCGCCGCCTGGATCAACGAGCAAACCGCGGACGTCCAGATCTTCGGCGTGCAGGCCGACGGGCGGCTGACCTACAGCGTCATCGACTCGGCGACCGGCGACCTGCGGGCCAACCGGACCTCGACGGCTGCTCTCAGCTTCGCGCCGAAGGCGATGGCCACGCTGAACGAGAACACCATCCTGATCACCGACACCGGCGGCAACATGTACCGGGTGGACGTCACCGGGTTCGACCCGCTGACCTTCACCACGACCAACATCCTCGGTGGCTTCTCGCCGTACAACCGGATGACCTACGACGGCTACGGATCGCTCTACTTCATCCATGGCACTACCAACCAGCTGAACCGCCGTACGATCACCAGCGCCAAGCCGACGGGCGCCGACATCAACCGTGGCACCGCCATCGACACCGGCTTCTCCCAGAAGACCATCGCGTCTCCCGGGCCAGGCCGGATCCTCGGCACCATCTCGGACGGGCGGTTGCTCTCGTACCGCATCTACGGTAACGGTGAGGGTGGCTGGACGGTCGGCACGCTGGCCACGACCGGCTGGAACGCGGCGACCCACCTGCTGTCCCCCGGCGGCGGCGTCTACTACACCCGCAACTCGGCCGGTCGACTGGACCGCTTCCGGGACGCCAACCCGCTCGACGGCAGCGGCACCGACCTCACTGCCTTCCCCAACGACCCGGTCAGCGCGAGCGGATGGAACCAGGTTCTGCTCTCGGCCCGCCCCTGGATCGGCCTGGTGTCGGTCTTCGGTGCGAAGTCGGACGGGCGGCTGTCGTACACGGCGCTCGACCCGGTGACCGGCGCCAAACGGATCTCGACGGTGTCGGCGCAGACCCTCGGCTTCGCTCCGAAGGCGATGGCCGCCCTCAACTCGGACACCCTGCTGGTGACCAACAACGAGAGCCTGTACCGGGTGGACATCACCGGTACCGATCCGTTGACCTTCACTCGCACGGCGGAGCCCATCGGCGGTGTAGGGACCAACAGTCGGTTGGTCTACGACGGCTTCGGCTCGTTGTTCCTGCAGAGGGGCGGCGCTCTGGATCGGTACACGGTGACGAAGGCCAAGCCCGCCAACGTGACGGCCGACATCACCGCCAAGACAGCGATCATCGGTAGCGGTTTCGGAGTGCCCTCGATGGCCGCGACCGGCAAGGGTCGGCTGCTCGCCACGACGAGCGCGGGCATCCTCGCCGCGTACACCATCCCGGCGGCGGGTGGTTGGAGCCGTGTGGATCCGGCCAGCAGCGGCTGGGGTGGCGTCACTTCGCTCTTCTCGCCCGGCGGTGGGCACTACTACCGTCGCGACGCGAACGGTGTGGTGACCGGCTGGTTGGACGCCAGCCCGTACAACGGCAGTGGCACCGACCTCACGGCCTTCGTCCCCGCCGGCAGCTCAAGCACCGGCTGGGATCCGCTGCTCTCGGCGGTGCCGTACGACTCGTGGCCGGACAGCACGCGCCGATGGTGACGCGCTGACCAGACAACCGCAGTGATGGTGCGGGCCACCCGGTGACGGGCGGCCCGCACCTTTCGTCAACCGGGGGCCTGCCGTTCGGCTCTGGCGGGTCATCCGGCCGCTGGCTAGGCTTTCGAGGTTTGCCGGGAACGGTCCTCAGCGTCGAGGGTGCACCACGAGAGAGAGCCGGAGCGTTCTACGTGTCACCGCAGGACGCGAGTCAGGCCGTCGCGGTGTCGACCGTGTCGGCACCGCCCACGCGTCCCGCCTCCGCCGACCGGCCGGCAGTCGCGACGTCCCGGACGGGCCGTGGTGGCCTGCTCGCCGCCGGCACGGTTCTGGCTGTGGAGGCGGCCTGGCTGGTCGCCGCCCTGCCGGGTGCCGCGCTCGTCAGTGACCTGGGCGCGCTGCTGGTCGCCGGGTGGACCACCGTCGCCTGCGCCGGCGCGGCCCGTCGGCACCCGGCACGGCTGCGTCGTTTCTGGACGCTGCTCGCCGTCACCATGGCACTCGCCGCGCTCGGCCGGGCGATCTGGACGGTGCAGCGGCTCGTCGGCGGCGACCTGCCGCACACGCCGGTGGTCGGAGCGGTCTTCATCGCCGGCATCCTCACCGGCACGGCCGCGCTGCTCAACTCGCCATCCGCGCCACGGACCGCGGTCGGGCGGGCCCGTACGTTGCTGGACGGGGTGATCGTCGCGCTGGCCCTGGTGCCGATCGCCTGGGTGCTGGTCTTCCGCGGGGTCGCCGCCGCCGACCTGGCCGACCCGGCGCGCACGCTGGGCTTGCTCTACCCGATGTTCGACCTGATGCAGCTCACGATCCTGGTCGCGGTCTCCGGTCCGGCTCGGCCGTTGTGGCGACCGATGAGCATGCTCGCGGCGAGCCTCACCCTGCGGGTCGTCGCCGACGTCGGCTACGTGTCGCTGGTCGCCCGGGTCGACTACACGGCCGGCCACCCGATCGACCTGTGCTGGCCGCTGAGCTACCTGCTGATCGGCCTGGCCACCCGGAACCCGCCCCCACCGGACTGCGACGGCACCGACGACACCGCCGAGTCGCCGCTGCCGCCCTGGTGGCGGGTGGCGTTGCCGTACCTGCCGGTGGGTGGGGCGATCGTCGCGGTGGTGCTGGCCCGCCGGCCCACCGGGCAGACCCCGCCGCTGGTCTTCGTGACCATGATGTTGTTGCTCGCGGCCCTCGCCGTGCGGCAGGGGTTGGCCGCCAACGAGAACCTGCGGCTGGTGGCCCGGCTGCGCCGGCTCGCGTACGGCGACCAGCTCACCGGGCTGCCCAATCGGCTGCTGTTCAACCGGCGGCTGCGCCTGGCCCTGCGCGACGGGCGACCGGTGGCCGTGCTGCTGCTCGACCTCGACGGGTTCAAGCAGGTCAACGACCGTTTCGGGCACGCGACCGGCGACACCCTGCTGACCGGCCTGGCGGCCCGGATGCGGGCTGCCGTGGCCGGCGACGGCACCATCGCCCGGCTCGGCGGAGACGAGTTCGCGGTGCTCGTCGACGGCGACCGACCGGTCTCACCGGAGCGGCTCGCCGAGCGGCTGTTGGACGCGTTGCGGCCCTCCGACGGCGACGAGGACGTCGGGGTGCACCCGTCGGCGAGCATCGGCATCGCCGAGTACGGCCCGCAGCACGCGTCCCACAGCGACCTGTTGCGCGACGCCGACATCGCCATGTACGCGGCCAAGGCGGCCGGGAAGTCCGCCTACCGGACGTGCACCCCCGCGTTGCGGGAGTCCGCCGTCTCCCGTGCCGAGCTGATCGCCGACCTGCGCCGGGCGGTCGACGAGGATCAGCTGCACCTGGAGTTCCAACCGATCGTCGACCTGGCCACCGGCGCGGTACGCAGCGCCGAGGCGCTGGTGCGTTGGCGGCATCCCCGACTGGGAATGCTGCCGCCGGCGAAGTTCCTGCCGCTGGCCGAGGAGACCGGGTTGATCCTGCCGATCGACCGGTGGGTGATCCACGAGGCGTGCCGGGCCGCGGCGACCTGGCGGGGTCGGGCGCCGGAGGCGACCGTGGCGGTGAACATCGCGGCGGCACACCTGCGCCGGCCGGACCTGATCGCCACGGTCACCGCGGCCACCAGCGCCGCCGGGCTGGCGCCGCGGGCGTTGACCCTGGAGCTGACCGAGTCGGCGCTGATCGAGGGCACCGACGCGGTGCTGGAGCGGCTGCACCAGCTCCGGGAGTTGGGCATCAGGATCGCCATCGACGACTTCGGCACGGGTTACTCGTCGCTGAGCTACCTGCACCGCATCCCGGCGACCGAGCTGAAGATCGACCGGTCGTTCGTGGCCCGGTTGGGGTCGGACGAGCGGGCGTACGCCACGGTGGAGATGGTCACCCGGCTGGCTGGCGCGTTCGACCTGACGGTGGTCGCCGAGGGGGTGGAGACCGAGCGTCAGCACGAGGCGGTCACCGCGATCGGTTGCCCGCGCGGTCAGGGCTATCTGTACGGGCGGCCGGACGTGCCCGCCATGGTGGGCCAGAATCGGGCTTGACCCTCACGTAGCGGCAGGCGGGAGCCTGGTTCCCGGAAGGGAGGGGAACCATGGCGTACACGGTGGGTCAGGTGGCGAAGGTCACCGGCGTGACGGTGCGGACGTTGCATCACTACGACCAGATCGGTCTGCTCTCGCCGAGTGGGCGGACCTTGGCCGGTTACCGCCGCTACGACGACGCGGATCTGGAGCGGCTGCAACTCGTCCTGTACTACCGGGAGCTGGGTTTCCCGCTAGAGGAGATCACCGCGATCATCAGCGACCCGGCGGCCGATCCGGCCGCGCACCTGCGCCGGCAGCACGAGCTGCTGACGGTACGGATGAAGCGGTTGCAGGAGATGGTCACGGCGATCGAGTTCGCGATGGAGGCGAGCAAGTTGAACATCCAACTCACCCCTGAAGAGCGGTTCGAGGTCTTCGGTGACTTCAAGCCGGAGCAGTACGAGGCCGAGGCGGAGCAGCGTTGGGGTGACACCGACGCGTACCGGGAGTCGAACCGGCGGGTCGCCCGTTACAGCAAGGACGACTGGCTGCGGAACAAGGCGGAGAACGAGGACTGGGGTCGGCGGATGGTCGCCGTGCTGGCCTCGGGCGTTCCGGCGGACAGCCCCGAGGCGATGGACCTGGCCGAGGAGCACCGGCAGCTCATCAGCCGCTGGTTCTACGAGTGCTCGTACGAGATGCAGACCGGGTTGGCCGACATGTACCTGGCCGACGAGCGGTTCACCGCGTACTTCGAGAACATCGCCCCGGGGTTGGCCGCGTACCTGAACGAGGCCATCCACGCCAACGCGATCAGCCGCGCGTGAGTCGATGCGGTCCGGCTAGTCTGGCCGGACCGCATCGCGGTGAGCGTCGATCGGCGACCCGGCCGACGGCGGGCCGCTCGGGGGAGATGACCGTGTTGAAGCCGAAGCTGATCGCCGCTGTCGCCGTGCTCGTCGTGGCGGTCGCCGCCGGGGCGTGGGCACTTGTCGCCGCCGGCGACGAGCCGGACGCGGGTCGCCCGGCGGCGTCAGCCGGTCCGGCGGATCCGGTCGGTGTGTTGAAGGCCGCCGCCGCGAAGGCGGACGAGCAGCCGTACAAACTGACGGTGGGCACCGGCGGCACGGATGGCGACGCCACGGTGCTGCTCTGGGACCCGAAGGCGAAGCGTGGTCTGGAGACCACCTCGCTGAAGGTGCCGGCGGGTGAGGTGAAGATCGAGCGCTTGACGACCGGGCCGGACGTGTACGTGCGGGTCACCGCCCCGGACCGCCGCGTTCCGGTCTGGGACGGCAAGACCTGGTGGCACGTGGGCGCACCGGGTGCCCCGGCGGCGAAGCAGGGCCTGGACAACACCCGGCTGGCCAGCACGCTGGCCGTGCCGGCGGGGGTCCGGCAGACCGGTGTGCGGGAGTACGCCGGCACGCTGGACCTGCGCGAGAGCGGTGCGGTGCTGGGCGAGGGGGTTGGCGGGGTGCTCGGTGACCGGGCCGGGGCGGTGCCGTTCACCGCGACCGTCGACGAGCAGGGCCGGCTGGTCCGTTACCGGATCGAGTTGGCCGCCGAGCAGTCGCAGACCGCCCAGCTCGACCTGACCTACTCGGACTTCGGGCTCGCGGTGTCGGCCGAGCCGCCGGCCACCGACCTGGTCGGCGAGGACCCGCCGGCGAACATCCCCGGCGCCTGACGTCGGCTCACTCCTCGACCGGCGCGCCGGTGGAGGTGGGGGTCACCAGGAAGTCGTAGACGGTTCGGGCCATCCGCCGGACCGTCTCGTCGCCGGTGGCCATCGGCCCGGCGGTGAGGAACGCGACGGCGGTCTCGGTGCCGGGGATCAGGTAGTAGCCGACGTCGTGGGAGGCGTCCGGCAGGTCACCGGTCTTGTGGGCCACCGGCACCCCGGGTGGCAACGCTGCCGGGATCTTGGTGTTCAGGGTCTGTTCCCGCATGAAGCCGATCATCAGGTCGCGGGAGGCGGCGGTGAGGATCTCGCCGTCCCAGACCGCGCCGAGTAGGGAGACCACGTCGTCCGGGCTGGTGTAGTTCTCCTCACCGCGTTGCGCGGCCGCGCTGTCCAGCATCCTGCGGGCCAGGATGGTGGATCGCTGGTTCATCGAGTCGATCAGCGCGTTGACCGGGGCGAACCCGCCCAGGTAGGTGATCAGCACATTCGCGGCGACGTTGTCGCTGTACTTGATCAGGTATTGGGCGAGCCGGTGCAGGGTGACCACCTGCGGGAACGTCTCGAACTGCAGTTGGCCGGTGCCGCCGACCACGTCCGCCGGGGTGACCAGCACGCCGTCGTCGAGGGAGACCTGTCCACAGTCGACTCGGCGCAGCAACTCGACGAGGATCCACAGTTTGATCACGCTGGCCGCCTTGGGGCGGAGCGCGCCGTTGACGGCGATCTGCTGGTCGCCGTAGCGGCCGGACAGGTCGCGGACGGTGACTCCGGCCGGGTTGAGGCTGGCGTCGGCGACCACCCGGGCGAGCTGCCCGCTGAGTGGGAACAGGTGGGCTCCCGCGGCCGGGTCGGTGGGCGGCTGCGGGCTGGTGACCACCGCTCCGGTCAGCTCGATCGGCGGGCGGTGCCGGCGGATCAGCTCAAGCGTGCCCTCGCTCCGGCCGACCAACGGCACCCGGTAGCGGTAACCGGTGCCTCCGACGACGACCTCGCCACTGGCCACTCCGGCGGCGACCCGCATGGCCGGGTCGGCGACCCGGCCGGTGTCACCGTCGCAGGCGCGGTAGCGCACGGTGTGCCCGAGCGAGTCCACCGCGAACACCCCGCCGGGGAACGACAACCAGGACACCTCGCTGGTCGGCGCCCGCTCTGGCGTCGGCTCCAGGCCGGGCTCGTGGCCCTGGTCGTCGCCGGGCGCGGCCGCGTACCCCGGCTCGGTCTGGTGTGTCGGCTCCGCGCCGGGCCCGTGGCCCGGGCCATCCGCGGTGGCCGGCCCGGTCGTCGCGACCACGGCGAGCGCGACCGCCGCCGTCAGCCACTTCAGGGGTACGCGGACCGGGGTCCCCAGCAGCGAAGATGAGCGCCTCTTGTCGCTTTTTCTCACGTTTGCACGATATGAAGCGTCGGAGGCGGCTGAGACCAGCGGGACCGGCGTCACCCGTCCGGGCGGCGATGTCCTCCAGAGCGTGATGACACACACGTATAAAAATGACGCAGAGGCATCACCGTCATCAGCAACACCGACCTCGGGAGGACCGATGTTGATCATTGCAGGCAGCCTGCAGATCGAGCCGGCCGCACGCGAGACGTACCTGTCCGACTGCGAACAGGTCATCGCGCAGGCGCGCGCCTCCGCCGGCTGCCTCGACTTCCTGCTCGCGGCCGACCCGCTGGAGCCGGGCCGGATCCACGTCTACGAACGCTGGGAGTCCCCGGAGCAGTTGGCCGCGTTCCGTGGCTCCGGGCCGAGCGACGCGCAGGAAGCGGCCATCCTCGACGCCGACGTGCACCGCTACCTGATCGCCGGCGTCGAGGCACCCTGACCGCAGACCGCGCCGGTAGCGGTCACCTGGATGGGACGGGGTCGGTGGGCAGGCCGGGTGCCAGCCGGCGCATCGAGGTGAAGGTCGGCGTCAGCGCGTCGTACAGCTCGGCGAAGAGCGGCAGCAGCGACGCGTAGGTGGCGGCGGCGGCCGGGTCGGGGCGGACCGTCTCCTCGATTCGCACGAGGTCGGCCGCCACGTCGATGCTGGGGATCAGCCCGAGCGCCTGCATGCCGAGCAGCGCCGCGCCGAAGCTCGACCCCTCGTGCCCGGCCGGGAAGCTCACCGGCAGACCGAGCACGTCGGCGAGCATCTGCCGCCACAGGCCGCTGCGGGCGAAGCCGCCGCTGGCCCGGATCTCGTGGACCTCGTTGCCGGCCGCGCGGACCGAGCTGAGCACCAGCGCGAGCTGCTGGCAGACCCCCTCCATGGCGGCCCGGATCAGGTGCTCACGGCGGTGTCCGTGGGTCAACCCGACGTACGCGCCACGTGGCAGCGCGCTCCAGTGTGGTGCCCGCTCGCTGTGCAGGTACGGCAGCATGATGAGCCCGCCCGAGCCGACCGGCGCGCGGGCCGCGAGGGCGACCAGATCCTCCTCGGAATGGTCGCCGAGATCCGGGGCGAGCGCCGCACCCGCCCACTTGAGGACGATGCCACCGTTGTTGATCGCACCGCCGACCGCCCAGCGGTGCTCGGTCAGCGCGTAGCAGAACACCCCGCCGAGCGGGTCCACGCCGGGCCGCTCCACCATCACGCGCATCGCGCCGCTGGTGCCGATGGAGCAGGCCACCATGCCGGGGTGCACCGCGCCGAGGCCCAGGTTCGCCAGCGGTCCGTCACCGGCGCCGACCACCACCGGGGTGCGTTGCGGCAGCTCGGTGATGGCTGCGGCCTGCGGGGTGAGACCGGGCAGCACGGTGGTGGTGGCGACCAGTCGGGGCAACTGCTCCTCGGTGATGCCGGCGATGGTCAGCGCCTCGCTGTCCCACTCCAGTCGGTGGATGTCCAGCAGGCCGGTGGCCGAGGCGATCGAGTGGTCGGTGACCAGCGTGTCGCAGATCCGCAGCAGTACCCAGTCCTTGATGCCCACCCAGTGCGCGACGCTCTCGAAGAGCTTCGGCTCCTGCTCGGCGAACCAGAGCAGCTTGGGCAGCGGCGACATCGGATGCATCGGCGTGCCGGTGCGGCGGTGCAGGGCCAGCCCGGACGGCACCGCCCGCAGCCGCTCGGCCTGCCGGGTCGACCGGGCGTCGGCCCAGGTCAACGACGGGGTGAGCGGGTCGCCGGCCGCGTTCAACCCGATCAGGCTGTGCATGGCGGAGGCGAAGGCCAGCCCGGACACCGGCACGGCCAGCTCGGCCACGACGATGCTGATCGACTTCAGCACGGCATCGAGGATGACTTGCGGGTCCTGCTCGGCGTACCCGGGTTGCGGGTCGTTCAGCGGATAGTCGACCAGGTGGCTGCCGAGCTGCCGTCCGGCCGTGTCGTAGGCGACGGCCTTCGTGCTGGTGGTGCCGATGTCGACGCCGATCACCACCCCGGACATGGTGACTGGCGGCACGACCGGCACCCCCTCGGAAAAGATGAAACGTCGGCACCAGTATCGCCCAATCGTGTCTATTGCTCCGCCGATCGGCTACTTCGCCCGTTATGGCGTGTCCGGCTGCCGCGCCGCGCCTGTTAAACCGTGTGACACCCCAGATTGGTGGCCTGCGCGGCGAAGGAGTCGGCGTGGCGAAGACTGATTCGACGGGTTCCACTTGGCGGTACCGGTGGGCGCACCGGCAGAACGTGCGGCGGGTCAGCACGTACCGCGGCGCCGAGACGGCGTGGCGGCGACGCGACGACGAGTTACGTCGACTGCGCGTCCTGGCCGCCGACTTCCACGGCTCCGCCGCGGCCGGTGGCGGCCTGCCCCTGGAACTGGCCACTGACGAGGTGGTGCTGTGGGCACTGCCGGCCGTGCAGTTGGTCGAGGTACGCCACACCACTGTGCTGCCCGCTCCGGACCTCACGGTCGCCCCGCCGGCCGGGCCGCTTCGCCCACGCCGACCGGACGGCGTACGCGTCACCGACGCCGGCATGGCCGTGATCACCAGTCGGCGGTTGGTGCTGCTCGGCGGACGTGGCCGGCGCGACTGGGCGTACGGTCGGATGACCGGTCTGGCCCACGACCCGGCGTCGCCGGTCACCCTGATCCAGGTACTGGACCGGCGGCGTACCTCCGGGTTGCTGCTGCCCACGGACGCGGCGCCGGACTTCCGGTTCAAGCTGACCCTTGCCTTCGCCGACGCGATCGAACAGCGCGCCGCGGTGCTCGACCAGCTCGACGAGCTGATCGCCGAACACGCCCAGCTCAAGCCGTTCCGGCCGGCGGTGAACACGCCTGGGCAGGCCCGGCTGTGGTCGTTCGTTCCCGGTGGTCGCAGGACCGTCGCGGTGGCCGCGGCCCTCGCGCTGCTGGTGCCGGCGGCGCTGATCGAGTCGGACCCGTCCGACCCGACCGGGAGCCCGGAGGTCGCCGTCGCCGCCACCCCCAGCGCGTCGCCCGCGCTGATCCCCCCGGCGGCCCCGGTGCTCACGCGCAGCATTCCACCGGCGAAGCCGACGAAGTCGCCCCGTCCGTCACCCAGCACGACCCGGGCCCCGCGCTGCGGGGCGCCGGAAAACCCGCTGGGGTACGACTTCTGCGGTGGCAGCCGGATCCGTCGGCCCGCCACCGAGGTGTGCGACTGGTTCGACTGCGTGCCGCAGTTCTGGTCCGGTCGGGGTTACCTCGTGCAGTGCCGTGACGGGTCGGTCAGCCTGGCCGGCGGCGGGCCGAAGGCCTGCGGGGAGCATGGTGGGGTGCGGCAAACGATCACGAAGTGACCGATTTGGGGGCTAAAGTCTGCTTCGGTCGGCCACAATGATCGAGTGGAGATCCGGTCTGACGATGGCGCGCGGGTGCGGATGCGCCCCGTCGGCTACCAGCCTGGCATCGATCCGCCCGACGACCCCGACCGGGCCGCGCCCGGCTGGCACGACTGGCTGCTCGTCGAGGTGGACGCCCGCACCGCCGACGGTCAGACCTGGTCGCACCACTACCCGAGCCTCATGGTCGAGGAAGCCCGAGCGCTCGGCGGTTGGCTGCACGGTCAGGCCACCGCGGCCCTCGGGCTGAGCGCTCCACCGGCGCTGGTCCGCTTCACCGAACCCAACCTGGCCCTGCGCACCCGGGTGCTCCGCCGCCGCCGGCTGGAGCTGATCGTGGAGTTCTCCGCCGAGTCGCTGCCACCGTGGATGCGTCGCCCGTCCAGCGCGATCTACCCGCTGATCCTCACCGTCTCCGCGGACGCCCTCGCCACCGCCGCCGAGCAGTGGGCCGAACACTGCGAGGCGTACCCGCCGCGTGCCCCGTCGAGGTTTCCCGCCAAGGACCCGTACTCCGGGCCGTTGAACCACCCCCGCCGCGCCGGCTGAACGGTTCACCCGGCGCCGTCCGGGTCGCCTGGGTGGCGGCCCGGCGTTCACGCTCGGCCCAGGGGTGGATAGGGTGATCGTCGTCAGCCACGAGAAGGAGGTGAGCCCGGTGAACACCCATCGTCATTCCTGGGCGCTCTTCTCGGCCGTCCCCCTCAGCTGACCTCTCGCGTCGGGGAGCGCCCTCCTTTCTCGGAGGACACGTGTCCATCTCCCCGTTCCGCATCGACGTATCCGATGCGGTCCTCGACGACCTGCGGGCCCGACTGGCCCGTACCCGCTTCACCGACCGCAGCGGCGACCAGCCGTGGCAGGGCGGCGTCGACCCCGACTACCTGCGGGACCTGGTGTCCTACTGGCGTGACGGATTCGACTGGCGAGCGCGCGAAGCCGAGCTGAACGCGTACCCGCACAATCTGGCCCTCGTCGGCGGCCGGAAGCTGCACTTCCTGCACGTCCGGGCGGCCCGTCCGGCGGGTACGCCCGCGCCGATGCCGCTGCTGCTGAGCCACGGCTGGCCCAGCAGCTTCGTCGAGATGCTGCCGCTGGTCGACCGACTGACCGACCCGACTCGGCCCGGTGGCGCGTTCGACGTGGTGGTGCCCTCGCTGCCTGGCTTCGGCTTCTCGGAGGTCCCGGACGAGCCGGTGACCCGGGCGCTCCTCGCCCGGACGCTGCACGAGCTGATGACCGACGTGCTCGGCTACGAGCGTTACGGCGCCTTCGGCGGCGACGTCGGGGGAGTGGTCACCGGCTGGCTCGGTGCCCTGTACCCGGAGCAGGTGGCCGGCATCCACCTGATCCATCCACCGTTCCCGGCCAACTTCGACGCGCGACCGCTGTCGGCGGCCGAGCAGGCGTACCTGGACGCCGAGGCCGCGTACGACGAGACCGACGGCGGCTACAGCGCCATCATGGGCACCCGCCCGGACACCCTCGCGGCGGCGCTCGCCGACTCGCCGGCCGGGCTGGCGGCCTGGCTCGTCGACAAGTACCGGGACTGGAGCGACAACCGAGGCGACCTGGCGAACAGCATCGACCGGGACACCCTGCTCACGATCATCACGCTGTACTGGGCGACCGGCACGATCGGTTCGTCGTTCCGGCAGTACGCCGACTTCGCCCACAACACCCCGCGACCCATGATCGATGTGCCGGCCGCGTTCACGGTGAGCACCGAGCCCTCGCAGGCCAACTTTCCCCGGGAGATCGCCGAGCGGGCCTGCACCGACATTCGGCACTGGAGCGAACCCGGCCGGGGTGGGCACTTCATGCCGTTGGAGGAGCCGGACCTGTTGGCCGATGAGATGAGACGGTTCTTCAGCTCACTGCGCAGGTCCTGACAGGGGGCGGAGCCGGGCCGATCGTGGCCCGGCTCCGCCGCTGCCGGACGTGATCCTGCAATTCTCTCCTTTCGGGCGCAACGGGATGCATCGATCACCGTCGCGTTCCCTGTCACATACGTGAGCGGTTGTACCGCGTGTGAACGTGACCTCTGTGGAGTGCTCACCCTGGCGGATCGCCTGGGCCGAGCGTGAGAACCAGCGGCGGCAGCGCACGTACCGCGACGCCACCGACGCCTGGCAGCGCCGCAACGACCACCTGGCCCGGCTCCGCGTCGAAGCCGCCAGCTTCCTCGGGTGTACGCAGCCACGCACCGGCCTGCCGGTGGACCTCGACGCCGACGAACTCGTCTTCCGCGTCGTCCCCAGCGCCAAGCTGGTCGAGGCCGAGGCGCGACACCTCCCCGGGCTGCCCACTCCGGGCCCGTGCGACTTCGCTTCCACGTCGGTTGAAGCGCTGCCTGCGGGCCTACGGGTCGTCGACACAGGCATGGCCGTCGTGACCAACCACCGGGTGGCGTTCGCCGGGAGTGAGCGCCGGCGCGAATGGAGGTACGCCGACCTGGTCGGCACCGCACACCACCCCGACGTCCCGGTCACCCTGCTGCCCGACCACGGCCGACTACTCGGTCTGCTGGTCCCGGCCAACGCGGTGGTGAACTTCCGCTTCTACCTCACCCTCGCGGCTGCTTCTCCCGCCGGGGATCGCGCTGGCGTTGCCGCGCAGGTCGACGCGCTGCTGACCGCTCATCAGGGTGCCCGGCCCGTGCCGATGCCTTCGGTGGGGCCGGACGAGGCGCCCCTGACGGCCGTACGCCCCGACCGCCGGGCGCTTACCGCCGCGGCCGTCGCAACGGTGGTGTTCGCGACGCTCGGCCCCGGCACTCTGGGGACTGGCGCTATGGCCCCTCGCGCATTGGGATCGGAGCAGGCCGGGCCTGCGGCTGTGGCGGAGGCGGTCCTCGTGCCAGCCCTTCCCGTGGGGCCGGTCGCGCCGAAGACCAGGGCCGGATCGGTCAGCCGTGCGACGCCAAGCCGGCCTCCTGCTCCGTCGCCTACTCGTCAGGCGGTGCTGGCGGCCCGCCCGGCAGTCGTCCCGGTGGTGGCCCCTGCTCCCCTGGACGTCCCGTCGGTCACCCCGGCACCGGCCGCCAGTTCGGTGCCGACCCCTGGCCCGGTGCCCACCACCGACCCGCCCATGCCAGGCCTCCCGACGCCGTCGGCCGTGCCGACCCCGACTGTGACGCCTCCGTCAGGCCCGACACTGTTGACGGTCTGCCTGGACCCGTTGCAGCTTCCGCTGCTGGACCAGTTGCTCTGCCCGTCTCCGGCGCCCTGACCGGCTCACGTTCAGCCGGTCGCGCCAAAGTCGGGGAGGGTCAGGGTGCCGTCCGGCGCGAGGGTGAAGCCGGGGTTCCAGGCGATCTCCCACAGGTGACCGTCCGGGTCGGCGAAATAGCCGGCGTAGCCGCCATAGAACGTCTCCCGCGCCGGCTTGGTCACCGTGCCACCGGCGGCTACTGCCGTGGCCATCAGCTCGTCGACCTCTGCCTGAGAGCGGACGTTCTGGGCCAGGGTCAGCGCGCCGGTGCCCGGATTGTCGATGCCGGCGTCGTCGGCCAGCTTGTCGCGGTCCCAGAGGACGAGGGCCAGGCCGCCGGCTTGGATGAAGACCGTTCCCTCGACTTCTTGGCCGTGCCAGCCGAGGTGCTCGTAGAACGCCTTCGCTCGCGTTACGTCCGTGACGCCCAGGGTGACGAGGCTGATTCGCTGCTCCATGGTCGTAACCTAACGCGTGATCACTCGGGGGAGTGGTAGGCGGCCTCGACGTTGCTGCCGTCCTGGTCACGGAAGAACGCCGAGCTGAAGTCATTGGGCGACACGCTCGCGGATGAAGCTCGGGGATAACCATCAACCCATAGCATCGATGCTATGGGTTGGGGTAGCGTGGAGCTGGAACCAGAGGTCCGAGACTGGCTGGAGGAACTACCAACCGCCGACTTCGCCCGAGCGGCGTTCTACATCGATCTCTTGGCTGGCCGAGGCGTGCTGCTCGGAGAGCCACACAGCAGACAACTCGACGGCAAGTTGCGGGAGTTGCGTTTTTATCTAGAGCGCGACGCAGTTCGCGTGACGTACTGGATAGCCTCCGACCGGAGGATCATCCTGCTCACGGTGTTCCGCAAGACGCGGATGCGGGAGGACCGGGAAGTCGAGCGGGCTCGCCGCGCATTTGAGCGGTGCGTAGCGGAGCGGCACATTGTGAACGAGGGGGCAGAGCGATGAGTGATCGCCTGGACTGGAACGACCTGCGTGAGCGCCGGATGGCGGAGCCAGGGGCCGCCGAGACCTACGAGGCCAGCCGGATCGCCTTCGAGCTTGGTCAGGAGGTGCGCCACCTGCGAGAGGGGCACGGCTGGAGTCAGAGCCAGTTGGCGCGCGCCGCCGGCATGACTCAGTCCGCGGTTGCCCGCTTCGAGGCAGGTGGGACCGTGCCGACCCTGCCGGTTTTGGAGCGCCTCGCTCGCGCCCTCGACAGGAGGCTGGACGTCAGGTTCACGCCGAACGCCGACGCGGCCTGACCGGGCGAGGCTACGCGGCGATCGTCCGGGCGGTGGCGTACACGTCAGCGGGTAGCGCGTGGCCGAGCTGCCAGAAAACCCGCATGGGTCGGTCGCCGGTGTGCGAGTCGTACGTCATGGTGCCGGCGTACAGGTACGGCGGTGCGCCGAGGTCGCGGTCGGCAATTCGGGTCTCCCGCACGAAGAGGTGCACCGTCGAGCCGCCCGACGTGTAGCGCTGCCCAGTCGTCGACGCCGACGAGGTGGTGCTCTGTGACTCCCATTGGAACAGAGTGTCGGTGATGGCCCGGTCGGCGTACATGGTGGTGGGGGAGTAGTGCGCCTCCGACTTGACCAGCGTGACGAAGAACAGGTCCGCCTGGGCGTCGGGCAGCCACTTCACCCCCTCACGCAGCGAACCCGGGTTGGTCATGCCGAAGGCGGCACATGCTTCGTTGCGGCTGTACCGAGCGTGCACCCGCAACGGCACCGCCCCCGGGGCGGAAGTCGGTGTGACCCGGTGGATGCGATCCCGCAGCACCTCGGCGACCTGCCGCAACTCGGTGCAGCGCGCCGGTTCTTTCCACAATCGGGCCAGTCGTTCGTCGCGCGTTGCCAACGGTGTGCTCGGCCCCCAGAGGCTGAAGTGCAGCATGTCCAGGAGGCGGCTGTTCCCCGCGTACACCTGCTGACCTGGCGCGGGCGGTCCGGCCGCGACCCGGGTCAGCAGCTCAAGCCGGTCGGTGTCGTCGGTGTGCAGCATGCGACCGATGGCTCGGCCCAGCTCCCGATCGTCCGGGCCGGGAGCGGACGTCTCGACGCCAGCGAGCCGCCGCAGCCCGGTCCAGCCGCCGATGCTGGCCGATCGGTACACGTCCTCGATCTCCAGGCCGGTCTCGCGCAGGAACGTCGCCAGGCTGACGTCGCCAAGTTGCCGCAGCTCGGACACCAAACCGGCCTTCGAGGTGGGCAGCGCCGATCGCAGGTTGGCGAGCATGATTTCCTTCGCCACCCGGTCCAGCTCGACGTGGCAGCCGCTCGGCAGGCTCGGGAAGTCATCGCGGACGGCCTCGGTGATCGCCCGCCGGCTGACTCCGGTCAGCGCACGCCACCGCAGGTCGAAGCGGAAGTTGGCGTTCTGCCCGCCGATGAAGTCGAGCACCGTGAGACAGGGCTTGTCGTCGTCGAGGCGCAGGCCACGGCCGAGTTGTTGCAGGAAGATCGTGGCGCTCTCGGTGGGCCGCAGCATCAGAATCGTGTCGACCATCGGCAGGTCGACGCCCTCGTTGAACAGGTCCACGGTGAAAAGCACCCGCAGCTTGCCGGCCTTGAAGTCCCGCAACAGCCCGGCCCGATCGGTGCCGGCCCGCGAGGTCACCGCCGCCGCCTCGACGCCGTGCTTCCTGAACCAACCGGCCATGAACTCCGCGTGCCCGATGCTCACGCAGAACCCGAGTGCCCGCATCCGCCCGACGTCCACCTTGTCGCGGACCGCCCGCAGCACCGTCCGCGCCCGAGCATCGTTGCCGGTGTAGACGGTGTTTAGCTGCGTCGGGTCGTAGCCCTGTCCGCGTTTCCAGGTGATGTGCGACAGGTTCACGTCGTCGTGCAGCCCGAAATACTGGAACGGCGCCAACAACTGCCGCTCCAACGCGTCCCACAGGTGCAGCTCAACGGCCGCCCGACCGTCGAACCACCGGCGCACGTCGCCGCCGTCGGCCCGGTCGGGGGTCGCCGTCAATCCCAGGAGTACGCGGGGACGCAGCCGCTCCAACAGCCGGGCGTACGTCGGCGCTTCTGCGTGGTGGAACTCATCCACGATCACCATGTCGTACGCCTCGGGGTCGACCTCCCGGCGGTGCAGCGACTGGATGGAGGCGAAGACGTGCTTCCAACCGTTCGGCTTCTCACCCGCGACGAGGGTCTCGCCGAAGCTGCCGTCCCCCATCACCTGCCGGAACGTCGACAGGCTCTGTCGCAGGATCTGCTCCTGGTGAGCGACGAAGAGCAGCGAATCTACCTTCTTGCTGCGGTGCAGCCGGCGGTAGTCGAGGGCAGCGACCACGGTCTTGCCGGTGCCAGTCGCCATCACGACCAGGTTGCGCCAGCGCCCGTGCACCAGCCGCTCGGCGTCCAGGTCGGCCAGGATCTCCGCCTGGTACGGGTACGGACGCACGTCCAGGTTCGAGATCTCGGTCGGCGCCTGGTCGCGGCGCTCACCACTCAACGCATGCCGTAGCCGCTCGGCGTCCCTGTTCGCGTCGTACGCCTCGAACGCCGGATCGTTCCAGTAGTCCTCGAACGTCGCCGCGAACGTGTCGATGACGTGCGGCTGCTCCATGTTCGATATGCGAACGTTCCACTCCACGCCATCCACCAGCGCGGTCTTCGACAGGTTCGACGAGCCTACGTACGCGGTGGTGGTGCCGTTGGTACGGCGGAAGAGCCACGCCTTGGCGTGCAGGCGGGTGGTCCTCGTTTCGTACGACACCTTGATCTCGGCGCCCAGCTCGGCTAGTCGATCGAGCGCTCGTTGATCGGTGGCACCGAGGTACGTCGTGGTGATGACGCGGACCTTGCCGCCTCTGGCGATCAGCTCGCGGATGGCTGGCTCGACAATGCGCAGGCCGTACCACTTGATGAACGCGCAGAGCAGGTCGACGCTTTCGGCCGACGCCATCTCGTGGTTGACCTCGTGGCCAATCCGGGGCTGGTGGCGGCCATTGACCAGCAGAGCGCCGGTGGAGAGTGGGGTTGTCGGGCGCTGCGGGAAGGCTGGTAGCGCCGGTGGGGTTGGCGGGGCGGCGATGGCGTGGAGCAGGTGCTTGGCGTCGGTTACCTGGTCCTGTTCCGTCGCTGCCTTTGGGCTCAGGGTGGCGATGGCGTCGGCGATCTGGTTCGCCAGGTCGACCTGGTGGTGGAGCTTGTCGTCGCCGCTCGGAACGGCCTGGAGGGCGCGGGCGGCCAGGGTGGCGATGTGGCGGGCGAGGGTGTGGTGAGCGTCGGCGGGGTCGAGTTTGTGGTGTTGGATCAGGGCGGGGTCGACATGCTGGAGGCGGGTGGCCAACTCACGGGTGACCAGGTGTTCGTACACTCCCCGCTCAAGATCCGTCATCCAGGCAACTTAGTCAGGCCGGCGCGACTCGTGCACGGCGCTCTCCTGTCAGTTCACCGACAGCTCGAAACTGCGGCTGGGCAGGAGTTGGATCGCAATTATCGAAACGTTCAATCAGCACACCCCTTCCGATCAGGGCTCCCAGTCACGGAAACGGCCTGGTTGCCGGCGAGTAGTTGTGGTGATCGTATCCACTCCGCAGGTTATTGACATGGCAAAGAGGCTAGGAAGGATCGTCTGAACGGAGGAATGGGCAGGGGTCCCGCCGACTGGGCGCATGCCTGTAATCTCCCCGGCACGCCTTGTGGGGAGGTGAGGGACGATGCTTGCTGGGCCGGAGATGCCGCCCACCGTCGATGCGGAGCGTTTGATCGTCTTCATGTCAGCGGACTCGCGCTCCGGCTGCCAAATCAGGGTGGTCGACTCGTCACTGAGGGTCAGCAGGCGAGGAGGTAGGAAAGCGTTTTAGGTCGAATTGGAGCGTATAAACTCGTTCTCGTCTGCGTCCTGGCCGCTCGGAGTCACCGTGGGGTTCCTCCGCAGTGGCGCGTGGGTCGCATTTCTCATGTCGATCTTCCTGCTTTGCGCTCAAAGATGCACGTGCCGACTCAAGGGGGGCTCATGCTCGGTGATACGGCGGAGCCCACACACGTCCCGTCGGTACTCCATTCGAGAATTACTCCAGGGCAGTTTGTGCAACATCCTCGAATCCCGGGAATCGCTCGGATCGCAGCCCGAGTTGGCGCCAGCGCGGAGGTTGAAGCATTCGAATCTGCTGCCGAGCCTGTGGCGGCCACTTGGTCACTACCCGCCAGTGAGTGTCGACCTGTCATCCTGCCTGCGGAGACGCGGGTGTTCTGGCTGGACGCCGGGACCGGAATATGGCACGCCGGCCGGGTGGTCGCCGGTGGGCCAGACGACTACGCCATCCGACTTCCCAACAGCGACTTCGATGTACTGGTATCCGCTGCCGAACTGCGTGTGCGCTGGCATCGGCCGGTTCGATCCCCCATCGAAGTGCTGGCCCTGCGGGCGAACGAGTCCCCGTACTACCGCGGCGCGCGCCTACCGATGCTGCACAGTTTGATCGGCCAGCGCGCAGCCTCGGCCAACTTCTCAGCGCTGATATCCTCTGCCATCGAGATCTACCCGCACCAGATCGACGCGGCGCTGACTGTGCTCACCGATCCTGTGCAGCGGTACCTGCTGGCTGACGAGGTGGGCCTGGGCAAAACCATCGAAGCCGGGCTGGTCATCCGCCAGCACCTCATCGACCATCCGACCGCCCGAATCGCTGTGCTGGCCCCCGACATTCTGCGCCGACAGTGGAGCAGTGAACTGCGCACCAAGTTCTTCACCGAAGACTTCCCTCAGGCGGAGATTCGGATCGGCCAGCATGAAACACCGGAACGTTGGATCGAGTATCGCGGCTTCGATTTGGTCGTCATCGACGAAGTGCACAACCTTACTCGCGCCGGCAATCCCCGCGACGAACCGTATCCGCAACTGGCGGCTCTGGCTCATGCCGTTCCCCGGTTGATCCTGCTGTCGGCGACGCCGGCCACCGCTCGCCCGGAAGTGCACCTGAGCCTGCTGCACCTGCTTGACCCCCATCTGTACCGCTGGGCGGATCTCGAACAATTCCGACAGCGCTTCGCCGATCGGCGGCGGCTTGCCAACGCCGTCCACGGGCTTAACGCAGATCTCGAAATCCTGTTACCGGATGTGCTATTGGAGATCGCGGAACTGATACCCGACGATGCCACCTTCACTCAGCTCGCCAAAAACGTCCACCAGTTCCTAACTGAGGACGACGAGTTGCGCAACGAGGCCGACCGGCCGCGGTTGGCCGGCGCCCTGGAGGTGCTGCGCGCGCACATCAGCGAGACCTACCGGCTTCACCGCCGGATGATTCGGCACCGTCGGGCGCAGGTGCTGCGCGTAACCGACGACGATCTCTTGCCGTTTGAGGTCAGCGGCCGTCGCCGCCCCGACGCCCTGACGTTGGGTGGCCAGCGGGCGGACCTCATCTACCAGGCACTTCTGGCTTGGCAGCAGCGGGTGGCTCAGTGGTTGCTGAATCATGATGACGACCATGGCGCACACGGCTATGGCCAGGTGTTGGCGGTACTCACCAGCCGGGCCGACGAACTCTCCAACGACCTTGTTGACACGCTGCGGTGGCGGCTCGATGGCGAGGCGGCTGCCGCCGACCGAGCCGGGCTGTCGGCGACCGAGCGCGCGCTGTTGCGGCAAGCACCGCCGCTACCGTTTGAACGTCAGACATTGACCGAGTTGGTCGATGCCGCAGTCAACTCGGCGCCGCGCCTCAACGGCCTGGCCAAAGCAGTCAAGGGCCGGCAACGGCCGGTCGTGTTCTGCGGTCCGGGCCAGCTAGCCGACGATCTTGAGGCGGTGTTAGCTCGACGCACCGGGTGGAACGTACTGCGGCATAGCCGCACCCGTACTGCCGCCGAGGCTGCCGCTGACGTGGACCGCTGGCGCGCCGGCGGCGCACTCCTGCTCGTCGACGGCACCGGTGAGGACGGCCTCAACCTGCAGGACGCGGATGTTGTCGTTCACTTACGTCTCCCTTGGTCGCCTAATCGCCTGGAGCAGCGGCTGGGCCGGGTGGACCGGTTCGCGGGCTGCTTCGGCACAAACGGCGAGCCTGCCCTCCAGTACTGCGAGACGGGCGGCAACGCGGACGAGTCGTTCGCCGCGGCCTGGCGTGAGTTGCTGACACGGGCATTTGGTGCGTTCGAGGGTTCGTTGTCGGCCCTGCAAGACATGTTGGACGAGTTGCAGGGCCAAGCCTGGGAGGTGGCCCTGCACGAGGGACCGACGGCAATGACGGCATTCGCCGATAAGATCAGCGGTGCGCTTGTGCGCGAGCGTCGGGAGATTGAGGCGATGGACGCGCTGGAGTCCGTCCATCACACCACGCTGGGTGTGCGCCTGGCCAAGCGAATCGACCGGATGGAGCAGCGTTGGCCGCAGCACGAAAGCGCCCTGCGCGCACTGATCCATGGCGCCGGTGGTGGCTTGCGGATGACGGCCGAGCCGGACGGCGGGCCGGTAGTCACGATCGGAGTCGACCAGCGAACTCCACCGCTGATCTCGCCGCTGATCCTGGCTAAGGAAGGTAGCCGTTTGCCGGTGGGCAGCATGACCGGAGCATTCAACCGCAACGTCAGCTTGCGTCGGCCCGGCGTGCGACTGTTCCGCATCGGCAACCCGCTCATCGAATTACTCGCCGCCGTAGTGGCAATTGACGATCGGGGACAGGCCTCCGCACTGTGGCGTTCGGGACGGTCGCAGGAATCAGTTCACTTCGGTTTTGACGTCATTGTGGAAGCTGACTTGGATGCTGCGCTCTCCCACCGGGCGGCGGGGACGGAAGCCCTACATGCCATCCGGCGTCAGGCTGACCTACTGTTGCCGCCGTTCATGGGCCGCATTTGGTTGGACGCCGCAGATGCGCAAGTCACGGACGAGGTCTTGCTGCGCTGGTTGAACGCCCCGTACCCGCACCAGCGAGACCGTAACCTCAACTCTGATCGAATCACTCCGCTGTTGGACAGTTTCGGCGGCGCTGAGCGCTTCGCCGCCGCTGCCCGCCGTGCCGAGGCTATAGCCCGGCGCCTGATCGTTCAGGGCGATCGGGTACGTGACCGGACTGCCGCAGCCTACGAGGAAGGCAAGAGGGCGCTGGCTGTTCAACGGGCGCAGGCACTGGCTCGGAAGGAGGCCGGCCGACTGCTATCAGACACCGAAAGCTACGTCACCGACGTGGCGCTGAGTGACCTCCTCGTCAATGGCCTGCGCACGCCGAAGTTGCGGGTAGTGGCCGCAATATGTGTCGTCGGGGGCGACCTGTGGGGAGCCGGCCATGCCCCACGATGATTGGACCACCGCTCAGTCAATTTGGCGGGCGTGGCCGCGCGGCCACGCCGACATTCCGGCTGCCGGCACTTGTCGGCGACTACGCGACGCGCTGACTGGGATCACGCGTGGCACGGCCCGGTGGCGAGACCTCACCGCCCTGACCCGTCAGGTGCTACTGGAAGACCACGCCCGCACCGACGTCCAGTTGTCGCTGGTGGTACCCCTGGATCCTGTGCTGCCAGACGCCCGACAATGGGAGTCGGCGCTCTGCGCGACATTGGCCATCCAGGGCGGGCTGCGGATAAGCGCTGAACCATGGGCTCCTCACAGTGATGAGACCGCCAAGGCCGACCTGTGCCAGGTTTACGTCGAGGCTTCCAGCCGTGCACTGTCGGTGCCGGCAGACCCCTTCTGGACCGAGGCGCTGGGCCCACGGTTTACCCATTACACCTCGCAGGGGCAGCGCCAGGCCGCGCGTACCGTGGCTACGGCGCCGCCCGGCGCCACCGTCATCGCCTGTCTGCCGACGGGCCAGGGTAAGACGGAGGTGGCGTGGGCCAGCGTGTTACCGGCGACGCGACACGGTGGCGTGGCGGTGATGGTGGTACCGACCGTGGTCCTCGCTCTGGATATGGAGCGGCGACTCCGCCAGCACCTGCTTGAGTGCGGTAACGCCGGAGGTGCCGCGCGCATGTACGCCTACACAGGCGGTCAGGACCGGGCGACGAAGGAGGCGATCCGCCGCGACATTCGTTCGGGCCAACAGCGCGTGGTAATCGCAGCCCCTGAGGCGTTGATGACCGGCCTGAACAGCGCGCTGGACGCGGCCGCGGCGGCCGGTCACCTGACCCATCTGATCATCGATGAGGCGCACATCGTCGAGCAGTGGGGCAACGATTTCCGGCCGGAGTTCCAGGTGATCGCTGCCAAGCGTCGCTCCTGGCTGGACCAGGCCCCGCCCGGCCGACAGGTGGTGACCGTAGCGATGAGCGCCACACTCACCGCCGCACAGGTCCAGACGCTGGCCAATACCTTTGGCGGGCCAGGGCCTGTGGAACTGGTCTGGGCGTCGCACACCCGGCCTGAGCCGATTTACCTGGTCGACGAGTTCGACGACCGGGACGCGCGGGACGAGGCGGTGCTGGAGGCTGTCGGCGCCTTGCCCCGACCGCTGATCCTCTACACCACGACCCGTGAGGACGCCGAACTGTGGCGCGACCGACTGGATGGGGCCGGCTTCGGCAGGATCACCCGGCTGACCGGGGAGTCCACCGAGACGGAGAGACGCGCGGTGCTTGCGGGGTGGCGCGGCGAGGATGCCACCGGAGTTCGGGCCGACACCCGGTTCGACGTCGTCGTCGGCACCTCAGCGTTCGGCCTCGGCGTGGACATGCCCAACGTCCGCGCGGTCGTGCACGCCTGCCTACCCGAGACCATCGACCGCTACTACCAGGAGGTGGGGCGCGGGGGCCGAGACGGACGCCCCTGCGTGGCGTACCTGGCGACGGCGCCTGGCGACCTGAACCTGGCCGAGCGGATCAATCGCATGATACTCATCGGCGACGACCGCGGCTGGCTACGGTGGCAGGCCATGCGCAGCAAGGCGCGGTGGCTGCCGGACAGCAGGCTGGAGATCGACCTGGTCCAGCTACCGCCGCACCTCCGCGACGAATCCGCCCGCAACATCCAGTGGAACGTCAAGCTGCTCAACCTGATGGAGCGGGCCGACTTGATTCGCCAGGAGGCGCCGGCCCAGCGGCAGGACCAGGGCGAGAGCGCCTCGCCTGCGGGTAGCCATCCGGTGCTCCGGGTCATCTCCGAACTGGACGGGCGGTTCAATGACCCTGCCTACTTTGAGGAAGTATTCAACGCCCAGCGCGACCAGGTGCAGGAGCAGCAGCGCGCCGCGCTCCGCCAGCTGTCCATCCTCGTCAAGGGAGACCGCTGCGTCGCGGACGTACTGGCCGAGCATTACCGGGCGCCGTGGGACGGCGGGGTGCTGACGACCGCGCGCTTCTGTCGCAGCTGCCCCTACTGCCGTCGCACCGCCCAAGTTGCCGACTCCGGCGGCCTGCGCCGGCGTGGGGCCGAACCATGGCCGGACAACGCCCGCTGGCCTGCGCCGCCCGACCCATTGGCCCGGTACCGGGGGGGTGGTCCGCTACTGAGCATCGCCTGGTCGCAGCGTTCCCAATTCGACGACCTGGTACCGGACCTGATTGAGGCGCTGGCCCGCCGTGGTTACGCGGTGGTGGGCGGCCCCGGCGTGACCGCGGCGGTGATGCGGCGAGCGCAGCGCCGGGCTGCGCCGAACCCGATCATAGTGGACGGCGACAACGGCATGCTCAATGCGTACGAAGGACCACTGGTCTGGCTGCTGGACGACGCTCAGGAGCCACTGCCAGCAGCGTTGACCGAACGCCTGGCCGGGCCGGAACCAACCTACCTCGTCCATCCGGCCGAACTGCCTGATCCGCACCGGCTGGATACGCCGTTGCGGTACATGAACAAATCCGTCGCGCTCGACATCCTGGTGAGGGACTCCGCATGGTAGCGCTGATCAACGTCGAGTCGTCGCTACCGCGACCGTTGTGGGCCCTGGTCCGCCACCTCGCCGGCCAGCCGCGCAAGCGGCAGCGACTGCCCGACGCCGAAGCCGTTCTCAGCCCACCGAGCCTCATCCCCGGGGGTGACAAGCAGCGGACCTTCGAACGGGCAGTGGGTACCGCCGAGGAACTCGGCCTGGTCGAGCGGATCGAGGAGAACCTCGTGCTGTCCGCCGACGCGGGGGCGGTCGGCGGCGAGAACATCGAAGCCTTCTACGACCTGCTGCGCCGGCGCGTGCTCACCCGGGTCGACGCCGAGACACTCGCCACCGACCCGTCACAGACGCGGGGCAAGGACCTGCTGCGCTCCCTGTGCTGGTTCCTGACCCTGGACAGCCAGGTGGCCCTGGTGACGGCGAACACCTTCGGTAGCGAACAGCACAACGCGCTGGCCGAGGACCTTGGGAATCCGCTGAAGAACATGGCGCGGTGGAACGGCTTTACCTACTGGGCGCCCGCCCTGGGCTTCGCCGACACGCCACTGCTGCCATACAGTGGGGCGCGGGCACTGGTGCCCGACTGCACCCGGGCGGTACGGCGCACGGTGCGGGAGACGTGGCGGCCAGGTACCCAACTGACCGCCCGCGAATTCGTCGACGGGCTGCTCGAGGCGCTGCCGGTGCTGCCCGGTGGGCGTTCCAGTCTGGCGCTGGGTCTCGAACCGCGTCTGCATGACGTGTCGGCCACGCTGTCGTTCGCGCTGCAACGAGGCTGTGAAGAAGGCTGGTTGATTTTGAGCGCGCCCTCGGACGCCGCCGGCGGCGTCCAGTACAGCGACCCGCGCGCCGCCGGTGGCGTAGGCCGGTTCACCGACGTCCAGATTGGAGCAGACGACAATGTCTGACCTGCGGGAAAGGGTCTGCTGGGAGGTTTCGACGGCGATCGCCACGCTGAGCACCGAGGCGGTCAGCCCGTCCACCTCGGTGTTCCTGGCCACCCACGCGCCGCTACGGATAAGCCGACGCGACCCGCAACTCCGCAGCGACTTGGCTGGCGCAGCGGTCACCGAGGAAGAGGTACTGCAGGATTTCCTGCACCGTCCGCTGGGCAACGGCGTTCTGCTCATGCCGGTCATCGGCCAGTCCGGCACCGGCAAGTCGCACCTGGTGCGCTGGGTGTACGAACGCACCAGGCGGCGGCCGGCCGACAACCGTGTGGTGATCCACGTTCCCAAGGCAAGCACTAGTCTGCGCGTCCTGGTCAGGATCCTGCTCGATCGCGAGGACATCGTCAGCGAAAAGCTGATCCAACTGCGCCGGCAGGTCGATGACCTGGCCAGCGGAATGGACGAGCAGGCGCTGCAGCGCCATCTGCTGTTCGCCGTCGCCGAGGCGGTCGCCGCGGCCGACCCCGGTACCGACAGGAACCGCCGAGCACTGGTCGGCCCCGCGAAGCTGGCCATGGTGCTGCGCGACGTCCACGTCAGCGGCTACCTGACCCAAGAGGGCGGACTGATCCCCCGCCTGGCGGCCAGCCTGCTGCATGACCGGGGTGACGGCGAGTCGGACCGACCGACGCAGTTCACCCCGGACGACCTGCCGCACATCGCCGACGTCAACGCCGCCGCCGCCGACGTCCGGTCTCTGCTCACGCTGATCATGAGCCGGCCGCAGTTGCAGAAGGCCGCAGCCGACCTGATCACGGAGAATCTTTCCACCGCGGTACAGCAGGTGTTCAAGCTCGGCGGCCGACTGCAGGACGCCATGCTGACCATCCGCGAGGAGTACCACAAGCAGGCCAAGGAAATCATCCTGCTGATCGAGGACTTTGCGGTCATCCAGGGGCTGCAGCGCGACCTGCTCGAGGCGCTGATCGAAGCCGGCGTGCGCGACGGCCAGCAGGTGCTGGCCCCGGTGCGTACGCTGATGGCGGTAACCACCGGTTACTACCGCAACCTGGCCGATACCGTCCTGACGCGCGTCGAAGCGGCCACCCCGTATGTCTACGACCTCGACGCCCCGTTCGACCCGGATACCGAGGGTCCCGGGTACACGATGGACTTCGTCGGTCGGTACCTTAACGCCGCCCGCATCGGAGCGGAGAACCTGGACGCGGCCGGTGTAGCCGACAAGGCGCCCGTGCCCAACGCGTGCGCCGAGTGCCAGTTCGGCCCCTCGTGCCACGAGGCGTTCGGCGTCTCCGAGGACGGATACGGCCTGTTCCCGTTCAACTGGGAGGCCCTGCGCAGGGCCGTCGAGAGCACCGCCGGGGTGGACGACACGTTCAACCCCCGTCGGGTTATCGGGCGGGTCATCCGGCCGGTACTGGAGGACGCCGAGTCACTGGCCACCGGCCATTTCCCCAGCCCCCGGTTCCGGGAGCAGTTTCCGATGGCTCGCGGCCAGTCTGCGCTTTCGCCGGCGGTCAAGGTAAACATCGAGGACCTCGATCCGGTGGACCACGAACGTCGGGCACTGCTGCTGGAGTTCTGGGGGGGCGCTCCTAAGGGAGTGCGCAACCTGAAGTCGGGCATCCACGAGGCATTTCGGATCAACATCCTCTCCACCGCATCGAACGCGTCCATCACTCCTCCGACTCCTCGACGCTCACCCGACAGCCCGGGCACCGCGAAGCCGCACGTCCAGAAGCCGGCGCTCGTCGCCGATCCGCAGGACAAGTGGCCCAGCTCACTACGGTCCATGGTCGACTACGTTGCCGAATGGGAGGCAGGCCGTCGCCCGCTGCACCAGAACACCGCATCGGAGATCCGGCGCATCATCAGTACCGCGATTGTCAACCGGTGCGACTGGAGCAGACCATTGATGGCCGAGCCGAACTCTGATGTAAAACGCGTGGCTTGGCCGGCCAAGTCCAGCGTCGTGTCTATCGAGGACGCCGAGGCCGAGGCGCAGAGCACCGGGGCGCCGATCCGCTTCAAGCGCAACGCGCGGAACGCCGTTTTCTTCCGCCAATTGCTTACCTTAGAGCAGGGGGTCGATGACCCCGGTAATGCCGCCGCCCTGCCGCAGTTGGCCCGAATCGCCGGGCGGTACCAGGGCGACCTCGTCCGGGCGGTGCAGCGGGTCCGGTCCGCCGAGGAGGAGCACCTGACGGCGGGCCTGACCGTGTCGTTGATGGGCGCTTCGCTGGCTGGACTGGCCTGGCCCGGCATGAGCGATGCCGATCTGATGGACGTGGCATTCGACGACGGCGCCTCGTGGCGCCTGGCCGACGCCGCCCTGCGCATCGAGCGCTGGGTCGACGCCTACGAAAAGCATCGGACCCACCGCCGCGCGTTGGTCGCGGAGTTGCGCCAACTGCTGGGTGCCCGGCAGGGCACCACCGGCGCGGACGCACGGATCCTCGACGCCGCCCGGGCCCTGCCGCTGGTACGACGCGCGGCCACCCTGTGGACATGGGAGCCCGGCGCGACCACGGCGCCCTGGTACCGGGGCGCTGCGGCTCCGCTCCGCACTTTCGAGACGCTGGTGGAAGGCCAGTTGACCGTGTTGCGCCAGCACCGTGACCGGCTCGCTGGATGGCTGCCGATCGGCGTGGGCCTGGGCGAGACGCTCGACGCTGTCGAGCAGGCGTTCCAGGAGGCGACGGCAGTCGGGCTGGTGCCCAGTGGCGAGATGCGGCAGACGTTCCCGGCGCGACTGGCCGAGATGCGGGCCCGTGACTGGCGAGCCTTCGACCAACTGCGCCGCGATCTGGAACGGATCGAGTCGGCCGAAGACCGCCAATGGCAGCGGGCCCGCATCACCGCGGCGGTCCGTGACCGCGGCGTCGACCTGGCGCCCCTGATGGAGTTTCTGCATGACTGCGATGGGTGGCTGACTGGCGGCCTGGAGTCGGCCCGTCTACGCACCGGTGGGCTGGGCGAGGACCTTGCCGACATGGTCCGCGAGGTGCGCACCGAGTGGGAACTGATCGTTGCGGACCCGCACCATGGAGAGGAGTCCCATGAGTAACCAGTCAGTGCGGGACAAGGCCCTGATGGTGGCCTCGGAGGCCCGGCGGATCGGGTTAGGCCAGCAGGAGGAGGCGACCGCCATAGCGGTGAGCACCAGGATCAGCACCCTGCGCGACAAGCTGGACGGGTTGCGGACCACGCTGGAGGCGGCGCGTCGCTTGAACCAGTACGGTGCAGACATCCCGCTGAGCAACGTCGACGACGGACTGGAGCGTTTCCGCCAGCGGGCCGGCGAGGGACTACCTTCCAAGCCGGCCCTCGACGCCGCGGCCCGCACGGTGGAGGGAGTGGAGAACCAACTGCGGCAGGCGTTGCGGGAGGCGTGGCGGTCTTGGTGCGAGCAGCGCCTGGCGGAACTGCGCCGGGATCGGCTGGTGATGCTCCCCGCCGGGGAGGCGTTCGCAGCCGAGGAGACCCTGGCCGATCTGGAGAAGCTACGCCGTGGCGACCTGCGGGCGGCGGCCATCCAGCAGTTCGCGATTAGCCACCGCGAACTACGGGCCCAGCTCGACAGCACCCCCGATCCCGACCCGGAGGTCCTCGACCTGCTGCAGCGGCTGCAGGTCGGGACAACGCTGGACAAGCTGACACCGGCCGACCTGCAGTTGCTGTACGACCGGCAGCTCGCCGGTACCGTCGAGGTCCGGCGGAGGGCCACATGATCGACGATCGGCGTTTCCTGTCCGGGGTGCTCGACGACCTGGAGGATCTGGAACTGCCGCTGCTCAGCTGGGGAGTGACCAGCGGCGTCATCGCTCGTGACGAGGTGCTGGCTGCGATTGAGGAGCGCCTGCTCGACCCCGATGCGCCCTACGTGCTCGCAGATGAGGTACTGGAGGAGTTGGAGCGGCGCGGACTGCTACTCGAAGTTCCCCGATCCTCTCCACGCAGTTACCGGACCAGGTTGGCCGAGACGGTGCGGCTCACGGCCGCGCTGCGTCAGATGTTCCCGATCACCAACCGGACTGGCCGCTGGTGGGACCAATCACCGAAGCTCGTCGCCGACTACCGTTTGCACGTAGCTCGGCGTCGCTACCCGGCGCGGGATATCCCGGTCGAGTCGCTACTGGCGGCGCTGTCGTCGCTGGATGACAACGGTCTGGGCGAGCGCCAGACCGCGGTGGTCCGCGCGCTTCTCGGCGAGCGTGAGCTGGCCCGGTTCCAGGTGGAGGCGAGCACCGCGATCCGCCGCCACCTCGCCGCTGGCGTGGGCCGTGCGGTGATCGTCGGCGCGGGTACCGGTAGCGGCAAAACGTTGGCGTTCTATTTGCCGGCGCTGATGGCGATGGCCGACAACGCGCACGCCGGCGGTGGCGGTGTGCATACCCTGGCGCTATACCCGCGCAACGAGTTGCTGCGCGACCAACTCCGCGAGGCGGTAGCGAACGTCACCGCCGTGAACGATGCGCAGCGCGCGCACGGTGGCCGGCCGCTGCGCATCGGCGTCCTGTACGGCGACACCCTGTACCAGGCCGACGATCGGCGGCTGGGCCACGGCGGCGACGGGGCCTGGCGCCGACATGGCGGCGACGCCGTGTGCCCGTACCTCAAGTGCCCCACTTGCCGTGGCGACCTGGTGTGGGCCGAGGCCGACCGTACGGCCGTGCCGCCGAGAGAGCGCCTGCGCTGCACTGATCAGCGGTGCGCCCAGGCTGCGATCGCACACCTGGTCCTCACCCGGGACGGACTGCACCGCAATCCGCCGGACCTGCTATTCACCACCACCGAAATGCTTAACATCAGCAGCACGGACCCGCGACAGGCCCCACTGCTGGGGTGGACGGGCCGGAAGGTGCCCAAGCTGGTCTTGCTGGACGAGGCGCACACCTACGGCGGGATGCACGGCGCGCAGGTCGCGTTGCTCCTGCGCCGGTGGCGCAGCGGCTTGGGCCGCCAGGCCACCATGGTGGGCCTGAGCGCGACATTGCGCGACGCCGCCGACTTCTTCGGCGAGCTCACCGGCGTCGACCGCCACGACGTCGACTACCTCACCCCGCGCCCAACGGATCTGGAGGAGGAGGGCCGGGAGTACGCGATCGCGCTGCGGGTGGACCCGGTGTCCCGGGTCAGCCCACTGTCGACCACGATTCAGGCGGCGATGTTGTATGGCCGCACCCTCGATGTGCGCGGTGCCGAACTGCTGTACGGGTCGCGCGGATTCGTCTTCACCGACGACCTTGACGTTACCAACCGCCTGTTCAACGACCTCGTTCACGCGGAGGGCGGCCGGAGCGCGGGGCCGGGCCGCCGCCCGCAGGTGCTGGCCGGGCTCCGGTCTGCCAACGGTGCCACGCACGACCAATACGTCGACGGACAGTCCTGGGAACTGGTGCACCGCATCGGTCGGCACCTCGACCCACAGGCGATGACCCACGGCCTGCGGGTCAGCCGCACGTCCTCCCAGGACAGCGGGGTGGACCAGGACGCAGACCTGGTGGTAGCGACCGCGTCGCTAGAGGTCGGCGTGGACGACGACCGGGTTGGTCTGGTCATGCAGCACAAGGCACCACGCGACGCCGCATCATTCCTGCAACGGCGTGGTCGGGCTGGCCGGCGGCGCCTCACCCGGCCATGGACGGTGGTGACGCTCTCAGATTTTGGTCGAGACCGGCTTACCTACCAGGCCTACGACCAACTGTTCGCGCCAGAACTCCCCGCTCGGCGGTTGCCGGTGAGTAACCGTTTCGTGCTGAAGATCCAGGCGACCCAGGCGATGCTGGACTGGGTAGGCCGGCGCACTCAGTGTGACTCAAGGCGGGTGGTCCAGGCGCCGAAGCCGAAGGGCCCTAACCCGCACCCCGACGCCGAGGTGGTACTCAAACAGTTGCGGGCACTGCTGGAGGACAGCAACGTTCAGGCTGACCTTGCCAGCTGGCTGCGCCGGGCGCTGGACATCTCCGCCGACGAGGTGAGCGCCCTGCTGTGGGAGCCCCCGCGGTCCCTGCTGCTCAGCGTCGTCCCGACCATCCTGCGACGGCTGGAGTCGGGCTGGCGGGCCTATGTGCCGGAACCGGGAGCGCGCCCGGGATCGCTGCTGCCTGAGTTCGTGACCCGCACCTTGTTCGATCCACTCAACGTGCCGGAGGTGTCCTTCCGACTGCCGTTCCACGCCGACGACGAGTCGATGCCGATCGAGCGGGTGCTGCGCGAGGCGGTGCCGGGTCGGGTGAGTCACCGGTACGGGTACCGCAGGGCCCGCGACCGCACCTGGCTGCCACTGCCCGACCCGGAGGCTGCTGGCGTTGTGGAAATCGCCTCCTTCGCCGCACATTACGACGACGAAGGCTGGTGGGAGCCGGCCGGCGAACCGGCGGTTAGGGTGCTGCGCCCGCACCTGATCAACTTGACGGAACCGCCGCTGGACGTGCGAGACCAGTCACAGGGAACCCCACTATGGTCCTCGCAGTTTCTCCCTGACCACCTCTATGAGGGTGCCATTCCCCGGCCCTCACGGTGGCAGGACCGGGTGCTGTCGGTGGGATTCGCTACTGGCGCCTCCGGCAACCCGGTCCAGGTCCGGCGGATGACCACCGGCGCCGCGTGTACCACGGTGACCGGCAGCGGACGGACAACGACGGTAACCAGCACGGTTCGGTACCGGCACCGGGGTGAGCCGGCCGCGTTGGGCTTCAGCCTGGACGTCGACGCGATTCGATTCACCGTGGCACCCCTGGACCTGGCTAAGGAGGCGGTCGCCGCGCACCTGCGCTCACCACAGTGGCGGTCCACCGCCTTCAAGGCCGCCCTGGCGGCGGACCCGGCGCTCGACGAGGACGCCAACACGTTCCAGCGTGGCTGGCTAGCCCTGGTTTACACCACCGCCTACTCCCTGCGGCGCGTTGCAGACACCAACGCCGACACGCAGGACACGCATCGAGCGCTGGCCTCGGGCCGATGGGCGGCCGACATCGATCGTGTGCTGAACGCCATCTACCGCAGCGATGGCAGTACGGCCCCCAGCCGCCTGGTCGACGACCTGAGCGCCTTGGCAGGTCGGCCCGCGGTCATCGACGCTGTGGACCGGCACAGCCGCCTCCTGTGGTGCGACGAGGTCGCGGCGCTGACTGCGGACCTAGCCCAACGCACCTACCGGGAGACCGTAGCGGCCGCGATCCTGGCCGCTGCTCAACGGGCCTGCCCCGACGCCCAGGACGGTGACCTCATCGTCGACGTCCTGCCGGCCGAAACCGCCGAGGCCCCTACAACGATCTGGCTGAGTGAGACCGCGGTCGGCGGCCTCGGCGTCATAACCCAACTCGTCCCCTACTACCAGCAGGACCCGCGCCGGTTCTGGGCGCTCGTCGACAGCGCGCTGGCACCCAGCGACTACGAGTACCTGCACACCACACTGACCCAACTGCTGCGCCACCTGGTGGCCGATCCGCAGTCCGCGGCGGCCCAGGCTGTTGCCGTGCTGCGCGATCCGCCTTCGGCCGCAGAAGCCGAAGAGGCCCTGGTGACGCTGCGCTCGTCCTGGGCGCAGATCGACGGCTACCCCCGCCCGCAGGCGGTGGCGGCGCTGTCCACCCGCCTGCTGCGGCAGGGGACTGACGCGGGCACCGACCGGCTGGTGCTGGATCTGATGCAGGCCTGGGACAGCGTCCAGGATCACCTCGGTTTCGAAGTCGAAGCCGCTATCTTCGCCTACCTCGTCGGCAACGGCGGCATCACGATTGCCGGCCTGGATCCGCGCCGCTTTGGTGCCGACCAGGTGTACAGCATGCTGTGGCCGCGGGGCGCGGAGGCTCGATCCCAGCAATTGGCCCACTACCAGCCGTACGCGCTGCCGGCGCTGCTCGACCGCCTACTCGTGGGAGCGGCCCACGACGAGCGGCTGACCCACGTTGACGTCACCGAGCCACAGTGGCGGCAACGGTACGTCAACGAGATCGCGGCCCGCGGGGCGGTGCGACTGGTCGCACCGGTCGACCGGGTTGCGGACCTGACTGCCGCCATGCGCGCGTTACCCGCCATCGCCGTGGACCACGGGGCGCTGCGGGTGTATGGCGACGTCCGCGCCGTCGATCGAGAGGCCGCCCAGGTGCGGTGCGTGGTTGAGATTCGGGAGTTCGCCCAATGAGCGACGAGCGGGTGGTCCGGACCAGCGGCAGCACCGGGGTCCGGATCGACGGAATCCTGGCCACCGTGCTGTTGGCCGAGTTGATGGCGCCCAGCCGCCACCTGTGGCTGGTGTCACCGTGGATCGGCGACGTCGACGTCATCGACAACCGCGCCGCCGCCTATGACAGCGTGTTCGTCGACCCCTCCAGTCGTGTCTACACCTTTGCCCAGGTGCTGGCGGGGATTACCCACGGCGGTGGCCGGCTGTCGGTGGTGACCCGACCCGACCCTTTCAACGATGTCTTTATCGACCGGCTGCTGCGGCAGGCGGCGCCGGGCTATGCCCAGGTGGTGTGCGCCGAGGACGTGCATGAGAAGACGCTGTGCGGCGACGACTGGTTGATGACCGGCTCGATGAACTTCACATACCGCGGCATGAGAGTGAATGACGAGATCGTGAGCTACCGCGTCGATCCCGCAATCGCCAGCACCGCCCGGGTCGACTTCGCCCGCCGCTTCGAGAACGCCAGGTGAGGGCGGCGATGGACCCCGAGACCTTTCTGGACCGCTTCTTCGGCCCCGGGAACACGGCCTGGCCTGCGCGCGACCCCCGCTCCACGACCGCCTTGTTCCTCTCCGACTACCTCGCCCTGCTGGCCGACGACTCCGACGCGCCCTATATCCTGCCGCGCAACGAACCCGGTAACCCGCACAAACACATCTACGTCATCCCTCGGCTCAGCCGCCAGGCGACGAGAGTGCGGGAGTGGCTCGCCGCGTTCGTGGTGCCCAGCCACGCCGCCTTCGTCAACCGCCCCGAGGCACTGCGTGTCGGTGACCCAGTCGACGACGCCGTCGCAGCGTTCGTCGGCCACCGCCGCGTATACGTCCTGGAACATTCGCCGGACAGCTCCCGAAGCGTGTGGGCGGCGCTGGGCCGGATGCGCCACACCATCAGCCAGCGGCCGACCACCCATTCCGGTGTGCCGGTGCCGGTGGGGCGACTGCTGGCCGAGTTCGACCTAGCCATGGCTGCAGGCGACCACCGCGCCACCGCAGAGTTGCTGGGCCGTTTGGAGGGCACCGGTCTCAGCGGGATGAACCTCACCTACCTCACCGTCAAGCGGCTCGCCCGGCTGGGCAGCCACGGTGAACTCCTACGTCTGCCCGCGCTACGCGACGTGGTCGCCACCCGCCCGCCGGCGCCGGTTCGCGAGGCGATCCTGGATGCGATCCACTCCACGGTGCTCGCCGATCCGCTGGCCGACGGCGACACCGAGGCGGCACGGCAGGCGCTGGTCCTGCGCGGGGAGTTGGTGCCGGCGCTCGCCGACGGCCCGCTGGCCGGTTTCGGCGTCGAGGCCCTCGCTGTGATCGCGCTCGCGGCCTCCGCCATCGCGGACGCGGCACTGTGGGACCGGCTGCGAAACGACGAGGATGCGTGGCGGCGACTCGGCGCGGCCCGGCCCGACCTGCTGACGTCCGCCGAGTATCCGGCCCCGGGCGCCGAGCGCCCCACCCTACCGGCTACCCCCGCGCCCCTTTCCCCCACGCCGATAGAGGCATCCCCCGCCGAAGCGTTGGATCACACCGTGCCACCCCACGTACCGTCCGTCGCGGCCCGGCCGGAAACCTGGCTGGAGCTGGTCCAGGCAATCGCCAAGGTTGAGGACATCAGCGCGGTGATAGCCGAGGGGGCATGGCGCTCTTGGCCGCCAGCGGCCACTTCCGACAGAACACTCGCCGACCTGCTCAACGGCCTCGACAACGACGGCGCCGAACGCGCTTGGACAATCGTCGGGGCTTTCGTAGACAGCGATGGCTACGGGCAGCCGGCCAGCCACACGGCGCACGCATTCCTGACCAACGCGTTGAGCCACAATCGGTTCCGGTCTAGCGACATGGCCGGCATCGTCGCTCTGTTAGAGATCACCCTGCGCGGCGGCCTGCCAGCCGCCGAGTACAGAACTCTGCTGGACGATCTGGGCGCCGAGTGCGATCGCTGGATCAGCGTGAACCAGGCCTCGGTCGTCTTGGACATGTGTGACGTGATCGCTCGTTCTCCCAGCCCTGACAACGAGGCGCGTTTGCGGCTTGTTCAGTTACTCCTGGCACCGTTGGCCCTCCAATGCGGCCGGCTGGAGGCCGACCAACTCGCGTTGGCTCGCCTTATCAACGCCGAATTTGGTCTGGGTTTCGCCTGGACGTCCCCGGCCAACCCGCCGCACAGCCCCGAATCCACGCCCATTTCAGCGCGCGAGGTGCTGTTGTACTCCTTGGATGAAGGGGCGCTGCGACGGGCGGGTACGGTTCTGGCTGCATTCGCGCCGGCGCTTAACCTGCAGCTGAGTAGCGATCACGTTGGGAGCCGCCAATTGAAGCAGTGGGTTCATCGGGCAGACGTCATCGTCATGGCTACCCGTTGCGCCACACATGCCGCCACAGGGTTCATCCGGTCGACCGCGCGTCCTGACGCCACGATCCGTGAGGCTGAGGGTGCCGGGTCTGCGTCGTTGTTGCGTGCTGTTGCTTCGGCACTTGGCGAAAATCGAGCGATCGTTGCGTCCTCCGCTTCTTGATTTTCGGCGCCATGAGCCACGCAGCCGAGGTGCTGACTCTCGGGGCCGACAGCGGTACTGAATCCCTACTTGCCATCGGACAACCCCTTCCTGTGCCCGCTTTTCGCTATGCAACGCGTGACCTTGCCCTGTACGGCAGTAAGGCCAAGGCCTATCGACCTATCAGCAATCTTCAACAGTGCGAAGTCACCCGCCCTGCGGTTGCCGATTCCTTGGCGCGGTTAAATCCGGACGTCGTGGCTAAAAGAGTCGGCTCGACCTATCGTGCCGCTTTCCCTGCTTCGAGGAATATGTGGAGACCAGGAAGTCGGTGATTCGCTGAATGTCTCGAGGGGTGTTCTGGATATCATTCCACCGGCGCGGGATTCCGTCGCCCAGATCCCACGTGCCCTCGGTCCAGCGACAGTAATCCTTGACAATCTTCAGTCCCGCGGCGAATCCCTGAGTGTCCGGCACGTCCTCGCCGCTGCCGTTCGTATCGGCGATTGCATCCATTAGATAGCCCATGCTGATGATACCAGCGCCATGCATAAGCCTCGATTTGCGAGGGGGTTTACCCCACGCATCCTCACCAAATACGTCCCGCACCGCAGTCCAGAAATCGTTCAGTACGGTCACCATAAGCCCGATGTTTGGCAAGGCACTGTCGCTGCCACGGAAGCGATACAGGACGCCGTCCGAGATGCTGTTTTCAAGCATGCGTAGCATGGAGTTGTCCTTGATGACGCCGGCAGGATTCGTGGGCGTTTGAATCATGTGGCGCAGCGGTGAACGCTCGTCGAAGTTGAGGCGCTCAAGAACCGTCGCGGGGAGTTGCCGTACGCGCAGCTGGTTCGGCAGTGGGCCAGACGCTGCAGGGAGCAGTTCGTGAATCAGGCCCTTTGGAAGCGGCTTGGTTGAGTTTACGAGGATGAACTGAGACCGGTGGTCAGCCTGGTCGGCGGTGATGAAGGCGGTGACGCAGATCGGGAACGCTTCGACGCCTGCGTCCCGGATGGCCGCACAACGCTGCTGGCCGTCCACAATGAATCCTGGCTTGTCGGCGTCCTCCCAGTCGTCACTGACGGGTACCAGGAGAGTTCCCGAGCGTACGTAACCAGGGCCGACAACAGCGGCGTCGGCCGGAACGAAGCGAACTCGGTCGTCGAAGGCCACCACGATCGCATTAGGCAGCATTGGACTTTCGGCGGACTCCACGTAGCGTCGGATCGCTGCCACGTGTGCGAGGACCTCGGGGCGCTGGTAGCCGTGTAGTTGCTGCTGGCTGTCACGCCGCACACGTGAAACGGCGGCAAATGACGGGACTTGCTTCCCGTCCACGGCGAAGGTGTAAAGACGGCGATTCGGGCCCTGTCTGATCTCGAGAGCGGGGAGATGTAGCACGTTCTTCTGGTTCCCCGCCTCGACCATGCGGCTCTCTCGCCCCTGCTTAGTCACGATCGTCTTCTCCAAGCTGCCGGCGCACGCGCTGACCGAACACGTGTAGGTTGTGGAAGCCCCGACGCTTGTTGCGCTCGGCGCCACGAAAGATGATTACTTCAATGCCCACTGATGCACAGATCGTGCAGTCGCAGGCCCGCCAAGGCCGGCTTTCAAGAGTGTCTCGGTATTGGCTGGTCCTATCAGCCTTGCGATCCCACACGGCGCTGTATTCCGCCAAGGCCTCTAGGGCGGCGTCGACGCCGACCTCGTCCTTATCGAACTGGCGAAGGCGAGCCAACGCGGAGCGTTCCAGCAGCATGGCTTGCCCCTGGCCGATCTCGCCGGAGCGAATTCGTGCCTTAAGCTTGGCGTTGCCGTCAACCTGGGGGACGCGGAGTGCCACGTAGGTTCGGTCCGGGGCGTAGTAATTGTCTCGATCGTCCTTGAAAGCCTGACGAAAAGGTGAGGTGCTGTCGAAGCTCGTTACGCCATGGTCAGCGAAGGTTCGGATTTGTTCGCATCGGCTGATTCCCAGCAGATGCAACTCTGTATCGGACTCCCGCACGTCATCGATCCTCTGCAGGCAGGCGAGGATCTCATTCGTCTTGAGAGGCACCATTCCCCCCAGGGCAATGCGCCGGTACCCGATTCGTTGCAGTTCTTTTACGGCGTGCGCGTAGGACTCAGGGCTCCAGCCCTGAGCGACCCCAAGTGGAATGAAATGAACGTCGCTAGCGCTGCATCGCCTCCAGAAATCGGAGGCCAAGTCGAGAGTGATCTCCTGCCTGCGAACCCATTCGGCGGCAGCGTCATCAGTATGAACGATCTTCGGTTCATACTGAAAGATAACGTGGTCAACTGAGATGCCGTAGTCGAATCCACATCCCTCGTAGAAGCTCACCACCTCTTCTACGCTGTACGGCGGGTTCTCTTCGCCGACGTACGAGAAGGCACCGCAATCGCCCATGATCTTCAAAGGTGTGCTGCCGTTGTTCAGACGGAAGAACTGGCGGGCTCCTTGCCGGTACAGTCGGTGGCGCTGGGGCCCGGTGTATTTGCCGGTGCTGGAACCGGCGGTGCCGTCCACTATGGCCTTCGACACCAGAAGGCCGTTGAACGGCGGCGGCTTTAGCACTTCGTGTGCGTACAGGTCGTCGCGTTGGCGCACCCGGAACGGGTCGCGCTCCTCCGTTAGGAAGTCGAACGTCGGGTCTACCTGGTCCTGGCTGTCAGGAAAGAAGAACTTCACCGAATTCCCGCCCGTTCGTTTAGATAGACACGGATCAGGTAGTTGGACAACTCCTGCACATGGCGGGACAGGTTCTCAATCTCGTTCCACCGAAGATTGAGTTCGTCCCACCTTCCCCCTGTCCACTGACAGTGCGGGGCAATCACCGCGAGGTGTTTGCTGACCAGTTCAGGTGCCTGGGGGAGACGGGCATCCACCGTGCCCAACACTCGATCCATCAGCCGTCCCATGGCTCGTATTCCTGCACCGTGCATGAGCCGACTCTTGCTCGGCGGCTTGCCCCACGCGTCAGGGAAGGTGTCACGGACCGCTGACCAATAGGTGCATAGCGCCTGGAGAATTCCATCGAAGTCGGTCTCGTTGCGGGTCACGTCACGGTAGGGAAAGAGGCACCCAGCAGGCGAGGTGAGGCTCTCCTGGATCATCTCGACGACGACGGTATCGGCGATCACCGCGTTCGGCGCCTGTTGCCGGTTTGTCGACGCCCGTTTAATCAGCCCGTAGAAGGGCGATGCTTTGTCGGCGTTCAGGACGTCGCAAAGTGCCGAGGGTGCCTTCCGTAGGGCCAGGCGGGGAGGCAGAGGGCTGTCGACTTCCGGTAGGAGTTCAGTCACCAGGCCACGCGGTAGCGAGCGGGTGTTGTTGATGCGCAGGAACTGGTCGCGCTGGAGACTGACGCTGTCAGCCACGAAAGCAGTTACTGGCACCGGAAATTGCTGCCGCTGGGTACGGGACAGCGCGAGAGCCCGCTGCTGCCCGTCGACGATCCAGGCGGGCTTGGGCTTGCCGGGCTGCGGCAGGGGAATGCTCAGTAGTCCGGAGGTCGCAAGCCCGTCCGCAGCGCCTGGTCCTCTGCTCGACTGGAACCGCACGTTAGAGGAAAGGGCCAGGATGATGGGATTAGGAAAGACTGCGGCTTCACTGTCGAGATAGTCGACGATCTCTTGTATGTGTTTCCGCACCTGCGGGCGTTGGTAGCCGATCAGCTTCCCGGCGTCGTCCCGGCTGACGCGGGAGATGTCCGCGATCTGCAGGACTTCTTCCGCTTGCAGCGTGAATAGATAGAGGGCCGGTGTGCCGGGCTGGGCGATTCGCAGGGCACGGCGCGCGACGGTCTTGGGATCGTGTGCGGGTGGCATCAGCAGCGCACATCCGATGTGACCTCGTTGAACAACTGTCTGAAACGTGCCTGCTCGCATGACTTACCGGAGTCCCGCAGCCGTCGAAGCAAGCGCGTTGCCGAGGTTGGCCCGGCGTCTGCAAGCGGCCGGATAAAGGACTTGACCTCGTCGTCGGTCATGCGCTGGCCGCGAGCCCGAGGCGTTGACAGGGGTGCGGTGACTGCCAGTTGATGCGCCAAGGCGCGGAGGTGGGAGCGGCGGTGGGTGTTGGGGTCTGCGGTAATGAGGGCGACGAGGCGCTGGGCGACCCGGACGTTGAGGGAGAGCAGGCTGCCGCCGACCGCTGGCCTCATTCGAGCGGTCACCGCGATAACCAGCTCGTTCAGGTCGGGTTCGGCCTGGGCCGGTCCGACGATTGTCAGCCGGTGTGGGTCGCGTAGTTGCCCTGCCGCCCTACGGAGATCGTGGCTGCAGGACCGGAGGTAGGTTTCCGATAGGACGGCAATGATCGTGTCGTCGGGGTTCGTTCGGGCGAGTTCGTGGAACGACCGGGGCGTGCCGGGCTCCGGGCCTACCCACTCGGTCAGCCCGTGCCACCAGTCGCGATTATCGGTAGAACTCCGTCCGACTGAGTCATCAGCGCGCAGTGTGAAGGTTGCGGCATAAGGATGGACGTAAGCGGTGGCAGGAATCAATCCGTAGCCGGCTGAACAGACCCAGAGTTGCGCCTCCACCCGCGCAGAGGTGGCCAATTGACGCGCCGCCGCCCAGTGCTCGCCGGCATAGAGTGACGTCGCGGCAGTGGAAGGCTGACCGGGGTCTGACAATCGTCGAATCCACTCCGCGAGCCGCTGCCTCGGGAGGTAATCCGACATGGCCCCGACGCGCAGGGCAGCGGGTACCGGAAGGTTTTTGCGATTCGCGCAGGTCACGACAATGTGAACGCGTGCTGGCGCCTCCACCGGGCTGTTACCCACGGTCGCGCCCGGCCGATGCTCGTCGGTCGCGGCCTCCGTCACGGGGCATCGCCCCGGTAGACGGCACCGGAGGTGCAGGTTTCCCTGACCACTACGGCCGACAAGGGCAACTGGCCGACAAGCCTCCCCCAGATCCACTGTGCCAGCACCTCGCTGGTCGGGTTCTCGAGACCCGGTACCTCGTTCAGGTAGTAGTGGTCCAACTGGTCCAGGATGGGCCGGAACGCTGCCTTGATGTCACCGAAGTCCATAACCCATCCGGAAGACGCCCCGACCTCACCGCGCACGTGCAGTTCAACGCGGTAGGAGTGGCCGTGGAGGCGAGCGCACTTGTGCCCCTCGGGCACGTTCGGCAAGCGATGAGCGGCCTCGAACGTGAACTCACGGAAAATTTCCATCAATCAATTCCAATGTATTTGTGTGTCTGCAGGCTCAACGACCATTGGGGATGGGCGAGGCAATAGCTGATGGCGGCTTGGGTGTTGGCAGCTTGGTCTGGCCCGTCCATGGGTTGAAGGAGGAAATGGGTGAAGTTGAGACCTTCGAATCGTTCAGGTTCCGCGCCCGGTTGCGGGTAGACGAGCTTTAGATCGTCGCCTTCGGTTAGGACCAGCCCAGCCCCAGCCTTCGGACTGACGCAGGTCCAGTCGACGCCGGCGGGTGCCGGTCGGGTCCCGTTCGTCTCGATCGCCACCTCGAAGCCCTCATCGTGAAGTGCCTCGACGGCGGCAATGTCGAGTTGCAGTAGTGGCTCTCCGCCAGTGCAGACGACGTACGGCCTGCTCTTCGGATGGGCTGCACCAGTCCAAGCCTTCGCTACCGCCGCAGCCAGGTCCTGAGCGGATCTGAAGCGGCCGCCTCCCGGCCCGTCAGTGCCTACGAAGTCTGTATCGCAGAACTGGCATACGGCTCGATGACGATCTACCTCGCGGCCAGTCCAGAGGTTGCAACTTGTGAATCGACAGAAGACGGCGGGCCGGCCGGCGTGGGTACCTTCGCCTTGCAGGGTGTAGAAGATCTCTTTGATGCGGTAAGCGGACCTCATGACGCGTTGGCGATGGCGGGGTCTGACATGCCGAGTTCGGCGAAGCCCCGGGTACGTAGCAGGCAGGAATCGCAGGTGCCGCACGGCCGGCCATCGACGGGGTCGTAGCAACTGTGCGTGAGCGAGTAATCGACACCGAGGCGAAGGCCCAGCCGAATGGTGCCTGCCTTCGTGAGGTCGATTAGGGGGGTATGAATTTTCAGCCGCTGGCTGCCCTCGACGCCAGCCTTGGTGGCGAGGTTTGCCATACGCTCGTATGCCTCGATGTACTCGGGCCGGCAATCGGGGTAGCCGCTGTAGTCGAGTGCACTTACCCCAATGAAGACATCGGAGGCCCCAAGGGTCTCCGCCCAGGCAAGCGCGAATGACAGGAAGATGGTGTTCCGAGCCGGCACGTAGGTGATGGGGATCTCGTTCCCGATTTCCTCGGCGCTCTCGTGGTGAGGTACAGCGATGCCGTCGTCGGTCAGTGCTGAGCCGCCAAAGATCCTTAGATCGATGTCCGCGACGACGTGGCGGGTTGCCCCCAGCGCCTTGGCGACCCGTGCGGCGGCTTCGAGTTCCACGGTGTGCCGCTGCCCGTATCGGAAGCTGAGGGCGTTGGCTTCGAATCCGTCCTTCACGGCCACAGCAAGGGCTGTGGCCGAATCGAGGCCGCCGCTTAGCAGTACTACGGCTTGAGGCTTGGATGCCGACATCTGAGGCTCCTCGCTTTCTTGGTGGTCGAGAAACTGCAGTAGCTCGCTCCGCCGGTGATGCGTAGTTACTGCTCGCAGGTTGCGTCACATTACCCGAGTACTGCGCGTTGTCGGAAGGTGGCCAGGGCGTGTCGCTCGTGCTCCGACAAGACAGGGGTCCGTAGTATCGACCGCGGACCGGCCGGGTGGTTGAGCCGGTGAGGGTTGACATCGTCGGCAGGAAACGCTCAAGAGCGGCGAGCCGAGCGCAGCGCCTCGATGACGACGCCCCATCGATCGGGCGCGTGGGCAGCGTTCAGCGGGATCCCGTCAGCGACGACAACGCCGGCAGTCCGCAGAACCGCCATATGACCCGCGTACGCCGGATGGGCGGCCAGCTCTGCCTTGACGTGCGGAAAGGCAAGGATCGGTAGGCCCGCGCCCAGCGACTCGTTGAGGACGCCGAGCGCCAGGGTGTCGTTGATGCCCAGCGCCCACTTCGTCACCGTGTTGAACGTGACCGGCGCGGCCACCACCATATCGGCTGGTGGATGCGGCTCCGGGTCGCCAGGCATCCGCCATTCGACGCGTACGGGATAGCCGGTCTTGTCTTGCAACGCCGCCCGGTCGAGCCAGAGCGCGGCGGTCGGGCTGATGATCATGCACACCTGCCACCCGTCGGCGAGCAACAGGTCGACCAGCTCGTCGATGTGTTCCGCCGGACCCCCGGCGCAGACGACGAGATACAGCACCGGGCGTTCCGTCATGCCCCGCAGTCTGCCCGATTCGACCGTCGCGACGTCGAGCGCATACCGATCGTGTATGCCACTGACGATCACCGTGACATGCCGTTGTCCCTGGTCAGCCGCGACAGTCGACGCATGGCCCGGGGCGGGTGCCTTGCCCCGGGGCTGCGCCGGCCCTCAACGGCGCAGCCCCGTCCCGCCCGCCCCGGTGCCACTCGATCCGTCAACGACTTGGAGCCGGCATGTCCACCTTGAACGACGACGACCCGGCTCGAGTGAACCTGGCTGCCGCCTGGGCGTCGGTCGACGTGCGGGCCGCCGGCGACTTCTGGTGCACCCTCGAAGACCGCCGTCCCGGGCTGCTCCCACAGCGCGACGCGCCGCTGTTCTTCACCGCGCTGGGCCAACTCATGGTCGGTGGTGACGATCCGGCGAGCCGGGCGGCGCTGCTCCTGGTGCTCGGCCGCGCGTACCGTCATTTCGACCTGCTCCCGCACGCCTCCACCATCGGCGACACGCTGCTCGCAACGGTCGCCCGCCACGCGCCGCATCCTCTGTGGGCGACGGCTGCGGAGCGGGCCATCTGCCGCGCCACGCGCGCCGTCCGTCGCGTCGCCGCTCAGGTCGGCGACGGCCCGGCCTGGTGGCACGTCCAGGTGATCGACCATGACCGGCCGTCGCCCGACACCGCCATCCTGACGGTACGTCCCTGGCGGCGACTGCCCTACCAGCCAGGCCAGGCGGTTCCGGTCTGCACACCGCGCCTGCCGGGGCACTGGCGCTGGCTCTCACCGGCCAATGCCCCACGCGCCGACGGCACCGTCGAGCTGCACGTCCGCGCCGTACCCGCCGGGACCGTCTCCCACCGCCTGGTCCATGAGGTACGCCCCGGCGAGTTGCTCTGGCTCGGCCCACCCGGCAACGCCGGCCTCAGTCTCGACCTGGCGCGAGCCGACGATCTGCTGCTTGTTGCCGGCGGCACCGGGCTGGCGCCGCTGCGCGCCCTCGTCGAGCAGGTCGCCGCCGCACCGGACGGCCGGCGGGTGACGCTGGTTGTCGGCGCCCGCAATTTCACCGACCTGTACGACGCGATCGCTCTCGACAAGCTGCAACGCGACCACGACTGGCTGACCATCGTGCCGGCCTTCTCCGGCGACCCGTTCGCAGAGTCAGCCGAACAGGGCGACGCCCTGACCATCGCCCTCGACCACCATCAGCCCGACCAGGAGATTTACCTGTGCGGCCCACCCGCGATGCTGGCCGACGCGCGGCCACGGTTACTTGCCCTCGGCATCCCCGCCGAGCGCATCCACCTGCCCGACAGCTTCACCTGCTGATGGTCGGCGTCCGGTTAGAGCCCTGCACTGTGCTGCGTGACGGCCTGGCGGAAACGCCGCGGCGGCAGGACGGCCCGGAGCTTGTCGGCGGCGTCAGCGAAGTCCGAGATCGTGGTGACGCAGCCGTGGCCGAGGTGGGCGAGCCGGATGACGCCAAACCGCTCGACCACGAGCGCCTGGGACAGCGGGACGGTGTGCACGTTGCGGTCACCATCCACCGTGGAAATCGCGTCGATGCCGATGACCAGCGAGCCCTTGTTGCGGAACCGCTTGGCGAACGTCGGCCTGACCACCTCGCCTGCCGGCACGAAGCGGGTGGTCCGGCAGGAATCGTCGGTGGCGCCAGGAAGGTTCGGTTTCGACCCGTACGGCACGACGATCATGGCGCTGGAGAGCCAGCCGGACACGACGTCCCGCGCCACTTGCGGAGTGAGCCCGGCCAGCTCGGTGAGCGATTCCGAGAAGTCAATTTCAGCCGTGCCGAGCAGCTCCCGGTGGGTCAAGGGTTCGAGGTCGTTGATGGCCTGCATCCATTCAATATCGCCCGTCATGGGCATGCGCTCAGTTGGCACCAAGTCGGCGATCTCCACTCGATCAATCCCATCGGAGATGAGCCGTTGCAGCTCGGTCCAGATCAGCTCCGCCACGACGGTCGGGTCGAAACTCTTGCTCTCCCTCCTGCGGAAATGCGGAACGACCCTCAACCCGAGCTCGTGCCGCGTACTGTCGACGACCTCGAACATGAACTCAGCGCCTAAGGCCACCCCGGCGCGGTCCACTGCTTCAGCGACTCGCGACCGCAGCGCCCACATCAGAGCTACCGCTTCAAAGCTGGGTTCGACACTGACCATCAGCGCGACGCCGCGGACCTCGTCCGCGTACCAGATTGGCCCGATCTGGTGGTTGACGAGTGAGGTGCTGCGATTGACTCGCGGACCTGCGGGCAACGGGAGTCGCATCGCCTGAGGTGCTTCGCCCGTCAGGGTGAGGACGGCGTTGCCGCTGGTGAAGAACCCTTCTATATGCCGTCGGATCTCGTCGGCTGTGAATAGCTTGTAGTCCACTGCGGGCCAGCGCGACAGGCCGTGTCCGCGCGGCCCGAAACGGCGCGAAAGCAACGCCCCCCAGGTGTCGCGCAGACCCTCGTCGATGTTCGAGACGTACCGGCTGTCGGCATCGAGATCCGCGACAGCGTCGGACAGATCGTCCGGCGGGAGATTGCTGATAGCCGAGCAGATGGTGGCAAAGTGCTCCACGACCTGGTCAGGTGGGCCGCCTGCGATGAATGACGTGTCGTTCATCCAGACGTAGTCCTGAAAGTCTCCCGCGATGTGATCCTCGGTCCAGTCAACCAGGTGCTGGACAAGATAAGTCAGGCCGATGGAGTCGATCTCTTCGTCGCGGGCACCGCAGCCAAACGTCAGCGACGCGGCCAGCATGCCAGGCAGATTGCGTTGGATGACAGCAACTCCGTCTATCTCCTCGCGCCGCATGTGCGGATCGTAAGGTGACCGGTCAAGTCCAAGGACCGAGGCGTTCGACCGTCAGGAGAGGCGGTGCCGATGCATCCTTCGTCAGTTCAGGTGAAGGAGGGCATGGTCGGTGGTGGCCAGGAGTAGCAGGAGTAATTCCTCGTTTACCGGTTTCCCGTATGCGGCCATATGCACAGTGACGAGGGTGTAGCCGGCGACCATCACCACGTAGGCGTTGCCGCCGGTGATCGTCTGGCCGTCCACCACGAGGGTCATCGCGCTGTCGTACCTCCAGCTCCGCTCTCCGATCGAGGGAGGCCGGGCGTCCCGGGTCTGGTAGTCGATCGAGCTTGGCTCCAGGCTCAGGTTGAACGACTTGCACGCCCGCAGGGCGTCGCGGGCGGCGGTCAGCACGGGCTCGCCCACGGGGGCGTCGTACGAGAACACGGTGACGGTGACGTCGGTGAGTCCAGGCCCGTCTTCGGCGTCTGTGCTGGTGTAGGCGCGGATACCTGTGCTCTTCAGGTGTGGTTTACCGGGGGCCAGGAAACTCTCCCTGACCAGCGGCTCGCAGGCCGGGTCGGAGACGGTGGTTGCCGGCGCGACGATGCCTCCGCCGGGAGGGCCGAATCCGGTGATATCCCACTTCTGCGGGGAGAGCACCAGCACGCTGGACTGGGCCACTCGGTCGGCCTGTTGCGGGGTCAGGGCGTGCCGGACCTTCACGTACCGCTCGGCGTCGACCGCCAGCTTGCGCTGCTGGCGGTTCATGGCGACGCCGCCGGGCACGCCGACGCCGACGACGGCCAGCGCGACGACGGCGGTCAACACCGTGGCACCCGCCGGGGCCAGCCACCGTGACCACGCCGGCGGCGTGAACCCGTGGTGGCGGCTGGCCACGGGTACGAGAACCGCCGCCAGCAACACCATGGCGTAGCCGAACCAGATCGGCGCGACCACGGCGTCCCAGTCGAACCGGTCCTGTTCGGTGGGGCGGTCGGTCAGCCAGCCGTACCCATAGTGCGCCCCGCTGGCGACGGCCGTGGTTGCGGTCGCGGCGAGCACGCCGCGCGCCCAGCCGTTTGGCCACGGGGTGGCCAGCGTGACCACGATGAGCACCACGGCGCCGGCGGCCGCACAGATCCACCACCGCTGCTGCTGCGCCCGCAACTGATCGGTCAGCTCGGACGTCGTAGGGCGCACCAGGATCGCGGCGGTGCCGGCGACCGCTGCCGCGAGCAGCGCGACCAGCCAGGGCAGCAGGCGGCGTGGACCCCGCCGCTGAGACAGCAGCGCGTAGGCCGGCAGCAGCCCGAGAGCGAGTGCCGGCCAGGCGAAACCGGTCAGCCCGTAGGTGAAGAAGAGTCGCAGGTCGTCGCTGTTGTGCAGCAGTGCGGCCGCCGCGCCGACCGGCCACAGGCTGGCGACCGCGGCCAGGCCGGCCGCGCCCATCACGAGGCGGGTGCGGACGGGCCGATCAGCCTGCGCCGCCAACTCCGCCACGCTGGCAGCCAGCGCGACCACGCCGGCGGCGACCAGCGCGAACAAGGTCACAGCGAGCGCGCTACGCGCGAAACTGCCCTGCCGGGCCAGCGGGTAGTAGGGCTGTCTCGACACGAACACGACCGTCATGACCAGCGTGCCGAGCACGACTCCACCACCGGTGCCCACGACCGGTCGCCACCACTGTGGGCGCGGGAGTCGTGCACGGGCACGACGCACCAACGCCGGGAACAGCAGGGCGAGCACCGCGACCCCGGTTACCGTCGGAATGGCGACGGCACCCGAGCTGTACAGGTCAATGTCGAAGTACAGGGCCAGCGCGGAGACAGTGGACATGGCGGTGCTCGCCACGAAGCCGACCGCGATCGCCTGCACGAGCCCGCCCTCCCACGGGCGGGGAGCGTGCCGCAGGGACAGTGCCCGGTCAGCCGGGGCCGGGTGCCGAGCCAGCACCCGACGGGCCCAGGCCCAGGACCGCGTACGTCGCGGCGGCGTCGCCCGGGAGAACAGCGCCACCAGGCCGGGCTCCGCGCCCGCGCCCGCGGCGTAGCGGTCGGCCTCCAGCTCACGCAACCGCAGCAGCGCGGCCGAGAGCACCACCACGGCGCCGGCCAGCAGCGTGATCCCGAGCAGCGCCGCGATCAGCAGTGGGTCTGCCCCGAACTGGCCCACCATGGGTACGCTCGCCAGGGCGAACACGGGAACGAACAGCCACGCCGGTCCCCGTACCGCCGAAACCCAGGTCACGTCGCGGGCCAGGACGTGCGCGATCTCGTGTGTGACGACGGCATCGAACCGGTCACCGGGCTTGAGAGCCAGGCCGGCCGGGACCACGACGGTGGGCCGCCGGCCCGGCAGGGCCGTGGTGAACGCGTGCCGCAGCGCCGGCCCGGCCACCCACAGCCGTGGCACGTGCCGCCCTGACAGGCCGTGCCGCTGGCACAGCTCGACGAACCGCTCCTGCGCGGCCGGCGCGTCGAGCCGGCCGAACCGACGTAGGCGGCGCAGATCGCGCCACGGCACGGCGATGGCCAGGGCCAGCGTCCCGGCGAGCAGGAGGAGTGCGGCGCCAGCGGTCACCCACCCCCGAAGCTGGAGCTGCTCGGACAGGCAGGCGTTCACTGCGTCGGTCGACCCACGGTGCAACGCACCGCATTGTTGTCTGGCAACAACGTCGGGAATGAACCAGGACCGGCGACCGTCGAAGAAGAGGTTTCCGACCGCCACCCCGACGCTGACCAGCGTGACAGCGATCAGGCCGTACAACCACAGCAGTGGCTGTGGCCGGCCCTCATGCGCGGTCGTCATGCGACGGCGTCTCCGGCAGGTGGATGGCGCCGACGAGAGCGTCGGCGAGGAGGTCGGCCGCGTGTTCGTCGAGCCCGAGGGTCGTGGCGTGCCGCCGCGACACCTCCCGCAGCCGGGTCACCTGGGCCGCCGTCACGACGATCCGGCCGTCGACGGCCGGCAGCGCGGTGCCGGCCAACTCGCCGCCAGGCGAGGCACTGCGGTCGGTGCGCCGCCACCGCCACCGCCGCCACCGCGATTTCGCGACCCCGGCCCCGAGGCCGAAAACCTCCCGGACCGTCGTCGCCACCACCTCGAGGACGATGGCGCTCACCAGCGCGTCTTCGATGCCGAAGCCGACCGCGCCGCCGGGCGTGCGGCCCTGCGCCTCCCCGGCGCGCCACACCGCGGCGACCTCGTCGAAGATGCCCGACTCATCCGGGGCCAGCTGCCCGCTCACCTGCTGGGCCAACCGAACCACGAACTCCGACGCGTCAACGGTTGCGGCCGGAACGGCGGATTCCATGGTCAACGGGGCCTCCCGAGCCGAATCAAGCACGATTCGACCCCAGGCTATCGAGCGCGGGCTATCAATTCTGCCCCTCGATCATCAGCTCGACATGACGTGAACCGTCAGGCCGCATGGTCCGCTACGCGACGTAGTCAGTTTGGAGATAATGCCTGGTCAGGCGACTACCTACCGTGAACCCGTCATCACGAACGGCCCTTGGAAGCGGCGCCAGCACAGCCCGCCGCCCAGGCCTCAGACGGGAGAATTACATGCGTACCACGAAAGAAACCCGGCGGTTCGGTGCCCGAGCGTCCGTACTCGTGCTCGGTCTCGTCGCGGCCGGGGCGGTGATCGCCCCGGCGAGCCCGGCGTCCGCCGCGGTCCCCGGCCTGGTGCGGATCGCCGCGGTCAGCGTCAGCAACTCGGCCGACTTCCACAGCGCCACGGCGACGTGTCCGGCCGGCAAGGTGCTCACCGGTACGGGTTACGAGCTGAACGGCGTCACCGGTGAGGGCATCGTCGACGACCTGCGCCCCAACGGCGGCCCCGCCACCCCGCCGACGGCCGTCACCGTGGGCGCCTACGAGACGGAGGCCTTCGCGGGCAACTGGTCCGTGACGGCGTACGCGATCTGCGCCAACCCGCTGCCCGGCCTGGTGCGGGTCTCCGCGGTCAGCGTCAGCAACTCGGCCGACTTCCACTCCGCCACGGCGACCTGCCCGGCCGGCAAGGTCCTGACCGGTACGGGTTACGAGCTCAACGGCGTCACCGGCGAGGGCGTCGTCGACGACTTCCGCCCCAACGGCGGCGTGGCCGCGGCACCGACCGCCGTCACCGTCGGCGCGTACGAGTCCGATGCCACTGCCCTGAGCTGGTCCGCGACCGCGTACGCGATCTGCGCCAACCCGCTGCCCGGACTGGTGCGGGCGTCCACCGTGGGCGCCAACAACTCCCTCGACTTCCGCAGCGTCGTCGCAGGCTGCCCGGTCGGAAAGGTGATGACGGGCGCCGGCTACGAGCTGAACGGCGTCACCGGTGAGGGCATCGTGGACGACTTCCGCCCCAACGGCGGACCCGCGACCGCCCCGACCACCGTCGACTCGGGTGCCTACGAGGAGGACGCGTTCGCCGGCAACTGGTCCGACACGGCGTACGCCATCTGCGCCACGGCGTAACGAAGAGGTGGTGTGGCCGTCCCGCCTGCGTGCTGGGGCGGCCACACCGCTGACCCAGGTGACCGTGCACCCGTCCCTGCCGATCGGGACCGTCAGCCGTTCGGCGCGCGCGAGGTGGGCAGAGTCAGTTCCGCCCTTGGTAACCGCTCGCGGTGCTCCAGCGGGAGCCATTCGCCCTCGGGATCGAGCAGCTCGATGAGTTCGACGAGAGCGTTCTGCAGGAGCACCAGCCGCTCATTGCCTCGGCGGCCCTGCGCATCCACGTCGTCCACCTCCGCGAGGAGGCGGGTGAACCAGGATGCGAACCCCGGGTCGGTTTCGAGGCGGTGGCAGAAGGCCGCGTATCCCAGCACGTCCGTCACCGGGCCCTCGGACGACTCGACCCGGTGCAGCATGACCTCGCCGATGGCGCGCTGATGTCCCCTGAACACGCGGAACGGCCCGGGCATACCGTCGGTTGCCAGGGGGTGATGAATCCGCTGGATCGCGGTGAACAGCTCCTTGGTGCTCTTCACCGAATCGAGGTCGAGGAAGCGCTGTTCCCGGCGGAGCACCTCCAGCCAGGCCAGGTGCTCGGCGAGGACGTACACGGTGTTGTGGCGGACGTAGTGCTGGTTCTCGCTGTCGCCGGAGTGCAGGTACGTGCGCAGGAAGTTTCGGCTGAGCACATTGTGCAGCCGAGACTGCAGCGACTCGGCCGACGCCAGCAGTGGCACCCGGTAACGACGGAACAGGTCCTCCGCGACCTCCACCCGTTCGCGGTCGCGCGCCTCGACCTGCAGGCGGTGGGTGACGAGAGCGGTCCGGTAGGTCACCGCCACGCTGATCAGCGCCACAGCCGCGGACACCACCGCGATGACGATTTCTGGCCCCATGCCGAACAGCTTGCCTGTCTCTGCGTGGGCTGATGCGGACGACTCGCCGACCGATCAGCGCCACGGATACGGCGGGCAGGTGAGCGGTCGATACCGCGATATGGCGCCAGCGGACGGCGAGCGGTAGAGCCCGACCGTAGCGTCCCGGACAACGGCCCCAGACGCTCGATCCGTGGAGGCGACCATGCAGATGACCAACGGCGGGGTGTCACCGCAAGAGCGAGCCCCGGTCACTGTGCGGGTGGACCGGTGGCGGGCCGTGGTGCCGTCGGACGCGTGGCCCGACACCCTTCCGCCGGGCGGCGAGATCTGGCGGCGCGACGTCTTCGCGGTGGCCGACGCGTACCGGGCCGGTTCGGCGAGCCCACGCCAACTGCTGACGGCCGTGCTGGTCTGGGGTTACGGCCCCATCGGGTACGGCCCGTGGCGCGCCACCAGGTCGCTCGACGCCGACCCGGACGGCAAACGCCTGGCGTACGCGCTGGAGGAGCTGGCCGTGTCGGCACCCGACGAGGAGGCGCTGCGCGCGGCGTACCAGCGCTTCCGCGACCCCGACCGCGCTCGCCTGCCGTGGTTGGGGCCGGGCCTGTTCACGAAGGTCCTCTACTTCGTCGGCTATCGGCGTGGCGTGGGCGGCGTGCAGCCCCTGATTCTCGACCGCGTCGTGGCCAACCAGCTTCCCGCCGAGGCGGGCGTCCGTCGGCGCAACGGGTGGTCGCCCGAGGAGTGGCTGGCCTATCTGCGCTGGGCAGCCGAGCAGGCCCAGGCCAGGGGAGTGGAGGCGGACGCGGTGGAGATGGCGGTCGTCGACGAGCGCTGAGGTGGCTACCGCGCGGCGTGCAGGCGATCGTCGAGGGCGTCGAGGTCTGGCACGAACCAGATGTGACCGCCCTGGTTCGACTCGTACACCAGGGCACGCAGCGCCGAACTCTCCGCGAGCTGCCCCGAGATGTCACCGACGACGGCCAGCCGCAGCCGGTAGTTGACGAACTTCTGCATCACGTCGCCGGCGAAGCGGGTGCCGAGCGAGAAGAAGCGTTCGTCGAGCCGGCTGGCCGGCACGGCGACCACCTGGGCGCCGAGGAACGCCGCGCCGACCAGGTCCAGCGCGTCCTGCTCGGTGGCCACCGGCGGGCCGGCCGGGTCGCAGACCAGCACCTGCACTCCGGCGCGTTCCTGGATCTCGTCAGGCATCGTGGACCTCCCGGTCGAGCAGGCCGTTGTCGGCGTTGAGGACGGCGTCGAGCAGGTGCAGCAGCTCGGCGGTGGCGGCGGGATCACCCAGGATGATGATCTTCATGCGGTGTCGTTCCTCGTCGTGCACCGTCTGCACCCGCAGTGGGTTGGCCTGGTCGTGGCTGGTGTTGGCGCTGGTGAGCACGAGCGTGCCGAGTCGGTCGGCGGCGGCCCGGTCGACGCCGTCGATCTGCACGATGCTCGACACCTCGGCCTGCCCACCGGCGGTGGCGGCGGCCGGGGCCTGGCCGGTGAGCGCGTCGAGATCGCTGGCGGCGATCCGGTACTGCTTGCCGATCCGCACCGCTCTCAGCCGGCCGGAGCGGATGTAGCCGCGCACCGTGCGCACGTGCAGCCCGAGCCGATCGGCGACCTGTTCAACCGAATACATTTCTTCCTTCATCACTCCCTAACCTACCCCGATAGGGAAGCATACGGAAGGATACGATCTGATTCGTTGACGGCATCAGCTCCAAAGGTTGTCCAACAACCCGCCTGCACCTGACGGTTCGCGGACCCCATCGCGACAAATCTGCCGGTCTGACCGTCACGTTCTCCTGTCGCGGCCGGTCAATCACTGTGACCGGCGCGACCGCTCCGGCGTGACGAGCAGAGGATCAACCTCCATGACCGCAGGCATGCAGACCGTCATCTACCCCGTCCGGGAGCTGACCGTGGCGAAAGCGATCTTCCAGGAGTTGCTGGGGGTGCCACCGCACACCGACCAGCCGTACTACGTCGGCTTCAACGTGGCCGGGCAGGAAGTCGCCCTCGACCCGAACGGCCATGCCAAGGGCCTGACCGGGCCGACGCCCTACTGGCACGTCGACGACCTACCGGCCAGGGTGAAGCTGCTGATCAAGGCGGGCGCGCGCTCGGTGCAGGACGCCACCGACGTGGGCGGCGGCAAACTGACCGCGACGCTCGCCGACGCGGACGGCAACATCATCGGTCTCGTCCAGCCGGCCTCCTGAGCAGACGCGCGCGAACAACTCGCTCGCGGTGTCGGACGGTTCAAGTACCGTCTGGGAACCATGGACGCGCGGCGCGGCGACGCGATCATCGGGCGGGACCACCCCGCGGGTCTGCTGCGCGCTGAGCTCGACCGGGCCGCCACCAGTCACGGCGGTCTCGCCCTGGTCACCGGCGAGCCGGGCATCGGCAAGACGACCCTCGTCACGGCGGCGGCGCGGGAGGCCCGCCAGCGTGGCGCTCTCGTGCTCGGTGCCGCCTGCTGGGATTCCGCCAGCGCCCCCGGCTACTGGCCGTGGGTGCAGGTGCTGCGTGGCCTGCGGCGTTCCGCCGACGACTGGGCGGTGGCGCGGCAGGCCGCGGAGCCGGCGCTCGCGGCCCTGCTCGGCGAGGCCGACACCATCGGCGAGCAGGCCAATCGCACCGCCAGTTGGGCCGGCGTCGACACCGGCGGGGACGTCGCCGACCAGGAGGCGTTCGCGCTGTACGACGGGGTGACCGCCGCACTGGTCGCGGTCTCCCAGCACCGGCCGGTCGTGGTCGTCCTCGACGACCTGCACTGGGCCGACCCGGCCTCGCTGCGGCTGCTCAGCTTCGCCGCCCAGCACACCTGGTTCGAGCGGTTACTACTGATCGGCACCTACCGCGACGCCGAGGTCGAGTCGGGTGAGCACCCTCTGCGCCCCCTGCTGATGCCGCTGGTCGCGAAGGCCACCACCATCACCCTCACCGGCCTCTCCCGCGACGAGGTGGCCGCGCTGATGACCCGGACCGCCGGGCGGGAGCCTGAAGCCGGCCTCGTCGACGAGGTGCACCGGCGGACCGGTGGCAACCCGTTCTTCGTGGAACAGACCGCCCGGCTGTGGCACGCCGACGACGCGGCCGACACGATCGCACCCGGCGTACGGGAAGCGGTGCGACGTCGCCTGGCCCAACTACCCCCGGCCGTGATCGAGGCGCTCACCGTCGCCGCCGTGCTCGGTCGCGAGTTCCACCGTCAGGTCCTCGCGGCCTGCGTGGCCGCCCCGGTGGCACAGGTCGACCGGCTGCTCGACCGTGCGATGACCGCCCGGCTGATGGTCGCCCGGGGCGGTGGCCGGTTCGCCTTCGCCCACGACCTGGTCCGGGAAACCCTCTACGACGGCCTGACCGACGACGACCGGCAGACCCGGCACGGCGCGGTCGTCCGGGCGGTCGACGACCTGCGGGAGCTCACCGATCGGCTGATTCCGGCCGACCTCGCCCGGCACGCCTACCTCGCCGGCCCCGTGCTCGACCGGGCGCGGGTGGCCACGCTGCTGGTCGCCGCCGGACGCGACGCGTTCGCCCGGCTGGCCACCGACGAGGCGGTGGTGCATTTCCGCCGGGCGCTGGAGGTCGTCGAGGACCGGGCGCAACGAGTGCGGATCCTCGTCGAGTTCGGTGAGGCGCAATACCATCACGCCAGCCGGGAAGAGGCCGGGCAACTGTTCATCGAGGCCGCGACGCTGGTCCGCACACTCGACGACCCGGCGCTGCTGGCCCGGGTCGCCCTCATCGTCAACCGCTCCCGCCAGGTGGAGACCACCGAGTCGATCGAGGCGGCGGAGCTGGTGCGCGAGGCGTACCGGCGGCTGATCGGCGAACCCGACGCCGCCGCTTCGGTCGGCACGCTGATCGCCGACCTGATCACCGCGACCGAGACGATCGCCCGTCGCGGACAGGACGACGAAGCGCTCACCTTCAGCCTCTGGGCCCGCCACGACACGACCTGGGGGCTGGGCACGGCCGGGTCCCGTGCCGCGCTGACCGCCGAGATCCGGGACGTGGCCCGCCGGACGGGCGACCGGGAAACCGAGCTGTGGGCGACCTCGCTGCGCTGGGTGGCGCTGCTGGAGTTGGGCGACCCCGGCTTCGTCGAGGAGTTCACCACCTTCGTCAACGTGGACCGGCACGGCGACCTCGCCCGGCACCAGATGGCAGCGGCCGTCGACAGCGGGATCATCGCGGCTTTCCGGGGTGACTTCGCCGAGGCTGACGAGCGGTTCGCCGACCTCGCCGACCCGAGCCATGCCGAGTTCGGGTTCATGGGCCATCACCTGCGCTGGTCCCGGCTGCTGCTTGAGGGCCGGTTCGCCGAGGCCGACGCCCTGCTGGACGAGCTGACCCCGGTCGACTACCCCTACCGGGAGCTGCTGCGGGCCATCACGGCCGCAGAGCGCGGCGACGACGACACGACGATCCGGCTGACCGCCGGCATCGAGGCTGCCAACATCCGGTACCCGCGTCCGGTGTCGCCGCTCTGGCTACGGTTACGCGCGCAGGCCGCCGCCGCGTCCGGTGACCCACAGCGCTGCGACGCCGCTCGGGCCGCGCTCGCCCCACACCGTGGCGAGTGGACGGTGGCGCTCTTCGGCTGTGACATCAGTGGTCCGGTCGACCACTGGCTGGCCATGATCGATGCCGCTCAACAGCGCTGGGACGACGCCATCGCCGGCTTCACGGCCGCCCGTGACTCCGCCGACCGGCTGGGCTCCCGACCCTGGTCGCTCATCGCGCGTGCCGGCCTAGCGAACGCCCTCGCCGGCCGTGGCCACCCGGAGGACGCCGCGACGCTGGCCACGCTGCGAGCCAGCACCGCGCAGGAGGCAACCGCCCTGGGCATGACGCAGGTGCTCCACCGGCTCGCCGACCCAACCCCCACAGAGGCCGTCGCGCCCGCCCAGGCCGCGCCGGTCGCGCTGGCGATCGAGGGGTACGAGTTTCGGCGCGACGGGCCGGTCTGGCAGCTCGCGTACGCGGGTGCGGTGGTGCACCTGCCCGACGCCAAGGGCCTGCACGACCTGCACCTGCTGTTGGGCCGGCCGGGCAGCGACGTGCCCGCGGTGGAGTTGCTCGACCCGGCCGCCGGGCCGGAGCTGGTCGCCGCCCGGCGAATGGGTGCCGACCCCGTCCTCGATGACGAGGCAAAGGCTCGCTACCGGCGGCACCTGGCCCGCCTCGACGAGGAGATCGACCGGGCCGCCGCACGCGACGACGACCGGAAGGTGGCCACATTGGACGCCGAGCGGGGCGCGTTGCTCGACGAGTTACGTGCCGCAGCGGGGCTGGCCGGCCGCAGCCGCCGCCTGGGCGACGAGGCGGAACGTGCCCGTAAGACGGTGACCGCACGGATCCGGGACACGCTGCGCAAGCTCGACGACCGCCATCCGGCGCTCGCCAGCCACCTGCGGGATTCCGTCTCAACCGGCAACACCTGCCGCTACCAGCCTCCCACCCCACCACCCTGGCGGCTCTGAAACCAACCCGCCCCGCGATCTCGCACGGCGGCGATCGCGGGGCGGGGTGGGGTGGGTTGCAGGGTCAGCGGCGGTTGTACCTGTACATCGTCAGGGTGCCGAAGACGACCACGAACCCGGCGCTCCAGAGCAGCAGCCACATCGTGGCCGACGGGTCCGAGTCGCCGCTCATCGCTCCGCGGATCGAGGCGACCAGCTGCGTCACCGGGTTGACCTTCACGAACGCCTGGAGCCAGCCGGGCATGGTGCTCGGCTCGACGAAGACGTTGCTGAGGAACGTCAGCGGGAACAGCACCATCATGCTGACCCCCATCACCGACTTCTCGCTGCGCAGGATCAGCCCGAAAAACGTCCACACCCAGGAGAACGCGAACGAGAAGATCACCAGCAGCCCGATCCCGGTGGCAGCGCCGAGCACCCCGCCATCGGGCCGGAACCCGAGCACCAGCCCCAGACCAAGGATCACCAGGGCGGCGAGGATGTAGCGCAGCACGTCGCCGAAGATCATGCCGACCAGGGCGGCCGGACGCCAGACGGGTAGCGTCCGGAACCGGTCGAAGATGCCCTTCTCGATGTCGGTGTTGAGGCCGATACCGGTGTACATGGTGATCATCACGACGCTGGTCACCATGATGCCGGGCAGGAAGAACTGCAGGTACTCACGAGGGCTGCCGGCGAGGGCGCCGCCGAACAGGTACGTGAACATCAGCACCATGATGATCGGGAACGCGGTGACGTCGAAGAGCTGCTCCGGCACGTGCTTGATCTTCAGCATGGCCCGCCAGCCGAAGGTGAGCGACGCGCCCAGCGCGCTCGGTCGAGGCGGTCGGGCACCGGGCGCGAGCACGGTCGCCAGCGCCTCCGCGGACGGGACGTAGACCGACGGCGCCCGTTCGGTCGTGGTGGTCGTGACGTCGCTCATCGGGCTACCTCCAGCTTGTCGTCGCGCTCGTCGGCCGGCACGGCGGGATGGTCGGTCAGAGCCAGGAAGACCTCGTCGAGGCTCGGTTGACCGAGGGAGAAGTCGTCGACGACGATGCCGGCACGAGCCAGGTCGCCGAGCGCGCGAGCGGCCTGGGCGCTGGCGTCGAGGTCGGTGCCGGCCTCGCCGACCCGGGCGGTCAACGCCACCGGGTCGGCGGCGAGCTGCACCGGCACGTCGAGCGCCTCCCGGAGCACCTTCTCCGCCTCGGGCCGCTGCCCGGGATCACGGAGGCGCAGGTGGACGGTGCCGGAGCCGATCGACGACTTCAGCTCGCCCGGGGTGCCCTCCGCGATCACCCGGCCGTGGTCGACGACCGCGATCCGCCCGGCGAGTTGGTCGGCCTCGTCGAGGTACTGCGTCGTCAGCAGCACCGTCGTGCCGTGCGACACCACCGCCCGGACGATCTCCCACACCTGGTTACGGCTACGCGGGTCGAGACCGGTCGTCGGTTCGTCGAGGAAGAGCAGATCGGGTGTGTTGAGGATGCTGGCGGCGATGTCGATGCGCCGCCGCATCCCACCCGAATACTTCTTCACCTGGCGGTCGCTCGCCTCGGTCAGACCGAACGCGGCGAGCAGGGCCGCCGCGCGGTCCCGGGCGGCCGGCTTGCGCAGGCCGAGCAGGCGGGCGAGGAGCACGAGGTTCTCCGTGCCGGTCAGATCCTCGTCGACCGAGGCGTACTGGCCGGTGAGGCTGACCCTGGAGCGGACCTTGTCGGCTTCGGTGACCACGTCGTGCCCGAAGACCCGTGCCGAGCCGCCGTCGGGGCGCAGCAGCGTCGCGAGCACCCGGACGGCGGTGGTCTTGCCCGCCCCGTTCGGGCCGAGCAGACCGTAGACGGTGCCGGCGGGCACCTGCAGGTCGATTCCGGCCAGCGCCTTGGTCGCCCCGAACGAGCGGGTGAGACCTTCGGCCTCGATGGCCAGGCCGGTGGTGCGTCTACTCATGATTCGTACCTTTCGTTCTTGACGTGTTCAGAGGACGACGGGTCAGGAGACGTAGGGTCGGGCCACCCGGCCGTCCCGCAGAGCCAGACCCCACCAGCGGAGCTGGTCGAGCAGGACAGCCGCGTCGCGACGCAGCTCGTCGGTGCACTGCGGTGTCGGCTCGCCCGCGAGCAGGTCGATCCCGACGACGTCGCGCACCGTCATCGCATGCAGCGCGGTGAAGACCGTGCGTAGCTGGTCGACCGCGTGCCGGCCGGTGGACCGACAGCCGTACGACACGAAGCCGACCGGTTTGGCCTGCCACTCGTCGTACGCGTAGTCGATGGCCTGTTTCAGGGGCGCCGGGAAGCTGTGGTTGTACTCGGGGGTGACCACGACGAACGCCTCCGCCCGACCCACCTCGCCGACGAACGCCCGGATGGACGCGGTCGGCTCGGCGGGGTAACTGGCCGGAAAGTCGTACTCGCTCAGGTCAACGACCGTCACCGCCAGGTCGTCGTGCGGCACGGCCTGGTCGACGAACCAGCGGGCGATCCGATCGCCGGCCCGCCCCTCCCGGGTGCTGCCGATGATCACGGCGATCCTCAACTGTGTCATCGCTACCACCTCCCACCCTTCAGGCGCGAGGTGGCGGCCGGCACCCCGCTAGATCCGATCTAGCGGACGGCGTTTCGGAAGCGCGATGTCGGTGGGGTCGGCTTGACTGGGGTCGACGAACAGGGGAGTGGGATGGCTCAGGTACGCATCGAACCGTGGCACGAGGACGACCTCGACCTGCTGCGGGAGCTCAACTCACCGGACACGCGCAAGCACACCGGCGGCCCGGAGACCGACGCGCAGGTGCTTGCCCGGCACGACAGGTACGTGCACTTCGCCGACAACGGGCAGGGCTGCATGTTCACGCTGGTGCTGCCGGACGGCACACGGGCGGGCAGCGTCGGCTACTGGGCCCGCGAGTGGCGGGAGCAACAGGTGTACGAGTTGGGCTGGGCGGTGCTGCCCGCGTACCGGGGAAAGGGGCTGGCCACCGCCGCGGTGCGTGCCGTCGTCGACGTGGCCCGCGCCCGGCGGGACCGGCGCTACGCCCACGCCTACCCCTCGGTCGACAATCCCGCCTCGAACGCGGTCTGCCGTAAGGCCGGGTTCACGCTGCTCGGCGAGACGGGTTTCGAGTACCCGCCGGGGCAGATGATGCGTGCCAACGACTGGCAGCTCGACCTGACCGCCCCGCCGACCGTGGGTTGAGGTCGACGGGGCGGCTGCTGGGAGGTCACCAGGTGGTGTCGAGGCGGTGCCGCTGCTCGGCGGTCAACTCCAGGTCCACCGCTGCCAGGCTCTCCTCCAGTTGTGCCACCGAGGAGGCACCCACCAGCGGGATGGACGGCAGCTCACCGCCCATCAACCAGGCCAGCACCACCTGGTTGACCGTCGCGCCGGTCTGCCCGGCCACGTCCCGCAACGCGTCCAGTCGCCGGGGCGCGCTCGGCAGGTCGTACGCCGCGCCGAGCGGTTTGTCCGCCCGGGTGAACGCCCCCTTGAGCAGTGGCGAGTACGCCACCAGGGTCAGCTCGGGCTCGGCACGCAGATAGCTGAGCAGGTCACCGCTCACACCGCCCGGCTCGCCATCCTGGTCCAGTTCGCTGATCAGGTCGGTGCGGTTCGGCAGGTAGCTGCGGTGGTACTGGAGCACCTCGTACCCCGGCAGGCCTGCGGCGGCGGCCAGCGCGCGAGCCCGCTCGACCCGCCAGGCCCGGTGGTTGCTCGCGCCCAGCAGGCCCACCGTGCCCTCGCCGACCAGCTCGGCGAAGCCCGCCACGGTCTCCTGAAGCGGCACGGTGTGGTCCTCGATGTGCGCGTAGAGCAGGTCCAGCCGCTCCACGCCGAGCCGCTCCCGGCTGCGCTCGGCGGACTCGCGGATCACCTTGGCGGACAGGCCTTCGGGGTTGTCCAGGTAGCTGGTCCCCGGGGCCAGTGGTCGGGCCCCCAGCTTGGTGGCGATGACGATCTCGGCGCCGACACCGCGGCTGCGCCGCCACCGGCCGAGCAACTCCTCACTCTGCCCGCCCTGCCCGCCGTCCTCCCAGAACGCATAGTTGTCCGACGTGTCGATGAACGTGCCGCCGGCCTCGACGTACCGGTCGAGGATCGCGTACGAGGTGGCCTCGTCGGTGGCGCTGCCGAAGAGCATCGCGCCGAGGCTGAGCACGCTGACGTCGCGCCGGGTCGCCGGGTCGGTGCCGATCGTGCGGTACCGCATGGGGATCTCCTCTCGTGCGCCCTACCGGTGGGCGCACGACTCACCCTGCAGGCTGGAGCGCACTCGAGGTCAAGCGGCTCATTCACCAGGGCAGCACGCCGTACCCGCCGCCGGTGTCCATCTGGAAGCCCCAGAGCAGTCCGCTCGGCCCGTCGGCGGGGAGTGTCGCCAGGTGCACGCTGACTTCGGCGCCCTGCTCGGCGGTGCGGAAGCCGTGGTGGCCGTTGAGGTCGGTGGCGCAGTAGCCGGGGTTCGCCGCGTTCACCTTGATCGGGGTGTCCCGCAGTTCCTTCGCGTACATCGCGGTGAGCATGTTCAGCGCCGCCTTCGACGACGGGTACGGCACGGAGGTCAGCGCGAACAACGCGCCGTCCGGGTCGGTCATCACGGCGATCGAGCCGACCTCGCTGGAGACGTTGACGATCCGGGCCGCCGGTGCCCGGCGCAGCAGTGGGAGCAGCGCGTTGGTCACCGTCGCGACCCCGAACACGTTCGTCTCGTACACCTGGCGCATCGTCGCCACGGTCGTCTCGCTGGGCAGCCCCCGCGTGCCGTCCGCGATGATGATGCCGGCGTTGTTGACCAGCACGTCCAGCCGGCCGTACTCCGTCTCCACCAGCTTCGCGGCGGCCGCCACCGACTCGGTGTCGGTGACGTCCAGCGGCACGAACCGGGCGTCCGTGCCGCCGTCGCGCAGCTCGCGTTCCGCAGCCCGGCCCCGATCGGCGTCCCGCGCGCCCACCAGCACGGTCATCCCGAGCCCGCCGAGCTGTCGGGCGGTGGCGAATCCGATTCCCTTGTTGGCCCCGGTGATCAGGGCGGTCGTGTTCGTCATGCCGTCGAGCGTGTCCTCGTGGGCGGCGTCCGGGAAGAGACGGGCCGAGGCTGGGATCAGCGGTACCACCCTCGCTGACCCGGCCCGGGGCATGCTGGGGGCATGACGAGCAGCGGCCTGCGGCGTGACGAACTGGCGGCGTTCCTGCGCACGCGCCGCGCCCGGTTGCGGCCCGCCGAGGTCGGCCTCCCCGACGGGGTACGCCGGCGCACCCCCGGCCTGCGTCGACAGGAGGTCGCCCAGCTCGCCGGGATGTCGATCGACTACTACATCCGGCTGGAGCAGGGCCGCGGGCCGCACCCGTCCCGGCAGGTGCTCGCCGCGATGGCCCGGGCGCTGCTGCTGACCCGGGACGAGCGCGAGTACCTGTTTCGGATCGCCGGGGAGAATCCGCCACCCGCGGGCGGGCCGAGCCGGGAGGTGAGCCCGGGTCTGCGGCACCTGCTCGACGCGATGACCGAAACTCCGGCGTACCTCGTCGACGCCGCGTACCACGTGTTGGCCTGGAACCACCTGGCCACGTACTTCGTGGGGGATCTCGCGGCCGTGCCGGACGCGGACCGCAACATGATCCGCTGGACGTTCCGGCAGCCGGTGACCAGCGGCCACTGGACCGACGCGGAGGTACTTCGATTCGTGCGCAGCACGGTGGCGGACCTGCGGGCCGCCTACGGCCGCTACCCGGCCGACCCGGCGATCCGGGAGCTGGTCACCGAGCTGCTCGGCACCTCGCCCCGATTCGCCCAGCTCTGGGCCGAGCACGAGGTCGGGGAACGCCACCCCATCGTCAAGCGGGTGCCGCACCCCGACCTCGGGCCGTTGGAGTTCGAGTGCCGTGTGCTGCTGGTGCCGGAGACCGACCAGCGGATGATCGTCTACGTTCCCGAACCCGGCTCGGCGACGCAGGCGGCGTTCCGCCGGATCGCCGAGCGCGTGAACTCCTGAGCCGCGTCGCCGAGCGGCGGGCTCAGGTCAGTTGGGGAGGTAGGCGAAGGTGTCTGGATCCGGGCCCTGCCGCCCGGCCTCGCCCTTGTCCAGCTCGGTGATCCGCTCCATCGCCGCGTCGTCCAGCTCGAAGTCGAAGATCCGAGTGTTCTCCTCGATCCGCTTCGGGGTGGTCGACTTCGGGAAGATGATGTCGCCGCGCTGCACGTGCCAGCGGAGCACCACCTGCGCCGGGGTCCGGTCGAGCTGCCCGGCGATGTCGACCACCGTCGGGTCGTTCAGCACCTTGCCCTGCGCGATGGGCGACCACGCCTCGGTGAGGATGTTGTGCTCGCGGCCGTAGGCGCGGACCTGCTCGTTGCCGAAGTACGGGTGCGCCTCGATCTGGTTCACCGCCGGGACGACGCTCGCCTCGTCGGCCAGCCGCTGCAGGTGCGATGCCTGGAAGTTCGACACGCCGACCGAGCGGGCGCGGCCGTCGCGCTGCAACTCCTCCAGCACCTTCCAGGTCGAGACGTAGTCACCGTCGTACAGGGTCGGCAGCGGCCAGTGGATCAGGAACAGGTCGATGTAGTCCATCTTCAGCGCCGCGAGCGTCGAGTCGAACGCCTTGCGGGCGTCGTCGGGGCGGTGGAAGGCGTTGCTCAGCTTGCTGGTCACGTAGACCGCGCCCCGGTCCAGGCCGGAGACGCGTACCGCTTCGCCGACCTCGGCCTCGTTGCCGTACATCTCGGCGGTGTCGATGTGCCGGTAGCCCGCCTCGAACGCCGTGGTCACCGCCGCGACGGTGTCCTTCGGCTCGATCTGGAACACCCCGAAGCCGAGCTGCGGAATGGTGGTGCCGTCGTTCAGGCTGATGTCGGGAATCGTGTTGGCCACTGCGGCTCCTTCGCGTCATCTTCGTTGCCTGTCATCCATACCCGAGCTTGCGGCTGATTCACCGCCCAAACCGGGGTGACGAGCGCAACGTCCGACGCGTTCACCCGGTCGTGTCGAACAGCACCGGCCAGGGCCGGGCCGCCGGCACCGACGTGTCGGGCGGCGCGGGCGGCGCGGGCTCGGCGGCGGCCAGCACCTCGGCGGCGAGCTGCCCGAACATCGACGCCGCCGGGTGTGCCGACCGGTCCGGCCAGGCCGCCGAGGTGCGCTTGGCCAGGGGTGCGTCGGCGATCGGCCGCCAGGCGATCCGGGGTTCCCGTCGTGCCATCGTCGCCGGCTCCACGGCCACCCCGCCTCCGGCCAGCACCAGCCCGAAGAGGAACTCCGGGTTGCGGGCGGGGCGCACCCGGCTCGGGCGCCAACCATGCTGTCGGCACACCACCAGCAGGTGGTCGTGCCAGCCGGGCGCGGTGGCCCGGGGCGCGGCCACCAGATCCAGACCGGCCAGCGACGCGAGCGTCACCTCACGGCCGCGGGCCAGCGGCGAGGTGCGCGGCAGCAGCACCCCCAGGGGTACGTCGACCGGGGCGCCGAAGCGCAGCCCGTCCGCCGTCACGGGGTGGTGCACCAGCCCGACGTCCAGGGTCCGCTCGGTGAGCATCCGCACCTGCTCGGCCGTGGTCAGCTCGTGCAACTCCACGTCCAGGCCGGGTGCCCGGGTGGTGAGCCCGTCCAGCAACGCGCGCAGCGTCACCGCGGGCGTCTCCGGCGGCACCCCGGCCCGGAGTACGCCGAGCTCACCCGCGCGGATCTGGCCCATCAGGTTGCGGAGCCGACCCTCACCGGCGAGCAACTCCTCCGCCTCGCCGAGCAGCAGCTCACCGGCGGTGGTGAGGCGTACCTGGCGGCGGGACCGGTCGAACAACTCGACCGTCAGCTCCCGTTCCAGTCGTTGGATCGACTGGCTCAGTGGCGGCTGGGCCATCCCGAGCAGCTCCGCGGCCCGCCCGAAGTGCAACTCGTGTGCGACAACCACGAAGTGCCGCAGGTGTCGGAGCAGATCCACGGGCGGACCCTACGCCAGCGCCGGCACGACGCCGCTGGATACCGTGCTTGCGTGGACGTGGGGGAGCGCATCGAGACCATCTTCTCCGCCGCCGGGGTGACGGCCAGCATGCACGTCGTCGACCTGGATGCCGTGGATCTGGACGCCGTGGACCTGACGTCCGACGGCCCGGTCGGTGGTGCCCGGGAGGTCGGAGTGCGGGCCGACGAGCAGGTGGTGATCGCTTCGATCTTCAAGATCCTGCTGGTGCTGGAGTTCGCCCGGCAGGTCGAGGCCGGTCAACTGGATCCGACCGAGCGGGTCCTGGTCACCGCCGCCGACCGGCTCGGCGGGTGGGGTCTGGCCGGCTGCACCGACGACGCCGAGGTGTCGCTGCGCGACCTCGCGTACTTCGCCATGTCGGTCAGCGACAACACGGCCGCCGACCTGCTGCTGCGCCGGGTCGGCCTGGACCTGCTGCCGATGCTCGCCGCCGAGCTGGGGCTGACCCGTACCCGAGTCCTCGGCGGTCCTCGGGAGCTGGTCGAGCTGATGCTCGACGACGTGGGCGCACGGACCGAGGCGGAGTTCGCCCGGATCTTCCCCACGCTGCCGGCGGACCGGGTCCGCGCGATGCGGGTCTTCGATCCCGCGCACACCACGTCCAGCACCGCCCGGGACATCACCCGGTTGCTCACGCTGATCTGGCGGGACGAGGCCGGGCCGGCGGCGGCCTGCGCGATGGTCCGCACCTGGATGGCCCGGCAGATCTTCTGGACCCGGCTGGCCGCCGGTTTCCCACCCGGCGTCCGGGTCTCCGGCAAGACCGGCACCCTGCCCGGGTTGCACCTGGAGGCCGGGGTCGCCGAATACCCCGACGGTGGCCGGTACGCCATCGCCGTCTTCGCCCGCGCCGACGAGCTGACCCCACGCCGGATCGACGTGGACCTGGCGATGGGGGAGGCCGCCCGGACGGCTGTGGAGGCGTTGCGTGGCAATTGATTTCACACCGGTCCGAGTGTCGGAGCACCACCACTGAGCAGGTCCGATATGCGGTGAGGTATCGGAGCCGGTCGCCTTCGATCTTGGACCGGAGCCCGGTGGCGCTGGTTGGCTCGTGTCGACCGAACACCCGACCACGGGGAGCAGATCCGCATGCCCAACCTCGACCGCCGTCGCTTCCTGCGTGACGCCGCCGCCACCACCGCCCTGGTCTCCGCCGGCGGTCTCGCCGTCGGCTCCGCCACCCCGGCCCAGGCCGCGCCGCCGGCCGCCGCACCCGCGCCAACCGCCCGCCGTAAGGGCGCGGTCAGCTTCCGTTGGTGGGGTACGGCCGGCTGGCGCGTCGACATCGGCGAGCGGACCGTCCTCGTCGACCCGTACCTCAGCCGGATCGACACCGGGCTGTTCACCGGCCCGTTCAGGACGGACACCCCGTTGACCGTGCGCACGGACGTGATCGATCCGCGCGTCGACCGGGCCACGACGGTGCTGGTCACGCACACCCACTGGGATCACTACATGGACGTGCCCTACATCGCCGGCCGCACCGGAGCCCGCGTGTTCGGCACGCTCACCGCGTACCACCTGGGGTTGGCCTACGGGCTGCCGTCGACGCAGCTCAGCGCCGTGAAGGGTGGGGAGGTGCTGGACTTCGGCGACCACACCGTCGAGGTGGTCGGCTCGCTGCACAGCCGCAACCCCTCGTACTCCGTGGCCTTTCCCGGGGTGCGGGTGAGTCAGCCGGCGCAGCCGGCGACCATCGCGGACCTGCCGGAGGGCGACACGTTGGGCTACCTGCTGCGGGTCGACGGTGGCCCGTCGGTGTACTTCACCGGGGCCAGCGACGTCGCCGAGCGGAACCTCACCGGCCTGGCACCCGACGTGGCGATGGTGGCCATGCAGAACGCCACCACCACCGGCGACTACCTGCCCCGGCTGCTGGCCGGCCTCGACTACCCGAAGGTCGTGGTGCCGGTGCACTACGACAACTTCGAGACGGGGCTGCAGAATCCGCCGCCGGTCGCCACGACCGACCGCGAGCGGTTGAACGACATGATCGCGGCGGTGCGCCGGATTTCGCCGCGCAGCCGGGTGCTGGTGCCCGAGTACGAGACCGCGTACCACTTCTGAGCAGCGCCGGTGGGGGTCGCAGGGCCGCGACCCCCGCCGAGGTCAGGCGGCGGCCATCTCCGCCAGGGCCCGCACCGACTTCCAGTTGCGGGTGGTGGAGACCACGGCGAGCTTCTTCTCCAGGTACGCGTTGGTGAACTTCGACCGCCCGTAACCGCCGTCGACGAAGTGCAGGAAGACCTCCCGGCCGGTCACCGTGAACGACACGTTCTCGCTGCCGGGCACGGTCAGGGCGTCCACGGTGGCCTTCTTCGGCGGGGTCGCGAGGAAGGCCACCAGCAACCTCGTCGGGTCGTCCTCCCGATCGGCGTACGGGTTGCCGCCGGCCACCGCCGCCAACTCCCGGCCGCTGCGCACCAACACCGGCACGGTCAACGCCAGCTCGTCGGCGAGCGCCCGCTCGATCCCGGCGGCCAGCTTCTCGGCGTCGCGCACACTGCTGCCGAAGGCCACGTTGCCGCTCTGCAGGTACGTCTTGACGTCCTCGTGCCCGAGATCGGTGACGATCCGGCGCAGGTCGGCCATCGCCAGCCGGGTACTGCCGACGTTGACCCCGCGCAGCAGGGCGACGTACCGGGTCATGGCTCCTCCTCGGGTGCGGGCGATCCGGTCAGCCTAGGTCGGTCGACCTCGACCCGCCGGGACCGACCAGACCCGTTTCGTAGGCGACGATGACCAGTTGCGCCCGATCGCGCACGGCCAGCTTGGTCAACAGGCGCCCGACGTGCGTCTTGACCGTGGCCAGGCTGAGACTGAGGTGCGCGGCCATCTCCGAGTTGGACAGGCCCCGGGCGATCAGCGCGAGCACCTCCCGTTCCCGCTCGGTCACCCCGTCGAGGCGGCGCGGCAACGGTCGGGCCGGCTCCGGCTGCCGGGCGAACTCGTCGATCAGCCGGCGGGTCACCGTGGGCGCGAGCAGCCCCTCGCCGGCGGCGACCACCCGGATCCCGGTCAGCAGGTCCGCCGGTGGGGTGTCCTTGAGCAGGAAGCCGCTGGCTCCGGCGCGCAGCGCACCGTAGACGTACTCGTCCAGGTCGAACGTGGTCAGGATGATGATCCGGGTGCCGGCTGTCGCCGGGTCGGCGCAGATCCGTCGGGTCGCCTCGATCCCGTCCATCTCCGGCATCCGTACGTCCATCAGCACCACATCCGGCCGGTGCTGTCCGGTCAACGCGACGGCCTCCACGCCGGTGCCCGCCTCGGCGACGGTGGTGAAATCCGGGGTCAGGTCGACCAACAGCCGGAAGCTGCCGCGCAGCAGCGCCTGGTCGTCGGCGATCAGCACGCGGATCACGTGGCCACCCGGTAGGGCAGGCGGGCCGTCACGGCGAAGCCTCCGCCGGAGCGGGAGCCGGCGGTGAACTCTCCGCCGTGCAACGCCACCCGTTCCCGCATGCCGGTCAGGCCGTGCCCCTCCCCGCCGGTCAGGACCGGCCGCCGGCCGTCGTCGGTCACCTCCACCCGCACCTCGTCGGGCGTGACGGTCACCGTTGCCCGGCAGGCGGCCGGGGCCGCGTGCTTCACCACGTTGGTCACCGCCTCCTGCACGATCCGGTACACGGCGAGACTCACCGACTCGGGCACCACGGCGGCCGGTTCCTCCCGTCGCACGTCGAGCTGAACGTCGACGCCGCCGATCGCCGCCTGTCGGGCGAGCACGGGCAGCTCGTCCAGTCCGGGCGTCGGCGCGTACGGGGTGCCCTCGCGCAGTACGCCGAGCACCCGACGTACGTCGGTCAGCGCGTTGCGACCGGTCTCTTCGATCACCCGCAGGGCGGCACCCGCCTCGCGGGGGTCGGCCTCGGCGACATGGTTGGCCACGGCCGCCTTCACCACGATGAGGCTCAGCGTGTGCGCGACCACGTCGTGCAGCTCCCGGGCCACCCGCAGCCGCTCTTCGGTGGCGGCCTGACGGACCAGGTGGTCACTCTGCCGGGCGGCGAGGGCGCGTCGCTCCCGAATCAACCAGCCGATCAACCAGGCTGGCGTGATCATGACGGCGGCATAGCCGACCGCACCCGTACGCGACCACAGGTCGCCCGCGGTCAGCACCAGGCCGACGCTGACCAGGGCGAGGCAACCGGCGGCGCAGAGCACCGACCGGCGCGTGGCCGTCGACGCCGCCACCGTGTAGAAGGACAGGCCGATGGCGAACGCCGGTGCGGCGGCGGCGAAATTGGGAATCACCCCGGTGATCAGGGCAACGGTGGTGACGAAGCTGATCACGACGGCGACGGTGATCGGCCAGCGCCGCCGGACGGCCAACGGCAGCCCGATGGCCATCCCGACGAGGACGGATACCCAGAGCGGCTCGCGTACGCCACCGTGCAGCGGCGATTCGAGCGCCGCGTACGGGCAGAGCAGCCCGCCGACCGCCACGGCGAGCAGGACGTCCACGATGTACAGCTCCGTCGGCCTCAGCCGTCGGGACAGCAGTAGAGCGGTCACCCGACAAACGGTATCGGCCCGCCGGGTTGGTGGCGTCCACCCGTGGGCCGTCATCCTCGGGAACGACGTCCGGTCGCGGATCGGGCCGCGCCTCCGCCTGGGGGAGGGTCGGAAAGTGTCCGCACCGGCACGACGCGCCGCACCTGCCGGAACCGGCACCGTGGCGGTCATGACCACAGACACGGTGACCCTGACGGGGCTGCGGGCGGTGTACGGCACCGGGACCCGGCGGGTGACGGCGCTCGACGGCGTGACCACCAGCTTCGCGAGCGGCACGTTCACGGCGGTGATGGGCCCGTCGGGCTCGGGGAAGTCCACCCTGCTGCACTGCGCGGCGGGGCTGGACAGCCCGACCGAGGGGATCGTCACGATCGACGGCACGCGCCTGAACGACCTGGGCGAGAACGCACTGACCCGCCTGCGGCGTGACCGGATCGGCTTCGTGTTCCAGGCGTTCAACCTGGTGTCCACGCTGACCGCCGCGCAGAATGTCGAGTTGCCGTTGCGCCTGGCCGGTCGCCGCCCGCCAGCCCGGGACGTCACCGCCGCGCTCGACGCCGTGGGACTGGCCGACCGGGCCGGGCACCGGCCGAGTGAGCTGTCCGGCGGCGAGCAGCAGCGGGTGGCGGTAGCCCGAGCGTTGATCACCCGTCCGGCGGTGGTCTTCGCCGACGAGCCGACCGGGGCACTGGACAGCGCGTCCTCCCGGCAGGTGCTCCGGCTGCTGAGAGCGCTCGTCGACGACCACGGGCAGACCGTGGTGATGGTGACCCACGATCCCGCCGCCGCCGCGTACGCCGATCGGATCCTCCTCCTCGCCGACGGCCGCGTCGTCGACGAGCTGACCGGCGGTATCACCGCGGCGGCCGTCGCCGCGCGGATCGCCGAGCGGGAGACGGTCCCGGCGCAGACTGCCGCGGTGCGGTCGTGCTGAGCATCCGGCACGGCCGCGGTGCGGTCGTGTCGAGCATCCGGCACAGCCGCGGCGCGGTCGTGTCGAGCATCCGGCGGTCGGCCAGCGCGTTCGTGGCAGTCGCCATCGGGGTCGCGCTGGTCGCGACCACCACCCTGCTCCTCGCCTCCGGACGCCCGCAGGTGCCGGATCGACTCGCGCAGGCGGCGGTCGTGGTGCAGAGCCCCGAGGCGGGTGCCTTGGGTGACTCGTTCGTGCCGACCCGGCCCTGGTCCGCGACCAGGGCGGCCGAACTCACCAGCAGGCTGGCAGGTCTGCCGGGCGTCGCGGCGGCGCTGCCGGACCGGACCTTCTACGCCCAACCGCTCGTCGACGGCCGCCCACCGGCAACGGATGCCCAGCGGGAGGACGCCCACCAGGGGCACGGCTGGTCCAGCGCCCGGCTGGGCGGACTACGCCTCACGGCCGGTGAGCCGCCCCGGAAACCTGGCGAGGTGGTCGTCGACCGCGCGCTTGGACTGCGGGCTGGTGCGCCGATCACCCTGCTGACCGCGGCCGGCCCCGAGCCGTACACCGTCACTGGTCTGGTCGACGCGCCCGGCGTCCATGTCGCGGACGAGGTCGCTGCCGCGCTCGCACCCGGCGTCCGGGCCATCGGCCTGGTGCTGACGCCGGGCGCCGATCCGGAGCAGGTCGCCGTGGCCGCCGGCGGTGTCGTCGGCGCTGACGGCAAGGTGCTGACCGGCGACGCGCGTGGCGCGTTGGAACCGCGAGGTGACGCCCGCACCCGGTGGATCGGGATGCAGGTGCTCACCGCCACGGCGGCTCTCGCCGGCTTCGTCACGATCTTCGTGGTCTCCTCCACCTTCGCGTTCACCATCGCGCAGCGCCGCCGTGAGTTGGGCCTGCTACGCGCCGTCGGTGCCACCCCTGGCCAGATCCGCCGCATGGTGTACGCCGAGGCGCTCACGGTCGGCGCCTCGGCCGGGCTCGTCGGCCTGTTGGTGGGCCTGGTGCTCGCACCGGCGCTGGCCGGGCCGCTCGTCGACGTCGGTCTTGAGCCATCGACCTTCCAGGTCGGGTACGCCCTCTGGCCGATCGCGGTCGCGCTCGCCGCCGGGCCGGTGATCGCACTGCTGGCCGTCTGGTCGGCGTCGCGCCGGGCGGCACGGATCCGACCGCTGGAGGCGTTGCGCGAGGCGGCGCTGGAACAGCGGCCGATCGGGTGGCTGCGCGTCGCCACCGGTGCGCTTCTCGTCGCGGCGGGCGGCGCTCTCAGCGTCGGGACGGCGACTGCCGACGAGGCCCGCATCGCGGGGCAGTACGCCCTGTACGCGGTGATGGCGCTGGTGGCCGGCGCTACCGTGCTCGCCCCTGCCGTGGTCAGGCCGGTGGTGCGACTGCTGCGTTCTCCGGTGCGGCGGCGCGGTGGGGCGATCGGAATGCTGGTCCGGGGCGGGGCGTTGACCGCGACCCGGCGGACGGCGTCGATCGCCGCGCCGGTGCTGCTCACGGTGGCGTTCGCGGTGCTGGTGTCCGGGATGGTGCGGACCACCACCGCCGCGTACGCGGCAGGGCGGGCGGACAACGTGAACGCTGGCTGGATCGTGGTTCCCGACCGGGCGCCCGGCCTGTCGGACCAGGCAGTCGCCGCGACAGGTGGCACCGCCCTCCTGCCGACCACCGTCTATCGCACCGATCCCGGAACATTGCCGGAGAACCGGCCCCTGACCGCGCTCGGCGTGGACGCGGCGGGGTTCGCCGCCGCGAATCGGGCGCTCACCGTCGTCGCCGGCTCCCTGAACGACCTACGTGGTGACGACACGGTGGTGGTCACCGCCTCGACGAACCTGCTGCCGTCCCAGCCGTACGCGTTGGTCTTCGCCGATGGGACCTCGGTGTCGTTGCGCGTCGTGGCCGTCGTCACCGACGACTCGCTCCCCGGCGACCTCCTCCTGCCCCGGGCCGTGGTGCGAACGCACGACCCGTCGGCGCTGACCTCCACGGTGTACGTCCGGGACCGGATCGATCCTCCGGCCGGCGTGCGGATCGTCGACGTCGCCACCTGGGCGGCCGAGGCGGACGCCGCCGAGGACCGCCTCGTCTGGCTGTTCACGCTGTTGCTGATCGGTGTGTCGGCTGGTTACGGGGCCATCGCGGTGGCGAACACGCTGCTGCTGGCCGCCGCCGGCCGGGCCGCTGACCTCCGGCTGATCCGGTTGGCCGGGGCGACCCGGCGGCAGGTCATCTGGCTCGTCACGGCCGAGTCCGCCCTGGTGGTGCTGATCGGCGCGCTGCTCGGCGGTGCTGTCTCTTTCGTCGGTCTGCTGAGCATCCGCGCGGGGCTCGCCGACCAGGTCGGCGCACCGGTCGACCTGGTGGTGCCGTGGTCGGTGGTTGCCGGCGTGGTGGGGCTGTGCCTGCTGTTGGCGGCGTTGGCGAGCGTGCTGCCGACGTGGCGGTCGCTGCGTCACCGTCCCGCGCGGTCATCGGTCGGCGTCGTCGGATGACCGCGTCCGCGCCCCCCGACACCGCGGTCGGACCGCTACCGTCCACTGATGCGATTCGCGCGGCCGGTCGGGCTGCTCCTCTCCGCCGCAGCCGTCGTGCTCTGGGCGATCGGCATGACCGTGCTGCAACCGCTGACCGAGCCGATCGGCCCATGGTCGGAGAACCTGCCGGGCAACAACGCCTACTGGGCGCGCGACCTGCGGTTCATGGCGATCATGGCGGTGACACTGGGGCTGGTGCTGGCGGGCCGGGGGCAGTTGCGCTGGAGCGGCCCCGCGGTGCTGCTCGGCGGCTGCTGGGTCGCCGGCGACGTCGCGATCGACCGGTCCGATCCGACCGGCGTCGAGGCGACGGTGCTGCTCGCGGTCGGGGGGTGTGCCGTGCTCGGCGTGCTCGCGGCGTTCCTGCTCTGGCAGGACCGGGGTACGCCACCAGCCACCGACCGGAAGGCGTTGACCGGCGCGGCCTGTGTGGCCGGGGTGCTGACGCTCGTGGCGGCCGGCATCGAGTCACCGACCGACCGGGAGCCGGAGCTGAACCAGGGTGCCCTGGCCACCGCCGCGCTGCTGGTCGTGCTGGCCGTCGGTGCCGCGCTGGCGGCGGCCCCGCAGCGTTCCCGGGCCCGCGTCGGGTTGGCGGCCGGCCTCGCCGTGGTGGCCGTGCTCGGCGCCGCGTTGGTCCGTGCCGACCCGCCCGGCGAACGGGCGCTGCAGGAGCTCGCGCTCGGAACGGTGTTGCTCACCGGGGTCACGCTCGTGGCCTGGGACTGGCCGGGCGGCCGGCCGATCTGGCGGCACCACGCACTGGCTGCCCTCGCCGCGCTGGTGGGGCCGGCGGCATTCCTGCTGGCCACGGCCATCCCCATGATGATCCTGCTGCCGATCGGGGCGGCGTTCACCGCGCTGGCCGGCAACAGCCCGATCAACGCCGCCGACTCCGACCTGCTGATCTCGCTGTGCGGGCTGCTCTCCGGGCTCGCGATGGCGTTGCTGCTGGCGTGGCCATCCGCGCTCGGCTACCGGCCCGGTCCGCCGAGGTAGTGCCGGTCACTCGACGACCGGCAGCACGACCTCGTTGCGGCGCAGGAACCACGGCTTCCACGGCGGATCGAAGCGCGCGTACCGGATGGCGCCGGTGGGTTGCAGCCCGGCCGCGGTGACCGACCGGCCGAGCAGGGTGGCCCGTTGGCCGAACGCCTGCTCGGTCCACCGCCCGGAGAAACGCATCGCCGCGGCCAACTGCGCCGGGACCTCGCGGATCCGCACCCGGGCGTCCACCGGCTCGGGCAGGGTGGCGGCGGTGAAGGTGACCGGCATGACGAACTGGACCAGGTAGGCGCCCGGCCACTCGCCCTCCACCTGGATCACCGGCGCGGTCATGGCGATCTTCTCCGAGCCGCTGACCGCGGGCAGCGCGGGCGTGGCCGTCGGAGGCGGATGCCGGGCCCGGTTGGCACCCCCGATGTACGCGGTCAGCGGCCGGAACGCCTCTATCGGCGCCCGGGTGAACGACGCCTGGATCTGCATCTCGGCCACCAGGTGGGCCGGGTACCGGCGCAGCTCGAAGCCGGGGTGTCGGGACACCACCCGGTACGGCTGCTGTTCGGTCATCGCGCGGCTCCCAGGATCTCCTGGGTCAGACGCTACCGCCCGTCTGGCTCCCACTCGGCCGAAGTCGTCTGCTCCGGCCGGGGGGCGACCGCCCGCGCGTTCAACCGCCAGTACTGCCGTTTGCCCTCGTCGCGCAGCACCACACCGATCAGACCCAGTTCCCGGCGCAGCTCCCGGGCGTCGTCGCGGCGATCCTTGCCGAGCGCCCGCTCGCGCGCACGCAGCAGTGCGTCCGCGCCAGCGGGCAGCCCGGGCAGGTCCGGCACCCAGAGCCGGTACGCCGACCGGTGCGGGTCGTCGTCCGCCCACCCCCAGCCGTGCGTCCGGAAGGCCTCGGCCAGCTCGGCGGCGGACAGGTCGGTCGGCTCCCGGGCCAGCTCCGCGCCGTCCGCGTCGAGCAGCACCAGGTGCTCGTCGGCCAGGAAGACCACCCGGGTGTCGACCCGGGCGATGCTCCGGTCCTGGTCGGAGCGGCGCAGCCGAACCTGCGCCGCGTCGACGGTGACGATCAGCCTCTCGGCGGTGCCGACCCCGGCGACGACAAGTCCGGCCAGTACGCAGACCGCGATCGTGCCGAAGGTGGCCTGCGGCTCGGGCAGCCGGTCCAACCACTCGATCAGGCCCTTGAACGGCACCCAGGGCAGCCGGGCGAGCCAGCCGGTCGTCGCCGCGAGGAGCCATCCGATGCCCGCACCGAGCAGCGGGAAGCCACCCCACATGACCACCAGGTCCCACGGTCCGGCGGTGACCACGGTGCGGGGGCGGTGACCTGAGAGGTCCATGGTCAGGACACCTCGCGGCGCAGCGTTCGGTACAGGCCCGCGGCGAGCGGGAGGACCATCCAGACCAGCAGGGAAACGACCATCCGCCCCCACTGTTCGCCGGTGACGGCGTCGCTGCTGAACAGCGGTTCCATGGTCTTGCTGGTGTCCAACCATTCGGACGGGCCGCGCAGGGGTTTGACCATCTCGCCGAGCACTCCCCAGAGGGTGGGCAGCAGCAGGTAGCCGACGATGGCCAGCGGTGGGTTGAGCAACAGCAGACCAAAGGCGGCACCCATCAGCACGCCGGTGACCTGGAGGATCACCGCGTTCAGCAGCAGCGACCCGTCGAGCTGCCAGGTGCCCGCGCCACCGGTGGCGGACGCCACCAGCGTGCCGGCGGCGGCGACGACGAGGCTGGTCAGCACCGAGGCGAGCGCGGTCAGCATCACGGCGTTCAGCTTCGCGGCGACCACCCGCTCCCGGCGGGGCACCAGGGCGTAGGTGGTGAGGGCGGTCCGCTGGGACCACTCGCTGGTGATCGACAGGATGCCGAGCACCGGCAGCAGCACCCCGACCGGCAGCAGCGAGGGAGTGAAGAAGTTGAGGAAGGTCTGGTCGGCGTCGTTCGCGTAGATCAACTGCAGGATGACGATCACGGCGGTGACCAGGCCGATGGTGATCAGCAGCCAGCGGCCAGCCCGGGTGTCGACGAGCTTGCGCAGTTCGACGACGGTGAGCCGGAGCAGCGACGGACGGCGTACCGGGGTGTGCTGGCGTGGCGCGACGACGCCGTCGGCGGGCGCGGTGGTGGTGGTCATCGGACGGACTCCTTGGTGGATTCGCCGGCGGTCAGGGTGAGGAAGAGTTGTTCGAGGCCACCGCCGCTGGCGGGGCGCAGCTCGGCCAGCGCGACACCGGCGTCGGCGGCGGCCTGACCGACCGCCTCGGCGTCGGCCTGCACGAGCAGCCCTTCGGAGCTGTCGGCGGCGCTCAGCCCGGCCACCTCCAGCGCCCGGCGCAGCGCCGCGCTGTCGCGGGCCCGGACGACCGTGCCGCCGCCGGCCAGCAACTCGTCCTTGTCGCCCTGGGCCACGATCCGGCCGCCCCCGATCACCACCAGCCGGTCCGCGACCGCCTCCACCTCACGCAGCAGGTGGGAGGAGAGCAGCACCGTTCCACCCCGGTCGGCGAAGTCACGCAGCAGGCCGCGCATCCAGAAGATCCCCTCCGGGTCCAGGCCGTTCGCCGGCTCGTCGAGGATCAGCACCCGCGGGTCGCCGAGCAGCGCGTGCGCCAGCCCGAGCCGCTGGCGCATGCCCAACGAGTACGCCCGTACCCGTCGCTTCGCGGCCACCGCGTTCAACCCGACCAGGTCGAGCTTCGCGGCGACCTCGCGCCGGTCCAGACCCATGGTGTACGCGGACAGCGTCAACGCCTCGCGGCCGGTCCGCCCGGCGTGCTGGGCGGAGGCGTCCAGCAGCACCCCGACCTCCCGCCCCGGGTTGGGCAGCTCCCGGTAGGGGCGCCCGGAGACGGTGGCGCGGCCCGCGCTCGGCGCGGTGAGTCCGCAGATCATCCGCATGGTGGTGGACTTTCCGGCGCCGTTGGGGCCGAGGAAGCCGGTGACCGTGCCCGGCTCGCAGTGGAAGGACACGTCGTCCACGGCCGGGTGTGGCCCGTATCGCTTGGTGAGGTTCTCTACGGTGATCATGTCGTTGAGCCTGCCCGCGCCGCCCGGTCATCCGCTTCGGCCACCGGTCGGTGCCGCGTCGACCTTGGTCGAACGGCGGGTCTCGACTTTGGTAGCTGGTCGTGTCGCCCCTCGGCTGCCTAGCATGGCGTCGTGACCAGCCTCGCCGTACCAGAGCACCCCTGGCTGTTGCCAGGGGAACTGGTCGTGCCGGCTGAGCGTGGGCGTAGGCGTCCGCGCCGCACCATGCGCGACTGGATCGTGGACAGCATCGCGTTCCTGGTCTCCCTGCTCTGGGTGCTGTTCGCCACCGCTGACGCCCTGTCGCCCGACCCGTCGATGAGCACACCACTCCCGCACGACTGGATGACCGGCGCCGACGCCCTGATCGGGCTGGTCTGCTGCGGGCTGCTCTGGTTGCGCCGCCGGTGGCCACTCGGGCTGGTGGTGGCGACGACACCGCTGACCCTGTTCTCGTTGGCCGCCGCCATCCCGCTGCTGATCTTCTACTTCACGGTGGTGGTGCACCGACGGACGGCCGTTGCGATCGCGGTCACCGGTGCCGGCCTCGTCACCAACATGGTCTTCAGTTGGCTGCGCCCGGACCCGAACATGCCGTACTGGGCCACCGCGTCGTGGGGCGTGGTGCTCAGCTTCGCCGTGCTGGCCTGGGGGATGTTCGTCCGGGCCCGACGGCAGTTGATCGTTTCGCTGCGCGAGCGGGCCGAGCGGGCCGAGTCGGAGCAGCAACTGAGGGTCGCGCAGGCCCGCCACCTCGAACGCACCCGGATCGCCCGGGAGATGCACGACGTGCTGGCCCACCGGATCTCGCTGCTCAGCCTGCACGCCGGTGCTCTCGAGTTCCGCCCGGACGCGCCGGCGGACGAGGTGGCGCGGGCGGCTGGAGTGATCCGCGGCAGCGCGCACGCCGCCCTCCAGGACCTGCGGGAGGTGATCGGGGTGCTCCGGGCCGAGGACGACAAGAGCGACGCCCCCGAGCCACCGCAGCCCACCCTCTCCGACCTACCGGCCCTGATCGCCGAATCGCGGTCGGCCGGGGTGCGCGTCAACGTCAGCGACACCGTCGCCAGGTCGGGGGAGGTGCCGGCGGCGCTGGGCCGGGCCGCGTACCGGATCGTGCAGGAGGGGCTGACCAACGCCCGTAAGCACGCGGCCGGCGCGGCGGTCACCGTGGACGTGGCCGGTGGGCCGGGAAACGGGCTGACCGTGGCGATCGGTAACCGGTGGCCGGTCGGTCCACCGCCCGATGGCACTCTGCCGGGCGCGGGCACCGGCCTGGTCGGCATCAGTGAGCGGGTCACGTTGGCCGGTGGCCGGCTCGCCTACGGCCGGGACGACGCGGGTGACTTCCGGCTGGCCGCCTGGCTGCCGTGGCCAGCGTGACGGGGCCTCCCGGGCCTTCCGGGGTGACGGGCGCTTCCGGGGTGGCCGGGCCTGAGTCGGCCGTGCCGTCGGTGCGTGTCCTGATCGTGGACGACGACGCCCTGGTCCGGGCCGGGCTCTCGATGATCCTCGGCGGCCTGCCGGACCTGACCGTGGTCGGCGAGGCGGCCGACGGCGGCGAGGTGCCGGCCGCGGTCGCCGCGTACGCGCCGGACGTGGTGCTGATGGACATCCGGATGCCACGGGTGGACGGGCTGACCGCCACCGAGGCGCTGCGTGCCCAGCCGCACCCGCCGGAGGTGCTGGTGCTGACCACCTTCGACGCGGACGAGCAGGTGCTGCGCGCACTACGCGCCGGTGCGGCTGGCTTCCTGCTCAAGGACACGCCGCCGGCGGAGATCGTGCACGCCGTACGCCGGGTGGCGGCCGGTGAGGCGACGCTCTCCCCGACGGTGACCCGGACGCTGATCGCCCACGTGACCGCCGCCGCCCCCGGCCCGGTCGGCCCCGACCCGCGCCGGGAGCGGGCGCTGCGGCTGCTCAGTGGGCTCAGTGAGCGGGAGCGGCAGGTGGCGGTCGCGCTGGGGCGGGGCCAGACCAACGCGGAGATCGCGGGCGAGCTGTTCATGAGTGTGGCGACGGTGAAGGCGTACGTCTCCCGGCTGCTGACCCGGCTCGACCTGAACAACAGGGTCCAGGTGGCCCTGCTCGTGCACGACGCCGGCCTGGTCTGACCGAAGGCCGCGCAGCGGAGCCGTCGTCGACGGGTTGCACGTTCTGTCGCCGGAGGATCTGCTTACCGCGTACCGGATTTGAACTTTCGTCCGATGCCGGCCGTACCACTGGCCGAGGATGTCGGTGCGGTGAGTCCGCCGTACCGCTGCCGAGCTGCGGGAGGCCTGCCGTGCGTGTTGGTGTGCAGTCGACGGATCCCATCGATCAGGTACTGGGTGAGGTGCCGCTGCCGGCACAGCTGACCCCGGAGGATGTTCGGCTCGCGGTCCGGGCGGTGGTCGTGCACACCGCCGAGGAGTGGCCCACCGGGCCGCTGTGCCGCAACGACGGCGCGTCCTACCCGTGTCGCCTCCACCGCTGGGGGCGACGGGTGTTGGAGACACACGGGCTCAACGAACGGCAGATCGATGCGGTGATCCGGCACGGCAACCCGTTCGTCCACGTGCCCTTCCCGTTCACGGCGACCGGGCCGTCGCGGCCGCAGGCCCCGCGGGTCGTCCCGCCGGGGGCACGGCCCACCGCTGCTGGCCGGCCGGTGACACCCCCCGTCACCGCGCCGCGCTGGCCCCGGGCGAGCTGAGCGCCCCACCCGCGCGCCCACCCGACCGGGGCGACGTGACGTCGGCCCGACGCGAAGATCCCCCTCCGCGTCGGGCCGACGTCGCTCTGACCGGCCGGCTCAGTCGTTGCCGGCCCCGATCCCGCAGTCCGGCGCGGACCAGCTCGTCGTGTTCGAGCTGTTGTCGCTGTTGTTCTCCCGACGCGAGTCGACGTGCACGTGGTCGTCGTGGTCGGGGTAGCCCGGCCCGTAGATTCCGCTGAAGCCGTTGTTACGGGCACCGCGGGCGACCTGGCACAGCGAGGACGACCGCGAGGTGATGTCGGCCGCGTTGCCGTACAGGTGCTGGCTGTCGGACGCGCCGCCGACCTGGTTGTTGCAGGCGCGGCTGCGGAAACCGCTGGACACGTCGAGCGGTTTGTCGCCGAGGCTCTTGCGCAGCGCCTCCAACTTCCACATGGTGCGCAGCGCGTTCTGCCGGGTCTGGGCCGCCGAGAGCGGGCCACCGCTGTATCCGGACCCGCCGCACCCGTTGTCCAGCTCGTTGTAGCTGAAGTGCGCGGGCGTGCAGTCGTTGTCCTGGAGTTGGTACAGCTTGGCATAGGTCTGCGGTCCGGCGACGCCGTCGGCGCGCAGCCCGTACGCCTGCTGGAATCGCTTGACCGCGGCGGCGGTCTTCGGTCCGTAGCGGCCGTCGTTCTCCACGATGTCCCGGTTGCCGGCCCAGCCGGCGACCCGGATCTGCAACTGGCGGACGTCGTCGCCTGAGCGACCCTGGTACAGGTTGCGGTTCCAGGTGTAACAGCCGTCCGCGTGCGCTGCTGGTGCGGCGACCACCGTGGCGATCGCTGCCCCGGGCAGCGCCAGGGCGAATGCGACGGCAACTCGCTTCAAGGTGTTTACGCGCACAGAAGTCCTCCCGATAGGAGAGCGAATGGGGTGGCACCGGAACATCGACCGAGAAGTCCCGTGATTTCCACCCTGGCACTGATGAGTGCGGTTGGAGGTGATTAACGAGAATCGTCCTCACAATCTGTGGTACCTGGGTATTGACTGGGAATTCGCCTGATTTGCGAAACAGCCATTCACTACCGATCGGCCCTGGTGAGGTCAAGCACGGTCAAGCGCACCGAACGTCGCAATCCGTTACACCGAGGGTGATGTTTCCTGGCCGATGGCGGGCGGTAACGTCAGCCCCGGGCGGCGGACTGGCGGAGGTGCACGTGGCACGCGGTGGCGTCTTCTGTGTCGAGGGTCAGTGGCACCGCGACCTCAACGAGCGGGGCTCCGTGTTGCCCACCCTCGAGTTGCTGGAGCGACTGGGCAAGATCCGCTTCATCCACAAGGACGCGGCCACGCGCGACGAGCTGTTCTACTTCCTGGACCGCTGGCTGCTCAAGCAGTACGCCGACCACCGGGTCGGCTTCTTCGCCATGCACGGAGAGCCGAGCCGGCTCTGCCTCACCGACTGGCAGTCGGTGGAGCTGAACGAGGTGGCCGAGCTGATGGCCGGCCGCGCCGAGGGGCGCCGACTCTATTTCGGCAGTTGCTCGGTGCTGCGGGCCTCGGACGCGGTGCTGCGCGAGTTCCTGCAGGTCACCGGAGCCGCTCTGATCTGCGGTTTCACCCGAGAAGTCGACTGGGTCGAATCGGCGGCCTTCGAAACCGTCCTGCTCGACGTGCTCGCCAACGGCCAGCGGCACAATGCCGCCGAGTTGCGAATGGGCTCCGCCCACTGGGCCCCGCTCGCGTCGTACCTCGGCTTTCGGGTGATCTACGCCAGCGGTCGGGCCTGGCGCCCGTCCGGCCGCCCCCGGGTGCCCACCCAGGCCGTCCACCGCTCCGCGGCCCGGCCTCGTTGACCCGCCGTCGCCGCTGCGCCCGCACCTGGTAGGAACGAGAGATGGCGCGCAACATCGCAAAGAACACCCGGGTCGACCGGGACGCCCTGCTCGATTTCCTCCGGTCGCGACACCGCGTCGTGCTGATGACCACCCGGGCTGACGGCCGCCCGCAGTCGTCCCCGGTCTCCGCGGGGATCGACGGGCAGGGCCGGCTGGTCGTCTCCACCTACCCGGAGCGGGCCAAGGTGACAAACATCCGGCGCGACCCCCGGGTCTCGGCGTGCGTGCTCAGCGACGACTGGGACGGCCCCTGGGTGCAGATCGACGGCACCGCCGAGGTGCTCGACCTGCCCGAGGCGCTGGACCCGTTTGTCGAGTACTTCCGCAGCATCGCCGGCGAGCACCCGGACTGGGACGACTACCGGGCGGCGATGGTGCGCCAGGGCAAGTCGTTGATCCGGGTCACGATCGACGCCTGGGGCCCGATCGCCACCGGAGGCTTCCCGGCACGCCTCGCCGACTGAGGCCGATCGTGTTCGGGAGGCCAGCGCGACGTCACAACCACGTCGACTGACGACGAACGCGGACACCCGAGGCGGAGGTCATGGGGTGGGACCGCCGCGCTGCCCCACATCTGGGGCAGCTCTACAGCGGCGGCGACAGACGGGTCGGGTCGGCGGCCTGACCGTCCGGCGTCGCTGCCGCGAGGTCTGTGGAGGTCAGCGCCGAGCGGCCCGGCAGTCGTCTCGGTCAGTCGACCAGCGCGGCGTAGACGAGCTGGCGCAGCTGGGAGCGGAGCGGGTAGGTGCTCGATGGCATCAGCTGGGTGAACAGCAGCGCGGTGATCTCCTCGGCCGGGTCCACCCAGAACGCGGTGCTGGCCACCCCACCCCAGTAGTACTCGCCGACGCTGCTCGGCACCCGGCTGGGGATCGGGTCGTCGACCACCGCGAACCCGAGGCCGAAGCCGATCCCGTCCAGGGTCGTCTCGGCGAAGCCGCCGGTGGACAGCGTGCCCAGGTCCTGACCGCCGGGCAGGTGGTTGCGGGTCATGAACCGCACCGTGCGCGGCCCGAGCAGCCGAACCCCGTCCAGCTCGCCGCCGCGCAGGAGTAGCTGGGTGAAGCGGTGGTAGTCCGAGGCGCTGGAGATCAGACCGCCGCCGCCGGAGAGCAGGGCCGGCTTGCGGTGCGCGAGCGCGCCGAGGCTGTCGTAGCGGACCGCCCGGCCGCTGCGCGGATCCGGTACGTAGAGCGCGGCCAGCCGCTCGGCCTCGTCGCCGTCCACCCACCAGCGGGTATCGGTCATGCCCAGCGGGCCGAAGATCCGGTCGGCGAAGAGCGCGTCGAGGCTCTGCCCGGAGATCACCTCGACGAGCCGGCCGAGCACGTCGGTGGCGACGGAGTAGCCCCAGGCCGAACCGGGCTGGAACAGCAGCGGCAGCTCGCCGAAGGCCGCGCAGGCGCCGGCCAGGTCGACGTCCGACGGCGGGTACAGGTCGTAGCCGGCGGCCCGGTAGAGCCCGTCGACCACCGAGGTCTGCATGAAGCCGTACGTCAGGCCGGCGGTGTGGGTGAGCAGGTGCCAGACCCGGATCGGCTCGATCGCCGGCACGGTGTACGGCTTGAGCGTCGATCCCTTGGAGTAGACCCGCAGGTCGGCGAACTCCGGCAGCCAGCGGCTGATCTCGTCGGTCAGCTCGAAGCGGCCCTCCTCCCACAGCATCATCGCCGCGACCGAGGTGACCGGCTTGGTCATCGAGTAGATCCGCCAGAGCGTGTCGGCCTCGACCGGCGCTCCCGACTCCCGGTCGGCCAGCCCGTACGTCGAGGAGTGCGCCACCTCGCCACGGCGGGTGACCACCACCTGCCAGCCTGCCAGCCGGCCGTCGTCGACGTACCGGCCGAAGTGCTCGTCGATCCGGGCCAACCGCGCCGGGTCGAAACCGATCTGATCCGGGTCCTTGCTCCGAGCCACACTCACGTCGCCGAACCTACTAGCCGGTACGCCGCTGCCGAAAGGGGGCCGCCACTAGAGACACCGGGCGCAGGGTGTCGCTGGTGCCCACTAGCCTGGCCGGATGCCGGAGTTGACCGAGGACGTGACCTTCCGCCACGAGGACTGGTACGGCGAGGAGTTGACCGACCGGCATTTCGTGGGTTGCGAGTTCTTCGACGTGGACCTGACCGAGGCGGTGAGCCGGGGCGCGGTCTTCACCGGGTGCACGTTCGGCAACGTGCAGTTCAACGCCTCGCGGCACGTCGACTCCGCCTTCACCCGTTGCGTCTTCCGGCGGTGCAACTTCTTCGAGGCCGAGTTCACCGGCTGCAAGCTGGTCGGGAGCACCTTCATCGAGTGCGACCTGCGCCCGTTGGCCGTGGACGGCGGCGACTGGTCCTTCGTCGCGCTGCCCGGCGCCGACCTGCGGGGCGTCCGGCTGACCGGGGTACGGATGCGCGAGGTGGACCTGACCAGGGCCAATCTCACCGGGGCGACGGTCACCGGTGTCGACCTCTCCGGCGCGCAGCTGCTCAACGTCCGACTCGGCGGCGCTGACCTGCGCGGCAGCGATCTCACCGCGCTCGACCCGACGGTCGTCGAGCGGGCCGGTGCCATCATCGACGCCGAGCAGGCCATGGTCATCGCGCAGTTGCTCGGTTTCCGGATCGGCTGACGCGAAATCCGCTCGCGGTGCAGGTGGTCCCCGTCCGAGCGGGCCACGTTGTCCGACCGCGTCCGACGGCGGGCTGGACACGTCCGGCAGTCCGGATCTAGCGTGTCGTCCACACCGGTACAAACGTGAAACGGCCCACAGTGGACGGTGTGGTCCGCGACGGCCGACGACGCCGGCCGGGCGGTGGAGGTGGAGGGGTCGGTGGCCGACGAAGATCGCACGCAGGCGCAGAGCCGCACCGCGCTGCGCCGGGTTACCCGTGCCCGACAGCGGCGACGTTGGGCGGTCTCGGGGGTTGCCGTACTCCTCTGTCTGGTGGTGTTGATCTCTTACCTCAGCAGTCGGTCCGACCCGGAGCCCGGCGGCGACCAGGCGGGCCGCTCGGGCGACGTGCCCGCCGGCGCCGCCCGTGCCACCGGTCTCCCGGCCACCGACGGGCGCACCGGTGACGCGGGGCCGGCGATGCCCGGCCTGCGTCCGCGCCAGCGCCCACCCTCGCCCGACCCGACACCGTCGGCCAGCCCGCCCGTCACGCCGCCGGCATCACCCGGGCCGCCGCTGCTGTCGGTGACGCAGGGGGAGATGCCCGCAGAGGTCGACCTCACCGCCGTCGGCACCCGGGACTGGATGCACTGGGGCGAGCGTGGCGGCAGGTCGACGGTCCGTAAGCGCTCCGGTTCCGGGGAGATCATCGACGGAGGTGGCGCCGGCAAGCGGGTCGGCTGGGACGGCAACCAGGAGTACGTCCGCTGGTCCGACGGCTCGTCGGAGCGATCGGCGAGGCACAGCTCCAATGGCGTCTACACCTGCGGCGCCGGCAACGGGTTCACCCTCGCCGTCGCGGGCAGCGGTGAGCCACGCATCGTCCAGGTCTACGGCGGCATCTGGATGGCCCGGGGGCGCCTCGAAGCGCGGCTGTCCACGGGTGGGCCGTCCCGCACGGCGGTGCTGGAGGACCCGTACACCAGCCAGAGCGCTCAGTTCACGATCCGGTTCGAGGTGCCGAAGGGCGCCCGACTGCTGCTGACCTGGACCGTCGAGAAGGTCTTCACCCCGCACTGCGGCAACGTCGGCCTCCAGGCCGTGGCGGTTCGCTGACCGACCGATCGCACAGCGGGACAGTTTGTCCGTCGCGTACGGTCGAGGAGGTCGTAACTTTCTGCTGTCCCCATCCGACCATCCAGTGTGGAGGCAGCGGAGATGAGTAGCAGTACCGCCCACCGCGTCCGTCGTACCGCTTCGTCCGGTGCCCGTGCAGCGTCCGGGGACGTGCTCCGCGACATCCCCCTGCCGCCATACGTGACGGGCGAGGACACCCAGTTCGCGGTGCGGGCGGTGGTGGTCCATGCCCCCCAGCGGTGGTCCGGAGGTGTGGTCTGTCGTAACGACGCCAGCCCGCACCCGTGCCGCCTGCACCGCTGGGGCACGCGGGTGCTGGCGCTGCGAGGGCTGCGGGCTGCCGACATCGCCGCGCTCATCGAGCGCGGCGATCCGACGGCGGTGGTCCCCCCACCGGACCGTCCGGCCTGAGCCCGCGTCCGGCCGGGAGGCGCGGGTGCGCCTCCCGGCCGCCGTTCAGCAGGTGATCGGCTTGACCCAGGAGCACTCGACGCCCTCCGGGGTCCGGGGCGTCTCCGGCACCGCCGGCGGTGCCACCCGTGCCGTGGTCGCAGCGTCCTCGCGGTAGCCGGCCAGCGCCACGGCGATCTGATCCTCCATCGACTTGACCGACGCGGTCAGGTAGTTGTTCAGCAGAATGGAGAACGCCAGCAGCCGGCCATCTGCGCTGGTGACGTAGCCGGAAAGCCCGGAGACACCGGTCAGGCTGCCGGTCTTGGCGTGCACGTTGCCCGCCGCCGGAGTGCCGGCCATCCGGCTGCGCAGGGTGCCGCCGACGAACCGCTCGGGTTGCCCGGCGATCGGCAGTGCCGCGTACCAGGTGGCGAACCACGGTTCGGCGCGGACGGCGCTCAGCAGGTCGACGAACTCCGCCGCGGGGACCAGGTTGCGCCGGGACAGCCCCGAGCCGTCGCGCTGGCGCAGCCTCCCGGTGTCCATCCCGGTGTCGGCCACGTACTCGCTGATCGCGGTCAGTCCGGCCGTCCAGGTGCCGGAGCCGGAGAGGACCCGGCCGATCTCCTTGGTCAACACCTCGGCGTGCCCATTGTTGGAGAGCTTGAGGAACGGCGTCATCAGTTCACCCAGGCTCATCGAGTCGTGCCGCGCCACCGGCTGGGCCGCCTCCGGGGTGGGCTGACCGAGCACGGTACGACCGAGCACCCGGACGCCGTGCCGGTGCAGCGCCGCCCGGAACACGTCGGCCGCGTAGCCGGTGGGCTCCCACACGGTCACCCAGTCGCTGGCGGGTTCGTCGCCGACGGCGATCTGGCCGGTCACCACGACGGTGTTACCGCCGTGCTCGCGCTCGATCGAGATCGACGTCTCGCCCTCGGTGACCGTCTTGGCACGGTTGTCGATGCGGACGTACCCGGTGGGTGGGGTGGTGCTGACCACCGGTGGGGCGCCCGCCCGATCGGCCGGGGCGGCGTGCACGATCACGGTGCCCGCGTCGTAGTCGGTGTCCGGGGCGACGGTCAGCGCGGAGACCTGGGCGGCGTAGTAGTAGGGCTCGTCGTCCCAGGTCCAGTCGGGGCCGAGTCGGGTGTGGTCGTAGCGGGTGTCGTCGGCGACCAGGTTGCCGGTGACCACCCGTACGCCGTCGGCGGCGACCTGTGCGGCGAGCGCGTCGTAGTCGGCGGCGAGCATGGTCGGGTCACCCCCGCCGCGGAGGTAGAGGTTGCCGGAGAGCAGGCCCGCGCGGCGCTTGCCGGTGGTCCGAACGTCGGTGGCGAAGCGGTGCCCCGGGCCGAGCAGCTCAAGGGCCGCCGTCGAGGTCAGCAGCTTGGTGTTGGAGGCGGGGACCAGCCGGCGGTCACCGTTGCGGTCGTAGAGCGTCTGTCCCGTGCTGGTGTCGACCACGACCACCGACGCCTGCGCGCCAGCGAGTCGGGTGTCGGCGAGGATCGTGTCGATCGTGTCGTTGAGTCGGGTGGTCGCGAGGGTGGGCGACTCGGCCGTGGCACCGGGCGCGCCGGCGGTGGCCGCGGTGGCGACCAGCGCGAGCAGCGCGAGGGCGCGGGGGAAGTGACGGCGATGCATGCGCTGATGCTGTCACGAAGGTATTCGCCGGAAAAGGGCCTCGGGCGTAGGTTATTGCCGGTTGGGCTAGGTCCCCCGGCCGACCGACTTGTCGTGGCCACCCCAGTAGTGCCGCTGCGCCCCCATGACCATCGGTGCGACAAGGGCGGCGAGCGCCCCGCCGAGCAGCGGGAAGACGATGAACACCCAGAGCTGCCGCAGGGCCACGCCACCCTCGAACACCGCCGGGCCGAACGCGCGGGCCGGGTTGACCGCCGCGCCGGTCAGCGTCACGCCCACCAGTTGGGTCGCGGCGAGGGCGAGCCCGATGGCCAGCCCCGCGGTGCCCGGATTCTCGCTGCGGCTGGTCACCACCAGGACGACCAGCACGAAGAGGAAGGTCAGAATGACCTCCAGCACGGCCGCGCCGCCCCGGTTGATGTGCGCGCCGTAACCGTTCGTGCCCAGCGCCCCGGTCTGATCCGCCACGTCGCCCCAGCGGGTCAGCGCCCACAGCACGAAGGCGGCCACGGTCGCGCCGACGAACTGCGCGATCCAGTACGCCACGGCACCGATCACCGAGATCTTTCCCGAGAGCAGCACACCGAGCGTCACCGCCGGGTTGACGTGACTGCCGGACAGTGGGCCGATCGTGTAGACGAGGGCGACCATCACGAACCCGAAGGCCAACGCGACCACCACCACACCGCCCTGCACTCGCGCGGCGACGGCGCTACCCACGCCGAAGAAGACCAACAGCAGGGTGCCGAGGAACTCGGCGGCATACCTACGGTAGTCACTCATATACGCAGCGTAAACACAGTTCCGCTGGTCATAGCCGGAATGGCCGTCTGTGATCGGCACGACGCCGCGCCGGGGGCACAGTGGTGACCATCGCGGCGTTGCACCTCTCGTGGACACGCACTCCGCCGACGTCGTGGTGATCGGCGCCGGTCAGGCCGGCCTCAGCGCGGGCTACCACCTGCGCCGCACCGGCTTCGTCCCCGGCAGCGGCTTCGTCATCCTCGACGGCGACAACGGGCCCGGCGGTGCCTGGCAGCACCGCTGGCCCACGCTGGTCTTCGACCGGGTGCACGGCTTCCACGACCTGCCCGGGATGCCCCTCCCACCCGCCGAACCACAGCGCCCGGCCGCCGAGCAGGTCAGCGCGTACTTCGCCGCGTACGAGAGGGCATTCGACCTGCCGGTGCGGCGGCCGGTGCGGGTCCGCGCGGTGCACTCCCGCCCGGACGGGCGGTTGGACGTGCAGACCGATGAGGACCGGTGGACCGCCCGGGCCCTGATCAACGCGACCGGCACCTGGACCCGGCCGTTCTGGCCGCACTACCCGGGCCGATCGTCGTTTCGGGGCCGGCAGCTGCACACCGCCGACTACCGGGGTCCGGCCGAGTTCGCCGGCCTCCGGGTGGTGGTCGTCGGCGGCGGCACCTCGGCCGTGCAGCTGCTCGGCGAGGTCTCCACCGTCGCGGCAGCCACCACCTGGGTGACCCGGCGGCCGCCGGAGTTCAAGGACGAGAAGTTCGGGCCGGAGCTGGGCCGCGCCGCGGTGTCCCGGGTGGACGAGGCGGTCCGGGCCGGCCGCCCACCGGGCAGCGTGGTGGGCGTGACCGGGCTTCCGGTCACCCCGGAGGTACGCCGGCTGCGTGAGCGTGGCGTCCTCGACCGGCTACCCATGTTCGACCGGATCACACCGGACGGGGTGGCCTGGGCGGACGGGCGGTTCGTCGCGGCCGACGTGATCCTCTGGTGCACCGGTTTCCGCGCCGCCATCGACCATCTCGCCCCGCTGGGTCTGCGTGCGCCCGGCGGCGGTATCACGATGGATGGCACTCGGGTGGTCGCCGACGAGCGGATCCACCTGGTCGGATACGGCCCCTCGGCCAGCACGATCGGCGCCAACCGGGCCGGCCGTGCGGCCGTCAACGAGATTCGCGCCTGGCTGGCCCCGGCCGCCGCTCTCGACTGACCTGCCTCTATTTGACGGATGGCCCGGCAGCGGGCACGGTTGGGAGTGCAGGGGCCGTCAGCTGCCCCGATTCGAAGCGACGGCGACGACCGTTCGCCCTCCTGTCGCCTCCCACGTGTGCTCGTACGCGGGCCGACTGTCCGGTCTGCGCAGATCCCGACCGCGAGCCGAGAATCCACGAGGAGTTCCGCCAATGCTCACCATGACCGATAACGCCGTGCTCGTCATCCGCGACCTCGCGAACCAGCAGGACGTCGCCCAGGACGGCGGAGTACGCATCGCCGCCGACGCCGACGCGGGTTCGCTCACGGTGGAGCTGGTGCCCGAGCCGGTGCAGGGCGATCGTGTGGTCGACAACCAGGGTGCCCGGATCTTCCTGGACGAGGATGCCGCCGAGCTGCTCGGAGACGCGTCGGTGGACGCCACCGTCGACGACGAGGGCATCATCCAGTTCGGCTTCACCGAGCGGCAGTAGGCGAGGCCGAGCCCGCCCGGAATTGGGCTGCTCGGCTGTCGGCTCGGCCAGTACGCTCCTCCGATGCCCACGCCAGCTCACCGTTACCGATCCGACGACGAGGACAGCGGCCGCTGGGCCGGTTTCCCGTTCCGCGACGGCGACATCGTGATCAGCACCCGGTCCAAGAGCGGCACCACCTGGATGCAGATGATCTGCGCGCTCCTGGTGCTGGGCACCCCGGAGTTGCCGGCGCCGCTGACCGTGCTGTCGCCGTGGCTGGACTGGTTGGCCGAGCCGCGGGACGCGGTGTTCGACCGGCTGGCCGCGCAACCGCACCGGCGGTTCATCAAGACGCACACCCCGCTGGACGGCGTGCCGCTCGATCCCCGGGTGCACTACGTGGTGGTGGCCCGGCACCCGCTGGACATGGCGGTCTCCCTCTATCACCAGGCCGGCAACCTGGACCGGGTGCGCCTCGCCGAGCTGACCGGCCAGCCCGCCCCGGCCGAGCCGCCCCGGGCACGCCAACCGGTGGAGCAGTGGCTGCCGAACTGGGTGCGCCAGGAAGCTGACCCCCGCGCCGAGCTGGATTCGCTGCCCGGGGTGATGTTGCACCTGAGTGACGCCTGGGCCCGCCGGCACGAGCCGAACGTCGAGCTGGTGCATTACGACGACCTGCTGGCCGACCTGGGCGGGGAGATGCGCCGGCTCGCCGACCGGTGGGGCATCGCGGTCCCGCCCGAGCGCTGGCCCGACCTGGTCGAGGCGGCCACCTTCGGGCAGATGCGGGAGCGCGCCGACCGGCTCGCCCCAGACACGCTCGGCGTGCTGCGCGACCGGCAGGTTTTCTTCCGCCAGGGTGGCTCGGGGCAGGGCCGTAGCCTGCTGGACTCCTCCGCGCAGGCCCACTACCGGGAGCGGACGGCGGCGTTGGCCCCGCCCGACCTGCTCCGCTGGCTGCACCGCTAGACCAGCTCCGCTGGCTGCACCGCTGGTCACAAACGAGCGCACGGCGCCGCTTCGACCGTGGTCGGAACGTCGCCGCGCTCTGGCCGTCTCCCACCACCGCAGCCGTTCGGCGGTACGCCAGCGGGGACCTGGCTCGACCGGCCGTTTGCGCCGGTCAGAGTGATCGATCCCCGGTCTGGGCGGATCCAAACCTCTCGACCGTGGGGAATTCCACCATCTGTGTGTCTCGGCGTGGCGCGCTGCCGAACGGGGTATGAGCGCGGGCATGGAACATTTCACGATCGCGACCGTTGCCGAGAAGAGTCCGGATTTCCGGCGGGTGCTGTGGACCGGTGAGCACACCCAGTTGGTCATCATGACCATCCCCGCCGATGGGGAGATCGGTGAGGAGGTGCATGAGGACATCGACCAGATCCTGACCTTCGTCAGCGGCGTCGGCGAGGCACGGGTTGCCGGTGCGAAGCGGAAGGTCGTCGCGGGCGACCTGGTCGTGGTGCCGGCCGGCACCAAGCACAACTTCGTCAACACCGGCCCCAACCCGCTGGTGCTGTACACCGTCTACGGGCCGCCGGAGCACGCCGACAAGGCCGTACACAAGACCAAGGAAGAGGCCGACGCGGCCGAGGCGGCGGGCAAGGACGAGCCACCGACCGCGTGACCCGTCCAGCGACGGTCTGATCCGGGCCGATGCGGGTACCCCCGGCGGGTGGAACAGCAGCAGCCGCCGATCTCCGACTACGGGTTCCTCTCGGACTCCCGTTCGGGGGCGTTGGTCGGCAAGGACGGCTCGGTCGACTGGTGGTGCCCGCACCGGTTCGACGGGTCGTCCGTGTTCGCGCGGCTGCTCGACCCGAGGGCTGGTCACTTCCGGCTGGCGCCGGTCGGTGTCGGCGGCCCGGGGTTCCGGGTGGAGCGCGCGTACCTGCCGGACTCGTTGGTACTGCGGACGGTGCACCACACTCCGCACGGCAGCGTGGCGGTCGTCGACGCCCTGGCCGCCGAGGTTGGCGCCCGCGCCCACGAGCTGGGTAAGAACTCGCCCGCCGTGCTGATCCGGGTGGTGCAGGGGATTTCGGGCCGGGTGCGGATGGCGCTGGACTTCGCGCCCCGCCCGGAGTACGGCCTGCTCACGCCGTACCTGCACGAGCAGCCGGACGGCGGGGTGCTGGCCGGCGCCGGCCCCGTGGTGCTGGTGTTGCGGGCCGGGGGTCTGCACCTGCGAGCGGGCATCGACCGGGTGACCCACGAGTTCGAGGTCTCGGCCGGTCAGGTGATCGGGATGGACCTGGCCTTCGGCGAGGCGTACGGCGATCCGCCGGCCCGGGTCGACCCGCTGACCACCCTCGCCGAGACCACACAGGCGTGGCAGGCGTTCCGGGAGACGCACGGGTATTCCGGCCGCTACCCCGAACTCGTCAAACACAGCTCGACGGTCCTGACCGGCCTGACGTACGCGCGCAGTGGCGCGGTCGCCGCCGCGCTGACATCCTCGCTGCCGGAGCAGATCGGCGGTGACCGGAACTACGACTACCGCTACTCCTGGCTGCGGGACTTCTCGTTGACGATGCGGGCGCTCTGGGTGGCGGCCTGCCCCGACGAGACGTCCCGGCTGTTCGCCTGGGCGACCCGCTCGATCGGCCGGTTCGGCGACGAGCCCGTCCCGGTGCTCTTCGGGCTGGAGGGCGAGCGCGACATCTCCGAGCACCACTGCTCCCACCTGCGCGGATATCGCGACAGCAGGCCCGTGCGGGTCGGCAACGACGCCTGGCGGCAGCGGCAGCTCGACGTGCCGGGTGAGGTGATGTCCGCGGTGTGGCGCCTGCGCGACTACCTCGGCGCGACGTTCGATGGCGAGTTGTGCGAGATGGTGCTCGGCCTGACCGAGCAGGTGGCCTCGACGTGGCAGATGCCGGACCGGGGCATCTGGGAGACCCGGGACGAGGAGCGCCACTACGTCTCGTCCAAGGTGTCCTGCTGGCTCACCATGGACCGGGCCGTGGGGCTCGCCGACCGGCTCGGTGATCGGGCCGACCCCCGTCGCTGGGCCCGGGTGCGCGACGAGATCCGCGACACCGTGCTGCGTGAGGGGTGGAACGACCGGATCGGGGCGTTCACCGGCGCGTTCGGATCGGCCGAGTTGGACGCCTCGGTGCTCGCCCTGCCGGTCACGCACTTCCTGCCGGCCACCGACCCGCGGATGCGCTCGACGATCGCGATGGTCGAGCGCGAGCTGGGCACCGAGGACGGACTGCTGCGGCGCTGGACGACCGACCCGGCGGGATTCCTGCTGTGCTCGTTCTGGCTGGTGGAGTGCCTGGTGATGACGGGTGAGCAGCAGCGGGCCGAAGCGCTCTTCGAGCGGGTCGTCGGGTACTCCAACGACGTGGGACTGTTCAGCGAGCAGATCGACCTGTCCACCGGGATGCAGCTCGGCAACACCCCGCAGGCGCTCTCCCACATCGGGCTGATCAACGCGGCCTGGCGGATCACCCGGCCGGACAGCTACTGACCGGTCGGCGTGCCTCCCCGGCCGAAATCCTGCAACAGACCTGCAAGCGCCAGGCATTGACGTTGATGCTTGAGCAGTCCTAGCCTCGAAGGAGCGGGAAAGCCCTTTCCCAGGGTCTTTGATCCCGCTTCACCCCGCTCTGGATCCGGGCGTCCGGCGGGCGCGCACCGATCCCAGGTGATGGCAACACGCCGTGCCGACACGTCCCCAACCGGACGGTCGAGGGATCGCCACCACATGCGTCAAGGAGGACATCTGTGCACAAGAGACGATTCCCCGGCCGCCGACCACTCCTGCTGGCGCTGGGCGCCGGCCTGACCGCGGCGGCCCTCACCGCCGGCATGACCTCGGCCTTCGCCGCCACGGTCTTCAGCGACGACTTCAACGACGGCAACACCTCCGGCTGGTCCAAGTCGGGTGGCACCTGGTCGGTCGACGGCTCGGGCGTGCTCAACCAGTCCAACGCCGGCAGTGAGCTGGCCCGGCAGTTCGCCGGCCAGACCAGTTGGACCGACTACTCCGTCCAGGCACGGGTCCGGCCGGCGAGCTTCGGCTCGTCCAGCGCCCTCGTCGGGCTGGCCGCCCGGTCCGCCAGCAGCACCAAGATGTACCGGCTGGCCCTGCTCGGCTCCGGTCGAGCCGAGCTGCAGGCGGTCAACGGCAGCAACATCACCGCGATCGGCTCCGCGTCGCTGGGCATCGGCACCGGCACCTGGTACACGCTGCGCATCGAGGCCAGCGGCAGCACCATCCGCGGCTTCGTCAACGGAACGCAGATCGCCTCCGGCAGCAACAGCCTGGCCGGTGCGGGCCGAATCGGTCTGGTCACCGCGTACGCCAGCGGCGGCTTCGACGACGTGACTGTCGACTCGTCCGGTGGCGGCACCCCGACCACGCCGCCGCCGACCACCACGTCGCCGAGCACCCCGCGGCCCACCACCCCGGGCCCGACCACCTCGCCGCCTGCCGGCTGGCCGACGCCGACCAGCAGCCAGAAGGTCGACGCCACCATCGCGGTCTCCGGCACGTTCGACGGTGGACTCAAGCGCTACTACGGCATCGGTGACGGCGGGCAGAGCGAGAGCCAGGACCCGATGTTCGAGCTGGCCGCCGGCGCCACCCTGCGCAACGTGATCATCGGGGCCCCGGCCGGTGACGGCGTGCACTGCGAGGGCAACTGCACCCTGATCAACGTGTGGTGGGAGGACGTGGGCGAGGACGCGGCCACCTTCCGGGGCGGCAGCACCTACACCGTCGACGGCGGCGGCGCCCGCTCCGCCAGCGACAAGGTCTTCCAACACAATGGCTCGGGCACCGTCTACATCAAGAACTTCCGGGTGGAAAATGCCGGGAAGCTCTACCGCGCCTGCGGCAACTGCTCGACGTCGTACCAGCGGCATGTGGTGATCGACAACGTGATCGTCCGGAACACCGACGCGATCGCCGGTATCAACACCAACTGGGGCGACACCGCGCGGTTCAGCCGGATCACCATCGTCGGCGACCCGGATCGCGAGACGTCGATCTGCGTCAAGTACCGGGGTGTGCCGAAGGGCGACGAGCCGACCGAGATCGGCGAGGGCGCCGACGGCGTCAACTGCTTCTACTCACCCTCCGACATCACCTACCAGTAGGCCGCCACGACGGCACCCCGCGGACCGCATGGTCCGCGGGGTGCCCGCCACCTCAAACCAGCACGGGTACGCCAGAAACGTCGACCGTGTCCGGATACTTCAGCCCAGCGCCGGTGTTGAGCACCACCACCCGCTCGTCGGCCCGGATCCATCCGCCAGCGCGCAGTTGCCGTGCCGCGGTCAGGCAGGCCGCCCCCTCCGGGCAGAGCAGCAGCCCCTCCCGGGTGGCGAAGTCCCGAAGGTCCGCCAGGATGTCCGCGTCGTCGACGGCGACAGCCGTGCCGGACGACTCCCGCAGCGCCGTCAGGATCAGCTCGTCGCCCAGCGGCGCCGGCACCGTGATTCCGAACGCCACCGTCTGCGCGTCCGCCCACGGCTGCGCCCGGTCCTCGCCGGCGGCGAACGCCCGCACGATCGGCGCGCACCCGGTCGACTGCACCGCCACCAGCCGGGGCAGTTTGTCGCCGATCCAGCCCAACTCGCGTAGCTCGTGCAACGCCTTGTGGATGCCGATCAGGCCGACACCGCCACCCGTCGGATAGATGATCACGTCGGGCGCCTGCCAGCCGAGCTGCTCGACGATCTCGTACCCCATCGTCTTCTTGCCCTCCAGCCGGTAGGGCTCGCGCAGCGTGCCGGCGTCGAAGATCGCCCCGTCCGACTCCGCGATCAGCTCGGCCACCCGGCGGCCGGCGTCGCTGATCAGCCCGTCGATCAGACGCAGGTCGGCCCCGGCGGCGACGCACTCGCGCCGGCAGATGCTCGGCGCGTCCAGCGGCATGACGATGGTCGCACCCATCCCGGCCCGTGCGGCGTACGTCGCCCAGGCCGATCCGGCGTTGCCGTTGGTGGGCATCGCGATTTGCTGGACGCCCAGCTCACGGGCTCGGCTCACACCGACCGCCGCGCCGCGCGCCTTGAACGAGCCGGTCGGGATCAACCCCTCGTCCTTGACCATCAGGTCCGCGATGCCGATCTCGGCGCCGTAGTTCGGGGTGCGCAGCAGCGGCGTCCAGCCCTCGCCGAGCGTCGTGACGTGCCGTGGGTCGCCGACCGGCAGCAGCTCCCGGTAGCGCCACAGGTCGGCCGGGCGCAGTCCGAATCGTTCCGGGGTGACTGCCTTCGCCACTGCCGGCAGGTCATAGCGGGCCAGCAGCGGTGAGCCGCACTCGCAGAGGTTCTGCAATGTGTCGGCCGCGGATTCCCGTCCGCAGCGCGGGCAGTCCAGGTGGGTCAGGTACACGTCGCTCCTTGCCGTCAGACCGCGTCGATGCTCTGCCAGCGTCGGCTGCGCCGCCCCGGCTCGTACGCCGAGTCCAGCCGTTTGGCGATCACGCCCGGCAGGCCCTGCTCCCGGCCGGCGCGCAGGGCCTCGTCGCCCGCGCCCGGGAACCACGGCGGAGTCTGCCAGTGCGGACCGGCCAAGGCCAGCCCATCGAGCAGCTCCCGGCGTTGCGCGTACGGCACGTCGGCGCTGCTCACGCCCTCGAGCCAGAGCAGGTCGACGACCAGGTACTGGGCGCCCTGTGGGACTCGACTGCCGCCGGTCGGTCGGATCGGGCGCACCCGGCCGGCACCGTCGATCCGAACGAGCACACCGTCGAACACGGCCTCGGTGGGCGCGAGCGCCTCGGCCATCGCACGCAGCCACGGGTAGCCGCCGGTGATCTCCTCGTCGGTCTCGGAGAGCAGCCGTAGCCGGCCGCCGGAGACGTACGCCATCGCCCGTACCCCGTCCCACCGCAGCTCGTACCCCCAGGAGGCACGGTCGCGGGGGAGCCCGGCGGCGGACGTGGCGTGCATCGGGCGGACCAGGTCGGGCATCGGCGTCCAGCCCGGCGGCGCCGGGTCGGTGCGCCGGACCATCCAGTCCCGCCCTCCGGTGGCGAACAGGGCGTAGCGACCGGCCGTCCGGTCACCGGCGAGCGTCACGATCACCTCGTCGTCCCGCCACTTCTCGCACCGGTAGGTGCCCCGGTCGTGGATCACCATCCGGCCGCCGCCGTACTCACCGGCGGGGATCTCGCCGGAGAAGTCGAGGTATTCCATGGGGTGGTCCTCGGTGTGTACGGCGAGGTGGTTGCGACCCGGGTCGCGGGGTAGGCCACGCGGCACCGCCCAGGAGGCCAGCACGCCCTCGTGCTCCAGGCGCAGATCCCAGTGCAGGCTGCGGGCGTGGTGCTGCTGGATGACGAAGCGGGCGGTGTCGCCGTCGGGGGCGGCGGCCGCAGGGCTCCGTTCGGGCACCGGCTCAGGCGTGCGGGCCGCGTCCCGTCGTCGCCGGTACTCCTCCAGCCGGTCGGTCACACCCGCATTCTCCGGCAAACCGGACCATCGTGCTGGATGCCGGAGTGTCCGGTTCGCTCGGCGGGCGAGGGCTCGGCGGGGTAGAACGGACCTCATGGACCTCACCGACCAGCCCACCGCCCTGCTTCCCGGGGAAGTGCGGATGCCCCTACTCGGCTTCGGCACCTGGCAGGCCACCGGCCAGGCCGGTTACGAGGCGGTGCTGGCCGCGCTCGACACCGGCTACCGGCACCTCGACACCGCCACCGTGTACGGCAACGAGCGGGAGGTCGGCCGGGCGGTGCAGGAGAGCGGGCTGCGCCGGGAGGACGTCTTCATCACCACCAAGCTCCCGCCGGACCGGGTGGGCCGGGAGCGCGCGACGTTGGAGGCCAGCCTGGAGGCGCTCGGCGTCGACCAGGTGGACCTGTGGTTGATCCACTGGACGCCGTCGTCGCCGGCGGACAGCATCCCGCTCTGGCGCGAGCTGCTGGCCGCCCGGGACGAGAACCTCGTCCGGGCGGTCGGCGTCAGCAACTACAGCACCGCGCAGATCGACGAGCTGATCCAGTCGACCGAGGAGAACCCGGCGGTAAACCAGATCCAGTGGAGTCCTGCGCTGTACGACCGGCAGCGGCACGCCGAGCACCGGGACCGAGGCGTGGTGCTGGAGGGTTACAGCCCCTTCAAGACCAGTGACCTCAGCGATCCGGTGCTGACCAGGATCGCCGCCGCGCACGGCGTCTCCCCGGCGCAGGTGGTGCTGCGGTGGCACATCGACCACGAGATCGTGGTGATCCCGAAGTCGGTGACCCCGGAGCGGATCACCGCCAACTTCGACGTCTTCCACTTCTCGTTGACGGCGGAGGAGATGCGCGACATCGACGCGCTCGGCGAGGTCTGAATCGGCGGTTTCCTTCATCTGGCACCTCGGCGATGAAGGGTATCGACATCGACGCTCATGACGGTATAGCGTGCCCGTCATCACGTTCGTCGATCCGTTCGAACCCGCCGTCGTTGGAGGATCGCCATGGCCCGCTCACCATCCATCCGTCTGCGCCGTCGTGGGGTGCTCGGCATCCCCGCCCTGGTGGCCGCCGCGCTGACGGTCGTCGCCCGACCCGCCCCGGCGAGCGCCGCGCCGAAGGCCGAGTGTCTCGCCGACCTGCTTCAGGACGCCTGATGGCGACGATCCCCTGGCTGGTGGACGTGCTGCGCGCCGCCGGAGTCCAGGTCGTCGTCGAGGGCGACTGGCTCAACCGGATGCGACCGGGCTCCTTCGACCCGATCGGGGTGCTCTGGCACCACACCGCCTCGACCTCCAGCGCCAGCAATCCCCACCCGGCGCTCGGCATCTGCATCAACGGCCGGTCCGACCTGCCCGGCCCGCTGTGTCAGGCGCTTGTCGACTACAACGGCGTCTTCCACGTCATCTCGGCCGGCCGCTGCAACCACGCCGGAGTCAGCGGCGGCAGCGGACCGATCCCAGCCGGGGACGGCAACACCCTCATGATCGGGTGGGAGATCGACTACAACGGCGTCAACCAGGAGATGACCACCGCGCAGTACAACGCGTCGCTCGCCGCCACCGCCGCCGTGCTCACCCGGTTGGGTCGCGACAGCAGCTACGCCCGGGGGCACCGGGAAACCAGCACCACCGGCAAGATCGACCCTTCCTTCATCGACCTGAACGTGATGCGGGCCGACGTGGCGGCGAAGATGGCCGGCGGAACGGCCTGGTCCTCCACCGTCGACAACACCACCAGCGGCCGGTTCACCGCCAGCGCCAACTGGGGCGTGTCGACGTACTCCAGCCAGCGGTACGGCGCCGACTACCGGTACGCGGACCCGGTCGCCGCCAGCGACCCCGCCTGGTACCGGTTCAACGTCCCGGCGGCGGGCAACTACCGGGTCGAGGCCTGGTGGCCGGCCAACTCCGGCTACAACAGCGCGGCCCCGTACATCGTCGCCACCAGCAGCGGCAACCAGACCGTCCACGTCGACCAGCGGGTGACCGGCGGGCAGTGGCGGGTCCTCGGCACGTTCACGCTGCCGGCCGGGGACGCCAACCGGGTGGCGGTGAGCCGGTGGAGCAACGCCGCCGGTCTCGTCATCGCCGACGCTGTCCGACTCACCCGGGTCTGACGATCCCGGCTTGATCGACTCGAGTTCGGTGGAGTCGGGGTGTCCGAGTCGCGATGACGCCCCGGCTTCACGGAACCCGAGTGAATCACGAGGGTGACTGATGCTCCAGTACAAGGAATCGTCGTACGAGAAGCAGAGGTCGGGCGGCGGTCGCTCCTGGCCATGCTGGTGATCGCGTGGTCAACCTCGACCGGGTGACGCTCTTTCCCCGTCCTCCGGGAAGCGCTGGCCGGGCGCCCACCATTCGGGATAAATCGGCGTTCGGCCTGCGGCGGTTCTGGGTCATCCCGGCAGGTGGGAGACCTCGCTGATCCGTCAATTCAGGTATCTGTGAGTGGCTGAGTGAGCCCACGATCCGATCGGTGCCGGGCCGCTTTCGCCGCCGTTGCCGGTGGGGTCGATCGAGGACGTGCGACCCAAAGAAGCGCCGGGTGGAATCCACTGTGGTAGGTGAATTGGCGAGCGTTTTCGGTCGCCAATTGCTCGGCGAATGATGGTTGAGCAGGGCTGGCGGACGCTTCCCGTCCCACCCGCTCCGAGCAGGAAAGACTCCACTGCGTCACCGGCGTGGACGAAAAAGGCTGATTGTCGCATTCATCCTCACTGTTTGTGATGCTACTTGTGCGTAGAGCGGGCTCCTCCCTACAGTCCCGATCGATATCAGGACACACGGGGGAGGGTTCGTGGCAGGTCGAAAGACTGCCACCGTTCGTTCATGCCTTGCGGCAGGTGTTGCCGTGCTGACGGCGGTCGCATTGGCTGGCATATCGGGCGAACCGGCGGAGTACTTCGCCGCAGGTCCCGATGGCGTAACGGGTGGCGTAGAAAACAGGTCCGACGAGGCGGCTTCCGCACGGACCGCGCGCAAGACCGGCAAGCCGGTGCAGGTCAAGAGCCTCACCTCGGAGACCACCGAGGTGTTCGCCCTGCCCGACGGGCAGTTCCGGGCCGAGTTGTCCCTCGGGCCGACCCGGGTTCGCCGTGGTGACGACTGGGTCCCGGTCGACCTCACCCTCCACCGTGACGCCGACGGCACGGTCCGCCCCGCGGCGCACCCCTTCGACCTCGCGATCTCCGGCCCGCGACCGGATGGCACCCACGAGCTGGCAGCCGTGGGCAAGGGCGACGACCGGGTGGCGGTCAACTGGGTTGGCGCGCTGCCGGAGCCGCAACTGCGCGAGGACCGCGCCACCTACGTGGACGCGCTACCCGGCGTCGACCTCGTCGTCCGGGCGAGCCGGATCGGCCAGGAGACGCTCTTCGTGGTCAAGACCCGTGCCGCCCTGAGTCGGGTCGCGAGGCTCTCACTGCCGGTCACCGGCCGCAACGTGGCGGACATCCAGCGCGGCGTGGGCGGCGACCTCGCCGTCAAGGACGCAACCGGCCGCACCATCGCGACGACCCCGGCGCTGAAGATGTGGGATGCCCGAGTCGACGCGCAGGGCGAGCCGGCCAGCAAGACGCCGGTCGCCTCCGCCGTTGCCAAGGTGGCCGGAGCCGCCGCGGGCAGTGCCCTCGCGCTGACCCTTACGCCCGACGAGAAGTGGCTCGCGGCACCGGAGCGGAAGTATCCGATCACCATCGACCCGCAGATCAACCCCCTCTCCACCACCTTCGACACCTTCGTGCAGGCCAACGAAGGCGTCGACCGCGGCGGCGAGGCAGACCTCCGGCTCGGCAAGCTCGGCACGACCGGCCCGATCACCCGGTCGTTCGCCCGCTGGGACACCACCGCCCTGGTCGGCAAGCAGATCAACTCGGCGACCATCTCGCTGTGGAACTGGTGGTCGGTGCAGTGCGCCGCGCGGTCGTGGGAACTCTGGACGACAGGTTCGATCTCCGACGGCATCGTGTGGAGCAACCAGCCGGCCTGGAACTACCAGGAGAGCGTCTCCACGGCGTCGGCCGGCTACGACACGCCGTGTGACGACAACTGGGTCGGCGTCACCGCCACCAGCTTCTTCCAGCGGGCGGCCAACGCGGGCGACACCCGCGCGGACATGGGCCTGCGGGCAACCGACGAGACCGACTCGACGGCCTTCAAGCAGTTCCGGTCCCGCAACTACTCCGGCACCACGAGCGTGCCGAAGGCCGTCGTCACGTACAACTCGTATCCGACGGTGACCGCGCGGTCGACTGTGCCGGCCACCAGCTGCGTGACCGGCTCCGGCCGCCCCACTGTCAACACGGTGACCCCGCAGCTCAAGGCCACCGTCTCCGACGGGGAGGGGACCGCCATGGCGGTCACCTTCGAGTGGTGGGCCATGAACTCCGACACGCCGATCGGCTCGGCCGTCCTCAGCGGTGTCGGCAACGGGGCCACCGCCGCGACCACGGTCCCGGCTGGCGCCTTCGCCGACGGCGGCATCTACCGCTGGCGGGTCAAGGCGTCCGACGGCGTGACCGGCAGCGACCCCTGGTCCTCGTTCTGCGAGATGCAGGTCTACACCACCGTTCCACCGGTCACCGGCTGCACCGGCGGCACGGAGAGTGACTTCAACGGCGACGGCGTCGCGGACGTCGCGATCGCCGACCCCGAGGCCACCACGAACAGCCAGATCCGCGCCGGGCAGGTGCACGTCAGCTATGGCGGCAGCTCCGCGGTGCAGACCCTGCAGGAGGGCGTCGACAAGGTGCCCGGCGCGCCCGAGCCGGGTGACCGCTTCGGCACCTCGATCTCCTCGTACGACGCCAACAACGACGGGTGCACCGACCTCGCGGTGGGTGTCCCGTTCCAGGATGTCTCCGGCCTGCAGGACGCCGGCGTCGTCCTCGTCCTGCTCGGCTCGCCGGCAGGGCTGGCCAAGGGGCCGGCCTCGTTGACCTACCACCAGGACGTCACGAACGTGCCGGACACGGCCGAGGCCTTCGACTGGTTCGGCTACGCGGTGGCCGGCAGCCAGACGGCCAGTGGCCAGCCGTACCTGGTCATCGGCGCGCCCGGTGAAAGCCTCGCGGCCCCGGTCACCGGCATCGTCCACTACATCCGGGGCAACGTGAACGTGGCGCTCAGCCAGGGCGCCGGCATCCCCGGCGCGGCCGAGATCGACGACCGCACCGGATACGCGGTGGCCGCATCCAAGTACCACTGGGGCGTCAGCTCGCCGGGTGAGGCGATCGGCACCGAGGTGTTCGCCGGCGCGGTGAACGTCTTCAGCCACACGCTGACCAGTGGGCTGCCCACGCTCGCCGCCGAGCTCAACCAGGACAAGACGACGGGGTCGGGCAAAGCCGAGGCCAACGACAACTTCGGTAAGTCGATCGCCATCGCGCCCTATCGACCGGTCGGTTCAGCGCAGGGCACCCCGGATTCGCTTGTGGCTGTCGGCGCGCCGGGTGAGGACGACGAGATCCGTCGGCCAGACGTAGCGCATGCGGACGTCGGCCAGGCAGAGGTCTACCACGTCACCGCCGCCAACACCTCTGAGCGGGTCGAGTTGATCACATCCGAACCACTGACACCAACCCAGCTGAGCCCCGGCGACTACCTGGGCGAGAAGGTCGTGGTGGTGAACACGAACCCGGCGGTCGAGAGCACCAGTTCGACGATGTTCATCGCGATAGGCATTCCGGGCAGGGACGGTTCCGCCCCCACCGAGGACGGGTCCGTCGTGACACGTGACTCCGGTCAGGTATGGGTTCTGCCCGCGGTGGACAGCTGGCCCCACAAGCCGGTGCGAATCTCGCGAAACGGGGTGAGCCCGCCGGGCTACCCGCGGCCGGGCGAGATCATCGGCACCTCGCTCGGGGCCACCTCGAAGCGGCTCCTGGTGGCGACCCCGTACGGCACCGACGCCGTCTACGGCTTCAGTTGGTCGAACCTGGCCAGCGGGTCGACGGCGCCCACCGACACCTGGCAGCCCGGCGTGAACGGCTTCCCGGCCAACGTGAGCACGTTCGGGGCGGCGGTCAACTGATGAAGAACATGAATGTGCGCAGTTCAACGGGGGAGGACCTGACGGTGATCCGTCGTACGAGAAAGCGGGGTCGGCTCTTCACGCTCGGCCTCACGGTCGGCCTCGCCGGCCTGCTGGCCGGCACCGCCTTCGTGGCCGCTCCCGAGCCGGCCCCACCGACCGCGCCGGTGGCCGCCCTCGAGACCGACCCGGTGCGCGACACCGAAGCCGAGGCACTTGTCGCGGCGGCGGACCTCAACCAGCCCGTCGAGGTGCTCGCGCAGCGCGGCGAGTATCGGGACGTCTTCGCCCAGCCGGACGGGACGCTCATCGCCAACGAGTACAACCAGGCGGTGCGAGTCATCCGGGGTGACACCTGGGTGCCGGCCAGCGCGGCGCTCGTGGCCCAGTCGGACGGGACGATCACCCCGACCGCGGCGTTGCTCGACATGCGTCTGTCCGGCGGTGGCACCACGCCCCTCATGGTGGTCCAGCGCGACTTCCGGGTCATGACCCTCACCTGGCCCAACTCCCTGCCCACCCCGACCATCTCGGGCGACCAGGCCACCTACCCGGAGGTCTTCCCCGACGTCGACCTGGTGGCCAACGTCACGGTCGAGGGCTTCTCCCACGTTCTGGTGCTGAAGACCCCCGAGGCCGCGAACCTGCCCGAGCTGCGGGACCTCCGGCTGGGGGTGACCGGCGAAGGGCTCGACATCGAGGAGACCGCGGAAGGTGGTGTGGTCGCTCTCGATCCCGCCACCGGCAACCCGGTGATGGAGGCCGACGCCCCGACCATGTGGGACAGCGGCAACCAGGAGGGCGGCGGCGAGGCCCAACGTGGTTCCGCCGCAACCACCGAGCCCGCGGACCCGGACGACGCCTCGGCCCTCGGTCCCGGGGAGGACTCGCGGGTGGCGAAGGTCGGTCTCGACTACACCCAGGGCGCGCTGCGTCTCACCCCGGACGCCGCGATGCTCGCCAACCCGGATACCACCTATCCCGTGTACGTGGACCCGGTGTGGCAGAGCAGCACCAACAGCGCCTGGGCGATGGTCGACAGCGGATATCCGTCCGAGGAGTACTGGAAGTTCGACGCCAAGCGGCACGAGCGGATCGGTCTCTGCCCGAGCTCCTGCAACAACTCCAAGGTCAAGCGCGTCTTCTACCAGTTGGCCACGCCGTACGCCGGCAAGACCATCCTGGAGGCCAAGTTCCGGGTGACCCTGCAGCACGTCTACAACACCACAGCGCGCGCGGCGGCGCTCTATCTCATGCCCTCCGGCATCAATTCCAGCACGAACTGGGGCAACCAGCCCGGCGGGTCGGGGTGGTCGGGTGCCACGCACCTGGCCAACAACTCGCCGACCAAGGTGCAGTCGACGTGCACCGCGACGAACCAGAACACCGAGTGGGAAGCCAAGACGGCGGTCCAAACGGCGGTGAGCAAGGGCTGGAGCAGCGTCACTCTCGGCCTCCGGTCGGTCAGCGAGAGCGACTCCACCCACACCAAGCGGTTCTGCGACAACGGCGTGCTCTCCGTTCGCTACAACCGAGCACCGGTGATCGCGAACGAGTCCGAACTGACGATGTCACCCGGTGGCGGCTGCGTGTACGGCTCGGCCGCGCCCTACTCGGACGTTCCGCCGCGGCTCAACGCCGTCCTGCGGGACCCGGACCACTCGTCCGCGCACACCGAGCAGGTCATGGCCGAGTTCAAGGTCACCTGGACGCCGGCCGGTGGGAGCCTGCAGACCCGCAGCTACACCACGCCGTTGAAGGCCAGCGGCTCGTTGTTCAGCTACTACGTGCCGTCCGACATCGCGCAGAACGTGCCGATCTCCTGGGAGGTCCGGGCGAGTGACGGTGTGAGTTGGGGGCCCTGGAGTTCCGACGGCGCGCGTAACGTCTGCCAGTTCCTGTACGACATCACCAGCCCGAGCGCCCCGGACGTGGATTCGCCGGAGTATCTGCCCGATGACGCGATCGACACCACTGCCGACTGTCTCGACGACGACCAGTGGCGCGGCTCCATCGGGGTCCAGGGCAGCTTCACCTTCGACTCGGCTGCCACCGACGTCGTGGAGTACCAGTACAACTTCAACGACAGCGCCACTGTGTCGGTCAAGCCGGCGACGAGCGGCGGCCCGGTGACGATCAAGTGGACGCCAGACAAGGAAGGGCCGCGGCAGCTCTTCGTGAAGGCAATCGACGTGGCGAAACGATCCAGCACGATCGCCACCTGCACCTTCCGGGTGGGCAAGCGCCCGCCGGTCGCGCAGTGGCCACTGTCGGACATCGCCAACGCGAAGATCGCGAACGACCAGCTCGGTTCGCACGACGCCAAGATCGGTAGTGGCGTCAAGTTCGGCGAAGCAGGTTCGCTCGGACCGTGGGACACCGCCGCCACCTTCGACGGCACGTCCAACGCCTACCTCGTCACCGACAACTCGGTGGTGAGTACCACCCGAAGCTTCTCGGTCACCGGCTGGTTCCGGGTGGAGGACCCCAGCCGCCGTCAAGTGGCGGTCAGTCAGGACGCTACTGGTGAGCCCGGCTTCAGCCTGGGCGTCGAACAGGGCAACTGGTTCTTCCGGATGCCGACGAACGATGTCATCAACCTGGGTGAGTGGAGGGTGAACGCGGGTCCGGCGACCACCGCCTGGACCTTCGTCACAGCCGTCTTCGACGGCCCGAACAACAAGATCTCCCTGCAGGTCGGTACGGGTGCTCCTGTGTTCAAGGACCGACGTTCGCTGGTCGAAGCCCGCGGCGCCCTTCAGTTCGGGCGCCAGACCTACAAGGGTGGCGGATACTCCGACTTCTGGAAGGGCGCGATGGCGGACGTCTCCGTCTTCGACCGTCCGGTCGTCAGCGAGGACGTGGCCGGCCTGGAAAAGCACAAGCTGGACCGCAAGGGCTACTGGCAGCTGAGCACCGAAACCTCGGGATTGAGCCCGAACTACGATGCCGGCGGTGAGGCGCTTCGGCTCGGGAAGCCGAGCACTCTTATTCGGACCCCCAACCCGTTCAACGCGATGCTGGGTGCCGGCTACCTGCAGCTAACCGGCAAGGCCGGTGAGTACGCCGAGACAACCACCCCGGTCGTCGACCCGGCGGGAAGTTTCACCATCTCCGCTCGGGTCCGGTTCACCAGCGGCTCGCAGGGCCACGCAATGACGGCAATCTCCATCAAGGACACCAACAACAACAGTGTCGTGGCCCTTCGGGGCAACGTCGCGGGGCGTTGGGAGATGGCCGCTGCCGGTGCCGAATTGCCCGCCCAGTTCGACAATTCCCCGTCAATGTCTAGCAAGGGCGACCACGTTGCACTGATCTACAACGGGTACACCCGGGAGTTGCTGTTCTATCTCAATGGCCAGGCCCTGGGACTCCAGCTGGACCGGCCGTTGCCCGCTCTCAGCAACGTCCAGTTCGGCCGCACCGTCGACGGTGGTGCCGAGAAGGAAAACTTGTCAGGAGCAATAGACGACATCCGGATTTACAACGGCATCGCCGACAAGGTCAAGATCGACCGGGTTCGCCTGAGCGTCGAGCAGCCCAACCTCTGACACCACAAGCGTTGGGGCCGTCCTTCCGAGGGCGGCCCCGATGCCTCATGCCCTGTGTCCAACCAACCCTGGGGAGGGTGGATGTTCTCCCGATTTATGGGCACGTCCGGCGCGGTGCAGCGCCGGGTGGTGCGACCAGTGTCCTGGGCGATGACCGTCGTGATGTGCGCAAGCGTCATCCAGGTCGTCAACGCCCCCGCATCGGCTGCCGCCGAGCGCAAACGTCCGACGGCGACCGACGTCGGTAAGACCGTTCCGAACCGTGCACCGCTCGGCGTGAAGCCGCGTACGCCCAATCCGGCCGCGGCCCCGGCCACGACCACGCCCGCCAAGGTCACCTGGCCGGCGGCGGGAGCCACCGAGATCGCGATACCCGCCCCGCCCGCCGGCGTACCCGACCAGGCCCGCACGCGTACCGCCGCTTCGTCAGCGACCCCGGGACCGGCCGCGACCGGCAAGGCCGGCGGCCTGGCGGTGTCGGTGTCGGCCGTCGCCAACCCTGCGAAGAAAGCCGGCACGTCGCCGGCTCCCGCACCGGCCAAGGTACGCGTCGAGGTGCTCGACCGTGCGGCATCCGAGCGGGCCAGGGTCGACGGCCCGCTGGTACGGGTGAACCGCGCCGACGGCCAGCAAGGTGCTGGCGACGTTCAGCTCGGCGTCAGCTACGACGGCCTGGCCGGCGCATTCGGCGGCGACTTCGGCTCGCGCCTGAAGCTGGTGAAACTGCCGGAGTGTGCGCTGACCACCCCGGAGAAGACCGGCTGCGCGGCGGAACCGGTGCCGACCGTCAACGACGGTGAGTCGCGCACGGTCTTCGCCACGGTGAGCGCTGCCGCGACGGGTACGACCTTCGCGCTGGCCGCTACCGAATCCTCCTCCCAGGGCGACTACGGGGCGACGAAGCTCGCCCCATCGTCGAAGTGGTCGGTGGCGCCGTCCACCGGTGGGTTCTCCTGGAGTTACCCGCTGCGCACGCCTCCGGTTCCGGGCGGCGGCGCTCCGGGCATCACCCTCGCGTACTCCTCGCAGTCGGTCGACGGCCGCACCGCCACGACCAACAACCAGGGCTCCTGGCTGGGCGAGGGCTTCAACTACGAGCCAGGGCACATCGAGCGCCGCTACAAGTCCTGCGCCGAGGACGGCCAGGACCAGTACGCCGACCAGTGCTGGGCGTACGACAACGCCACCATCCTGCTCAACGGCAAGTCCACCGAGCTGGTCAAGAGCGGCGACACCTGGAAGTTCGCCACCGATGACGGCTCGAAGGTGGAGCGCTTCACCGGCGCCGACAACGGCGACGATGACGGTGAGCACTGGAAGGTCACCACGACCGACGGCACGGAGTACTTCTTCGGCCTGAACAAGCTCCCGGGCTGGACCACAAACAAGGAGGTCACCGGGTCGACCTGGACGTTGCCGGTCTACGGCGACGACGCCAAGGAACCCTGCAACAACCCGACGGGCGGCTTCACGGCCTCGCACTGTAACCAGGCGTGGCGGTGGAGCCTCGACTACGTCAAGGACCGCTACGGCAACGTCAGTTCCTACTTCTACACGCCCGAGACGAACTACTACGCCCGGGGCAAGCGCACCGATGTCAACGGTGTGGCCTACCACCGCGGCGGCTACCTCAAGCGGATCGACTACGGGCAGCGGCACAACGCGGTCTACACCACCAACGCTCCGGCCCGGGTGCGGTTCGACGTCAAGGAGCGGTGCCTGGCGACCGGCTCCATCGACTGCGACCCGCAGGATCTGAACACGACCACCGCGCCGTACTGGCCGGACGTGCCCTTCGACCGCAACTGCAACAAAGACACCAAGTGCAAGCTCGACCAGATCACCCCGACCTTCTGGACCCGGGCTCGCCTGACCGACATCACCACCGAGATCCGGGAGGGCAGCGGCTGGGCGCCGGTCGACACCTGGAAGCTCGACCACCAGCTCCTCGACAACGGTGACGCCTCCCGCACCCTCTGGCTGCACAAGATCACCCACACCGGTCTGTACGGCACGGACATCGCCATGCCTTCCGTGGAACTGGGTAACCTCCAGCTGCCGAACCGGGTCGACCGGGACGACGACAACATCGGTCCGCTGGTCCGGCCCCGTCTCGCGACCGTCTGGACGGACACCGGCGGCCAGATCGACGTCAACTACGCCGACCCGGACTGCACCAAGAGCACGCTGCCGACCGAGGGAAACAGCACGCAGCGTTGCTACCCCGTCAAGTGGAACCCGTACGGCAGCGGCGACCCGATCACCGACTGGTTCTTCAAGTACGTGGTCGCCGCAGTCGTCGAAACCGACCGCACCGGTGGGGCACCGGACATGGTCACCAAGTACGACTACAAGGACGGCGCCGCCTGGCGGAAGGCCGAACCCGACGGGATTTCCGACCCGAAGGACCTCACCTGGAGTGAGTGGCGGGGCTACGGCAAGGTCATCGTCACCGTCGGAAACGGCCAGACCCAGACCACCAAGACCGAGTACCGCTATCTGCGCGGCATGCATGGCGACAAGATCCCGAGCAGCACCGACACCCGGGACGTCCGGGTGACCGACTCTGCTGGTGTCGCGCACGTCGACTACGACGAGTTCTCCGGCCACCAGTTGGAAAGCACCGTCTACGACGGCGCGTCCGTGGTGAGCCGCAGCATCGCTACGCCGTGGCGGCACAACACCGCCACCGAGTCGCACAGCTGGGGTGCCAAGAAGGCCTGGTTCACCAACACCTCGGTGACCCAGAACTTCGTCGCGCTCGCCGCTGGCGGCTGGCGGGAGACCAAGAACATCTCGTCCTTCGAGACGGACTTCGGTCGGGTCACCACGACCGAGAACCTTGGCGACGTCGACGTCGCGGGCGACGAGGCGTGCAACACCACCACCTACGCGGACAACCCCAGCATCCACCTGTACAGCCTGGTGGGCCGGACCGAGTCGTTGTCGGTGGCGTGCGCCACCTCACCGGTGGACCGGAAGACCCAGGTCATCTCCGACACCCGGACCCTCTACGACGGCAAGGCCTTCGGGGTGGCGCCGACGCTGGGCAACCCGACGTCGTCGGAGCGGCTGGCGAGCCACAACGGCACTACGGCCACCTACCTCACCGCCGCGTCGGGAACCTTCGACGCGTACGGTCGGCCGCTCACCGCGACCGACGCGATGGGCAAGACCACCACCACCGAGTACACCGAGACGAACGGTCTCACCACCAAGGTGGTCGAGACCAACCCGCTCGGACACATCACCACCACCGAGTACGCCACGGCCTGGGGCAGCCCGGTCAAGCAGACCGACCCGAACAACCTGGTCAGCCAGTTGGAGTACGACGCGCTGGGTCGGCTGGCCAAGGTGTGGATGCCGGACCGTACCGGTGCCACGGGTCTGAGCCCGAGCATCAAGTACACCTACCTGATCCGCACCGACAAGCCGGTCGCGGTCAAGACCGAGAAGCGGCAGAACGACGGCTCGTACAGCGTCGAGTACAAGCTGCACGACGGTCTGCTGCGCCCGCGTCAGGTGCAGACCGAGGGGCCCAACGGCACCCGGATGATCGCGGACACCTTCTACACCGCGACCGGCAACCTGGACAAGACGTACGCGACCTACAACGCCGCCGGTGCTCCGAGCGACGCCATCTTCCCCGCCCGCAATGGCGAGGTCGACGGTCAGACGCTCTACGTCTATGACGGGGCCGACCGGGTCAAGGCGGAGATCTTCGCGGTAGCGGGCAACGAGAAGTGGCGCACCAGCACCACGTACGGCGGCGACCGTGTCTCGGTCGACCCGCCTGAGGGTGGCACCCCCACCACGACGATCTCCAACGCCATCGGGCAGACGACCCAGCTGCTGCAGTACAAGGGCGCTGAGCCGACGGGGGCTTCCGACAAGACGGCCTACACCTACAACCGCTCCGGGCAGCTCGCGACGGTCACCGACCCCGCCGGCAACGTCTGGAAGCACGAGTACGACCAGCTCGGCCGCAAGGTCAAGTCGATCGACCCGGATGCGGGTACGTCGACGATGACCTACGACAAGCTGGACCGGCTCACCAGCACCACGAATGGTGTGCAGGAGACGATCAGCACCACCTACGACGCGATCGGCCGGACGACCGCCACCTACAAGGGGACCGCCGAGACCGGCACGCTCCTCAGTAGCTGGTTGTACGACTTCCAGAAGCTCGGGACGCTGTCCATGACGAGCCGATGGGTCGACGGGGCCGAGTACGCCACCTACTACACCGGCTACGACGAGTTCTACCGACCGCACAACACCGATTACCAGGTGCCCGAGCACGCCGGTACCGAACTCGCCGGAATTTACAGCTTCGCGGCCGAGTACAACCAGGACGGCACCGTCGCAGCGACGGGCATGTCCGGCGGTGGAGGCTTGCCGATCGAGAGCATCGCCTACACGTACGACGGCATGGAGCGGTTGACCGCGACCGAGGGCGACGTGCCGTACCTGACGGACGTCGACTACTCGGCCACCAGTGAGGTCATCCAGACCGAGGCGAAGCTCGGTGAGAACAAGGTCTGGTCGACCTACGGGTACGAGCAGGGCTCCAAGCGTCTGACCAACCAGCGGTTGGACCGCAGCGGCGCGCCGATCATCGACATCGACGCTCGCTACAGCTACGACGACTCCGGCAACATCACCCAGATCGCCGACACGCCCTCGAGCACCCGGGACGTGCAGTGCTTCACCTACGACTACCTGCGCCGGATGGACCGGGCGTGGACGTCGGCGAGCACCGCCACCGACCCGTGCGCCGGAGGCCCGTCGACGACGGGTGTGGGTGGAGTGGCCCCGTACCACCACGCCTACACGTACGACGTGGTCGGCAACCGCAAGACCGAGTCGCAGTTCGCCGCGAACGGCACCTCGATCAAGGAGCGCGCCTACACCTACCCGGCCGCGGGTCAGCCGCAGCCGCACACCCTCAAGTCGATGACCGAGACGACGTCGGCGGGGTCGAAGCTCCACGAGTACGGCTACGACGCCGCAGGCAACACGACGCGTCGAACGAAGGTCGGCGAGGACCAGACCCTGAAGTGGGACGCCGAGGGCAACCTTGAGTCCGTCACCGACGCCGCAGGCAAGAAGACCAGCTTCCTGTACGACGTCGACGGCTCCCGGATGCTCCGCAAGGAGCCGACGGCGACGACCCTCTACCTGCCGGGCATGGAGATCCGGCTCGACCACACCACCAAGGCGACCGACGGCACCCGCTACTACTCCCTGCCCGGCGGCGGCACCATCGTCCGCAAGATCAACGGTCTGCACTACGTCGCCTCCGACCACCACGGCACGGGCCAGGCGACGGTCGACGAGAACGGTGCGATCGTGCACCGGCGGACCACGCCGTTCGGTGAGGCCCGTGGCACGCCGCCGTCACCGGGGCAATGGCCGACGGAGAAGGGTTTCGTCAACGGCAACCAGGACTCGACCACGGGCCTGGTGAACATCGGCGCCCGCGAGTACGACCCGGTCACCGGCCGGTTCATCTCAGTTGACCCGATCATCGACGTCAACGACCCGCAGCAGATGCACGGGTACGCGTACGCCAACAACAACCCGATCTCGTTCTCCGACCCCGACGGTCTCAAGGCGTGCTCCGACGACGCCTGCGGTCCCGGTGCCGACTACGAGGACATGTACGGCAACTACCACGACGTCAAGGGGCACAACGACGGCTGTGGTGGGTGCTCGGGCGCGTACGACCCGGACGAGCCGACCAAGAATGTCTGGAACAACCCCCGCGCGAGCGAGGCAGACAAGGCTCGGGCGGCTGCTGCCGCGGCAGAGAAGGAGCGTCAGGCGCGCATCGCGCGGGCCAAGCAGAAGCTGCTCAATGCTGCCAAGGCTCTCGCCAAGATCATGATGGACGAGCTGGGTATTACTGATGCCTTGGACTGCTTCACCAAGGGCGACATGGGGGGGTGTCTTAATACTGCCGTTAACGTCGCGTCCTCTGCTTTGGGTGGAGCGCTCGGCAAGCTTGCAGCGAGGTACGGAGCCCCGTGGAAATGGAAGAAGTTCGCCAATCTCGCCAGCAGAGCCAAGGGCCTCCTGGGTGACCTGATTGACGGTGCGAAGACGCTTCTCAGCAAGGCTTGCCACAGCTTTGCTGCAGGCACTCTTGTCTTGCTGGCCGACGGGTCTACCCGACCCATCGAGAAATTGCAGCCAGGCGACGTAGTAATAACTGCAGATATCGGGAGCGGAAAATCTAAGCCGCACCCCATTGTTGCGACTCACATTAACCGCGACGTGTTTCTGGCCGACCTAGTAATTTCGGTCGGTGGAAAGCGGAAACTTCTGGAAACCACTCAAAACCACCCCGTTTGGAGTAATGACCGGGGTGGTTGGGTGGAGGCAGGTCGGCTCCGGGCGGGCGAGAAGCTCCGACAGCTCGACGGGTTGCCTGTTGAAGTGGTGAGTGCTCGCTCCTACTGGGGCGCTAAGTTCATGTACGACCTGACGGTGGACGTCACTCACACGTATTTTGTAGGCCTGGGTGCCGGCTCAGTACTCGTCCACAACAACAATGAAGCCTGTGATGTCCCGACCCTCAAGGGCTATGCCCAGCAGATCCGCGAGGCCGGCGATAGCCCCCAGGCTATCAACAGCAGAGTGATCGCGGTGGGTCAGGATGAGGCTGGTAACCTGACTGTCGGATCTAGTAACGGCCTTGATGCTGGCATGAAGAACATGGCCAAGAAGCTGAATATTAGGGTTGTCAAAGATAACAAGGGAAACCACGCCGAGGAGGATCTGTTGGCCGATAATCAAAACCTCTTCGACCCTCCGCTGAAGCGTGTGGCAAGTGACAACCAAGGTGCGTGCGGCGCCGACAGGCATAACTGTGCGGGGCAGATGGACGCCCTGGGAATCGAGCACAACTGATGGCCAACTTCGACCTTGGATCAACGGTTCAAGAGCTCACCTTTGCTGTGGAGCCGCTTTCGTTGCGTCTGAAGTCAGCCCTGTTCGGTGCCTGCGCCGAGGCATTGATGCCCCTGCTGAACGAGGTTGAGCGGCGGACGTCGGCTAAGTGGACCTTCCCTGATGCCAGGGTGGCTCTCGACCTAATTCCAGGGTTCGTTGAGGGTGGTTCTGCCCAAGGCGACCACCTTCAACTCCGCCAGCGTCTCCTAGACTCCGGGCCGAATGGGCACGAACTCGACTCACCCTGGAGCAGTTACGCGCAAGATGCGCTAACCTGCGTTGACGCTGCATTGGTTGCGGCATCGACGCTTGGTGGCCGTGATTTCAAGCCGATCTGGATTCAATACGTAATAAACCCGATGGTGGTTTCGCTGGACGTCCAGGGTTATGATGTCGAATTTTCTCCTGTGCCGCGGGGTGGCAGCGAACTGCAGGTGCAGCTTGACCGAGTAATCGAGTTCCTGCACTCGACCGCTGCCAGGATTTCCGTGGAGCCGATGAACCGAGAGGCATACGGGGAGTTGATCGAGGAGGCTGCGGTTATCCGACCGACGGTACTCGGGTAGGCAGATCGATGGAGTGTCCGCCAACTGGTCTTGACATCGAGTTCTCGGGTTAACCAACCGGGCGGCGGCGTCACTGTGGGGGCGTGACCGGATGGTCACGCCCCCAACGTCGGTGGTGGTCCTGTCAGTTCCTTGAGCAGCTAGCCCCGTTGAGCGAGAAGCTGGTCGGGGACGAGTACGACCCGCTCAGGGTGCCCTGATACCCGAAGCTCGCCGTGCCGCCGGGTGCGACGGACCCGTTGTGGCCGACATTCCGAGCGGTCACCGTGGATCCGCTCTGGCTCACCGTGGCGTTCCAGGCGTTGGTGACCTGCTGCCCGCTGGGCAGGCTGTAGGTAAGCGTCCAGCCGTTGATCGCGCTGGACCCGGTGTTGGTGATCTGCACGTCGGCGGTGAAGCCGTTGTTCCAGGAGTTCGCCGTGTACTTCACCGCGCAGCCCGCGCCACCCGGCGGCGGCGTGGTCGGCGGCGGGGTGGTCGGGGGCGCGGTCGTCGGCGGCGCGGTGGTGGGCGGCGTACCGCCGCCGTTCACCGCGGCCGAGAACGAGGTCACCGCGAGGCCGACGCCACCCTGCCAGGGCTCGAAGCCGGCCTGGACGCTGGTCAGGTACCAGGAGTTGGTGATCGCGCCCCGGTTGCGGACGTCGTTGATGAAGTCCAGCACGCTGAAGTTCAGGCTGGTGATCGCCGACGGCGCGACGTAGGAGATGACGTTGTTCCCGCCGTTGTTGCCCCGCCACACCTCCCAGGTCCGGCCGGCCAGGGTCGTCGAGCCGACCACCGAGCCGATGGGCTGGATCGGGCCCTGCCGGTTGAGCCAGATCATGATCTCCATCTGGTTCACCCCGTCTCGCTTGGGTGACGGGTCCAGCCAGATGTCGTACGACGCGTTGTAGGTGGCGCCACTCACGTAGCGGTAGGAGATGCTGCTGGTGGCGCTGCTGATCTGGGACACCTGGATCGGCAGGTTCGTGCCGGGGGAGCAGTTGGTGTAGTGACAACCGAAGAACACCGAGGGGTACGCCGTCGGTGCGCCGTTGGTCGGGCTGCTGCCGTTCAGGGTGGTGATCTCGAAGCCGGTGCTGGTGACGTTGATGCACTGCTGGGCGGTGGTGCCCCAGCGGTTGTTCTGCACCACGTAGCGGCCCTGGATGACTGTCGAGCCGTACTGTTCGCAGATCTGGGTGTCGGCGGAGGCGTTGCCGCCGAGGGCCACGGCGACGAGCGAGCCGCTGAGCAGCAGGCCGGCGGCGACCAAGGCCCGAAGTGGACGTTTCATGACGCTCCTTGACTGCGGCGCGTGCCCGGGCGCCGGACGGTGGTCGGCAGGTGCGGGAGCGCTCCCACGCTCAATGACACATTTACATGTCTGAAACCGGGGCGCAACCGTACGCGTCGAACTGGCCAAATGTGAGGATTGCCATGCCCCCGCCGGACGGGCGGCGACGGGCAGCCGGCCAAGCGGTACGGGTCACCGACGAGTGACTCCGCGCGGGCCGATCGGGCCTGGTGTGCGCCGATTGCTCCGAGTAGCGTGTTGCCTCCAACGCGTTCCGCTCCCCCTCCGGAGGCGTACACCACCATGGGTGGCTCCCCCCTGCGCATCCTCGTCGTCGGCGCGGGCATCGCCGGCCTGGCCGTGGCCCGGGCGCTGCGCCTGGCGGGCTTCCGGCCGGACGTCACGGACAAGCTGCCACCGGGGGAGTCCACCGAAACCGGCCTCTACCTGCCCGGCAACGCCGCCCGGGCGCTGCACCAGCTCGGTCTGCACGACCCGGTCCGCCCACTCGGGCAGGTGATCCATCGGCAGCACTTCTTCGACTCCACCGGCGCGCCACTCTGCGAGGTGGACCTCGACACCCTCTGGGCCGGCGTCGGCGAATGCCGGGCGCTGCCCCGAGCCGACCTGCACCGGGTGCTGCTCAGCGGCGCCGGCGGCGCCGTCCGGCACGGCGCCGAGGTCCGCACCCTGGAGCTGCTGCCGCGCGCGGTCGGGGTCACCTTCACCGACGGCACCACCACCGAGTACGACCTGGTCATCGGCGCCGACGGCCCGCGCTCCTCGGTCCGCGCCCTGGCCGCGCTCGGCGGGCCGCCCCGCCCGGTCGGTCAGGTGGTCTACCGGGCCGTGCTGCGCGACGGCCCACCGGTCACCGAGTGGACCGCCCTGCTCGGCAGGCGCTCCGGGTTCCTGATGGTGCCGATCGGCGCCGGGCGGCTGCACCTCTACGCCGACGAGGCCGGCACCGAGGCGCCCACCGACCCGCTGACCCGGCTGCGCGAACTCTTCGCCGACTACCGCGGCCCGGTGCCCGAGGTGCTGGCGGCACTCGACGGGGTGCACGTCGGGATCACCGACGAGGTGGAGTTGGGCCGCTGGTACCGGGGCAGGGTGCTGCTGGTCGGCGACGCTGCGCACGCCACCGCGCCCACGCTGTCCCAGGGTGCGGCGATGGCACTGGAGGACGCCGTGGTGCTGGCGGAATCGCTGCGGGCCGCCAGCAGTGTGGAGGCGGCTCTGGTGGCGTACGAGAGTCGTCGCCGTCCGCGTACCCGATGGGTGCGGGACCGGACCCGGGACCGCAACCGGACCAGGGACGTGCCGCCGGCGCTGCGCGACCCGCTGCTGCGCGGACGCGGCGGCCGGATCTTCGGGGAGCACTACCGGCTCCTGCTCGGCCCGCTGTAGCCCCGTTGGAGATCGTGTCACGCCACCCCACGCGGTGCTGCGACCTGCCGGGGACTATCCTCCTTGCGGATGACGGCCCGCCGATAACCAGCGTGTGCCGAGCGGGACAACCGAGAACCGGAGGCCACTCGTGACCACCGTCGCACCCAAGCCGGTCGTGACCCGGCCCTGGCCGGTCCGGGAGCCGGTCAAGGGGTCGGCCATCGCGCGGCTGCTGCGAACCACGGACGCGAAGCAAATCGGGATCATGTACATGATCACCGCGTTCGTGTTCTTCATGATCGGTGGCCTGATGGCCCTGATCATGCGGGCTGAGCTGGCCCGACCCGGGCTGCAGTTCCTGTCGCCCGAGCAGTACAACCAGCTCTTCACGATGCACGGCACGATCATGTTGCTGTTCTTCGCGACGCCGATCGTGTTCGCCTTCGCGAACTACATCGTGCCGATCCAGATCGGCGCGCCCGACGTTTCCTTCCCCCGTCTGAACAGCTTCGCCTACTGGCTGTACCTGTTCGGCGGCACGATCGCGACCGCCGGTTTCCTCACCCCGGGTGGCGCCGCTGACTTCGGCTGGTTCGCGTACGCGCCGCTGAGCAGCGTCGAGCACTCGCCCGGCGTCGGCGCCAACATGTGGATCATGGGTCTGGCCATCTCCGGCCTGGGCACCATCCTCGGCGCGGTGAACATGATCACCACGGTGCTGACCCTGCGCGCACCCGGTATGACCATGTTCCGGATGCCGATCTTCACGTGGAACATCCTGGTCACCAGCCTTCTGGTGATCCTGGTCTTCCCGCTGCTGGCCGCCGCGCTCTTCGCGCTCGCCGCGGACCGCATCCTCGGCGCCCACGTGTACGACGCGGCAACCGGTGGGCCGATGCTCTGGCAGCATCTGTTCTGGTTCTTCGGGCATCCCGAGGTCTACATCGTCGCGCTGCCGTTCTTCGGCATCATCAGCGAGGTCATCCCGGTCTTCTCCCGCAAGCCGATCTTCGGCTACAAGGGTCTGGTCGCCGCGACCGTCGCGATCGCCGCGCTCTCCATGAGCGTCTGGGCGCACCACATGTTCGCCACCGGCCAGGTGCTGCTGCCGTTCTTCAGCTTCCTCAGCTACCTGATCGCCGTGCCGACCGGTATGAAGTTCTTCAACTGGATCGGCACGATGTGGCGGGGCCAGATCAGCTTCGAGACGCCCATGCTCTGGGCGGTCGGCTTCCTGGTCACCTTCCTCTTCGGTGGTCTCACCGGTGTGCTACTGGCCAGCCCGCCGATCGACTTCCACGTGTCGGACTCGTACTTCGTGGTGGCGCACTTCCACTACGTGCTCTTCGGCACGATCGTGTTCGCGGTCTTCGCCGGCATCTACTTCTGGTTCCCGAAGATGTTCGGCCGGATGCTCGACGAGCGCCTGGGCAAGGTGCACTTCTGGCTCACCATGATCGGGTTCCACACCACGTTCCTGGTGCAGCACTGGCTCGGCAACGAGGGCATGCCCCGTCGGTACGCCGACTACCTGCCCAGCGACGGCTTCACCACGCTGAACACGATCTCCACGATCGGCGCGTTCATCACCGGTATCTCCACGCTGCCGTTCATCTACAACTGCTGGAAGTCGTACAAGACCGGCCCGGTGGTCGAGGTGAACGACCCCTGGGGTCACGGCAACTCGCTGGAGTGGGCGACCAGCAGCCCGCCGCCGCTGCGCAACTTCGACCGGATGCCCCGCATCCGCTCCGAGCGGCCGGCGTTCGACGCGAAGTTCCCGGAGCTGGCTGCCGGCCAGAGCCTGGCCGGCCCGCCGGAGGGCGGCGCCAAGCCGCTCACCAGCGAGTCGGACGGCGGGGCCAGCTACCGCGAGGACATCGCAAGCGACATCGATCGGCACTGACGCTCAAGCTCAGCCGTACGACGGGCGCCGCCACCGGGAACTCCGGGAGCGGCGCCCGTCGCCGTGTGCGGTCCGGCTCGGTCCATCCTGCCTGCGGTGCGGCCTGGTCTCGTGCGGCCTGATCCCCGGTGATGTTCCTGATGAGCGGTGTACCGGTGGGTCATGTTCGTGGCCCGGAGGTATGCCGCTCAGCAGGGTGCACGCCGGCCGAGGGCGGCCACCCGGCGTCTGCCGTCAGCGGGCAGCGGGGGTGAGATCCGCCTCGACGGGCGGGGGCAGGGCCGCTGTTGCCGTTGCTGCGTTACGGCGGCGGCGCAGCTCGATCGGGAGCACCACGAGGGTGACCACCGCGCCGAGCGCGCCGGTGACCACGAAGCCCCAGAGCGGCGCGCTCGCGTCGATCACCGCGCCGGCGAGCGGTGCGCCGATCGCGATGCCGACGGTGACCGCCGAACCGTGCAGGCCCATCGCCTCACCGCGTACCTCGGCCGGAACCAGGCGGCTGACCGCGTCGGAGGAGGCCGCGATGGTCGGCGCGCAGAGCGCGCCGGCCGGGATCAGCGCCAGGCACAGCAGCCACCAGTGCGCGCCGCCCAACCCGACCGGGATGGTGCAGAGGGCGAGCGCAGCGGTCAGCGCAAGCGGGGAGAACGAGCGGTGGACGGCCCCGTAGGCGAACCCGCCGGCCAGCGAGGCGACCGCCCAGATGGCCAGCACCGCGCCGGTCCAACCGACCTCGCCACTGGCCCGCAGCACGGCGACCACCGCTACGTCGGTGCCGCCGAGCACCAGGGTCGCTGCGGCGCTGAGCGCCAGCACGGCGAGCAGTCGAGGGCTCAGCCACTCCCGGCGAGGCACCTGACGCTGTGGGCCGGTGGGATCGGCGGCACCGCGGATCGGCGGGTTGACCAGCCACAACGCGATCCCGGCAGCGACGATGCCGCCGCCGACCAGGTACATGGTGGTCTGCGCGGAGATCGCGGTGACCAGGGCCACTGCCAACGCCGGGCCGATCATGAAGGACAGCTCCACCGACATCGAGTCCAGTGCGTACGCCGGGCGGCGTTGGTCCTCCGGAACCAGCGCCGCGATCGACTGACGGACCACGGAGAAGATGGGCAGGGCCAGAGAGCCGGCCACGAAGGCGGCCGGCAGCAGCAGGGCGTACGGCAGCGAGGGAGCGGTGGACCAGAAGATCGCCTCGGCGATGCCGGTGAGCACCAGGACAGGGCGTAGGCCACGCCGGTCCACCAGGCGGCCGAGCAGCGGCCCGCCGATCGCCGCGCCCACGGTGCTGGCCGCGCCGACCAGGCCCGCGGCCCCGTAGCCTCGATCGAGGTCGAGAACCACGTGGAAGGTCAGCGTCACCCCGGTCGCGGTGAGCGGGATGCGGGCGAGGACGGCGACCAACAGCAGCGACCGCAGGCCGGGCAGGGCGAGCGCCCGCCGGTAAGGCTTCATGTTCACGTGGGTCCGTACCTCCGGCGACATCCTCGACCGGCGGCGGCCCGATGGCCAACCAATTACGCTCTCATGCGGCCCTGATCACAGGCTGGCCGTGCAGGGTCACCCCGGCACCGTCCATGGCACGTAGTGCCACGTCGGTGGTCGCCGGTGCGACGGCGGCGGTCAACTCGAGCAGCACGGTGGTCGCGAAGCCCTCGCGGGCGGCGTCCAGCGCGGTCGCCCGGACGCAGTGGTCGGTGGCGATGCCGACCACGTCGACCTGGTCCACGTCGTGCCGGCGCAGCCAGTCGGCCAGGCACTCGCCGTCGTCGGCGTGCCCCTCGAACCCGGAGTACGCCGCGGCGTGCTCGCCCTTGTGGAAGATCACCTCGATCCGACCGGTGTCCAGCTCGGGGTGGAACTCCGACCCGGTGGTGCCAACCACACAGTGCCGGGGCCAGGACTCCACGAAGTCCGGTGGATCGCCGAAGTGCGCACCCGGGTCGACGTGGTAATCCTTGGTGGCGACCACGTGCGCCCACCGCTCCGGCTCGGCGGCGAGCAGCCGGGAGATGCCCGCGGCCACCCCGGCGCCACCCACGACGGCCAGCGAGCCGCCCTCGCAGAAGTCGTTCTGCACGTCCACGATGATCAGCGCGTTGGCCATTGGGGGGTCCCTCTCCTCATGGTCGTTCTGCGGGGGCGGTCCTCGACGAGTTCACTCGGCGGGTACGACGGTTACCGGCACGGCTGGGTCGCCGGCCGAGAGCTTCAGCCCCTCCCACGGGATGGAGATCAGGCATTCGCGCAGGTGCTCCCGCGACTCGTCGAGGGTGGGCAGCGTGACCGGCTCGCCGGCGACCACGAAGGAGTGTTGGAGCATGCGGTCGTTGGGCCGCCGGTCCGGCACGCCCTGCGGGACGATGATCTCCTCGGTCGCGGTGCCGGTCGGCTTGTGCCGTCGGACCGCTACCTTCCGGCCACCGATGGTCGCCTTGTGCTCGGAGCGCTTCACCACCGGCCGTCCCTCGACCTCGACGAGCTTGTAGACCAGCCCGGCGGTCGGTGCGCCGGAGCCGGTGACCACAGCCGTGCCGGCGCCGTACATGTCCACGGGTTCGGCGGCCAGCGAGGCGATCGAGTACTCGTCCAGGTCGCCGGAAACGATGATCTTGGTCTCGGTGGCGCCCAGCGAGTCGAGCAGCTCCCGAGACTGCTGGGCGATCACCGCCAGGTCGCCCGAGTCGATCCGAACCGCCCGCAGCTCCGGCCCGGCCACCGCGATCGCGTTGCGGATGCCCTGGCTGATGTCGTACGTGTCGACCAGCAGTGTCGTGTCCTTGCCCAGCGTGGCTACCTGCGAGGCGAACGCCGCCCGCTCGTCGTCGTGCAGCAGGGTGAACGCGTGCGCCGCCGTACCGGCCGTGGGGATGCCGTAGCGCGCGCCGGCGGCGAGGTTGGACGTGAACCGGAAACCGGCCAGGTACGCGGCCCGCGCCGCCGCCACCGCCGCCTCCTCGTGCGCCCGACGCGACCCCATCTCGATCAGCGCCCGACCTCGCGCGGCGGTCACCATCCGCGCCGCCGCTGCGGCCACCGCACAGTCGTGGTTGAGCACGGAGAGCGCCAGCGTCTCCAGCACCACACACTCGGCGAAACCGCCGGAGACGGTCAGGATCGGTGAGCCGGGGAAGAAGAGCTCACCCTCGGCGTACCCCTCGATGTCGCCGGTGAAGCGGTAGTCGGTGAGCCAGGCCGCCGCCGTTTCGTCGACCACCCCGGTCCGGAGCAGGAAGTCGACCTCCGCGGGGTCGAACCGGAAGTCGCGGATCAGCTCGATCAGCCGGGCCGTGCCGGCGACCACGCCGTACCGGCGGCCGCTCGGCAGCCGGCGGCTGAACACCTCGAAGACACACCGGCGGTCGGCGGTGCCGTCCTTCAGTGCCGCGCTGACCATGGTCAGCTCGTAGTGGTCGGTCAGCAGCGCGGGGTGGTTGATGCTCACCGCCCCAGCCTAAGGTTCAGTCCGCGTCGCCGCCGTCGTGGCCCGGTATCGCGCGCAGCGCGGCCCACAGCTCGGCCCGGCCGGTCACGCCGAGCTTCGCGTAGATCCGCTGGAGGTGATTTTCCACGGTGCGCGCCGAGAGGTAGAGCCGCTCGGCGATGGCCCGGCTGGGCGCGCCGTGCGCGGCGAGGCGGGCCACCTGCCACTCCCGCTCGGTCAGCACCGGCGCGCCCGCGTGCAGCGCCGGCGTCCGGATCACGTCACAACGCCCGAGCAACGCGGCCAGGCGTTCCCGGGCATCGTTGGCCGCCGGCGAGTGCTGCTGGCGCAACCGCTGCGCGGCCTGGGAGGTCGCCTCGGCCGCGTACACGGTCAACTCCAGCGCGGCGTAGTCGTCGGCGACCGCGAGCAGATCCGCGGCGGAGTCGGTCACCGCGGCGCGGGCGTGCCGGGCCAGCAGCGGTGGAAGCACCCCGTCGACCCGCTCGGAGAGCTCGGCCAGGCGTTGCGCCACCGTGCGCCGGCCACCATCGGAACAGGTGGGCCCCACCGGCATGCCAGCCTGATCCAGCCGGACGAGGTCGTGGAGGACGTGCACCTCGTGCCCGGCGAAGCCGTCCGAGCGCAGCCGGTCCACCAGGTCGCTGAGGTGCTTGACCGCGCCCGGCAGGTCACCCGACGCGGCGAGCGTCGCGCCCCGGGCCTGCTCCAGCCACGGGTAGAGCACCGCCATGCCTGGCGCGTGGGTGCGGTCCGCTTCGGCCATCGCCGCAGTGGCCTGCGCGGCGTCACCGCGCAGCGCCGCCGACTGGGCGCGTTCGGCCTGAGCCAGACCGGCGTAGACGCGGCTGGTCGCCAGCACCGCACAGGCACCGAGCGAGGTACGCATGGACGCGTCGCTCTGCCCGCGCAGACGGGACGCGTACGCCTGGAGGATGGCCAGGTAGCCGGTGCCGAGCCGGAAGTCGCCCGCGCCGGCGAGGTCGGCGAACTCGTCGGCCACGATCGCGTCGATCCCGGCCAGGTCGCCGGTGAGCATGAGCCGGGTGCCCCGGGCGAGCTCCAGGGCCAGTTGCAGGTACGGCATGTCGGTGCGCCAGTTGGCTACGGCGGAGTGCACCTGGGCGATCGCCGTACCGCTGCGGGTCAGCTGGCCCTGTGCGGCCTGGACGTACGCGATGGTGCAGCGGGCCAGCTCGCGGGCGGCGACGCCGGCCGCCGGCCGGTCCAGTACGCGTTGGCTGAGCCGCACCGCGGTGGTCGTGTCCAGTCGGTGCAGGCGCATGATCGCCTCGAAGGCGTGCACCCGGGACCGGTCGGCGGAGTCGCTGAGCTGCTCGACCCGGCTCGCGATCTCCTCCACCGTGGACTGCCGGCTCAGCCCCCAGTAACTGACCATCCCGCGTACGGTCAGCCAGCGGCAGAACCGCCGCTCGTCGCCGGGATCGGGGGTCACCGCGTCGAGGACTTCGATCGCCTCGTCGGGCCGGTCGGCGAACATCAGGATGGTGGCGAGCAGCTCCGCCGCGTCGGAGCCGCCATCGGCGTTCAACGCGGCACGGGCCAGGCGGGTCGCCAACGGCACGTCGTAGCGGGTGAACGCCTGGACCGCGGCGTCCACCAACAACGCGGGGTCCTGCGCGGTGCCCGAGTCGAGCCGCCACACCGCGACCCGCAGCAGGTCGTCGCGGCGCCGCTTGCCGACCTGCTCGAGCAGCTCCGCGAGGTGTGCCTGAAGTCTTCGGGTGCGGCTGACCGGGCAGCGGCGGCGCATCACCTCGCCGTAGAGCGGATGAGCCAGCCGGACGTTGGTCCGTCGGTCGTGCTGGACCACGCTGATCAGCCCGCGTTCCTCGGCGGTCTCCACATCGGCCGGGTCGGCGGCCTTGTTCAGCAGGTGCAGGCCGAGTGGTTCGCCGAACGCGACCAGCTCGACGACCGCGCGGACGCCGTCGGTGAGTTTCCCGACCCGGGTGTCGATCAGGTCGGTCAGGTTCGGGGCCAGCTCCAGTCGCCCGGTCCACTTCCAGATCCCGTACGTGCGTTTCAACTCGGCGCTGCCGTTGGCGGCGTGCACCAGCTCCCGCAGCAACAGCGGATTTCCTGCCGACAGCTTGCCGAGCCGGTCGGCGGAGCCGGCGTCGACCGGGCCGCCCAGGATCGCCGCCAGCAGGCCAGCGGTCTCCGCGTGCGGCATCGGGGTCAGCTCGACGTGCTCGACCAGGTCGTCGGTCCAGAGTGCGCGGATCGGCAGCGGAATCTGTTCGCCGTCGCGCAGGGTGCCGACCACGGTGGCGTTCTCGGCGCGGGCGACCAGGTGCACCAGGGCAGCGGAGGGCGGATCGAGCAGGTGGGCGTCGTCGATCGCGAGCACGATCCGTCGGCCGGCCGCCTGCTGTTGCAGCACGTTGAGCGCCCAGCGCAGGATCCCGGCGGGGGAGAGGCCCTGGGGCTGCTCGGCGGGGAGGACCTGCACCAGCCCGCCGAACGGCAGCGCCGCGGTGGTGGCGCTGGCCGCGATGGACCAGATCGCGAACCGTTCGGTGGGCAACGCGCTCACGCCTTCGCGCAGCAGCCGGCTCTTGCCGATGCCCGCGCTGCCGCTGAAGAAGAGCCCACGGCCAGCCTCGCCGGTCACCGCCGCCAGCAGGCGGTTGAGCTCGTCGGTCCTGCCGACGAACTTCCATCGACTCATTCGCGCAGCATATCGATCGGAATCCGTCCGCGCCCGCACCGTCACCCAACGAAGTTGAGTAGTCGCACAATTACCGGTGAGTATTCGCGGTGTTCCACCTGGTTGTCGGCCCGCACGTAGTCTTCCGGCATCCGGGTTCATTCACCGGAATTCCCACACGACCGGCTGTCCGGTCACCTGCCACGGGAGGCCACCTGATGAAGCAGGGCCCTCTCCCCTCGATCGACTCGTCGGACGACATCGTGGGCACAGCCGACCTGCCCAGCGGCGGCCCACTGCCCACCCGGGTCGGGGTGACCGACCCGGCCCCGGAGGAGCCCCTCGGTGTGGTCGCCGTCGGCCCGGCCGGTGCCGAGCGGCGCGCCGTGCTCGCCCGGCTGCTCGGGCTCGACCCCGTCATGCTCACCGTGCCCGCGGGCAGTTGGTTGGTGGTGCGGAACGCGAAGGTGCCCACCCGGGCGGCGTTCGTGCCCGGTTACCGCCAGCCGCACTCGTACGGCGCGGACCGACACGCCGCCGGCCCGGCGTTGGCCCGTCCGCCCCGGCGGGTCGAGCTGAGCGTGCCCGAGCCACTGCTGCGGCACTTCACCCTGATCGACGTTCCGGACACGGCCACGCTCGGTGCGGCCGGCAGGCGGGTGCTGCTCGACGCGGTGGGCCGCGCCGGCGCGCTGCTCTTCGTGATCTCCGCCGACCAGGCGTTCGCCGCCGCCGAGCTGAACCTGCTCGCCGAGGTCGCCCCGACCTCGGTGGAGGTTGTCTTCGCGGTCACTCCCGGCGCGGCAGGTTGGGCCCCATCGGCCGACGGTGCGGCGACGACGGAGGACGCGGGGGCGTCCGTCCCGCCGGTCGGGGGTCAGGCGACAGAGGTGGACGCGGCCGCGGTGACCGTGGCGGCCCACCGCGCCGCGCTGCTGGCCGCGGTGCCGGCGCTGGCTGGCGCGCGGTGGTTCCCGGTCGACGCCCATGCCGTCGCCGACCACGCCGCCGACCTGCGCCGGGCGCTGGTGGGCTGGTCGTCGGGGGAGGGGCTGCAGCGGGCCAGTGCCGATCCGCCGGTGCTGCCGGGCCAGCATGGTCGGGTCGCCGTGGCCGCCGACCCGGGAGGCTGGTCCGAGCAGGTCGACCGGCAGACCCGCTCGTGTGCCCAGCGGATCCGCCAGCACCTCGCCCTGGAGTTGGCCAACATCCACCTGCGGGCGGTTCAGGAAATCGTGTTCGGGGTCGGCTGCGCGGGCGTTCCCGACCTACTGGATCGGGAGATGGCGGCGTTGTCGCTGTTGGCCACCGCGCAGTGCGACCACGCGGTGCGCGGCATCGTGGCCGACGCCGCGGCCCGGGTGCTCGGCGCGCCGCCGTCCGAAGGGGTGCGACGGCGGATCGCCACCGCCGTGCAGTACGGCCTGACCGATCACCGGCCGGGTCATGAGTTGGACAAGGTCCTGCTGGTCACCAGCACGGCCGGGGTGGCCGGGTTGACCGGCCCGGAGGCGATCGACGCCCTCGCCAACTATCCGACGGCGTCCCGAGACGAGGTGCTTCCGCCAGTCGCGGTGGCGCTCTCCGGCGGGTGCTGGCAGCAGTGGCGGATGCCCGGCAACGACGACCACAGCGCAGCGCGGGCCTGGTCCCAACGCGCGGTGCGGGAGGTCGAGCTGGGGTTGTCCCGGGAGATCTCCCGGCGGTTCGAAGTGATCCGGCTCTCGCTGAGCGCGGTGCTCTCCGATGCAGTCGATCACGGCATCCTGCTCGCCTGACGGCGTGGCCGCCCCCCGGTCCAGGCCCGCTCCGCACCGTGCGTCGGATGACGTCCGGGGCGGGTCGGGGGTGCCCGGTGTGGGCGATCCGCGCCGGGCCGGCGTTCCGGTTCCTCGGTTCCGGGAAACCGGTGGCACGATGGGGGGCATGGCGGCTCCACAGGTTGCACCGGTCGAGACGCCGGACACTGACGAGGTGCCGGCGGCTGACCGGCAATGGGTGACGATCGTGTGGGACGACCCGGTCAATCTGATGACGTACGTGACCTGGGTCTTTCAGAAGCTTTTCGGCTACAGCCGGGAGAGGGCCGAGCAGCTGATGCTGGACGTGCACCACAAGGGCCGTGCCGTGGTCTCCACCGGTGCCCGAGAGCGGATGGAGCACGACGCGTCGCAGCTGCACGCGTACGGGCTGTGGGCGACGGTGGACCGCTCATGAGCATGTTCCGCCGTCAGGCCGGCCGATACGTCGCCACCTTCGCCGTCGACGAGGTGCGGGTGTTGCGCAAGGTCGCCTCCGAGGTGGTCGGCCTGCTCACCGACGGCTTCGACCACACCGACCCGGTCGTCGGTCGGCTCTTCCCGGCGGTCTACCCGAAGGACGCGCCCGGCACCGCCGAGTTCCGCCGCTACACCGAGGGCGACCTGAAGACCGCGAAGATCGATCAGGCGGGAGCGATCCTGGCCGCGCTGCCCGACGACGCCGGCGGTGAGGTGCGGCTGGACGCCGAGGCGGCCGAGGCGTGGTTGCGGGCGCTGAACGACGCCCGGCTCGCGATGGGCGTCCGCCTGGAGATCAAGGACGGCACGGATCTGGGCGAGGAACTGGACGACGCGGTCGCCGAGGACCCGGCCTCCAGTCGGGTATTCCAGCTTTCGGTCTACGCGTACCTCGGGTATCTACAGGAGTCGCTGCTCAACGCCTTGATCGACTAGCCGTGACCGGCACCACTTCGGCCCGTGCTCGGCAGGCGTTAGGCTGGTGCACGTGCTGAGCATCGACCGGTCGATCATCGACGCGATCGTCGCCCACGCGCGCCGGGATCACCCCGATGAGGCGTGCGGCGTGGTCGCCGGTCTCGTCGGCAGCGAAACCCCGACCCGGCACATCCCCATGGACAACGCCGCGCGGTCGATGACCTTCTACGAGTTCGACTCGATGGAGCACCTGCGGGTGTGGCGGGAGATGGACGACCGGGACGAGGAGCCCGTGGTCATCTACCACTCGCACACCGCCACCGAGGCGTACCCGTCACGGACGGATGTCTCCTTCGCCGGTGAGCCGGGCGCGCACTACCTGCTCGTCTCGACCCGCGAACCGGACTCGGAGGAGATCCGGTCGTTCCGGATCGTCGACGGCGTGGTCACCGAGGAGCCGGTTCGGGTCGTGGAGGCCGGCGTCGACCCGCATGCCGTCCAGTCCTACATGTTCGGGCAGAGCCCGGCGACGGTCGACTACGAGTGTTCCGGCCGCTGATCCGTCAGCGTCCGCACCCGTCTCGTCCCGTCACCGTAGGCACACCCGATCGAGGAGCTCGACATCATGGCCATTGAAGTTCGCATCCCCACCATCCTGCGCAGCTACACCGGCGGCGCCAAGGTCGTCGACGGCACCGGCGACACCCTCGCCGACCTGCTCACCGACCTGGACTCCCGGCACGGCGGCCTGCGTGGCCGGCTGATCACCGACGCTGGCACGCTGCACCGCTTCGTCAACGTCTACGTGAACGACGAGGACGTCCGTTTCCTCGGCGCGCTGGACGCCAAGCTCTCCGACGGCGACAGCGTCACGATCCTGCCGGCCGTGGCCGGCGGCGCGTTCGGCTTCGCTGCGGCAGCGGCGATCAGCTCGCACGGCGCCGCGGCAGCGGCGATCAGCTCGCACGGCGCCGCCGTCGCGGCTCGCTGAGGTCGGCCGCCATGGCGCGGTACGACAGCCTGCTCGACGCCTGCGGGGGTACGCCGCTGGTCGGCCTGCCCCGGCTCTCTCCGACGGTGCCCGACGGGGCCCCGCCGGTGCGGCTCTGGGCCAAGCTGGAGGACCGGAACCCGACCGGCAGCATCAAGGACCGCGCGGCGCTGTTCATGGTCCGAGCGGCGGAGGAGGCCGGCCGGCTCCGTACGGGTGACACGATCCTCGAGCCGACCAGTGGCAACACCGGCATCTCGTTGGCGATGGTGGCCAAGTTGCGCGGCTACCGGCTGGTCTGTGTGATGCCCGAGAACGTCTCGACCGAGCGGATCCAGTTGCTCCGGATGTACGGGGCCGAGATCATCTTTTCGCCGGCGGCGGGTGGTTCCAACCAGGCGGTCGCCACCGCCAAGCAGATCTCCGCCGAGCACCCGGACTGGGTGATGCTCTACCAGTACGGCAACGAGGCGAACGCACGGGCGCACTACGAGACGACCGGGCCGGAGCTGTTGCACGACCTGCCCACCATCACGCACTTCGTGGCGGGGCTCGGCACCACCGGCACCCTGATGGGCACCGGGCGCTACCTGCGGGAAAAGGTCGAGGGTATTCAGGTCGTGGCCGCCGAGCCGCGTTACGGCGAGCTGGTTTACGGCCTGCGCAACATCGACGAGGGGTACGTGCCGGAGCTGTACGACGCCTCGGTGCTCTCCCGGCGCTTCTCGGTCGGCACCCGGGACGCGGTGCTGCGTACCCGGCAACTGGTGGAGGTGGAGGGCATCTTCGCCGGCTTCTCCACCGGGGCCATCCTGCATGCCGCGCTCGCGGTCGCCCACGAGGCGGTCCGTGACGGCCGGCGGGCCGACGTGGCCTTCGTGGTCTGCGACGGCGGGTGGAAGTACCTGTCCACCGGTGCGTACGGCGGGACGCTCGCCGATGCCGAGGACGCCCTGGAGGGGCAGCTCTGGGCCTGACCGAATTGGTCATCGAAGGGTACGGGCCGTCGATGTACGTCGACGGCCCGTACGCTGCCCGCCGTGCCGTGAGCACGTGTCACGTTCGTGACAACTTCCGTCGGATGATTCTTGCTGCCGGGCACCCCAGCGTAGGCTGCGCAGCGTGACGTACGCGTCGGTAGAGATCATGGCTGGGGCGACGGCCACCACGAATGCTACTGACAGTGACAGCGAGACAACTCGATGCGACTGACCGTCCTTGGCAGCGCCGGCAGCTTCCCCGGCCCCGAGTCGCCCTGCTCGGCCTACCTCGTCGAGGCGGACGGTTTCCGGCTCCTGGTCGACTTCGGCTCAGGGTCGCTGTCCAGTCTTCAGCGGTACGCGGGGCTGCACGCCCCGGACGCGATCCTGCTGACGCACCTGCACTGTGATCACATGTTCGACGCCGTGCTGTACGTGGTGGTGCGCCGGTACGCCCCAGACGGCCCCTATCCGACGCTGCCCGTCTACGCGCCCGCCGGAGCACCGGACCGGCTCAGCGCCGCCTACGGCGACGACGGCTCCGTGGAGGACGTCTACCAGTTCTACGCCCTTCAGCCCGGCACCTTCCCGATCGGCCCGTTCGCGGTCACCGTCGACCGGGTCAACCACCCCGTCGAGACGTACGGGGTGCGGCTGGAGCACGGCGGCCGGTCGCTGTGCTACTCGTCGGACACCGCGCCGTGCGAAGCGCTGCTGCGGCTGGCCCAGGACGCCGACGTCTTTCTCTGCGAGGCCAGCTACCTCGACGGGATGGACAATCCGCCGGACCTGCACCTGACCGGCCGCGAGGCCGGTGAGGCGGCGACCAAGGCGGCGGTGGGTCGGCTGTTGCTCACCCACCTGGTGCCCGCCTGGGGCAGCGAGGCGCACACGTTGGAATCGGCCGCCGGCGCGTACGCCGGATCGATCGACGTGGTCCGGCCCGGCGCCAGTTACGACATCTGACCCGGCACGTCCCGGTTGGGCCGGGCCGGGCCGCGGTGTTGTGCCGTAGTGTTCGCCGGCCGGTCAGCGGACGGTCGTCTGTCGCACCCGTGGCACCCGCACCGTGTGGGCATGCGGATCGCCATCGTGACCGAGTCGTTCCCACCGGACGTGAACGGCGTCGCCCACTCCGTGGTGCGGACGGCGGAGCACCTGCTTGAGCGCGGCCACGAGCCGGTGGTCATCGCGCCGTCGCCGCACGCCTCCGGTCGGCAGAACATCGACCGGCTGCCGTACCCGGTGGTGCGTATCCCCAGCGTGCCGCTGCCCCGCTATCAGGGCTTCCGGTTGGGCGTGCCGACGACCACCCGGTTGACCGGGGCGCTGCTGTCGGCCGAGCCGGACGTGGTGCACCTGGCCAGTCCGTTCGTCCTCGGCGCACGGGCGGCCACGCTGGCCAGCCGGCACGGGCTGCCCACGGTGGCGGTCTACCAGACCGATGTGGCGGCGTACGCGCGGGCGTACCGGGTGAGCTGGGGTGAGGCGGCGGCCTGGCGCCGGATCCGTGAGATCCACAATTCGGCGCAGCGCACCCTCGCCCCGTCCACCCGTGCCGCCGCCGACCTGATCGCCAACGGGGTGCAGCGGATCTGGCTGTGGCGTCGCGGGGTGGACGCCAGCCGCTTCGACCCGGCCAAGCGTTGTGCGGCGCTGCGGGACCGGCTGGCACCCGGCGGTGAGCTGCTGGTCGGCTACGTCGGCCGGCTCGCCCCGGAGAAGCGGGTGGAGCTGCTGGCGGCGACGTCGCGGCTGCCCGGGGTGCGGGTGGTGGTGGCCGGCGACGGCCCGACCCGCCGCCAGTTGGCCCGGGAACTGCCCGGGGTGACCTTCCTCGGGGTGCAGCACGGCGAGGACCTGGCCCGGCTCTACGCCAGCCTGGACCTGTTCGTGCACACCGGACCGCACGAGACCTTCGGCCAGACCATCCAGGAGGCGTTGGCCTCCGGGGTGCCGGTCGTGGCACCGAACAGCGGTGGTCCGGTCGATCTGGTCGACCAGGGTGTGACCGGGCTGCTGGTGCCACCGGGCGACGGCGACGCGCTGGCCGCCGCGGTAGCCGACCTGGCCGGCGACGCCGACCGGCGGCGGGCCTACGGGCTGGCCGCACGGGTCGCGGTCAGTCGGCGTAGCTGGGCGGCCGTCGGCGACGAGCTGATCGGGCACTACCACGCGGTACGAGCAGCGGCCACCACCGTCGGCCTGCCGGCCGCCTCGTGACCGGGGCTGCCGGCGGGCTGCGGATCGTGCGGCTCGCCAACTTCGTCACGGCACGCTCCGGCGGGCTGCGTACCGCGCTGCGGCACCTCGGGGAGGGCTACCGGGAGGCCGGGCACGAGCCGGTGCTGGTGATACCCGGCCAGCGGGCCGCCGACGAGTCGTACCCGTGGGGGCGGGTGGTCACCCTGCCCGGCCCGGAGTTGCCCGGCAGCGGCGGCTACCGGCTGCTGGCCAATCGACGCCGGTCGGCCCGGCTGCTCGTCGACCTGGCACCGGATCGGCTGGAGGTCTCCGACCGGTTGTCGCTGCGCTGGACGGGCCGGTGGGCGCGAGCGCACGGGGTGCCGTCGGTGATGGTGTCGCACGAGTCGCTGACCGGGTTGCTCGGCCAGTGGGGTGTGCCGGACGCGTTGCGCCGGCCGACCGCCGACCGGCTCAACCGGGCGACCAGCCGGGCGTACGACCGGATCGTCTGCACGACCAGGTGGGCCGCCCAGGAGTTCGACCGGATCGGCGCCGACAACGTGGACCTGGTGCCGCTCGGGGTGGACCTGGACACCTTCCACCCGGGCCGGGCCGATCCCCGGCTGCGCGCCCGGTACGCCGACTCCAACGAGTTGTTGCTGGTGCACTGCGCCCGGCTGTCTCCGGAGAAGCGGCCGGAGCTGGCCGTGCAGGCGTTGGCCGAGCTGCGCCGGGAGGGCGTACCGGCGGTGCTGGTGATGGCCGGTGACGGCCCGCTGCGCGGCGCGCTGGCCCGTCGGGCGGCAGGGCTGCCGGTGACGTTCACCGGCTTCCTGCCGGACCGTGCCGCGGTGGCCGCGTTGTTGGCCAGCGCGGACGTGGTGCTGGCACCGGGCCCGGTGGAAACCTTCGGTCTCGCCGGGCTGGAGGCGCTGGCCTGTGGCACCCCGGTGGTGGTCAACTCCGCCAGCGCGCTGCCCGAGGTGGTCGGCGCGGCCGGGCTGGCCGCGCACGGCTCGGGGGAGTCGATGGCCGCGGCGGTGACCCGCCTGGCGGCCCGGCCGGAGGTGGAGCGGCGGCGACTCGCCCGGGCCAGGGCCGAGGAGTTCGGGTGGCCGGCCGCGGTCGCCGGGTTCCTCCGGGTGCACGACGCGAACGCACCTCGGGGCACCCCGAGCGAGGTGGCCCACCGCACCGCATAGGGTGCAGGCATGGCGCGACCTGACGGGCGAGGGCCCTCTCAACTTCGACCGGTGACCCTGACCCGAGGCTGGAGCACCCATCCGGAGGGCTCGGTGCTCGTCGAGTTCGGCGGCACCCGGGTGCTCTGCACGGCGAGCGTCACCGAGGGGGTGCCCCGCTGGCGCAAGGGCTCCGGGCTCGGCTGGGTGACCGCCGAGTACGCGATGCTGCCCCGGGCCACCAACACCCGCTCCGACCGGGAGAGCGTCAAGGGTCGGGTCGGTGGCCGCACCCACGAGATCTCCCGGCTGATCGGCCGCAGCCTGCGGGCCAGCATCGACCTCAAGGCGCTCGGCGAGAACTCGGTGGTGCTCGACTGCGACGTGCTCCAGGCCGACGGCGGCACCCGGACGGCCGCGATCACCGGCGCGTACGTCGCGTTGCACGACGCGGTGGGGTGGCTCGCCGCCCGCAAGGCGTTGGCCGGGAAGCCGGAGAAGGTGATGCACCGGTCGGTGGCCGCGGTCAGCGTGGGGATCATCGCCGGCGAGGCGCGACTGGACCTCTGCTACGAGGAGGACGTCGCCGCCGAGGTGGACATGAACGTGGTGTGCACCGGCGCGGGTGACTTCGTCGAGGTGCAGGGCACCGGCGAGGCGGGCGTGTTCGCCCGCGACCAGCTCGACAGCCTGCTCGACCTGGCCGTCGCCGGCTGCAACGAGTTGGCGGAAGCCCAGCGGAAGGCTCTCTCATGAACAAGGTTCTGCTCGCCACCCGTAACCGCAAGAAGCTGGTGGAACTTCAGCGGATCCTGGACGGCGCGCTCGGCGCGCAGCGGATCGCCCTGCTCGGGCTGGACGACGTCGAGCAGTACGCGGAGCTGCCGGAGACCGGCCTGACCTTCGGCGAGAACGCGCTGATCAAGGCGCGGGAGGGTTGCCGGCAGAGTGGGCTGCCGACCATCGCCGACGACTCGGGGATCGCGGTGGACGCGCTCAACGGGATGCCGGGGGTGTTCAGCGCCCGCTGGTCCGGCCAGCACGGCGACGACCGGGCCAACCTTCAGCTGGTGCTGGATCAGATCGCCGACGTGCCCGACGAGCAGCGGGCGGCCTCGTTCGTCTGCACGGTGGCGCTGGTGCTGCCCGGCGGCAAGGAGCACCTCGTCGACGGCCGGCAGTCCGGTCGGGTGCTGCGCGCTCCGCGCGGCGATGGTGGGTTCGGCTACGACCCGATCTTCCTGGGCGACGGACAGGACCGGACCAACGCCGAGCTGACCCCGGCCGAGAAGGACGCCATCAGCCACCGCGGCAAGGCGCTGCGTGAGCTGGCCAAGCTGGTCGCCAAGGTGCTGCCGCCCGCCGCCTGAGCACCCCGACACGTTTCACCAGCGCTTCGTCACGAGGTCGCCGCCCAGCTCGTCGATCGGGACGCGGTCCTCAGTGGCCAGCACGGTGAGCATCCGTTCGGCCTCGCCGATGGTGGCGATCCGCCCGGTCGAGGTGGACCGTGCACTGTCCAGCTCTTCCAGCCACAGCCCGTCGGGCTCCCAGGCGACCTGCACACAGCCGCCGGAGCGGCCGAAGGCGGTCAGGAAGTCAAAGCTCAGCGGCCGCATCGCGTGCAGCAGGAGGCGCGTCTCGGCTGCGTCCAGCGGCACGCCCTTCTGGACGCTGCCGCGGTACTGGTAGGTCGCCTCGAGGAAATTGGGCGGGGCCGGCTGGGTGGCCGCCGGGACCGACCCGCCGGTCAACCGGCGGATCAGATCCATGCCGTCGTGCCGGCCGACGGTCAGCTCCCGCCCGCCCTGCTCGGGGTACGCGCCCACCAGTGTGTCCCCCTCCCGTCGAACGACGACAGTGGTGCCCTCATGAGCCACCTGAATCCGTACGCCGGCGGGCAACCAGGGCAGATCCAGGCCGGCGAGCCGGGCGGCCGACGTCAGACCCTCGGTCGGGGCGTCGCTCCCCGTCCACTCGTTCAGCAGCTCCACCTCGATGTCCACGTCGTCGTCGACAGTGGCGGGCAGCGCGGCCAGCCGACCGGCTCGGCGTCGCTGCCAGGTCAGCGCGACCCTGATCCGGGTGCCGGTGTGCCCGTCCCAGTGCACCGTCAACCCTTCGGCGCGCAGCGCCGCAGCGATTTCCTCGCCGACGTCGACCGTCGCGGGCTGCCCGAAGAGGCCGTACGTCAGGTAGACCCCGGAGCCGTCGACACCGCGCTCGGCGTCCTGCCGATGGTAGAAGGCGTACCCCCGCGCGGTGCGACCCCGAGGCACCTCATCGCCGATCTCGGCGACGCCGCAGTTCTGACAGCAGGCGAAGTCTTCCCGGGCCACCAGCCCAGCGGCCGAGAGCGTCCGGAAGGCCGCGGTGAGCCGATCGCTGTCGGTGACCTCCGGCCACCGCGCCTGGGCGGCGAGGTGCGCGCTCAACTCCTCGGTCACCACCGGCCAGGCTCGGGCCTCGACATCGGCTGGGTCTGTCTCGCCGTGCAGGTACTCAATCGTCTCGGCGACGATCGCAGCAGCCGGCAACTCGGCAAGTGCGACGTGGCGGCGGACGTACTCCTGGATCTGCTCGTTGAGCCCCGGCTCCTCGATCTCCACGGCGGCGAACCTAACAGCACTAGCCGACAGACCGAACCAGGTGCTGCCGTCCGCCGCCTGACCCGCGGCGGACGACAGCGACCAGAGCGAGGTCAGCCCAGCGGGCCGACCTCCCGTTCGATGACGGCGCGCAGCTCCGGCCCGGCGACGACGGCACGGGCGGCCTCCATCACGGGGGCGAGGAACACGTCCGGCCCGGGTTCGCCGGCCGCCCCGCCCAGCGCGGCGACGGCGGCCCGGCCGGCCGGTGACGGCTCCAGCGGCGCGCGCAGTTGCAGGCCGCGTACGCCGGCCAGCAACTCGACCGCGAGCAGGCTGGTGAGGTTGTCCAGCACGGTCCGCAGCTTCTTGGCGGCGGCCCAGCCCATCGAGACGTGGTCCTCCTGCATGCCGCTGGTGGGCAGCGAGTCCACCGAGGCCGGGGCGGCCAGGCGACGATTCTCGGCGACGATCCCGGCCGCCGTGTACTGGGCGATCATCAGCCCGGAGTTGACCCCGGCGTCGGGGGACAGGAACGCCGGCAGTTCCCGGGAACGGGTGACGTCGAGCAGCCGGTCCACCCGTCGCTCGGCGATCGCGCCCACCTCGGCGGCGGCGATGGCGAGGAAGTCCGCGGCGAAGCCGAGCGGCGCGCCGTGGAAGTTTCCCGTCGACTCGACCCGACCGTCCGGCAGCACGACCGGGTTGTCCACCACCGACACCAGCTCCCGACCGGCGACCGTGCGGACGAAGTCCAAGGTGTCGCGGGCCGCGCCGGCCACCTGCGGTGCACACCGCATCGAGTACGCGTCCTGCACGGCGTGCGCCAGGTCGTCGCGGTGTGAGTCCATCACCCGCGAGTCCTGCAGCAGCCGGTGGATGTTCGCCGCCGACGCCGCCTGACCGGGGTGCGGCCGGATCGCGTGCAGCTCGGGCAGGAACGGCCGTTCCGAGCCGAGCATCGCCTCGATGGCCAACGCGGCCGTCACGTCGGCCATGGCGAACAGGTGCGCCGCGTCGTGGATGGCCAGCAGCAGCATGCCGAGCATGCCGTCGGTGCCGTTGATCAGCGCCAGCCCCTCCTTGGCGGCCAGCTCGATCGGCTTGAGCCCGGCGGCGGTCAGCGCGTCGGCCGCGTCCTGCCGCTCGCCGGCCGGGCCGAGGACCCAGCCCTCGCCGAGCAGCACCAGCGCACAGTGCGCCAGCGGCGCCAGGTCACCGGACGCGCCCAGCGAGCCGTGCTCGGGCACCCAGGGGGTGATGTCGTGGTTGAGCAGGTCGACCAGGGCCTCGGCGACCAGCGGGCGGACCCCGGAGCGGCCCAGCGCCAGCGACCGGACCCGCAGCAGCATCATGGCCCGGACCACCTCACGGGGCATCGGGGCGCCCACCCCGGCCGCGTGCGAGCGGATCAGCGCGTGTTGCAGCTCGGCCCGCCGCTCCGGGGCGATGAACGTGTTGGCCAGCGCCCCGAACCCCGTGGAGACCCCGTAGACGGGGCGGCCGGACGACTCGATGCCGTCCACGATGGCCCGGCTGGTCGCCATCGCCTCGATGGTGGCCGGGTCGAGGACGACCTTGGCGGTGCCGCGGGCAACCGCCAACACGTCGTCGGCGGAAATTCCGGTGGGCTGGATGGTCACGGTCGTCATTGCGGCACTCCGTTGCGCATTACCTGGCGGATCAAGGGGACACCGGGCCGGTAGGCCAGGTGCAGGTACGACGGCGCGTCCAGGACGACGAGGTCGGCCCGGGCGCCGGGGGTGAGGACGCCGATGTCGTCGCGGCGCAGCGCCCGCGCGCCACCGGCGGTCGCGGCCCAGACCGCCTCCGCCGGGGTCATCCGCATCTCACGGACCGCGAGAGCTACACAGAACGGCATCGACGAGGTGTACGACGAGCCGGGATTGCAGTCGGTGGCCAACGCCACGGTGACGCCGGCGTCGAGCAGCCGGCGGGCGTCCGGGTACGGCGATCGGGTGGAGAACTCGGCGCCGGGCAGCAGGGTCGCCACTGTGCGGGTCCCCGACCCGTCGCTCTGGGCGGTGCCGACCAACGCGGCCACGTCGGCGTCGCTGAGGTGCGTGCAGTGGTCGACGCTGGCCGCGCCCAGCTCGACCCCGAGCTGAACGCCCAGGCCGGGACCGAGCTGGTTGGCGTGGATCCGTACGCCCAGCCCCGCGGCCTGACCGCTGGCCAGGATGGCCCGGGCCTGGTCGACGTCGAACGCGCCGCGCTCGCAGAACACGTCGACCCACTTCGCGTACGGCGCGGCGGCGGCCAGCATCGGCCCGCAGACCAGTCCGACGTAGTCGTCGGGGCGGTCGGCGTACTCGGCGGGCACCACGTGCGCCCCGAGGAAGGTGGTCTCTCCGCTAGCCTCGGCGGCGATCCGCAGTGAGCGGGCCTCGTCGGCGACGGTCAGCCCGTACCCACTCTTGATCTCCATGGTCGTGGTGCCCTGGCGCAGCGCCTCCCCGCGCAGCCGGCGCACGGTGGCCCGCAGCTCGTCGTCGGTGGCGGCCCGGGTCGCTCCGACCGTGGTCCGGATGCCGCCGCCGGTGTAGGGCTGGCCGGCCATCCGGGCACCGAACTCGGCGGCCCTGTCCCCGGCGAAGACCAGGTGGGCGTGGCTGTCCACGAAGCCGGGCAGCACGGCCGCCCCGCCGGCGTCGACCCGCCGGTCAGCGGCCGGCGTGTGCGCGGACGGCCCGACCCAGGCCACCCGGCCCTCCTCGACGAGCACGGCGGCGTCGCGGTGGATGCCCAGCGGGCCCTCGCCGACGCCGTTGGTGACCAGCTCCCCGATGTTGTCGACCAGCAGACTGCTCGTGCTCACGCGGGAGTCACCGCCTCGATCGCCGCCGACAACTCGGCCGGCACGTCAAGGCTCAGGTGTTGGCCCTCGGCCACCACCACCCGGCCGTCCACCACGACCTGCTCGACGTCCGCCGCGGACGCCGCGAAGAACACGCCCACCGGCGGCACGCCAGCGGTGCGGGCGCTGTCCAGCCGTACCGTCACCAGGTCGGCGCGTGCGCCGACGGCGATCCTTCCGGCGTCGGTCCAACCCAGCGCGGCGTGCCCGGCGGTGCTGGCCGCCGTCAACAGGTCAACCGGGGCGAAGTGGCCGCGCTTGCGGGTACGCAGTCGCTCGTCCAGCTCCACCGCCCGGGCCTCCTCGAACAGGTCGATCACGGCGTGGCTGTCGCTGCCCAGGCTCAACCGGATCCCCGCGTCGGCCATTCGGCGGGCCGGGCCGATCCCATCGGCGAGGTCCCGCTCGGTGGTCGGGCAGAGGCACACCCCGGTCCGGCTCTCCCCGAGCAGTGTCAGGTCGCCGCTGGTCGGGTGGGTGGCGTGCACGGCGGTGGTGTCCGGCCCGAGCACGCCGTGCTCGGCGAGCAGCGCGGTGGGCGTGCGTCCGTGCACGGCCCGGCACTCGTCGTTCTCGGCGGGCTGCTCGGAGAGGTGCACGTGCAGTGGCGCCTGCCGCTCCCGCGCCCAGTCCGCGACCGTGCGGAGCTGGTCGGCCGGGACCGCCCGCACCGAGTGCACCGCCGCGCCGACCCGGGCGTGCGAGTCCGCCGGCTGGAACGCGGCCGCCCGCTCGGCCCAGCGGGCCGCGTCCCCGTCGCCGAAGCGGCGCTGTGGCCCGGCGAGAGCCTGACCGTCCACGGTGGAGATCAGGTAGCAGGTGTCCAGCAGGGTGAGCCGGACACCGGCCTGCGCGGCGGCCTCCACCAGCGCCGCGCCCATCGCGTTCGGGTCGGCGTAGGCGCCGCCGTCCGGCCGGTGGTGCAGGTAGTGGAACTCGCCCACACACGTGATCCCGGCGAGCGCCATCTCGGCGTAGACCGCCCGGGCCAGGGCGAGGTAGGTGTCCGGGTCCAGCCGGTCGGCGACGGCGTACATCTGGTCCCGCCAGGTCCAGAAGTCGCCCCGGCCACCGTGGGTGCGCCCACGCAGCGCCCGGTGGAAGGCGTGCGAGTGCACGTTGGACAGTCCGGGCAGGGTGAGGCCGGGCAGCCGGGTGGCGTCGCGCAGCACTTCGATCCCGGCGGACGGGCCTCCGGTCCCGAGCAGCGGTGTGAGCGCCGTGATCCGGCCGTCCTCGACCTCGATCAGCACGTCGGGAGTGGGTTCGGCGTGCTGGGGCAGCCAGGCGTACTCGGCGAGCCAGCGGGTCGGTGTCACCGGCATGTCAGCTCCTCGAGCACCCGGGCCAGCGCCCGCACCCCGGCCGCGCAGTCGTCGTCGGTGGCCGCCTCGGCGGGGGAGTGCGACACCCCGGTCGGGTTGCGCACGAACAGCATCGCGGTGGGCAGGTGCGCGGCGAGCACACCGGCGTCGTGCCCCGCGCCGGTGGGCAGCACGGGCGCGTCCAGCAGCGTGGCCAGCCGTTCGGCCAGCCCGCCGTCGAAGGCGACCAGCGGGGTCGCCGACTCCTCGGTGACCGTCACCACCGTACCGTCGCGCCGGGCCCGCTCGGCGGCCTTGCCCCAGACCGCGTCGACCAGCCCGGTCAGCGTCTGCGGATCGGCCGCCCGGGCGTCCAGCCAGCCGGTCACCTTCGACGGGATCGCGTTGGTGGCGTTCGGCTCGACGGCGACCCGGCCCACCGTGGCGTGCGCGCCGCGCAGCCGGGCCTCCTTGTTGGCCGCCAGCACCGTGAACGCGTACGTGAGCATCGGGTCGCGCCGGTCGGCCATCCGGGTCGTACCCGCGTGGTTGCCCTCGCCGACCACGTCGAAGCGCCACCGGCCGTGCGGCCAGATCGCGCTGGCCACCGCGACCGGCGCGTCGGTGTCGACGAGCGCGCGGCCCTGCTCGACGTGCAACTCCACGAAGGCGCCGAAGCGGCCCAGCAACTCCGGACGGGCGCCCGCCGGCCGGTCGCCGAGCGCCTCGGCGAAGCTCACCCCGGCCGCGTCGCGAAGGCCGGCCGCACGGTCCGGCGGCAGGGCGCCGGTGAGCAGCCGCGACCCCAGACACGGTACGCCGAAGCGCGCACCCTCCTCCTCGACGAACGCGGCCAGCACCAGCGGCCGGTGCGGAGTGACACCAGCGGCGCGCAGCTCGTCCACGGCGAGGAACGCGCTCACGATGCCGAGCGGCCCGTCGTACGCCCCGCCGTGCGGCACCGAGTCGAAGTGGCTGCCGGTGAGCACCGCGTCGGAGGCCTCCGGGTCACCCCAGTGGGCGAAGAGGTTGCCGTTGCCGTCCTCGGTGACCGGCAGGCCCCGTCGTTCGGCCTGCGCGCGGAACCAGGCGCGCAGCTCGATCTCCGGCTCGGTCAACGAGTACCGCAGGTAGCCGCCGCTGTCGGCGTCCCGCCCGACCGGCGCGATCTCGTCCCACAGCGCCCGGAACCGCCCGGGAAGGTCGTCGGTCACGCTCTACTCCTGTTGTTCGCGACTGCGGGGCTCCGCTGCGCCGCACTCCTCGCGCTCACGCTGTTCCCTCGGTCATCGGGGTGCGCAGGCCGGTGCGGGCTGCGACATCGCGGGCGATGTCGTAGCCGGCGTCCACGTGCCGGATCACGCCCATCGCCGGGTCGTTGGTGAGCACCCGCTCGATCTTCTGCCCGGCGAGGGCGGTGCCGTCGGCCACGCAGACCTGCCCGGCGTGGATCGACCGGCCGATGCCCACCCCGCCGCCGTGGTGGATCGACACCCAGGAAGCGCCGCTGGCCGTGTTGACCAGGGCGTTGAGCAGCGGCCAGTCGGCGATCGCGTCGGAGCCGTCGGCCATCGCCTCGGTCTCCCGGTACGGGCTGGCCACGCTGCCGGCGTCGAGGTGGTCCCGACCGATGACGACCGGGGCGGAGAGCTCACCGGAGGCGACCATCTCGTTGAACCGGACGCCCGCCTTGTCCCGCTCGCCGTACCCGAGCCAGCAGATCCGGGCCGGCAGGCCCTGGAAGGCGACCCGCTCACCGGCCAGCCGGATCCAGCGGGCCAGGGGCTCGTTCTCCGGGAACAGCTCCAGGATGGCCCGGTCGGTGGCCGCGATGTCGGCCGGGTCGCCGGAGAGCGCCGCCCACCGGAACGGGCCCCTGCCCTCGGAGAACAACGGCCGGATGTACGCGGGCACGAAACCGGGGAAGTCGAAGGCGCGCTGGTAGCCGGCGAGCTGCGCCTCGCCGCGGATCGAGTTGCCGTAGTCGAAGACCTCGGCGCCGGCGTCCAGGAAACCGACCATCGCCTCGACGTGCTTCGCCATCGACGCGCGGGCCCGGTCGGTGAACTCGGCCGGCTTCGCCGCCGCGTAGTCGCGGGCGTCGGCCTGTTCCACCCCCACCGGCAGGTACGACAGCGGGTCGTGGGCACTGGTCTGGTCGGTCACGATGTCGATGGCGACGCCGCGGCTCAGCAACTCGGGGAAGACCTCGGCGGCGTTGCCGACCACGCCGACGGAGAGCGCGCGCCGGTCCCGCTTCGCGGCGAGCACCCGCCGCACCGCGTCGTCCAGCGAGTCGGCGACCTCGTCCAGGTAGCGGTCGTGCACCCGACGGTCGAGCCGGGTGCGGTCCACGTCGACGATCAGGCAGACGCCGCCGTTCATGGTGACCGCGAGTGGCTGCGCGCCGCCCATCCCACCGCAGCCGGCGGTCAGCGTCAGCGTGCCCGCGAGGTCGCCCCCGAACCTCCTTGCGGCTACCGCCGCGAACGTCTCGTAGGTGCCCTGGAGGATGCCCTGGGTGCCGATGTAGATCCACGAACCGGCGGTCATCTGCCCGTACATGGTCAGCCCGAGGTGCTCCAACCGGCGAAACTCCGGCCAGGTCGCCCAGTCGCCGACCAGGTTCGAGTTGGCCAGCAGCACCCGGGGCGCCCACTCGTGGGTGCGCAGCACGCCGACCGGACGGCCGGACTGCACCAGCATCGTCTCGTCCTCGCGCAGATCGGTCAGGGTGCGGACCAACGCGTGGTACGACGGCCAGTCCCGTGCCGCCTTCCCGGTGCCGCCGTAGACGACCAGGTCGTCGGGGCGTTCGGCCACCTCGGGGTCGAGGTTGTTCATCAACATCCGCAGGGCGGCCTCCTGCTGCCACCCACGGGCGGTGAGCTTGCTGCCCCGTGCGGCACGGACGGGCTGGGTCATCTCGGGTCTCCTCCGGTCATCCGCGGAACAACTGACGGCGGGCCGCGGAGGCCTCGAACGCCTCCAGTCGGCGCTGGGTGTCGGCCGGTGCGGCGTCGCAGATCGCCTGCAACAGCACCATGGCCAGGGTCATCGGGGCGGTGTGCAGGTCGAAGACGAGCTGCGCGCCGACCGCCGCGGGCAGCACCACGTCGGCGTGCTCGGCGGCGGGGCTGACCGGTGAGTCGGTGATCGCCACGACGGTCAGCCCCGCGGCGCGCGCGTCGCGCAGCGCGTCCAGGGTCTCCCGGGGGTAGCGGGGCAGCACGAAGGCGAGCACGGCGGACGCTCCGGCCTCGGCCGCCTGCTCCAGGCGGTCGGTGAGCAGGCTGCCGCCGTCGTCGAGCACCCGCACGTCCGGGTGCACCTTGGCCGCGAAATAGGCGAAGTACGCGGCCAGCGGCGCGGCGGCACGCAGGCCGAGCACTGGCAGCGGGCGGCTCCGCGCGAGCATCCGCCCGGTCTCGGCGATCCGGTTCCGGTCGGCGAGCTGACCGGCCAGTCGGTCCAGATTGCCCATTTCCGCGCGTACCGCCTGTTGTAGCTCGTTGCCGGCGTCCGTCGACCCGGCCGGCGTCGAGGTGGTGAGGTCCCGCAGGCGACGGCGCAGCGCCGGGTAGCCGTCGTGGCCGAGCGCGACGGCGAAACGGGTGACCGACGGCTGGCTGACCCCGGCCAGCTCCGCGACCTCGGCGGCGGACAGGTACGCCACTGCGGGGGCGTGTTGCACGAGGCAGTGCGCGATGCGGCGCTGGGTGGGGGTCAGTCGCACCCCGTCGAACAGGTCGAGCACCTGATCGACCGACGCCTCGGCAGCTCCTTCATTCACGCCGAGACTCTATGCATCAAAACTTTCAGTCGGCAAGCTTTGGCGCAACCAGCCGTTCTCCTGAGCCGTCGCACGGCCGACCGGCGGGCCGCTGAGATGGCGCAGGCTCTGTAGGATCCGCACGGCGGTTGAGCAGAGGAGCGGGATGCAGCCGGAAAGCCCATACAGGTACACCCATATGTTGGGCGCATGCCAGGTTGGCAAGGCGTGGGCCGCGCTGGATGGGCAGGGCCAGCTTGCCACCGTTGCCGTGTTGGACGGGGTCGCAGCGTCCGACGAGCGGTGGCGTGCGGCCTTTGGTACGGCGGCGAACGCCTTGGCTCAGGCCGCTGGCGGCCACCCGTACGCGGACGCCGACCTTTCCGCGGCCCACCCCTGGGTGGCCTACCGCGCCAGCGAGGGCAACGCGCCACAGCGGCTCTTCCAGAGCCTCGGCATGGACTACCAGCCGGTGCCCGACCTGCCGGTCTCGGCACCACCCTCCTCGGCCCCGCCGGTGTCCGGCGTGCCGCAGCAGGTCAGTGGCCCGCCGCAGTCGGCCTTCGGTGCGCCTGAGCTGGTAGAGCACCCACCGCAACTGCCCTGGGCGGTGCAAGCGAACCCGGTCTCCGGGCAGCCGGTGTCCGCATCCCCGCACCCCGTCTCCGGTGCGCCGACCTCGCCCGTGGCGTCGCAGAGCGGGACGCCCACGGCGATGAGCGCCCCGGCGCCGTCGTTCCCGGTCCAGCACGACCCGTTCGGCGGTACGGGTCGCCGGATCGCGCCGGTACGACGCGAACCGAAGCGGGCCAAGTGGATCCTGCCGGTGGGCGCGTTGGTGATCGCACTGGTCGCCGGAGCTGCGGGGTTCTTCGTCGGCAAGGCCGGTGGCGGCGAGGGAACATCGCCGACGCCCACGGCCAGCGCCTCCCTCTCGCCGTACGAGGCCACTCAGCTCACCATCAACACCGCCACCTTCCAGGGTGAACTGGCACCGCTGGCCAAGCCCTGGCTGAGTCGGATCGGCGGATGTGTGTCGTACAACACTCCCGGCGCACCGAAGTTGCCCTCCGACGAGAAGCAGCACGTCTTCTGTGACCACAGCGGCGCGTGGTTGCACTTCGTGCTGTACCCGGGAAAAACCCAGAAGGACGCGGCACGTAAGTTCCGGTTGGGGCTTAACTTCTCCGGCGCTTCGCTGGCACCGGGGATGCGCGAGGCGACCCGCACGACCGGCGGCGTGACCAACACGGCCGGCAGCTATCTTGAGTACGCCTTCGACGGCGGGGATGGAAAGCCGACCTGCGGTCTCTGGTGGGACCCGGACGATTCCAACGGCGCCTACTACGTTGAAACGCCCTGCGAGCAGGGCATCGCCGGCAACTGGGACGCTCTGCGGGATCTGTGGCGCCGCGGTAGCTGATAGTGGATAACAACAATCAGGGGATGCGATCGTTGGCCGAGAAGGTCAAGGGCACGGGGCGCGCGGAACGCATTCTCATTATCGGCCTTGGCATGCTGGCCGTCGCGTTCCTGGTGGTCGGCAGGTGGGATCTGTCGGTCGGCGTCTGCGTCGGTGCCGTGCTCGGTTGGGTGCTGCTCGACCCGGTCCGGATCACCTGGGCCGTCTTCATCGTCGCCTTCACGATCCCGGTCACCATCAACTTCGGCTACCCGACCAACCCCTCGTACACGCTGCTGCTGCTCCTGTTCGTCCTCGCCGTCTGGGGGCGCCTGCTGCGCGCTGAGCGCGACGGGTGGCGGCGCAACGCCATCCTGGCGGTGCTCGTCCTCCCCCTGTCCGGGCTCCTCTCCGGTCTGGTGCACTGGCACGGGGCCAAGCCGATCGTCGTCGGCCTTGCTCCCCTCGCGTGTGTCGGTGTGCTCTGCTGGCATGTCTTCGAGGAAGCCCGGCGCGACCGACAGCTGATCATTCGCATCGCCGAGTGGCTCACCTGGTTGAGTGTTCCCGTCGCCGTGTTCGCCAAGTACCAGACGGTCACGCTGAGCTGGCCGATCTTCGACCAACTCGCCTACCACTGGACCTACACCTCGGCGTTCGACGCGACCCGCGCCGTGGGCATCTCGGGGCATCCCATCATCTACGGCAGCTTCGCCATGGCGATGGCTCTCATCGCGCTGACCATCCGAGGCAGGTACTGGTACATCCCCGTCATCGCCAACCTCGTGGGGCTGGTGCTCTCCGGCACCCGCAGCGCATGGGTGGGCATCGTGCTCGCCCTCGCGCTCTGGCTGCTGTTGCGGTGGCGCACGATCTCCTGGCGCGGTGTGGGCAGCGCGATCCTCATCGCCACGACCGCCCTGATGCTCGTGGCCGTCAAACCATCCGTCTTCTCGTTCGTCACCAATGCCGCACCCAGGCCGACCTGGTTTCCCGGGTCTCCGACGCCACCCACCTCGGGACCAGGTTCGAGCACGTCCACGCCGGGATCCTCCGGTCCCGCAAAGGGTTCCGCCGACCCCGTCGGCACAGCCGAGTCGCGCATCTCCGATCCCCTCCAGTCGGCCAGCGCGAACGCGCGCTTCGCCCGGATCAGCGTCGTCTGGGACGGCATCACCCAGGACTGGTCGACGGTGGTGTTCGGAAACGGGCCTGAGTCGAATGTTCGATACCTGGAGAAGGTCGCCATCGGCGATGGTGAGGCGCAGGTTTTCGACAACACCTACCTGACCTTCTGGTACAACTACGGGCTACTCGGTCTGGCCGGCCTGTTGTCGCTCCTGACGGTGCTCTGGTGGCGCCTGCGTTCGGTGACGACCCGCATCCTCCTGGTCGGGCTCGCGGCACAGGTCTTCTTCTTCGACGCCTGGCTGTGGATCGGAGCGGTGGCCGTCTTCGTCCTCGCCGTCGCACTCGCCGGGGCGGAACCGTCGCGGCCGACCGGGCAACCGGTGCCCGCTCCCCGCAGGCAGTGGGCAGATCAGGGACCGTCGCTGACGAGTTAGACGCGATGTGCCTGGCGGGAGGGGTGGGTCAGCCCTCGCTGATCAGCAGGACCGGTTCCACCCCATCGGAGGCCTGCTCGACGCGATAGTCGGCGAGCACCGTCCGCCAGGCAGCCGCCTCCTCGCCGATGAGGTGTGAGCGGATCAGCCAGATACGGGCACCGCCACGCCGTCCTGCCAGGGCCAGGGCCTGGTTCAGCCCGGCGCGGATGGCCTGGGCGTCGAGGTCCCGGACCACCACGACGTCGGATCGGGTGGGCATGTCGACCCACCAACCGACGGTGTTGCCGTACCGTGCGACGAGCTTGACCGGGTCCGGGTCCGAATAGAACGCGAAGCCGTACCACGCCCCCGAGTTCACGACGACGACGTCGGTCCTCGACCGGTGCGTGGCCACGAACTCCGTCGACGAACGGATGTCGGTCACGGAGATCGCGGTGTAGTAGAGCCCCGACTCGTTGCCGTCGAACCGGTACCAGCGTTCGTTGTGCAGGCCGAACGTCGACAGCAGGACCGCGCAGATCGCCACTGTCGCGACGGTGGGGGGCACCTGGGGGACCCCGCGCCGGACGAGCGTGGTCACACCGTGGGCCAGGCCGACGACGCCGATGCCGGCCACCGTGGCCGCCGTGACGAGCAGGAAGTGCGAGGTACGCAGTTCCAGCAGCGGGTAGGACCGCGCGACTCCCAGCGTCATCACCGCCACCGGCAGCAGGACCACCGCGGCCGCGCAGGCGGGGCGGCCCTGCCGAACGATGGTGACGACGCCGGCGACGAGCAGGCCGCCGATGAGAAGGGCCGGTGCGCCCAGTACCGGGGTCAGGGTGTCGATCTGATGGCCGAGATAGCCGGGCAGCTCGGTCAGGCTGGGGAAACTGTCGGCCCAGAACCGCTGCATGGCGTCGTTCTTGCCCTGTGCGGAGATGCTGAAGTAGATGATCAGAACGATGGTGACCGTGCAGAGCCCCGCCACGGCCACCTCCCGCAGCCGGGCCCACTGCTGCCGAGCCGCGGTGACCAGCAGCAACCCGCCGAATACACACGGGGCGGCGATGGCGGTCACGTGACTGAACAACATGCCCGTGGCGACCGCCGCCGTGATCACGCCGAGCCGTCTGCGCGACCAGGTTCGCTCGGCCCAGGCGCCCAGCGCGAGCAGAGCCACGGTGACGGCGGCGTCGGCCGTGTACTGCTTGAGGTCGTGACGGATCTGCTGGGCCGGCAGGAGCAGCACCGCCATCCCGGAGACGAGCCCCGCGACGACCCTGAGGCGTTGCGTCGGCCAGTGCAGCGACCGACCGAGCACGTACGCGGCGAGAACCGAGAAGCCGTGAAACGCGATCGGCACCACCCGCAGGTAGTCGGTGTCCGGCACCAACTGCAGCAGGAAGCTCCACCCGAGCGGAGTCGACGAGGTCGCCACCGGCAGATCGCTGAGCGGAAGCCGTACCGAGAGCGCGACCCACGCCTCGTCGAGCCAGTACGACGCCGTGAGCGTGGTCTTGAGATCGTGGATCACCGGGATGAGGGCCAGCAGAACGGCCATGGCGATCCAGTCCGCGAGGCTGCCACGGCGCCTGGTGACAGGCGTCGCCGACGTGTCGGAACGGCTCACGTCCTCGCGAACCAGGTGTACGACCACACCGATTCCCATCCCCAGTGCAGAGCCGAGCGCGGCCGCGCCGACACTAGCTGGACGCCGCCGGCCAAGCTGGCGTCGGTGCGGAGCCGGTGCCCCGTTGCGCCGGCACCGGCGAACCGATCAGGCGTGCCGCCTGCGGGTTACGCCGAGCGGCGGTCGGCAACCCGATCAGGAACTCGGGGAACATGCCGAAGAAGGTCCGCGCGCTCTGCAGCTCGAACGTGTGGGCCCGGGACCACTGGAACGAGTTCGTCGCGCGGGCCCAGTGGTGGGTCCAGCGGACGTCGCCGAGCAGGGCGACCGGCATGCCGTGCCGCCACGCCCGCAGCCCCAGCTCGTGATCCTCGTAGTAGAGGAAGAACTTGTCGTTCCACCCGCCCATCGCCACGAAGTCCGCGGTGCGGGCCGCGACGGCCGCACCCATGACCCAGGCGACGTAGACGGCCTCGCCGGGGTTCGCCACCACCCGGTAGTTCGCGTGCATCCGGGACAGCGGCCAGATCTTCCGGTTACCCAGCTTCGCCGTGGCGTAGGGGAAGCCGCGACCGTTGGGCTGGGGAATGCCGTCGGTCCCGAGCAGCTGAGGAGCGACCAGACCGCCGTGCACGTCGAGGTGACGCTGCATGGTGGCGAAGCCGTCCGGACCGATCTCGAGGTCGGGGTTGGCGAACAGGACGTACTCGCTCGCCGTGTGGCGTACGGCTGCGTTGTTGGCCTTGGAGAAGCCCACGTTCTCCGGCAACCGGATGACCCGGGCACCCAACTCCTCGGCCACCGCGGCCGAGTCGTCGGCGGAGTTGTTGTCGACGACGATCCACTCGTAGGGCTTGTGGACATTGCTCCAGCACCGCCGGAGCGTGTCCGCAGAGTTGTAGGTGACCGTAACGACACTCCACGGGTGTCCTGACATCAAGCGCTCCGAACTCTCAGGTAGCTGATCAGGGATGCAAAGCCGAATCGCTTGCCCTTCCACTGCCGGCGGGCCGCGGGCCCTTCCAGCAGGCCACGTCCCACGCCCCGCAGGAAGGGACGAAGCAGGCCCTGACGGGCGCGTCGGGCGGCCAGCGCCAGGTGCGCCAGCGCGAGGACCGGTATCGCGACGAGCATCAGCGGCCAGGTGAAGGTCCGCGCCGCGACCAGGAGACGATTGCGGGCCAGCAGAAACGCCCGGAATCCCTGGAGCTTGTTGTCGCCTTCGACGCTGTGGCCGCCAGCGTGCGGGAGCATGAAGTCCAGCCGTCGGGTGCGCAGGCCCGCCGCGTAGAGGCGGAAGGCCAGGTCGGCATCCTCACCCCAGGCGAACAGGTGCTCGTAGAATCCGCCGAAGCGGTGGAAGAGCGCGGTGGGGAAGACGGCCGCCCCACCGGACGGACCGAGCGGCCCGCGTGGGACCGTCACCGACCGGTCGATGAAGAGCGAGACCGGGTGCAGGTCGATGCCGACGTACTCGCCGCCGTGCATCGCGAGACCCACCGCGATCGGGCTTTCCGGGTCCGCCGCGATGGAGGCGAACAGGCGGGCGAGTGCGTCCTCCGGCAACCAGACGTCCGGGTTCAGCAGCATGACGTGGCTGGTCCGCACCGGGGCGACGGCGCGGTTGCAGCCGGCGGCGAAGCCGGGGTTCGACGAGTCGGGGAGGTACTCGTACCGATCGTCGTCCAGACAGTCGGCGATGACCTTCGCGCTCTCGTCCTCCGGCCAGTTGTCGGCGAAGATGAATCTCACCGGTAGCCCGTCGGCGGCGCGTACCCAGGTCGGGAGCGTCTCGGCGAGCATGTCGCTGGAACGGTAGAGAACCGTGACGATCGTCAACGTCTCTGTCACTCGGACACCTCCCTCACTGTTTGCGGATCACGTTCGGACAACCGGTCGGGCAACGGCCTGCTCGTCACAGAAGGGACCGGTACAGGCTCTGCCACCGCTGGACACACCTGTCGAAGGCGTACTCCTGGGCGTACCACTCGGCCACCCGCTGCCCCTCGTCGACGGCACGGCGGCCGAGCGCCTCCCGGATGGCACCGGCGAGCGCCGCGGGCGCGAGGTCCGCCTGGAACGCCAGGGTGCCCGTCGCGTGCCGGGTGACCTCGGCGAGACCGCCGGCCCCCGTGTGCACCACGGGTACGCCGAGGGACAGCGCCTCCAGCGCGCTGAGCCCGAACGACTCGACCCGAGACGGCACCACGAGGCAATCGATCTCCTGGAGGAAATCGGCGGCCGTGACGCGACCGACGAGGTCGAGGTTCGGCCGCGCGGCGATCGGCAACGTGCCGGCGCCGGCGACCTTGAAGTCCACCTCCGGGAGGAGGGAGGCGATCTCGGGTAGGAGATCAACCCCCTTCTCCTTCTCCAGCCGGCCGAGATAGCCGACCACCGGCCGCCGACCTGGCTCCGGCGTGTGGGCGGGCTTCGGGCTGGGCCAGGTGGCGGGCAGCGGGTTCGGGATCAGGTGGATGTTCTTGACGCCGCCGCGGTCGCGCAGCTCGGCGGCCTCAAACTCGGACACCGCCACCGTCGCGTGTGGACGGGCACGACGCATCATCAGGTCCAGCGTGATGTTGGACTGGATGAGCGCCTTCTGCTGGAACGAGCCGGCGGTGTCCCGGTACTGCCAGAGGCTGTTGTGCAGCGTGACGACGAGGGGAGTCCGCTCGCGTTCCATGCTCAACGCCGCGCGGCAGTGCATCGCGGCGGACAGCAGGTGGGCGCAGACCACGTCCGGCTGCACCTCGTTGACGAGGCGGCGGATCTCCCGGACGTAGGCAAGATCGATCCGGCTGGTCGCGCTGAGACCGACCCACGGCACACCGGCCTCGCGCAGCGCGTGGCCCACCTCGTCGTCCGACGTGGCGGCGACGACGTCGAGGCCCGTCCGTGCATGAGCCGGGATGATTTCCGTCAGGATGCGTTCGGCACCACCGAGTTGCCGCCGTCCCGAGCCACCCGTGGTGCAGACGAACAACACCTTCATCAGGCACGCAGCCCCTCGACGGCACCGCGCGCGATGGCACGGCGAACGGGGTTTCCTCCCACTGCGGCGCGCAGCAGCACACCGCCCACGTACGCCGTCGTGGCGATACGGCCGCGCCGACCGCCCATGTCCCGGCTCGCCCGGATGAACTCCCGGGTGCGGCGCTGGGAGATCTCCGCCTCGGACCAGCGCCGCTTGGCGGTCGCGTCGTCCTCGTGCATGATCACGGCCTCCGGCACGTACGCCAGCCGCAGGCCCTGCTGACGGACGGCCCAGCACAGCCGCATGTCCTCGGAGTAGAAGAACGAGGTCTCGTCGACGCCGCCGATGGCGTCGAAGGTGTCCCGGCGCATGGCGACGAAGGGCCCGGTCAGCCAGTCCGCCTTCTCCGGCGGCGCGACGATCCGCAGGTTTGGCAGCACGAAGCTGAGCCCGGTGGCGTGAGCGAAGCCGACGCCCAGGCCCAGGAACCGCCCGCCCTCCGTCTGCGACACTCCGGACGGCGTGACCACGCCCGGGAAGGCCGCACCCACCTGCGGGTCCTCGAGAGCGGTCAGCAGCCGGGTCACGGCGTCGGCGTGCACGATGATGTCGTTGTTGGAGAGGATCACGTTCGCCCGGCTCGTGTGGCGCACGCCGAGGTTCATGCCCCGCGCGTACCCCAGGTTCGAGCCGGACTGGACGTACCGGACACCCTGCTGTGCGCAGAACTCGCTCAACGACTCCTGGATGTGCAGGGAGCTGCCGTTGTCGACGACAACGATCTCCGCCTCCGCCGGCAGCGACAGGACACAGGCGCGGGTGCGCTCAAAGTCCTCCCAGGCGAGGACAACAATCGAGACATCCATGTCAAACCGTCCCATTATTCGGCGACTGCGCTCGTCGCAGGCTCGCTCTGGAGGCGAAGGCGTGTACGGCGTAGGCGAGCGTCGAGGCGATCGCCGCCCCGATCACACCCGCCCACGGGATGATCGCAAAGTACGCGGGAATCGCGAATGCGAGGGTGATGATGGCGACCACGGTCGTCGCCCGCTCGCCCCGCCTCTTCAACAGCAGGGCGCTCCAGCTCTTGCCAGCCGCGGTGGCCAGGGAGCCGGGCAGGAGAACGAGGCCGAGAAGCCAGGCGTGCCGGTACTCCGGCTGCAGGTAACCCAGCACACCGAGCCCGACGATGGCCGCCAGGGCGACCGGCAGAGCCGCGGTGACCACGGCCCGGGTGGGGTCGGGCCCATCGTTGCCATCCCGGCTGGCCAGGATCCGTTGCGCCCGTACGACGGCACCGGCCTGCGCGAACTCCAGCGCGGCGACCGCCAGGGCGTACACGCCGAGTGGGCCGGCGCCGACGAACCTGGCCACCAGGATCTGGTTGAACCGGAGCGTCATCATCTGGGCGAAGATCCCGAGGTGGAGGTTGCCGACGGCAGCCATGTCGGCGCGGTATTCCACCGCGGTCGCCTCCGGCCGTGGCGCGGGCCCGATCCGCCGGAGCATCCCCAGCACCAGGCCACACACGGACAGCGCGCTGACCCACTGGACAACGAGCCACACCATGCTCCAGAGGCCGCCGTCCAGGTGGCCAGCGAAGTACAGCGCGACGTAGCCACCGACCAGGACCGCCCCGCTCGCCGCACGCAGCGAGTAGACGACCATGAAGCTCTTCTGGCGCAGCGCGATCGACGAGACCGTGTTGAAGATCGTCAGGCCGGCCGCGGCCCCCACTCCGACCAGGTAGCTGCCGATCCCGGCCACCGCGGTGAGCACGGCGGCGGCGACGACGGAGAGGACTACCGAGGCTCCCAGCATCGCGAGGACCCAGGGGCGTCCGCGGGAGAAGACCCAGCCGCCCGGACGGGACAGCAGGAACGTGTCCAGGGACAGGCCACCCACGGCCGCGCCCAGCGTCGCGCTCACCATGTTCGCCGAGAGTTCACCGCGTTCCGCCGGCGGCAGGGCCACCGACAGGACTGCCGCCAGGCCGGTCAGGCCGAGAGCGCCCATGAAGAGACGCTCGGGTGCGATGAGCCGCCGCAGCAGGCTCACGACGCGCCTGCCGGGGGGTGGTGTGGGGTCTGGACTCGGCGATGGCCGAGCAGCATTGACCAGCGACACGCCGTTCTCGCCCCCGTTTTTTCGATACGTGCAACACGACGAGTCAAACGTCGCTGGCACTTTCTACCGGAACGCTGTTGCGCCTGCAATCGCCCGGGCGGCCCTAACCGAGAATGCCGAACACCTGCCGCAGTCGACAAGTGGTCGGCGTACACTTCCCGACCCGTGAGGATCCTCGTCACCGGCGGAGCCGGATTCATCGGGTCGGAGTACGTTCGCCTGCTGCTGGGCAAGCCCCTCGGCAGTGCCGACGGCGTGCCGCCGCTCGAGCCGGCGGTCGTGACCGTGCTCGACAAACTGACCTACTCGGGCAACCTGGCCAACCTCGACCCCGTCCGCGACGACCCGCGGCTACGGTTCGTCCAGGGCGACATCTGCGACCCGACCGTCGTCGACGAGGTCGTCGCCGACCACGACGTGATCGTGCACTTCGCCGCCGAATCCCACGTCGACCGGTCCATCGCCGGCGCCGCCCCGTTCGTCACCACCAACGTCCTGGGCACCCAGACCCTGCTCGACGCCGCGCTACGCCACCGCACCGGCCGCTTCGTGCACGTCTCCACCGACGAGGTCTACGGCTCCATCGACGACGGCTCCTGGACCGAAACCTGGCCCCTCGCCCCGAACTCCCCCTACTCGGCGTCGAAGGCCGGCTCCGACCTGCTCGCCCTGGCCTACCACCGCACCCACGGCATGGACGTCGTCGTCACCCGCTGCTCCAACAACTACGGCCCCTACCAGTTCCCCGAGAAGGTCATCCCGCTGTTCGTCAGCAACCTCCTCGACGGCGGCACCGTCCCCCTCTACGGCGACGGCGGCAACATCCGCGACTGGCTGCACGTACACGACCACTGCCGCGGCATCGCCCTCGTCCAGCAGAAGGGCCGCCCCGGCGAGGTCTACAACATCGGCGGCGGCACCGAGCTGACCAACAAGGAACTCACCGGCCTGCTCCTCGACGCCTGCGGCGCCGGCTGGGACCGCGTCGTCCCGGTCACCGACCGCAAGGGCCACGACCGCCGCTACTCCCTCGACATCACCAAGATCCACGAAGAACTCGGCTACACCCCCAGCATCACCCTCGACCAGGGCCTCGCCGACACCGTCGCCTGGTACCGCGACAACCGCACCTGGTGGGAACCCCTCAAGAGCACGCCGACCGCATGATCTGACAACGCCGCGGGTGGCGGCGCCGACGTTTCGAACCGTCGACGCCACCACCCGCGGCGGCTTGCTTCTGGTCAGCGACCCCCGGCGCGGAAGACCTCCGAGACGGTGCGGAGCACCACCTTGACGTCCAACCACAGCGACCAGTTCTCGATGTAGTAGTTGTCGAACCGGGCCCGGTCGGAGATCGGCGTGTCGCCCCGCAGACCGCTGACCTGGGCGAGGCCGGTGAGCCCGACGGGGACGCGGTGGCGTGCCGCGTAGTTCGGGTACTCGGCGGAGAACTTCTCGACGAAGTACGGACGCTCCGGCCGAGGCCCGACCACGCTCATGTCGCCGCGCAGGATGTTCCACAGCTGGGGCAGCTCGTCCAGCGAGGTCCGGCGCATGAACCGGCCGATCGGACCGACCCGGTTGTCGTGCGCGATGGACCAGTTGGTCTGGGACTCCTGCTCGTTCACCGGACGCATCGACCGGAACTTGATGACCTTGAACGGCTGGCCGTACCGGCCGATCCGCTCCTGGTAGAAGAAGATCCCACGGCCACCGTCGATGAGCGTGGCGATGGCGCAGAGCAGCAGCACCGGGCTCAACAGCAGGAGCGCGACCGCGGCGAACAGCACGTCGGACGCCCGTTTGATGGCCCACCGCGGGCCGGTCAGCGAGATGTCACCGATCTTGACGATGGGGAACGCGCCGATGTGGTCGGGGTAACCGTTGTGCGAGCGTGAACCCCACAGGCGCGGCACGGCCCAGAGGTCACAGCGCGAGCTGCGGGGCTGCAGCAGGGTTTCCATGAGCGTGGACTCGTGGCAGTCCGGGTCGGCGATGATCAGGACCTCGCACTCCGTCAGCCGGACGAGGTGTTCGAGGTCCGTCAGCGTCCCGCTCAGGGGAAGCGCAGCGTTGCCCTGACGGGACGAAGCGTCGACGCAGCCGACGAACCGCAGACCGTACTGGGGGTAGCGGCGCAGCAACCGTGCGAGTTCGAGGCCGATCGGCCCGCCGCCCACGATGAGCGCGTTGTGCTCCGCCCACCGACGCTTGCGGGACAGGACGGTGAACGCCCTGCTGGCCGCGCGCCCGAGGATCACGAGCAACGCCGACAGTGCGACGCCCCGCATGAAACCGCCGACGTACGTGACCGAGGCGTGCCGCTCCGCCGCGATGATGGCCACCACCGAGGCAGCGGCCAGCAGTCGCCCGGAGAGGCTCGGCAACTCGTCGAGGATGCTCACGTGGCGGCGCGGCCGGTAGAGGCCACCGACCGCGAAGAGGGTCACGGTCAGGACGGCGTTGGCCAACGTCCCGCGCCAGTAGCTCTGGCTCAACACCAGCGGAACGAGCAGCGCGACGACATCGACGGGCGCGACCATCATCCAGGCCCGTAGCCACCGGGTGCGCGACGAGGTGCGGGAACGGGCGTACGGCAGGACGGCGGTGGTGCCCAGGCCGGCCACCTCGACCTTGGGCTCCGCCTGAGCCTCGGACTCTCTCGCCTGGGGAACGGGTGGGGCGCCGCCGTAGAGGCGCGCCCCGTCCCCCGGGATGTCAATCTCCTCCCCGCCGAATGACGGCGTGGAGGAATGGCTGGTCGCCGGATGGCCTGACACTAGTGGACCTCCCCGTGAAAGCCCTCGGTCACGCATCCCGACCAGAAGGGCGACCGAACTCTACGATCGACCGAGGCGCGCCACCATAGCCGGCAAGCCAGTTCCTGCTCCTACTTTGCGGCGGACAGGATTTCCGGAACATTGTCGTTGCGGACCGCCTCGAAGACCTTGGCGGCCTTCTCCTTGTCGGCGAGAACCACGCTCTCGTTGCCCATCATCCCGGTGCCCTTGACCGGGCAGGTGAGGAACGTCAGGTTGCCGCTGCGCAGATCGCGCATCTCGGACGCGAGGTCCAGCAGGTTCAGCGACTTGTCCACGGCGACCGCGTCCGCCGTCGCCTTGACGAAGGAGTTGAGTTTGGCCGGGTTGGCGAGCGTTCCGCCGGATGCCGCCTTGTCCAGGATCGCCTTGATCACCTGCTGCTGGTGCCGGATCCGCGCGAAGTCGCCGTCGGCGAAGGCGTGGCGCTCGCGTGCGTAGTCGAGTGCGGCCGCCCCGTCCATCTTCTGCCGGCCGGCGTTGAACGTCCGGGTGCCATTGAGCGCATAGGCCGTGGTGAAGCCCTTCTCCACGTCCACGTTGATGCCGCCCAGCGCGTCGACGATCTCCTTGAAGCCTCCGAAGTCGACGATCGTCACGTGGTCGATGCGTACGCCGGTGAACTTTTCCACCGTCTGCACCATCAATGGGACGCCGCCCCACGCGAACGACGCGTTGATCTTCGCGTCCTTACCGCCCCGGCCCGTCGCGGACTTCGGCACGCTGACCCAGGTGTCTCGGGGGATCGAGATGAGCTGGGCGCTGGACCGGTCCTTCGGAAGGTGGGCCACGATGATCGTGTCGGTGCGGGAGCCCGACTCGTTGTCCGGATCGCGCGAGTCGCTGCCGAGCATCATGATGTTCATCGCGCCCTTGGCGGCCTGATCCACCACCGGGCGCTCGGCCTCCGGCACACCGTCGAAGGCGTCGACGCGCTCAATGCCGGAGTTGATCGACCGGAAGTACAACCCTCCGGCGATCATCCCGCCACCGCCGAGCAACGCCAGGACCACGAAAGTGATCAAAGCGACCTTTTGCCACCGGGGACGCTTCGAGCGCGTCTTCTTGGTTGGCTCCGAGGGCTCCTGCGCCGCGATGAAGTGAGTCTCGGGCTCCGCGTACTCTTGGCGATACTGCATGCCGCGATGCTACTGATTCCGGGTTACAGCCATGTACCCCCGTCCGGGTCATCCGGTTGTACAAGCCGACCCAAGACTTCTCCAACGAACGTTGGCGTGAACCTGCTATGAAGCAACGGTGGACGCCACGCAGCTCCGCCGAGCCATCGCCCGCACTCGACTCGCCCCCGTCGCCGCCTTCCCCAAGCGGCTCGCCCGGGTAGCCCGCCACGACGCCAGGGTGCTGCGCATCTCGGCCCGGTGGCTGGTCACCTCCCGTGAACATCACAACTACACGTACGAGCTGACCAAGCTCAGCCGCCACCACCTGGCCTGGTTCGTCAGCGTGGTCTGCGACCGGCCGGTCCAACAGGTCCGTGGCTGGCTCGACGAGATCGAGTCCGACCAGGCGCTACGGCGACACATCGAGCAGGCAACCGCCGCAGCCGCCCGCCGTGGCCTCGCCGACAAGCAGGTCCGCTACGCGCGCCGGATCGGTTGGTACGCCATCGTCCGAGCCACCCGACCGACGCACGTGGTGGAGACCGGCGTGGACAAGGGGTTGGGCACGTGTGTCCTGGCCGCCGCCCTGCTGCGCAACGCCCAAGAGGGGCACCCCGGCCGCGTCACCTCGCTGGACATCAACCCCGAGGCCGGGTACCTCGCCCGGGTCGCACCCTGGTCGGACGTCGTCGACCTGGTGATCGGCGACTCGATCGCCTCGATCGGCGCCCTGGACCGTCAGGTCGACCTCTTCCTGCACGACAGCGACCACAGCCGCGCCCACGAGAAGCGCGAGTTCGATGCCATCGAGTCGAAGCTCGCCCCCGGCGCGATCCTGCTCACCGACAACGTCACCAGCACCAACGTGCTCGCCGAGCACGCCGAGCGCACCGGCCGGCGGTTCCTCGCCTACCGGGAGAGCCCCGCCGACCACTGGTACCCGGGCGATGGGATCGGCGTGGCATGGTGACCGGGTGCGGCTGACATCGATTCACACGTACCCCGTCAAGGGTTGTCACCGGGTCGACCACGACGGCGCGTTCGTGCAACCGTGGGGCCTGGCGGGCGACCGACGCTGGATGGTCGTGGACGCCGACGGCGTCGGCGTCACCCAGCGGGAGACCACCCGGCTGGTCGGCCTGCGTGCCAGCGTGCGCCCCGGAGGTCTGGCACTGCGCGCCGACGGGCAGCCCGACCTCGACGTGCCCGAGCCGACCGTCGGTGAGCCGGTCGCGGTGCGTACCTTCCGCAGTCGCAAGGTCCCGGTCCCGGCTCTGCCGGCCGGTCGAGCCGCCGACGACTGGCTCGGCGCGCTGCTCGGCCGACCGGTCCGACTGGTCTGGCTGGCCCGGCCGACTCGCCACCTGGCCGCCGAGGATCGCGAACACGACACCGGCGACCAGGTCAGCTTCGCCGACGCCTACCCGCTGCTGCTGGCGAACGCCGCCTCCCTCGACGTCCTCAACGACTGGTTGGCCGAGGCGGGGGAGGAGCCGGTGCCGATGACCAGGTTCCGACCGAACCTGGTGGTCGACGGAGTGCCGGCCTGGGCTGAGGACGACTGGATCGGCCGGTCGCTGCGCATCGGCGACCTGCGGTTCCGCGCCGCCGGGCCGTGCGACCGCTGCGTGGTGACCACGACGGACCAGGAAACCGGGGTACGCGCGAAGGAGCCGCTGCGCACCCTCGGACGCCACCGCAACATCAAGCAGAAGCTCCTCTTCGGACTGCACCTGGTGCCGCTGGACAGCGGCCAACTGGCGGTGGGGGCGCCGATCAGCACCGCGTCCTGACCGCGATCGTCTTCGGCTGCGATCGGAATGCGCCGATCACCGTCCGTCGATGCTGTCTTAGCTTTGGCTTAGCCGACTTGTCCGCCCACGCCCGGTCCGGCAGCATCGCCGTCGTGACGGACGGAAGCGCTGTCGACATCGACATCGACCTGGACCATGCTCCCGAGGCCCGGCCCGCATCGTCGTCCAGCCCGATGCCCTGGCTGGTCGCCACCGGCGTCACCGTTCTCGCGGCGGCTCTTGGGCTCACCCTGACCCTGCGGTCCGGGTCCGCCCCGGCCTGCGCCGCCGGCCGGACGCTCGCCGCCGCGCCGCCCACCGGCAACGCCACGCACAGCGGCAAGGCGAGCTTCTACGACTCGAACGGCGCTGGCGGCAACTGCTCGAACCCCGCTGCCCCGGCCAACCGGCTCTACGTCGCGCTCGGCCCGACCGAATACTCCGCCGCTGCGGCCTGCGGTGGATTTCTCGATGTGACCGGCCCGAAGGGCACCGTCCGTGTGCTGATCATGGACCAGTGTCCGGAGTGTGCGCCCGGGCATCTCGACCTGTCCCGCGAGGCGTTCGCCCGGATCGCCGACCCGGTCCAGGGCCTCGTCGCCGTGACCTACCGGGCGGTGGTCAACCCGCCACTGCCGGGACCGCTCACCTTCCGAATCAAGGAGGGCGCGTCGCAGTGGTGGTTCGCCGTCCGCATCGGTAACCACGGCAACCCACTGCGTTCCGTCGAGGTCCGGCAGGGCGACGGCGGTCCGTGGCGGTCGGCGGCCCGGCAGGACTACAACTACTGGCTGATCGCCTCCGGCGCCGGGCCCGGCCCGTTCAGTGTCCGCGTGAACGACGTGTACGGAAACCGGGCCACCGTCGGAGGCATCCGCATGGCACCCGGCCAGGTGCAGAACAGCGCAGTCCGGATGTACGCGCGCGCCGCCGTCGCGGCCACCTCGCGCCCATCGGCAACGGCGCGGCCGCCTGGCAACCGGCCCACCGGTACACCGACGCCGGCCCGCCGTCCGGTCGAGGTGGCGAGGGCGAGCGCCGCGGCCACCGGCACACCGACCACCCGCCCGGCCGGTGCGAACGCCCGTTGGTGCGCAGCCTGACCGCTCAGTCGACCGGCGTGAGGTCGAGCCACATCAGGATCTCGTCCCGGTCGTCGTCGGCCGCCAACCGCAACGCCCCCGGCAGTCGGCCGATCTCCCGGTACCCGAGGCGGCCGTAGAACTTGTCCAACCCCAACCCGTCGCGCACCGTGACGTGCAGCGCCTCGTGGCCGAACTCCCTACCCAGCCGGGCGGCCTCGGTCATCAACGCCGAGCCGTAGCCGGTGCCCTGGGTGTCCGGGTGGACCATCACCCGCTTCAGCACGCACCAGTGCGTCTTGAGCGGGAAACGGTTGTCGCTGAAGATCAGTAGGCCCACCAGCCGGTCGCCTGAGTATCCGACCAGCAGCCGATCCGGTCCGTCGGCGATGCCGGCGAAGGTCGGGTCGGCGGTGACCTGGACGTCGGCGGCGGTCACCGGCGGGACGAACCCGACCGCGCCGCCAGCGTTGCTGACATCCGCCCAGAGGTCGACGATCTCGGCGCGTAGCTGTGGGGTCAGATCGGGGTCGAGGACGAAGCGCAGACTCACGCCCGCCATCCTGACTCGGCGACCAGGCCCGCGACCCGTGACAGTGACGCGACCGACAACCGCGGCCCGGCAGGTGGTGCTCGTTGACCTGTGCGGGAGAGGGGATTCGAACCCCCACATCCTCTCGGATACAGGTTCCTAAGACCTGCGCGGCTGCCGTTACGCCACTCCCGCCAACTCGCTGAGTCTAGAACGTCTCGCGTCGAGGGGTCAGTCCAGGCCGAGGTCGCGGCGGAGCTTGGCGACGTGCCCGGTGGCCTTGACGTTGTAGAGCGCGCGCTCGATCTTGCCGTCGGCGTCGATCACGAACGTCGAGCGGATCACGCCGGTGACGGTCTTGCCGTACAGCTGCTTTTCGCCGTACGCGCCGTAGGCGGTCAGCACCGCCCTGTCCAGGTCCGACACCAGCGGGAAGGTGATCGCGTCGCGCTCGCGGAACTTCGCCAGCTTCTCCGGCTTGTCCGGGGAGATGCCGACGACCTCGTAGCCGGCGGCCTGGAGCGAGGCGAGCGAGTCGCGGAAGTCGCAGGCCTGCTTGGTGCAGCCGGGGGTCATCGCGGCCGGGTAGGCGTAGAGGACCACCTTGCGGCCTCGCAGGTCGGCGAGGGAGAGCTGGTCGCCGGTATCGGTGGTGAGGGTGAACTCGGGCGCGGGGTCACCGGGGGAGAGTCGGTCGGGCGCGGTCATGGCCCGACGATACCGCCGGGCCGGCGGATGCCGTCGTCGGCGACGCGCAGTGGTGTCGCACCCGTCATCGGCCGGAAGGGTGATCATCACCTCCCGTTGTTGCCAGAGTCTGGCAACAACGGGGCTTGGGAAATAGGCTGACGCACGCCGGCCCGGTCGGGCCCGCTGACGTGTGGGAGGTCGCGTGGAAACACTGGCGATGCACATCTCGAACGGGATCATCGACGGTCCCGTCGCGGCGATCTTCGCTGCGCTCGCGCTTGCCGCGCTCACCGCCTGCGTCCTGCGCGGACGGCGCGACCTGGACGACCGGCTGGCCCCGATGGCGGGCCTGGTGGCCGCCTTCATCTTCGCCGTCCAGATGCTCAACTTCCCGATCTTCACGGCCGGCGTGAGTGGTCACCTGCTCGGTGGCGCGCTCGCCGCCATGCTGGTCGGCCCGTGGGTCGGCGCGCTCTGCGTGGCCGTGGTCCTGGTCGTGCAGGCACTGATCTTCGGTGACGGCGGCGTGGCGATGCTCGGCCTCAACATCACGAACATGGCGCTGCTCGGCACCGCCGCGGCGTACGTGCTGATCGCGGTGCTGCTGCGGGTGCTGCCCCGCACGCGGGCCGGTCTGGCGGTGACCGCGTTCGTCGCCGCGATGCTCAGCGTGGTGGTCGCGTCGCAGGGCTTCGTCCTGGAGTACTGGCTGGGCGGCACCACCGACCTGGGCAGCAACCTGACCGGCCTGGCCGGCACGATGGCCGGCGTCCACCTGCTGATCGGCATCGGCGAGGGCCTGATCACCGCGACCACCGTGCTCACCGTCGCGAAGGTGCGACCCGACCTGGTGTACGCGCTGCGCTCCCTGCGCGCGCCCGCCGCCCCCGCTGTCCCGGTCGCTGGAGGTGTTCGATGAAGAATCGCTCGTGGGCCTTCCTGGCCGGTGGCCTGCTGGTCGCCCTGCTGCTCGCCGGTGTGGTGAGCAACTACGCCTCGTCCCACCCGGACGGGCTGGATTCGTCCCTGCTCAAGGGCTGCACGGTCGACGCCGACGACAACATCGTCGGCGGCAGTTGCCCGGCTCAGCAGACACGGGACCACGAGTTGGCCGACAGTCCGCTCGCCGACTACGGCGTGCGGGGTGTGCAGAACAGCTTCGTCTCCACCGGCCTCTCCGGGGTGCTCGGGGTGTTGGTCACGTTCGCGATCGGCGCCGGCGGCTTCTGGCTGCTGCGCCGCCGGGGCACCACGCCCACCGGCGGTGACGCGACGACGTCCGCCGAGGGCGCGACGCCCGCCGAGGTTGACGCGGCGACGTCCCGCGCCAGCACCGCCGGCTGAGCAGGGGGTACGCGCAATGGGTGCCGGTCACGGGCATGTGCTGTACCGCGAGTCGGAATCTCCGGTGCACCGGCTCCCACCCGAGGTCAAGATCGTGGCGATGGTGGTCTTCACCATCGCCGTGGTGGCCACCCCACGCACGGCGTTCTGGGCTTTCGGCGCGTACGCCGTGCTGGTGGCGGCGGTGGCGGCGCTGGCACGGGTGGGGCCGCGGTGGTTGCTCAGCCGGGCGCTGATCGAGCTGCCGTTCGTGCTGTTCGCCGTGGCGCTGCCGTTCCTCGGCGCTGGCCCTCGGGTCGACGTGCTGGGCCTGCGGCTGTCCGAGGACGGGCTGCACGGTGCCTGGAACATCCTGGCCAAGGGCACCCTGGGTGTGCTCGCCTCGCTGCTGCTCGCCGCGACCACCACCACCCGGGACCTGATCGTGGGGCTGGACCGTTTGCACTGCCCGCAGGTGCTCACCCAGATCGCCACGTTCATGCTGCGCTACCTCGACGTGCTGGTCGGCGAGGCGCGGAGGATGCGGGTGGCCCGGATCTCCCGGGGTGACGACCCGCGCTTCCTGTGGCAGTTGCGTGGCTTCGCCGCCGGGATCGGGGCGTTGTTCCTGCGCGCCTTCGAGCGTGGTGAGCGGGTCTATCTGGCGATGCTGTCGCGGGGTTACACCGGGCGGATGCCCGCCGTCTGGCAGGGCGATGGTGCGGCGAGCGCCGGTCAGTGGCTGGTCGCGGCGACCGTGCCGGTGTTGGCCGCCTCCATCGCTGCCACGGCCCTCGTGCTGACATGATCGGTGTCGTGCAGACCGCTGTCTCCCTGGACGTTCGTGGTGTTCGGTACGCGTATCCGGACGGGCACGTCGCCCTGCACGGGGTGGACCTGAACGTGCCGCGCGGTGAGCGGGTGGCGCTGCTCGGGCCCAACGGGGCCGGCAAGACGACGCTGGTGCTGCATCTCAACGGCATCCTCACCCCGACCGAGGGCAGCGTGAGTGTCGGCGGGCTGACGGTCACACCGGACCGGGCGACCCTGGCCGAGGTGCGTCGCCGGGTGGGCATCGTCTTCCAGGACCCGGACGACCAGTTGTTCCTGCCCACGGTGGCGGAGGACGTGGCGTTCGGGCCGGCGAACCTGGGTCTGCGCGGGGCGGAGTTGGCCGCCCGGGTGGACGAGGCGCTCGCCGCGGTGGGGATGGGTGAGCACCGGGACCGCGCCCCGCAGCACCTCTCGTTCGGGCAGCGCCGCCGGGTGGCGGTGGCCACCGTGCTCGCCATGCACCCGGAGATCCTGGTGCTCGACGAGCCGTCGTCGAACCTGGACCCGGCGGCCCGCCGTGAGCTGGCCGAGATCCTGCGCGACCTGCCGGTGACCCTGCTGATGGTCACGCACGACCTGCCGTACGCGGCGGAGCTCTGCGAACGCTCGGTGATCCTCGACGGTGGCCGGATCGTGGCCGACGCCCCCACCCTCGACCTGCTGCGTGACGCGCCCCTGCTGGCCAAACACCGCCTGGAACTCCCCTACGGCTTCACCCCCCGCCCCTAACCCCACCCCACCCCACCCCACCCCCCACCCCCCACCCCTCGCCGATCTTGCACTTAGTGTCCCGACTTTTGGTGCAGAAGCCGCATAGCGGCGACCCAAAGTGCAAGATCGCGGAGGTGCGCGGAGGGTCAGGGGCGGGTTGGGGTTCGGGTTCGGGTTGGGGTCTTTGCGGTCGCGTGTAGGCGGAGGACGCCTGCTGACGTCGCACCGGTGCCGGTGATCAGCGCTGCCGCCACCATCACCCGGGCGATCTCGGGTGACCAGGGCACCGGGGCGATGGACCGGGCGAACACGGCGGCGTTCGCCGCGCCGGAGAAGAGCGCCAGACAGGCCCCGGCCAGCGCCACCGCGAAGTCGGCGGCCGGGCGGCGGGCCAGCGCGTACCACCCGGCGGCGATCGCACCGAGGCCGGTGAGCAGCGACCAGATCTGCCCGGACAGCAATCCGAGCGCCACCCCGCCCAGCCCCTGGGCGCCCGCGTCCAGCTCCCGCCCCACCGGGTACACGACGGCCACCACGCCGCCGGCGACCAGCAACGCGCCCAGCGCCGACAACGCGCGGGCGCCAGCAGGGGCTGCGGCGGCGACCAGGCCGAGCGCGCCCATCGCCAGCAGCCCCACGATGGTCACCGCCCACCAGGTGTACGCGTCCGGCGGCGGCACCCAGTCCAACGTTCCGTTGATCATCACCGGGTCGGCGCCGTCGCGCAGTGGGACCGCCCAGTCGCGGACCCGGTGTTCACGGTCCGGCGCGGCGCGTACCTCCGCGGGTGGCGCCGACTCCTGCCACAGCGCGCGCTGGTCGTGCCAGCGCACCGTGGGCTCGTCGGAGACCCGCCGCCAGGACGGCGGAGCGGCCGGGTCGGCCTCGGCCGGGAGCGCGGTGTCCCCGGCGATGGTGCGGTTCAGGTAGGTGGCGGGGGAGCGGCTGTTCTCGAAGACCCCGTCCGGGCCGACCCGCAGGTACGGCTCGCCGGAGTAGCCGATGACCTCGATGGTGCGACCGGTGCTGTTGCTCAACTCGAGCCGTGCGCCCGCCTCGACGACGCGTACCTCCAACCCTGGCCGCGCCGGCGTCACCCCGGTGGTCCGGGTGCGGTAGTCGGTGCCGTCCGGTGCGTCCGCGCCGTGCGCGGCGGCCGGCGCCGCGGTGCTCAGGGTGACCATGCAGGCCGCGGCGGCGACCAGGCCGACGCGGGCCAGCAGGGTACGGATCACTTGCCGGCCGCCGCCACGGCTGCGGTGAGAGCGTCCGGGGTGGGGTTGTCGAGCGGCTGACCGTTGACCATGACGGTCGGTGTGCCGGTGACGTTGCTGCGGCTGGCCTCGTCGGTGACGTGTTCGGTCCACGTCCGGTACGTGCGGTCGTTGACGCAACTGCCGAACGAGCCCCGATCGAGGCCCACACCGGTGCCGATGTCGATCAGCTCGCCGTCGGTGAGCCCGGCGCTGCCCTCCGGCGGCTGCTTGTCGAAGAGCGCCTTCGCGTACTCGCGGAACTTGCCGCCGGCCGCGGCACAGCCGGAAGCGGCCGAGGAGCGGGTGGAGTACTCGGTGGTGGAGAAACGGTTGAGGTAGGCGACCGGGTGGTAGACCACCTTCGCCTTGTTCTCGGCCACCAACTGTTCGAGCGTCGCCCCGGTGTTCCCCTCGAACTGCTTGCAGACCGGGCAGAGGAAGTCCTCGTAGACGTCGACGGTGACCGGCCCGCCACCGGTGACGATGCCGGTGCCGGCCGCGTTGGCGCCGGGCGGGGTGGTGAAGTCGTCGGAGCGCTGGTTGGACCAGACGGCCCAGCCGATGACACCGGCGATGACCAGGACGGCGACTGCGGCGGCGGAGACCCAGATCGTGCGTCGGCGCCGCCGCTCGCGGGCGAGCTGCTCACGGACCACCCGGGCGGCGTCCCGCTGCCCCTTGCGACTACTCATCCTCGTCCTCCACAGCGGGTTCGCCGGACAACCACCCGTCCACCGATACCGGCGTACGCGGCCAGATCAGCAGAAATCCGGCCAGTACCAAGAATCCCAGGTCCCGCAGGATCTCCGGGAGGTAACTGGGGGCCTGCCCCTCGGCCAACTGCCCGCCGCTGCCGAAGCAGCCGCAGTCGATGGCCAGCCCTCGCGCCCACGCCGAGGCGATCCCCGCGATGAAGACCACCAGCAGCGCGGCCGACACCCCGGCGACAAGCCGGGTGGCCAGCCCGAGCAGCAGCAGCACGCCCAGCGCCAGCTCGACGAAGGGCAGGGCTGCGCCGATCACCGTCGCCACGTCGTACGGCATCACCTGGTAGGCGTTGACGGCCCGCCCGGAGGCGGCGAGATCGCCGACCTTCGACGCGCCGGCGACGAGCCAGACGGCGGCGAGGCCGAGCCGGGCCGCGATGCCGAGCCAGGGCCGGACGACAGACCACCGGTCGACCCGGGTGGGAGGTGCAGTCACGCTCATTTGTCGTCCCGTCTCCGCCGGAAGTTCCGCGCTCAGCCGGTCAGGGCGTCGCCGACCGCCTCGACCAGCTCGTCACGGGCCCGAGCGACCCGGGAACGGATGGTGCCCACCGGCACCCCTTCGACGGCGGCGGCCTCGGCGTACGACAGGCCGAGCAGTTGGGTGAGCACAAACGCGGCACGCCGCTCGGCGCTGAGCCTGCGGACCAGGTCCGCGGCGCCGAACTGGCCGGCCGGATCCGGGTGTGGGCGGTCGGTGTACGCGTTCGCCGCCAGGCGCTCGTCGAGCCGGCGGCGGCGGATCACCGTGCGCAGGTGGTCGGCGCAGGCCCGCCGGGCGATGCCGAGCAGCCAGGTGCGGGCGCTCGAGCGACCCTCGAACGCGGGCAGGGCCCGAAACGCCCGCAGGTACGTCTCCTGGGTCAGGTCGTCGGCGCTGTCCGGGTCGACCAGGGCGGCGGCGAACCGCCACACCTCGACCTGGGTGAGCCGGACGAACGCCGCCTGGGCGGTCGGATCGCCGTCGCGCGCGGTCAACGCCCACTCGGTCGCCTTGTCCCGGGCGGCAGCACCGGCCGGCTCTGCCGGACCGGCGGCACCGGTGTCACGCGGGACAGGGATCACGACAAACCAGGTTACGCGGCGCCCGGCGGAGCGTCAGGGTCCTTCGGCCCTTGGATGGTCTGCGACACGTCGGGAACTTTTTCCCGCCACGCGCCGACTACCAGATCATGACTTGCGACCACGAGCGCGATCACCGGTCTCGGGTCGCCGAAAGCGACACCCGTGGGCGACCATGGCCGGCATGACTGTCGCCCTCCGCCGCCGGATCGCCCGGCTGGCCGCAGCCGCCGGCCTCCTGGTCACCGTCGTTGCCTTGTTGATCGCGCCCGCCACCCCGGCCAGCGCCCACGCGGTGCTGGAGAGCAGCAGCCCGGCCGCCGCCGCCGTCGTGCCGAGCGGGCCGTCCGAGGTGGTCCTCACGTTCAGCGAATCGGTCCGCAAGGTTCCCGGCAAGATCCGGGTCATCGCCCCGGACGGCTCCCGGGCCGACCGGGGCGAGCCGTCGTTCGGCGGCGCGGTGGTGACCATTCCGGTGGACCCGGGCGGCGCGCGCGGCACCTACCTGGTCAGCTTCCGAGTGATCTCCGCCGACAGCCACCCGGTGTCCGGGGCGTTCACCTACTCGGTCGGCGCACCCTCGACGCCCCCCGTCGACGACGGCGCGGACAGCCGCGCCAACCCGGTGGTGGGTACGGCGGTGAAGGTGGCTCGTTTCCTCGGCTACCTCGGCCTGGTGCTGCTGGTCGGGCCGGCGCTGGTGCTCGCCGCACTGTGGCCACGACGGCTCTCCCGGCAGGGACCGGCCCGGCTGGCCTGGGCGGGCCTCGGCCTGGTGGCCGTCGCCACCCTCGCCGACCTGTGGTTGCAGGTGCCCTACACGGCCGGCGGCGGTCTCTTCGAGGTCACCGGCGAGGGGTTCGGCAGCGTGATCGGCAGCGCCTTCGGCGCCGCCCACCTGGTCCGACTCGGCCTGCTGGCGGCCTCCGCCTTCCTGCTCCGGCCGCTGCTGGCCCGGCCTGTCGGCCGCGCTGACGCGATCATCCTGGCCGTGCTGGGCGGGGCTGCCCTGCTGACCTGGCCGCTGGCCGGGCACCCGGCGGCCTCGCCGGCACCGGCGGTCTCCGTGGTGGTGGACGCGGTCCACCTGGGCAGCATGGCGGTCTGGCTGGGCGGTCTGCTCATGCTCGCCGCGTTCCTGCTGCGTCAGGCCGACGAGCGGGAGTTGGGCGCGATCCTGCCGATCTGGTCACGCTGGGCGGCGCTCGCCGTCTCGGCGCTGCTGCTGGCCGGCACCGTCCAGGCGTTGATCGAGGTGGCCACTCCGAAGGCGCTGTTCAACACCACGTACGGGCAGTTGCTGCTGGCCAAGATCGCGCTGTTCGCGGTGGTGATCGCTGTGGCCGCGTACTCCCGGCAGTTGGTGCGTCGGCGCATCGCGGCGGAGCGCCCGGCGCCGGTCCGCCGGGCGGTCTGGGTGGAGTTGGCCGTGACCGTGGTGGTGCTGGGCCTGTCCGCCACGCTCGTGCAGACCACGCCCGCCCGGACCGCCGTGGCCGGGCCGTCCGTCGCCGAGGCCGGCGAGTTCAGCACACGGCTGTCCAGCCCGCTCTATTCGCTGGAGGTCGAGGTGAGCCCGGCCCAGCGGGGCAACAATTCAGTGCACCTGTTCGCCTACGGCAAGGACAACCTGCCGCTGCCGGTGGCCGAGTGGCGGGCGACCGCCGCGCTGCCGTCGGCCGGGATCGAACCGATCGAGGTCCCGTTGCTGCCGCTGAGCGACTACCACGCCTACGGCGACATCAGCCTGCCGGCCGCTGGCGACTGGCAATTGAAGATCACCGTCCGCACGACCGACATCGACCAGGCCACGGTGACCGCCACCGTGCCCATCCGTTAGAGAGGTTTCGCGAGAGCCATGACCCGATTCCGGCGTACCGCAACCGCCGCTGCCGCCCTGGCGTTCACCGCCGCCGCCACCGCTGTGCTCGGCTTCGCCGGACCGGCGTCCGCTCACGTCACGGTGAACCCGAAGGAGGCGACCCAGGGCGGCTACGCCCGGGTGGCGTTCCGGGTGCCCAACGAGAGTGACAGCGCCTCGACCACCAAGCTGGAGGTGACGCTGCCGGAGGACGCCCCGGTCGGCTCGGTGTCGACCATGCCGGTGCCCGGGTGGACGGTGGCCACGGAGAAGCGCAAGGTGGACCCGCCGATCGACGTGCACGGCAGCCAGCTCACCGAGGCGATCTCCAAGATCACCTGGACGGCCACCGGCGATGCGGCGGTGAAGCCGGGTCAGTTCCAGGAGTTCCCCGTCTCGATGGGGCCGCTGCCGCAGGTCGACACGATGGTCTTCAAGGTCCTGCAGACCTACTCGGACGGCAACATCTCGCGCTGGATCGAGCCGCCGACGCCGGGTGCTGAGGAGCCGGAGCACCCGGCCCCGGTGCTCACCCTGGCCCCCGCTGCGGCGCCAGCTGGTTCGGCTGCACCCACCGTTGCCGCCTCGGCCGTCGCGTCGTCCAAGGACGACGAGGGCAACGGGCTCGCGGTCGGCCTCGGTGTGGCCGGTCTCGTCGCCGGTCTGGCCGGCCTGGTGCTGGGTGGGCTGGCGTTCGCCCGTTCGCGCCGAGAGCCGGTCGTCAAGGCCTGACCCCGTCGCACACGCTGGCCCGCCGGGACGATCCGGCGGGCCAGCGCGCTCCCCGCAGTCAGACCTGGCCGTGCCGTGGATATCCCCTGATCAGAGCGCCCACGTCGGTAAGGTCGGCCGGGTATCTGGCTACGGAAGGGGACGGTGCGAATGCGTTTCGTGCGGGCGATCGCCGGAGTACTGCTGTTGGTCGTGGGGATTCCGGCGCTGCTCGCCGGTGGCGCGTTGTGGCTGGTAGCCCGACACGCCGGCCCCGATGGGGCGTTCGCCGCCCGCTTCGAGACGATTCGCACCCCCGGTCACGCGGTCGTCGTCACCGACCTCGACCGGTTGCTGCGGGAGGCCGCCCCCTTCACGCGTGCCGGCCAGACCCTGCTGCGACTGGACGCCCGCACCGCGGACGGTCCGGCCTTCCTCGGGCTGGCGCCCGCCGCCGAGGTGAGCCGCTGGCTGGAGTCGGTGCCGCACGCCTCGGTCCGCCGGCTGACGCTGGCCCGGGGCCCGCTGCCGGTCCGGCTGGACCCGGCCGGTCCCACTGCCGGCGGCTCGGCTGATCCGGCCGGTCCTACCGCTGGCATCCCGGCCGCTGGTGGCAGCCCGGCCGCCGCTGCGCCGGTCAGCCCGCTGGGGCGGGCGTCGTGGACACGCCAGGGGATCGGCTCGCTGGAGTGGAGTGCGGACGACCTGGCCGGCGAGCCGATGAGCCTGGTGGTGATGCGCCCCGACGGGGTCGCCGACCTGGCCCTGGACCTGCGCGCCGAGTTGCGGGCAGGGTGGACCGGCCCGGCCACCTGGGGTCTGCTGTCCACGGGTGTCCTGCTGGTGGTGTGTGCTCTGCTGATCCTGCTGCGACCGCTGCGTCCGCGCGAGGTGATCTTCGTGGTCGAGCCGGATCAGGTGCCGGTGCTCGCCGGGCGGCTCGGGGTCACCTCGCTGAGTGGCCTGGGTGCCCGGGATCCCGGGTCGACTTTGCGGTTCCCGGCCGTACGACAGCTCACCTCGGTCGGTTCGGCCGCGGGGGAGCGGCCCCGGTCGGCGATCGGCGCTGAGTCGGGCCGGCCGGCCACCCTCGCCGACCTGGACGCGCCGGTCCGGTTGCCCCGGCGGCCGGCGGCGACGCTGAGTCTCGCCTGGCCGCCGGTCGGCGCGGAGACCACGGTTCGGCCGGTGGCGTTGGACGAAACGGCGAGTGGCCCTCCGCGCTGCCGACGCGGAGGGCCACCCTCACCGGGGGATCGGTGCTACCCGAGCGACGCTTGAGGTAGATGAGGCCAGATTAGCGCCGATGGCGGCTACTGGGGAGATCTGTCCATTTGGTGCGATTTTTCCTCACGGCGGCTTGAGCGCAGCGGCCCCAGGCGCACCGTGGTCGAGCGCACCGGCAGGGCCGCCAGCAGCAGCACACTGAGCAGCACGTAGCCGTTCTGCTTGACGAAATCCACCGGATCTTCGGTGCGGACCGGTTCGGTGCCCCAGTCCTGGAACGTCACCACGCCGTAGATGATCAGAGCGGCGGTGCCCAGCGCGAGGCCGATCAACCACCACCGTCGGCGCAGCTCGTCCGGGCGGTTGGCACTCAACGCCGCGTCCGCGAGTAGCACCACGGCCGGCACGAACCAGTAGATGTGGTGGGTCCAGGTGATCGGGCTCGCCAGGGAGCCGACCAGCCCGGTCAGCGTCAGGCCCGTCAACAGGTCGCCGGCCCGAGCCGCGCGGGCGGCCCGCCACAGCCCGTAGGCGGCGATCACGGCGACCAGCAGCAGCCAGAGCAGCCGGTCCGGCTTCTCCGGCGCGGTAAACCGGCTGAGCAGGCCGAACAGCGACTGGTTGCCGACGTAGTCGGTGCGCCCCACCCGATCGGTGGCCCACAGTTCGTGGGTCCAGAACCGCCACGAGTCGCCCGGGGCGACCGCCGCCGCGAGCAGGGTCGCCGCCGCCGCGGTCACGCTGGCCACCGCCGCGGCCCGCCACCGTCGGGTCGCCAACAGGTACACGATGAAGATGCCGGGGAAGAGCTTCAGCGCCGTCGCCAGCCCCACGCCCACCCCGGCCCAGCGCCGCGCCTGCGGCACCGCGTACAGCAGGTCGCCCAGGATGAGTACGACCAGCAGCATGTTGATCTGGCCGAAGGTGATCGTCTCGCGGGTGCTCTCCACCGCCAGCACCAGCAGGACGGCGGCGATCAGGGTGAACGCTCGCGGCAAATCGTGTCGGGCGATGACCGGTGTCACCAGCCACCGGGTGGTCAGCACCACGGCCAGCACGGTGAGCACCGTGAAGATCGTCACAGTGGCGCCCAGCTTCAGCAGCCCGAACGGCCACAGCAGCAGCGCGCTGAATGGCGGGTAGGTGAAGTACAACTCGCCCTGCACCCGGTCGGGTTGGACGTAGTCGTAGAGCGGGTGGCCGGCGCGCCACCAGTCCACCGCCGACATGTAGATCTTGAGGTCGAGGAACTTGTGGTTCAGGCCCGGCAGGTACAGCGCTGGCAGCACGGCGATGAGGGCCACCACCGCGACCAGGCGACGGACCGTACGGCCGCCGGGATCGTCATCGGTGACGGCGGGCGGTGCGACGGGTTCTGCTGGCACCCCGAAACCCTAGCGGGCTGGTCCGCTGAGAGCGCGCAGCCGCGAGGCGTGGGCTGCGCGTAGGCTGTCCCGGTGGCTGATCTCCTCGTTTGGATCGACTGTGAGATGACCGGGCTGGACCTCGGCAGGGACAAGCTGATCGAGGTTGCGGCACTGGTCACCGATCCCGACCTCAACGTGCTGGGTGACGGGGTCGACGTGGTGATCCACGCCGATGAGGCGGCGCTGGAGGGGATGCCCGAGATCGTCCAGACGATGCACGCCAAGTCCGGCCTCACCGAGGAGGTCCGTCGTTCGGCGGTCACCCTCGCCGAGGCGGAAGACCTGGTCCTGGACTACGTCCGCACCTTCGTCAAGGATCCGCGCACGGCGCCGCTCTGCGGCAACTCGATCGCCACCGACCGGGGCTTCATCGCCCGGGACATGCCCCGCCTCGACGCGCACCTGCACTACCGGATGATCGACGTCTCGTCGATCAAGGAACTCTGCCGTCGCTGGTACCCCCGGGTGTACTTCGGCCAGCCGCAGAAGGGCCTCGCGCACCGGGCGCTGGCCGACATCCGGGAGAGCATCCGGGAATTGGAGTACTACCGGCGCACGGTCTTCGTCCCGCTGCCCGGCCCCGACGTCGAGACCGCCAAGGCGATCGCCGCCGAACTCTGACCCGGGCAGCGGCCACCGGGGAGCAGGGAACCCGCTAGACGTGGTGCGCGACGGTGTGGCTATTATTGGTCCGCACCCCGCCCGGGGCGATCGACCGGGCGACGGAGGCATGGTGGCTGTAGCTCAGTTGGCAGAGCACCGGGTTGTGGTCCCGGTTGTCGTGGGTTCAATTCCCATCAGTCACCCAGTTGGTTTCACTGCTCAGGCCCCCTCCTCGGAGGGGGCCTGAGTCGTTTTGGGGGCGAGATAGGGGCTACGCGAAAGCCCCCTCCGAGGAGGGGGCTTTCGTCAGGTCGCTCAGGCGGTCGGGGTGGGTGTCGGCGTGTCGGCGGCGTCCGGGGTCGGGGTGGCGTCCGGGTCGGCCGGCTGCTCGTACGGGAGGGCGCTGCCCTTGACGTACTCGTCCCAGCTCATGTTCCAGTCGGTCCAGCCGTTGCCGTTCTGCAGCCTGCGCTCGGTGCCCTTGACCGTGATCGGGTCGCCGACCTGGGTGTTCTTGAACAGCCAGTCGCCGTTGGCCATCGACACGTTCACGCAACCGTGCGAGACGTTCACGCTGCCCTGCTGGCCCTCGGACCAGGGCGCGGCGTGGATGAACTCGCCACCCCAGGTGAGCCGCTGCGCAAAGTCGATCTTGGTGCGGTAGCCCTCCTCGGGGCCCAGCTCCTCCATCGTGTCGAAGACGGTCTTGCGCAGCTTCTCGATCACCACCATCGTCCCGCTGGACGAGGGAGTGGCCTTCTTGCCGAGGCTGACCGGGATGGTCTTGACCACGGCGCCGTTGCGGGTCACCGTCATCCGCTTGGTCTTGTTGTCCACCGTCATGATCACCGACGCGCCGATCTTGATGTCCACCGCGAGGTCGGCGCGGCCGTACCAGCCCGCACCCATCGGCAGGCCACCAGCCTGCACCCGGTAGGAGACCTTGCTGTCGGCCTTCCAGAACTCCTTCGGCCGGTACCGGATCTCGGTGGGGCTGACCCAGTGCCAGATGCCCTCCTGGGCCGGTGTCGAGGTCACCGTCATCCGGCGCTGCACGTCGTCGCGGTAGTCCTCCGGGATGGCCCGGCTGAACTTCACGATCAGCGGCATTCCGACCCCGACCACCTGGTTGTCACCGAGGAAGCTGCTCACCCGTACCTGATTGGCCGGCTTGGCCATGGTGGTGAAGGTGCTGGTCGCGGTGGCCGGACGATCGTCGTCGCCGGTGGCGGTCACGGTCGCCGTGTAGCTCGTGCCATACGCCAGCGCGCCGGCCGGCAGCCACGTCTTGCCATCCGCGGCGAGGGTGCCCTCGATCGCCTTGCCGGTCGCGTCCTTGAGGTCGACGGTGGTCTTCACGGCGTCCTTCGTGGTGAAGGTGATGCCGGTGGACGCTGGCACGTCCTTGGCGTCGGTCGCCGGCTCGCTGATGGTCGCCGCCGCCTTCGGTGCCGGGCTCTCCCCGCCCCCGTGCCACGAGGACGGCTTGCCGCCGTCGCCGTCGGTGCAGGCGGAGGTGAAGGCCAGCGCCACGGCGAGGAGCCCCGCCGCGAACACGCGGCGTCGCCCACCGGGCCTGATCAGCTGGTCCTGGCTAGCTCGCATGATTCCCTCACAGTCGTGGTCGCTGCCCCATCGTCTCCTACTGACGCGCCAGAGCCGGCCCCGGTTGCCGAGGGTGAACCGAAACACGCCGACCGTCGTGCCGGAATTTTGCTACTATCCGGCGTTTCGTGAGCGTGGCTCGTCTCCGTACCGGGGCTGAGGGGTCGCCGCGGCAGCGTCGCGTCGCGGGAGTGCAAGGGTACGCGCCGGCCCGGCCATCGGCAGGGCCGGCGCGAAATGGCCGACGGCTCAGAGCGCCGGGCCGGCCCCGCCACTCGGCACGGGCAGTGCGCTGCCCTTGATGAACTGCGACCAGCTCTGGCTCCACGCCGTCCAGCCGTTGCCGGCGGCGAGCCGGCGCTCGGTGCCCTTGATCGTGATCGGGTCACCGATCCTCGTCTTGTCGAACAGCCACCGGGCGTTCGCCATGGACACGTTCACGCAGCCGTGCGAGACGTTCTGGCGCCCCTGCACGTGCTCCGACCAGGGGGCGGCGTGGATGTACTCGCCACCCCAGGTGAGCCGCTGGGCGAACTCGATGTCGGTGACGTAGCGGTTGGCCGGGTCCGGGTCGTCGCGGGTGTCGAAGGTCGTGGCTTCCTTCTTCTCCATCACGACCATCGTGCCGCTGGACGACGGCGTGCTCTTCTTGCCGAGGCTCACCGGAATGGTGCGCACCAGCGCGCCGTTCTCGTACACCGTCATCTTCTTGTTGGCGTTGTCGACCTTCATCTCGAAGGACCGCCCGATCTTGGCGGTGGCCTTCCGGTCGACGTCGCCGTACTTGCCGTTGCTCAGCGGTATGCCAGCCAGCGCGATCCGCACCGTGATGGTGGTGCCGGGCTTCCAGTACTCGGGTGCCCGGTAGTAGGCCTGCGTGCCGTTGTCGACCCAGTGCCACGCCCCCGGCTGCGGCGGGTCGGTGCGGACGAACATCCGCTTCTGCACCGCCGCCCGGTCCTTCTTCGGAATCCCCGGGTGGAACTCGGTGACCACCGGCATGGCCACCCCGTAGCTCTTGTCGTCGAAGAGGTACAGGCCGGAACCAACAGTCGACTTCGGCTTGGCCATCGTGGTGAAGCTGCTCGTGCCCTGGCTGCTCGTGCCGTCGGCAGCGCTCGCCGTCACCGAGGCGGTGTAGCGGGTGCCGTACTTCAGCGGGGCGGACGGCACCCAGGCGGAACCGTCGGTGCGCAGCTTGCCCTCCACCGCGCCCCCGCCGTCCGCCGTCAGGGTGACGGCGGAGACCTTCCCGCCGTCCGGGAGCTTCGCGCTGATCTCCGTGCTCACCGGCCGGTTGTTCGTGCCGTCGGCCGGGCTCAGGGTGAGCGTGGGCCCGCTCTGCGCGCTTGGCGTGCCCGGTGCCGAGGGCGCGGACGAGTCTGGTGCGGCGCTCGTGTCTGAGGACGCCCCGCCGACGAATTCCGGCTTCTTCTGCTTGTCGCCGCACCCGGTCAGTGCCAGCGACGCCACCAGAGTCAGAGCGCCCAGCACCGCCCCGGCTCGCGTGAACCGTGTCATCCCCACCTCTGTTCTCGCGTACCTGGCGGACATCGTGCCGCATCAACGCCGCAACTCACCCCCCTGTCTTGAGCGCGATGGTGGTTTTGTGCCCTCTTGCCCGCAAAGCTCGACCGAAGGGTGGAGTCGGGTAACCGAATTGGAGCCCGACTCGGGCGGGTGCTAATGTTCTCTCCGTTGCCGAACGAGCGCCGCTAGCTCAACTGGCAGAGCAGCGGACTCTTAATCCGCGGGTTCGGGGTTCGAGTCCCTGGCGGCGCACCAGCAATAATCTGGGCATCTTCCCTTCATGGGTGGGTGCCCAGATGTCGTTTCGACGCCAGCAACAGCCGCAACCCGTCAGCGTCAGCACCCCACCCGGTTGGCCCTCGACGCCCTCAAACTGATCGTGCGCAACGACTGACTGCGGGGGAGCGCGTGGCCGCCGACTCCGTACCGACCGGCAGCCCGGAAACGGTCCTCGTCTGCATTCGAGGCAACTCCGGTTCGGGTAAGAGCAGCATCGCCAGAGAGTTGCGGCGTCGGCACGGCCGGGGTTGTGCGTTGGTAGAGCAGGACTACCTGCGTCGCATCGTGCTGCGCGAGCGGGACCGTCCCGGCTGGGCGGCGCCGGCGTTGATCGAACAGACCGTGCGTTTCGCGCTCGACCACGGCTACCACGTGGTGCTGGAGGGCATCCTGCACACCAGCCGTTACCGGAGCATCTTGACGGGTCTGTGGGACGGCCACCGGGGGCGGTCACTGTTCTGCTATCTCGACGTTTCCCTGCCCGAGACCCTGAGCCGGCACCTCACGCGTCCGCAGGTCAGCGAGTTCACCGCCGAGCACATGAGCGGCTGGTACGCCGCCCACGACGTCCTCGGCTGGCCCGGCGAACTCGTCCTCCCAGAGACCGTCGCGCTGGAGGAAGCCGTCGAGGCCATCGCCGCAGCCGCCGGACTACCGCAAACAGGGCGGGACGACGACGTGCTCCCGATCGTCCCGTAGTGCCCAGTCGCGGCGTGGTCCTGACGAGCTCACGGTGCTGTTTTTGGGTACCACGACGGGGATGTTGATCTCGTAGGATGCCGCCCATGATCGTCTCGCCGACTACCCTCACGACGGACCCGGTCGTTGCCAACCCGGAGCTGGCGCCGCTGCGTGAGGCGGTGCGCGCAGGTGACTGGCCCGCCGTACGCGACCAGCTCGCCGCCTGTGAGGGTGACGCCCGAACCCGGGCGATCCGCGCCGTGTCACAAAAGGCCCCGACCGGCTTCCTGGAGTCCGTCGTCAAGGCCGACCCGGCGGACACCGCCGCAGCGGCGATGCTCGCCGACCGGCTCACCGAGAAGGCGTGGCTGGTACGAACCCGCAAGATGGCACAGGACGTCAGTCCTGAGCAGTTCAAGCGCTTCCACGAGATGCTCGCCGAGGCGGAACGGGTGACGGCGGACTCCGTGGCGCACGACGGCAGCGACCCCGCGGTGTGGACGGTGCGCCTCGTGATCGCCCGAGGTCTTCAGATGGGGGAGGCAGAGACCCGAAGGCGGTACGAGCAGGTCGCCGCACGAGACCCGCACCACCTGTCGGCGCAGAGCCAGCTTCTCCAGCGACTCTGCCCGAAGTGGGGTGGGTCGGTCGAGGCCATGCACGAATTTGCCCGGCAGTGCGCCGCGGCGGCGCCCGAGGGTGCCCACAACGCCGTCCTGATCGCCGAGGCGCACCTCGAGCACGCGTTGTCGCTGCCCGGCGGCCGGCAGGCGTACCTCAGTCGCCGGGAGGTGGTGGCCGAACTTCAGGAGGCGTTGGGGCGCACGGTCCTGCACCCGGCCTTCCAGCGCACCCCAGGATGGGTTGAGGTCCACCACTCGTTCGCCCTGCTGTTCGGCCTGATCGGCGATCGCAAGACCGCTCGGCCGCTGTTCGAGGCGACCGGGAACCTGGTCAGCGAGATGCCCTGGAGATATTTCGGCGACCCGGTCGACGTCTTCCAGGAGCACCGCGCCCGGGCAATGCGGAAGTGGCGGTTGTGGTGATCGAGCGGACCGAGGTGGACGGCGTCCCCTCCGTCGTCGCCCACACGAGCGGCCCCGCCCGGGCCGGTCTGCTGTTCCGGGTCGGCCAAGCTGACGAGACGCTCGCCAGACGAGGCATCACCCACCTGCTCGAACATCTGGTACTACACCCGCTCGGCCAGGCGGATTACCACTACAACGGCTCGACGGGGCAGGTCGTCACCCACTTTCACCTCCAGGGCCCGGTCGATGCCGTCACCGACTTCCTCGCCAGCGTCTGCCGGTCCGTGCAGAACCTCGACGACGCGCGGATCGAGATCGAGAAGTCCATCGTGTCGACCGAGGAGGGCGGTCGTGTCACCGGTCCTCTCGATGAGATGCCGCTGTGGCGCTACGGAGCCCGTGACCACGGCCTGGTCAGCTTTCCCCAGTGGGGCCTGCACAACGTCACCGCGAGCGACCTGCGCGAGTGGGCCGCGCGGTATTTCACCAGGGGTAACGCGGTCCTGTGGTTCGCCGGTGCGGAGCTTCCCGCCGGGCTGAAACTCGACCTGCCGGACGGCGTCCGCCACGCCGTACCCTCGCCGTCGTCGGCGCTGCCCAGCACGCCGGCGTTCTTCGCGGGCAGCTCACACGCGACGGCGCTCGACGCGGTGATCCGTGATCGCCCGGCGGGGAGGGTGCTCGCCGGGGTGCTGGAGCGCCGGCTCTTCCGCGCGCTGCGTCAGGAAGCCGGCCTGTCGTATACGGCTGCCACCAACTACGACTCACGTGGCGACGGATTCGCCGTGCTCAGCGCCCTCGCGGACGCGCTGCCCGGCAAGCAGGGCGCGGTGCTCGGCGGATTTCTGGACGTCCTGGCCGAGCTGCGGGTGGGTCGGATCGACGAGGACGACGTCGCGTCGGTGGTGAATCGGGCGACCGCCGCTCTCGAAGGTGACGACGCCGACGCTGCCCGCCTTCCCAGCGTCGCGTTCCAACTACTGACCAACCAGCCGGTCCTGGACCGTGACCAACTCGTCCGCGAGCTGAAAGCGATCGACGCCGCGGCGGTCAGGGAGGCGGCTGCCGAGGCGCTGGAGTCGGCGTTGCTCATGACGCCCTTCGGCGCCACGGCGGAGTGGGCCGGTTTCACGGCCGCGCCGACCGGGTCGACCGCTGCGCCGGCACCCGCCGCGGGTGACAAGCACCATGCCTCTGGCGCCGATCCCGCGGAACGACTCACGGTGGGTCTGGAGCACGTCAGCCGAGTGAACCCGGACCGGCAAGCGACGACGGTACGGTTCGACAACTGCGCCGCGCTGCTCGCCTATCCCGATGGCGGGCGCCTGATGGTCGGCAACGACGCTGTCTCGGTACGGATCGAGCCCACGATCTATCTCGGCGTGGATACCGCCGCCATCGATGCCCGGGTCCCCGCTCAGCGGCGTATCGCCATGCCCGCTCGGGACCCGGGTCACATTCCTCACCTCGGACGGCCGGGGACGACGGGGACCCAGGCACCTCTCGTTCGGGTACGACAGTTGGACGTCAAGCAGAAGGTGACCCTCGGGGTCTTCGCCGTCCTCGCCGTGGTGATGGGTGGCGTGGCCCTGGCCGTGTCGATCGCCATGGCCGTCGGGGCTACGGCGCTGCGCCCGCTCCCCGCCATCGGTGCATGGATTGCCGCCGGCTACTTCGCTCGCAAGCTTCGTGCGCAATGGACCGAAGCATGACTCATCGACTTTTCTAGGAGCCAGTGTTCCGTCCGCCGGTGGCGTCATCAATCGGCGGACGTCTATAGTTGCGCGGATCACCCCAGTCATGGCCGTGGTGACGCGGCCGGATCGTCGAAGCGCTTCGACGATCCGTCGTTCAGGCCCGTCAGCCGGGTGTCGAGCCTGGTCACGCCGGCCTCGGTGCCCGCTGGGCGCCTGTCGTACGACATGAGGAGAACCGCATGCGGAACTGGCGCCTCCGGCGCGGAATCACCGCGCTCGCGCTCGCCCTGCTGGCCCTACCGGCCGTTCCCGGCACGGCGCTCGCCGACCCCACCTACCCGTTCCGAAATCCACACCTGCCCGTGGACGCCCGGGTCGACGACCTGCTCGGGCGGCTCACCCAGGACGAGAAGATCTCGTGGCTGCACCAGTACCAGCCGGCCATTCCCCGGCTGGGCATCGGCCTGTTCAAGACCGGCACCGAGGCGTTGCACGGGGTGGCCTGGTCGACCGACATCGACAACAACGGCGCGGTGGTGAAGGCCCGCGGAACCGTCTTCCCTCAGCCGGTGGGCATGGCAAGCACCTGGAACACCGACCTGATCCGGCAGGTGGGTTCGGCGGTCGGTGACGAGGCACGCGGCTACCACGCGCAGAACCCCCGAGTGTGGGGTCTCAACCTCTGGGCGCCGGTGGTCAACCTGCTGCGCGACCCCCGGTGGGGCCGCAACGAGGAGGGCTACTCCGAGGACCCGGTGCTCACCGCCGCGATCTCCACCGCGTACGGCTCGGGGATGACCGGCGGAGATCCCGACCATCTGAAGACCGCACCGACCCTGAAGCACTACCTGGCCTACAACAACGAGGTGCGGCGTGACGTGACCTCGTCGAACGTGCCGCCTCGGGTGCTCAACGAGTACGACCGGGCCGCGTTCGAGCCGGCCATCGCCGCCGACGCGGCGACCGGGGTGATGGCCGCGTACAACCTGGTCAACGGCCGTCCTGCCACTGTGGATCCGGATCTCGCCACGGTGGTACGCGACTGGACCGACCAACCGCTGATGAACGTCACGGACGCCTGGGCGCCGAACAACCTCGTCGCCTCGCAGGGGTACTACGCCACCCAGGCCGAGGGGAACGCCGCGATCGTCAAGGCCGGCCTCAACAGCTTCATCACCGACGACACCAACGCGCAGCCGACCATCACCGCCATCAAGCAGGCGCTGGCGACCGGTCTGCTCACCGAGCAGGATGTCGACGCGCGAATCCGGGAAATCCTGAACGTGCGGTTCCGGTTGGGCGAGTTCGACCCGGGCGGCGGCCGGTACGGCGGCATCACCCCGGACGTCATCAACAGCCCCGAACATCAGCGGCTGGCCCGGCAGGCCGCGGGCGAGGCGATGGTGTTGCTGAAGAACTCCCGGCAGGCCCTTCCGTTGGACCCGGCCCGGACCCGCAAGGTGGCCGTGCTCGGGCCGCTGGCCGACACCCTCTACTCCGACTGGTACGGCGGCGACCTGCCGTATCAGGTGACCGCGCTCGACGGCATCCGCGAGCGGTTGGGCAGCTCGGCGAGCGTCAGCGGGCTCGACGGGGCGGACCGGATCGCCCTGAAGGACCCGGCGACCGGCCGGTACGTCACGGCCACCGGCACCACCGACGCCGACCCGGTCGCGGCCACCGGTGTCAGCGCGTCCCTCGCCGCTCAGTTCGACGTGGTGGACTGGGGCCAGGACGTGGTGACGCTGCGCAACGCCGCCAACGGCCGTTACCTCGGCTACAACTGGGGGCCGTTCCTCACCCGCGACGAGCAGCCGAACGGCTGGTACGTGCAGCAGCAGTTCAAGCTGGAGCCGCAGGCCGACGGCAGCGTGGTGCTGCGCTACGTCGGCTACGAGACCAAGGAGAGCTGGTTCGGCGCCGACACGTACGTCACGGTTGGCGCCGACGGCGCCCTCAAACTCGGCGCGTCGACCGCGGCCGACGCGACCCACTTCAGTCGCGAGGTCATCAGCAGCGGGCTCGACCGGGCAGTCGCCGCGGCCAAGGCCGCCGACACGGCCGTCCTGGTCGTCGGCAGCAACCCGTTCATCAACGGGCGCGAGGCGCACGACCGGACCTCCACGGCGTTGAGCGCCGGCCAGGAAGCGCTGGTCAAGGCGGTCGTCAAGGCCAACCCACGCACCGTGCTCGTGCTTCAGACCAGCTACCCGGTCACCATCGGATGGGAGCAGGAGCACGTGCCGGCCATCGTCTGGACCACCCACGCGGGGGCCGAAACCGGGCACGCCGTCGCCGACGTCCTGTTCGGTGACCGCAACCCGTCCGGCCGGCTCACCCAGACCTGGTACCGCTCGGACGGGCAGTTGCCGCCGGACCTGCTGGAGTACGACATCATCACGTCCGGCCAGACCTACCTGTACAACACCGCGAAGCCGCTCTATCCGTTCGGCTACGGGCTGTCGTACACCCGGTTCCGGTACGGCCAGCCCCGCACCACCGCCCAGTCGGTCGCGCCCGACGGCACCATCGCGGTCAGCGTCGACGTGACCAACACCGGCAGCCGGGCCGGGTCCGAGGTGGTCCAGCTCTACACCCACCAGCGCACCTCGCGGGACAAGACGCCGATCCGAGCGCTCAAGGCGTTCCAGCGGGTCGAACTGGCACCCGGGCAGACCCGGACCGTGACGCTGCGACTGCCCGCCGCCGACCTGGCGCACTGGGACGTCACCCGCAGCCGCTGGGTGGTCGAGTCGTCCACCTACGACCTGCTGGTGGGCGCGTCCGCCGACGATATCCGGGCCCGGACGGCGGTCGCGGTGCGCGGTGAGACGATCCCGGCCCGGGACCTGTCCCGGACCACCCGGGCGGAGAACTTCGACCGGTACGCGGGGGTCCGGCTGGTCGACGAGACGAAGGTCCGGGGTACGGCCGTCGGTGCCACCGCTTCCGGTCAGTGGATCTCGTTCGCCGGGTCCGCCCTGCGCCCCGGCGCGCACACCTTCACCGCGAAGGTCGCCAAGGCCGGCGCGGACGCCGGCACGATCCAGGTCCGACTGGGCTCGCCCACCGGCCGGTTGCTCGGTACGGCCACCGTGCCCAGCAGCGGCGACGACTACCGGTACGTCAGCGTCAGCGCCGAACTGGCCCGGGCCGGCGGCACCCACGACGTGTACCTGGTGTTCGACTCCGCGCTGCGGCTGGCCGACTTCTCCATCAGGTGAGCGGGGCCCCGGGGCCGGGTCGGCAGTCGACCCGGCCCCGGGGCTTGTGCCGAGATCGGCACGGTGCGCCGGCTTGGCTTCGTCAGCTCGCCGTGCAGGTCAGCGTGGGTGTGCTGGGCGTGCCGGTGGACGAGCCGAGGAATCCGAACGTCGTGCTGGAGCCCGCGCCGAGGGCACCGTTGTAGGCGACATTGCGGGCGGTGACCGTGGACCCCTGACTCGTGACGGTCGCGTTCCATGTCTGGGTGACGCTCTGCCCGTTGGGGAAGGTCCACGTCACGGTCCAACCCCTGATCGCCGAGGTCCCGGCGGTGACCCGTACCTCGCCCTGGAAGCCGCCGGACCACTGGCTGGTCACCGCGTACGTTGCCGTGCAGCCGGCCGCTGGTGGCGGTGTGGTCGGCGGCGGCGGCGTGGTCGGGGAGGGCGGCGGGGTCGTCGGAGTGGGCGACGGCGTGGGCGGTGGCGTGGTGACGGATCCGCCCCAGCCGGCGGTGGAGTCCAGCCAGGCGGCGCGGCGCAGCATCCAGTCCCGCATGACCTGGACCTGGCCCTGCCAGGTGGGCGAGGTCGGGGTACGGAAGAAGCTGACCATCGGTGCCGTCAGGTTGGGCCAGCGTTGGAAATTGCGCTGGGCCGCGTTGGTCAGCGGGGTGGCGAGGGCATTGATCCGAGCCTGTAGCGCGGTGTCGGAGAGCAGGCCGCGGCGCAGCGTCTGCCAGCGCGATCGGGCCTGGTTGACGAACGCGGGATCCCGCATCAACTGGACGAACCAGTCGTTGGCCGACGGCTGCCGGGTCTGCTGGTACTGCCAGCCCGACACCTGGTCGTTGGCGAAGAATCCCCCGACGCCGAAGCTGAGGTCGAAGTCCCACAGGGGCCCAGCGAAGATCTTGCTGTCGCGATCCTTGTAGAAGTGGGAGCTACGGACGTACGAGTCCATCTCCCGGCTCAGCTCGTTGACGATCATGAGGTCGACGAAGGAGTCGACGTCGATGTACTTGCGGTAACCGGTGCTCGGGTCGGCGAAGTTCGACGCCCGCAGCACGTCGTTGAACTCCTGGATGTGACCGCGCAGCCAGTCCCGCTGTTGCGGTTGCAGCGGTGACGGGTCGACGACCTCGAGATAGTTCCAGCAGGTGGCCGCCGGTCCGGTGCACGGCAACGTCGGCTCCTCGGCCGCCATCCACTCGAACTTCCAGATGTACCCGCCCTGGATCTTGGGCAGGGTCACGTCCTCGGGGTCCAACTGTTTGAGGTCGAGGCGGTCCTTGGAGTTCTTGATCGTCTCCACGATCATGTAGACGCCCATGTAGTCGCCGGCGCCCACCGGGGCGGCATCCGTGTTGAGGTAGAACTCGGCGAACGCGTAGCGCGGAGCGGGCAGCCCCATGTCCCGCCCGAGGTCGTAGACGAGCGCCTCCCGGATCAGCGCCTTGTCGGTGAACGGGCCGCGCAACACCCAGTCGGAGTCGGCCGGCATGCCCAGCACCGGGTGGTCGGCGTCGTCGTCATCGTTGTCCCAGAACTCGACGCGGAACGGCGTCTTCTCGAACGTCGCGGACGAGTTGCCGCGCAGCCGGAATCCCGCCCGGGTGCTGACCGTCGGGGTGGCCGCCAGCGACGTGGTGCCGCCGCCGGTCGGCTCGAAGATCATGGTTGTGGCGTCGAAGTACTCGCGGTCGGGCCGTCCGGCACCGTACGAGTCGATCAGCACCACCGGCAGGTCGTGGGCGGTGGTGACGTTCTGGGCGGCGTACATGGCGGTGCCGGGCGCACCCGTCGCTGTCTGGCCGACGAACGCCTGTGCCCGCAACTGGGTGGTGCGGGTGAAGCGCAGCGCCGAGCCCGCATAGAGCGACGACTGGGCGGTGGGCGGCTGCCCGTTGGTGGTGTAGCGGATCTGCGCGCCGTTGACCGTGCTGCTCAACGTCACGGCCACCTCCCCCTGGAAGGTGCCGCTGGGCACCGAGAAGGTGATGTCGCCGACCAGGTCGTCGGCCGCGGTTGGTGCGGCGAGGGCATCGGCGGCCGAGACGCCGGTGAGGTCTTCGGTGACGGGCTCGGCGCCGGCCTGTGGCGAGCCCACCACGAGGAGGCCTGCGACGAACACGCTGGCGGCGGCGATCCCGGCGGCACGCAGGGCCGCCACCGGGAGACCGGTGTTGCGGATGGTCAGGCGCATGATGCCTCCTGTTCTGATCGGGTGGGAAGGGTCAACGCCGGAATCCCGTAGGACGGGTTGGCGCGGAAATGGCGGCGCAGCGTCCGCCGCCACGGCACGTCCGGTAGATCCAGGCGGAGAGCCGCGAGACCGGTGGCGTACTTCGAGATGCGTACCGGTCGGGTCCCGCGCTGCCACAGCACGCGGTCGACAAGCGAAGGCGCCGAACTGGTCTTGGTCTCGACCACGGCGATGCCGGGCAGTCGCAGCGTGCGGTCACCGTGCTGCCAGGTGAGCCCGGTGTCGATGGTGACGCGACTCGCGGTCGCAGGCAGCAGCAGAGTGCTGCGGCGGTAGTTGGTGACCAGCACCGGCTCAAGCGGGCTGGCGGTGAGGTCGGACAGGATCGACTCCCGGACGAGCGCCTCGTCCACGAACGCGCGTCCGGACCGGACGGTGCGGCGGTCCTCGGCGAGATACGGCAGTCGGTGCTTGGTGACCCGCCCGCGCGCCCCGCTGATCTTCACCTCCAGCCAGCACTGGGCCGAGTCGAGGTAGGTACGGGTCCGTACCTTGAAGCGCCTGCGCCGCCGGTACGCCGCGCAGTGGTAGCTGGCCAGGCAGGGCGTGTCGAAGTACACCGACTCGTACCGGAAGGCGCGCTCACCGTCGATGTCCAGCACCCGGGCGTACGGGATGAGCTGATCCAGCAGGTGCGGCAGCTCGTCCACGGCGATCACGTACTTGCGGTCCACCCTGCACAGCAGCGCTGCCCGGTCGATCAGCTCGGCGAGTGAAATCGGGGCGAGCCCCGCCAGCGGCGACGGGGTCATCGGACCGCTCCGGCCCGTGCCGGCCTGCTGGTGCCGGCTGCCGTGCCGCGCCCGGCGACCGAGTATCGGACGTCGACCACGGTGGTCTCGTTGACCATGTCGAGACGCTGGACGGTGGCGGTGTGCACCCGGGCGTTGAGCAGTTGCTCCAGCTGGGCGACGAGAGCGACCTGATCGGTGACGGCGGAGTCGAGCACCATGATCTGGTGTCGGTAGTGCCGGAGCAGCCGCCGGTGGTCGCCGACGAACATCACCGCGACGATGAGCGCCATCAGGCCACCGCTGAGCCAGACCGAGGTGGTGCTGAGCGCGCCGAGAATGCCCAGCGCGAGAGCGGAGAAGTAGTACGCGACCTCGTGCTGGTCCAGCTCCGTCGACCGCAGTCGGATGATGGAGAGCACCCCGAACAGCGCGAGCCCCAGCCCGAGCCCGGCACCGACGTCGCTTGCGCTCAGCGCGCTCGCCACCGCGAGGACGCCGACGTTGACGCCCAGGTAGGCGACGACCAGGTCGCGCCTGCGGTGCCGAGGGAAGTAGAGCCCGAAGACGAGCAGCGCCACCGCGCAGATGTCGATGGCGAACAGGACGAGCTGCGACATCGCTGAGGTTCCTCCTGAGCCGGACTAATTTTCGGTAAACTTTCGGTATCTCAGAGGTGACTGTAAGCATGGCATCGGAACGTGTCAATGTAAGGCGATGCCTCCGGGGTGCCGCCGCCAGGATGTTGTGCCACTGACATGGGGATGTCTGGAGACTGGTGGGGCGGCGATTCACCCAACGGGATGCGTCATGCCGCGCGAGCCACCGAAACTTCCGGAAGTTTCGAGATTCATCTGACGTGTTGCGACTCGCTGGTGCTCGACGTTCCCGACCCCGCGCGGCCGACTGCCCCGGCGACGTCAGGAGGGGTGCGGTGAGGTCGGCGGGGTGCGACCGGACAGCAAGTGGGTAATGGTGGGCGATGAAATCAACCTGGAAGCCCCACGAGAAGCACGGCGGCCTGTCGGACAAGGACAAGCGCGAGTTGCCGGAGAGCGTTTTCGCGTTTCCCGACAAACGCAAGGAGCCGATGACCGATGCGGGCCACGTCCGCAATGCCATCGCCCGCTTCGACCAGGTGCAGGGCGTCACCGACAAGGACCGCGACCTGGCCTTCCAGAACATCCTGGCCGCTGCGGCTCATTACGGCGTCGACGTCGCGGAGACGGACTGGCACCAACTCGGTAAATTGCCGCACACGCCGAACCCCGCCCACTGAGCAGGCCACCGCGGAGCTGACCCGGCTTGGCCCCGGGACGGGGTCCGAAAGCCGGATCGGAGACGTGTTAGCGTGCTCGTCGTTGTCAGCGAGCGCCGCTAGCTCAACTGGCAGAGCAGCGGACTCTTAATCCGCGGGTTCGGGGTTCGAGTCCCTGGCGGCGCACCAGCAGTAACATCCTCAGGGCAGGTCGGTTAGACCGGCCCTGAGGCCATTTGGTGAACCCTGCGTCCGGCATCGAACAGGTAACCCAGGCGACGAGCGCGCCCGATCCGCACACCCGTGAGTTCCCGCGCTCTGATGAGCCGATCCACCGTCCAGTACGAGACGCTCAGCATTTCGGCCACCTGGTCAATCGTCAGCCAGTTGCCGACGCTCTTCGACGTGTCCACAGTCAGTTCCTCCCGTTGCTGGAGGTGGCGTCAGGGCTTGCAGAGATATCGGGGGCGTCGTCCTGTGTCACCTTGTCTGCTGCCGAGCAGGGCGGACCGGCGTTGCGCCCGCTGGGACAGGGCGCGCAGGAGCCGGCGTTGCAGCGGCGGGATATCCGGGTCATCCGGGCGGGCCAGCCCTCAGGCGTAGGTGGCCGGTTGGTGAGGGCCGGCGGGGTCGCCGTCGTCGGTGCCAGTGCTGATGCCGAGGAAGTTTGCGGACCCAGACGCGGGCGTGCTAAACGCCATACAGGAGCCAGTTGGCGCACCGCTCGTTGCACGGCGTGATTCGCAGCTGGTGCCACAGCCGGTCGAGGTCGTCAGCGACCGGGTGGGCTCACGGTGGTGATCGGAACACCGGCGCGGCGGGAGATCAGGCCGGCCAGTTGATCCACGTCGACGTAGGTGGTGTTGAGGGTCCAGTCAACGGTCTCCGGGCGCGGCGGACGCCGCAGCTCCAGCGTGTAGTGCAGGGTCGTGCCGGCCGGCAGCGAGTTCACCGCGTACGAGGTTTCCTCGGTGCTGATGGACACCACGTCGGTCCACCGCACGCCGACTAGGCGGCGGCCAGCGGCATCGACGAAGCCGCCAGTGAAGACGTAGAGCCCGCCGCGTGTCCGCCGGAACCACACGTACACCCAGGCGGCGACGCTCAGCAGAGCCAGCGTCATCCCGGTGACGGTCAGGGCGTTATACGGACCGTTGACGAGGAAGTTCGCGGTGACGATCAGAACCACACAGCAGAACACCATCCCAGGGAGGCCGGGCCGGCGGAGCACCCGCCGCTCGAATCGGCCGAGTTCTAGGCGCCGTGCCAGCGCCGCAACTGCTTCGCCGGGGGTATCAATCGACATGGCCTGCGCAGGGGGTAGATGGGAACGGTCGCTCTTGCACCCTAGCTGGAATACACATGGGTAGCACTAGGTGAGTCGCCCGTTGGCGGCATCGTCGGTGGCTTGGTCGCCATCCGTGTTCAGGTCGACGATTCAATTTGCGGTTAGTTTGGCTGCGAACCAGCCGGACGGGCCGGGTCGTTTCGACCGCGCCTGCGCCGGCCACCCACCGCCACGATGGGCACCGTTGGGTGCTCGGGCGCTGTGGACGAACCCGTTGTCGGGTGGACTGACTGGGACGCTTACTCGACTGAATCGGGCCGGAGCCGCGAGCAGATGGACTCACGCGACCCGGTTGCACCGCGTCCGTCACTCGAACAGGCCGGCCGGCGGCGAGTGGTGGCCTTCCTGCACGTGCGAGTAGTCGCGGGCCTCGGCCACGAGGCCCGCCTCGTCGAAGCGCAGCACCGTACATCCGGAAATGGTCAGGGGTTGGTCCTTGACGTCGACCAGCGCCCAGTACTCCACGACTGCGGCGTCGCCATCGACCTGCGGCTCAGCGAACCACACCTGGGCGGGGCGGGACTCCTCGGTGAAGTACTCCTCCAGATAGGTCCGGAGGCCGGATCGGCCACGGTACGGGCGGAACAGGGAGGCCCAGTGGTCGCCGTCCTCCCGTTGCAGGGCCACGATCGCGTCGACGTCCTGAGCCGGCCAGGCGTCGATCCAGGTCCTGGCCCAGCGCCGGGCTGCCGTGCGTGTCCGCATGAACGTCTCCTCCGCCGAAGACAACGGCCCGCTACTTCTGGTAACCGTAGTTGTCGCAGGTCCTGCGCCCTTGGACGCAGTTCTTGGTGCGCTTGTTCATGGTGTTGACGTCCCACATCACGAACGCGTCGCCGTGCATCGACGACGCGCTCTTGCCCTCCTTGTCGGAGGAGAGGTAGTAACCCGCCGGGGTGCCCTTGGCCGGGTACTGGATGTCGAAGGTGATCGCCGGGATCCGGACCGGGTGGCTGGTCGGGCAGGCGTTGCCGCGGCCGTACGCCACATGGTCCTTGTGGTTGGGGCTGTCCAGGTGCTTGCCGTCCCAGCAGTCGGGGAACTGCATCATGAAGTGCAGCGTCGCGTCCCCACCGCAGATGGGCCAGTTGCCGTTGGTGCTGCGGGCGATGCCGTCGAGGTCACCGGGGCCGTAGAAGGCGCAGTAGAACTGGCCGGTCGCACCGCGCGGTGTCGGCTTCTTCTTCTTGGCGTCGCCCGAGATCATGCGCAGGCCGTTGGGCATGGGCATCTGGCCGGCCGAGTTCTTGGCGAGCGAGCGGTAGTAGACCCGGAAACCCGTGGTCTCGACCGGCTTGCCGGTCGCGTTGTCGTAGAGCGTGGGCACCCAGTAGGCGGAGTGGTCCTGCGCGGGCTTGCAGCTGGTGGCCGTGAACTTCTGCAGATCCCCGGCGACGGTGTTCGCGTCGAGCGCCTTGTTGCCGACGAAGGAGTGCATGTGTGAGGCGCCCGGCAGGCCGGGGGCGACGATCGGGTCGTCCGGCAGCCGGTGGCTGTACTGGCAGTCCGCCCGGAACTCCGGGAGGTTGCCGACACCGGCCGGGACAGGGTCGGTCTTCAAAGCGTTGTACGCGCTGACCTGCGCCTTCCAGGCCGCGCCGTCGACGGGGACCCAGCCGGTCACGGGGATCTTCGGCGTCGCAGCGGTCGACGGCTTCGCTCGCGGCGATGGTGCCGTCGACGTCGACGGCGACGGCATCGTGCTGGGCGACTCCGTCGGCGCGGCCGACGGCGACGGCTCTTCGAGGGCGTTGGCCGCATTCGACGGCTTGGGCTCGGTGGCAGCGTTGGCCAGGTACACACCGCCGGCCGCGATGACGAGCACCGCGACCACGGTGGCGGCGATGCCCAACCTGTTGCGGGCGACCCGGCCGGGAGGGGAGGGCGGCGGGCTCGCGTCCGCTTCCCGGAACGAGGCGTACGACACGGGTCACTCCCAACGAGCAGACGACAGGCGGACCCGAATGGCCACGGCCGCCGAATGGTAGGCACTTTCCGCGCGTACTCGGAAGGTCTTTAAACCATCCTTAAAGTACGTGGGCTGTCGGCGTGGAGTGCTCCTCGTCTAGCGCGGTGGCGAGACGTACAGCCCGGTCCTGCACCCCATCTCGCCCGGCTCCAGCCAGACCGGGTCGTACCCCGGTGCCTGGATGCCGCCGCCGGGTGTTCGGACCAGCAGGAGGCAGTCCCGCTCGGCGGGAACGCCCACCGCGGCGACGAGGGCATTGTCGTGAGTGGTCGTGTCGACGGTGACGTGCTTCTCGGGAAAAGCCGCCCGCACCGCGCCCGCGAGGGTGTCGGGTGTGGCGGTGCGCAGCGCGGCGGTGAGACGGTCGCGCGCATCGTCGGGCAGCGTTGGAAACGGCGCGGCGGTGGGCACCGGAGGGGTCACCACGGACGGGCAGTCGATCTCCCCGAACGATGTGTAGCGATAGAGCTGCAACAGGTAGCGGTAGCACCGCGTGGCCTGGCCGGCAGAGTTGCCGAGGTCGCCGAAGGTGGCCCCGCTGTCCTCCTCCACCGTCGCCACGAACCGGACGTCGATGCTGGCCTGCTCGTCGCCGCCGGTTCGGCCGGACCAGGCCAGCGGCTCACGTCTGACGTTCGACGTGCCGCCCTCGGCCGCGTCGAGGATCTCGGTCGCGGCGATGTACTCGGCATCCCGCACCCGACTGCGATGACCGAGGCTCTCGTTCAGGGACTCTGCTTCGGCCGCGGCGTCGTTTCGTGCCATCGAGTCGCCGTCGCGGTACTCCGAGCATCCGGCCGACAACAGACAGACCGCCACCGCAGCGCAGACCAGAGCTGTGGAGCCGAGGCGTCGACGGGTGCGGTGAGGAGACATGGCGTCGAGCATGCCGGCCGACGGTAGCGGCGGGATGAGTGCTCGTACTCATCCTGCCGGCGTCTGGTCGGTGCGGCACTGGGGATCGTGTGCCGTGTAGAGCAGGGACAACTGGTGGTGAAGCTGGAGCCGTTCGTCCTCGCGTAGGGGAGCGAGGAAGTCGTCCTCGGTCCGACGTACCGCCGCGAGGGCTTCCGACAGCGCGGTGCCGCCGGCCGTGGTGACGCTGATGAACTGTTTGCGGCGGTCGCTGGGGCTGCGATCACGCCGGACGTAGCCGTTGCGCTCCAGCTCGTCGATGACCGCGACCATCGTGGTGCGGTCGAGTCCGGTCTGCCGGCACAGGTCGCGCTGGGTCAGCTCGCCGTCCTGGACGAAGGCCAGTACCCGCAGGTCCCGGCCGCGTAGGCGGAGCGGCAGGAGCGCCTGTTCCATCCGGGCGCTGGCCAGGCCGGCCAGCTTCAGCAGGAGGTACCCGGTGGTGGAAGAGATGGCTTCGGATGAGCGCATCCCCGTAGCCTAGTCTTCCGCTCGCCTGATTATCAGCTAAGCTGACGATCAGGCAGCCGGCCCTACTTTGGAGAGTCGCATGAAGATGCGCGTCATCTTCACCATCGTCGGCGTGATCACCGCAACGCCGGCCCTGGCCCTGTTCTGGCCGCGCCTTCTGGCGAGCAGTTATGGGCTGGCTGATCCCGACCCCATGACTACCGCGCTGCTCCAGCACCGGGGTGTGCTGCAGGCGGCGCTTGGCGCGGCCATCATCTGGGGAGCCTTCTACCGGCCGGCCAGAGTGCCGGCGGCGGTGACCGCCATCATCACCAAGACAGCCTTTCTCGCCCTGACCGTCGTCGATGGCGGGATGCGGGCCGACATGAACCTCATCTCGCTGGTGTTCGACCCGCTCGCCATCGTCATCCTGGCCGTCGTGGTCGTGCTCCACTTCCGCGAAGCGCCCTCCACCGCCGCACCAGCCTGAAACCCGCTACGTGCGTGGTTCCTCCGACCACGGTCGTGCCAGCGATAGCGTTCAGAGCATGACCGACAGCATGCAGGTGGTGGGTTACCGCAGGAACCTGCCCATCGACAACCCCGAGAGCCTCGTCGATGCCGAGATCGACGTCCCGGCGCCGGGTCCGCACGATCTGCTGGTACGCATCGAGGCGGTGTCCGTCAACCCCGTCGACGTGAAGGTGCGGGCCGGCAGTGACCCCGAGGGTGCGCTGAAGGTTCTCGGTTATGACGCGGCCGGCACCGTGAGCGCTGTCGGCCCGGGCGTCACCCGGTTCCGCGTCGGCGACGAGGTCTACTACGCCGGGTCGATCGCCCGCCCGGGCACCAATGCCCAGTTCCATCTGGTCGACGAGCACATCGTCGGGCACAAGCCGGCCAGCCTGACCCACGCGGAGGCGGCCGCGCTGCCGCTCACCACGATCACCGCCTGGGAGACGCTCTTCGACCGGTTCGCCCTCAGCAAGGACAGCACGGGCACCCTCCTGGTTGTCGGTGCCGCCGGTGGCGTGGGCTCCATGATCGTGCAGCTTGCCCGCGCGTTGACCGGCCTGACCGTCATCGGCACCGCGTCACGCCCCGAGACACGCCAGTGGGTCACCGACCTCGGCGCCCACCACGTCGTCGACCACCATGGCGGTCTCGCCGACGCGGTCCTGGACGTGGCCCCTGCCGGCGTCGACTACCTGTTCACCGCGTTCTCGGACGGCCAGGTCGAACAGTTCGCGCGCGTCGTGCGGCCGAACGGCCAGATCACCGCCATCGACGATCCGGCGGGGCTCGACCTGTTGCCGCTCAAGTCGAAGAGCATCGCCTGGCACTGGGAGTTCATGTTCACCAGGCCGTTGTTCCTGCCGACCGACCCGACCCAGCACGAGATCCTCGAACAGACCGCCCGACTGGTCGACGACGGCACCCTCCGCACCACCGTCACCAACGAACTCGGCCCGATCAACGCCGCGAACCTGCGCCAGGCTCACGCGTTGATCGAGACATCGGCCACCATCGGCAAGATCGTTCTCGCTGGCTTCTGACCCGGCACCGCCAGCCGTCGAGTGTCCACTCAGGCCCGCCCGGCTGATCGACAGTTGCCTAGAGCATCTAAATGTTACGAATCATAGTGCGAGTTGCGTGATATCTATCGCTTGATCTTGCCATCGCAGCGGTAGGGCTACCGGGTCTAGCGTGACGTTGGTTTAAAGATCATCGTGAGCGGCCGGGCACCCCCGGCCGGACTCGCGAGAACCGGGTAACCACCCGAAGGAGGTTCCATGGCACGCACCCGCATGGCTGGGGCGCTCGCCGCCGTCCTCGTCCTACCGGCTCTCACCGTCGTCGCCGCGACGTCTCCGGCGTCGGCGGAAGCCGCCGCTCCGAAGGCCGCGCCGCAGAGTGACATGCGTGAGCTCACTCGGAAGGACTTCACACTGGACGGCCGGCCGATCGAGACGCCCCCGCGGTACCAGCCGCGGATGGGCGCGCGGAAGCAGGCGCAGGAGGCCGAGACGCCGGCGGTCGGTACGGTCCGTCAGTGGCTCGGCCTCGACGACATCCAGGGCTCGGTCTACCGCAAGGACTACACGCTGCGGGCGGTCGGTGAGCACATCGAGGTCTGGGTCGCCAACGACCTGTCGTTCCCGGCCGGTGACTGCCGCGCCCAGGTGCCGTCCTCGACGCAGGTCACCGACGCGCAGGTGAAGCACCTCGTCGACGAGTTCGACACGAACATGTACCCGAAGGAGACCAAGGCCTTCAGCACCCCGCCGGACCGGGACGGCAGCAACGCCCAGATCGGGCCGGACGCCGACGGCAACGGTGGCGTCTACACCGGTGCCGGCAACAAGACCGTCACGCTCGTCGACAACGTGCGGGACGACAACTACTACACGTTCCCGGCCGCCCCGACCTACATCGCCGGGTTCTTCTCCGCGCAGTTCAACGAGCTGCTCGACCGTAACGTGATGACGATCGACGCGTTCGACTGGCTGCACCGCATGACGCCGAACCCGCCGGACGAGCCGACCGACGACCTCTGCACCAGCCGTGGCGCCCGGCCGAACAGCTACGAGGGCACGTTTGCCCACGAGTGGCAGCACCTCGCGCACTACTACACCGACCCCTTCGAGACCACCTGGATCAACGAGGGTCTGTCCGACTTCGCCATGTCGCTGACCGGTTACAGCGACTCGAAGGCCACGGTCTTCGACCGCGGCGCGGAGAGCCACCTCTACTGCTACCAGGGGTTCGGCAGCGTGCAGACGCCGTACAACACGAACCCGCGTGACTGTGGTGGCCCGGAGAACTCCCTGACCCTCTGGGATGAGAGCCCCAACCCGAACGCGGTGCTCGCCGACTACGGCAACGCGTACTCGTTCATGATGTACCTGTACGACCGTTACGGTGCCGACTTCATGTCGCGGCTGCACCGCGATGGTGAGCGGCAGGGCATCGCGAGTCTGGACGCCGAGCTGGAGACCGTCAAGGTTCACGACGTCTACCAGGTCATCCACGACTACCAGTCGATGACGCTGCTGGACAAGATCGTCGGCGACGCACGGCTCGGGATCACCCTCGGTGTCTCCAAGAGCCGGGTGACCACGCCGAGCCTGCGCTCCACCGTCAACCTGGCCAGCACGACGGCGAACGGTACGCCGGGCGTCGCGCCGAACGGTGCCGACTACGTGCAGTTGGGCGCGGCCAAGGGCAAGCTGCTCAGCGGCCGCGACCTGCGTTCGGTGAAGTTCCAGGGTGCGAAGACCCTGCCCGCCCTCCCGCTGGCATGGACGACCACCACCCAGGACCCGGACCGGCCGGGCAACGCCGTTCTCTTCTCCGGCAACGCCAACAGCCTGGACTCGGCGGCCGTCACCTCGGTCACGGTGCCGACCACCGACCCGACGCTGCGGTTCGCCGCCAAGTACGGCGCCGAGTTTGGCTTCGACTACGGCTACGTGACGGTCTCGACCGACGGTGGCACCACGTACACGGCGATCCCCGGCGACCACACCGTCGAGGGGCCGCTCGGCCCGGCGCTGAACGGTACGACCGTCGGCTTCGAGGCCCGTTCGTACGACCTGTCGGCGTACGCCGGAAAGAACGTGCTGCTCGGCTTCCGCTACGTCAGCGACGGTGGCGTCAACGAGGGCGGCCTGCTGCTCGACGACATCACCCTCGGTGGGAAGACGCTCAGCGACGGCAGCAGCCTGACCCCGTTCGACTCGCCCACGGAGATCCGGCCGACCGCGGTCAAGAACTGGAACCTGCGGCTCGTCGGCATCGACGAGAAGCACTCGATCGCCTGGCAGTTCGAGTCCAACGGCAAGTCCGAGGTGACGATCGGCAAGCTGGAGTTGGCGGTGCTGGACGCGTTCCCCAAGGTCGTGGCCATCGTGGCGTACGACGACCCGACCGAGCAGGTGGCGCAGTACGCCCCGTACAAGCTCACCGTGAACGGCGTGGTGCAGCCGGGGGGTAACAGCTCGCTGAGCTGACCCGCACCCCGGTCGCGGGGGCACTCGCCGTCGAAGTCGACGGTGGGTGCCCCCGCTTCGTCATTGCCTGGCCGGTCCGGCTCGGTCAGTTTGCGGGGCGCTCGCCTGGGGATGACGAGCCGCCGGCCGGATAGGTTCGCCTGCGGTGGGTAAACGGCGCGGATGCCCGCGGAGCAGGAGCCGGCGGCCGACACCGACCCGGCCGCGCACGGGTCATCGTGGGTCGGCCGAGCGCGGGTCCGCCTGCGCGGGCGGATGCGGCACGCGCTGCGCAGTCGTGCGTGGCGGTTACGCCTCTTCGGGCTGCTCGCCGTGCAGGCCGGGGTCGCGGCGGCGCTCGCCTGGTTCGTCGGGGACCAGTTCCTGGACAATCCCACCCCGGTCTTCGCGCCCACCGTCGCGGTCGGCATCGTGGCCGCCGCGATGGGATCACGCCTGCGGCGCACTGTCGAACTGCTGGTCGGGGCGGTCCTCGGGCTCGCCGTCGGTGACACGCTCATGCCGCTGTTCGGCATCGGGGCCTGGCAGACCGGCGCGGTCGTCGTGCTGGCGATCATCGTCGCCCTGTTGTTCAAGGGCGGTGGATCACTGCTCACCCAGGCCGGCGGTACCGCAGTGCTCATCGCCACCCTGGAACCGCCCGTGCGTGACCTGTCCATCCCTCGCTTCGTCGACGCGGCGGTCGGCGGGTTGATCGGGCTGGCGGTCGGTCTGCTGCTGGTGCCCATCCACCCGCAGCGGACAGTACGCCGGCTGGCCGAACCGGTCATCGATCCGGCTGTCGCCACCATGCACGACCTGGCCGCGGCGCTGCGGCGTCGGGATCTTGGCGGGGCCGAGCGGAGCCTGGGCGCGCTGCGGGAACTCGGCCCCCGGCTGACCCTGCTGGACGAGGGGCTCGACGCCGCTCAGGAGGTGGTGCGACTGGCGCCACTGCGCTGGCGTGACCGCACGTCCCTGGCCTTCTACACCACCGCGGTACGGCATCTGGAACGCAGCCTGTACAGCTGTCGAGCCGTCGCGCGGCGACTCACCAGAGCCCTCAAGGAGGATGAGCCGATACCGGAGGAGTTTCCCGTCGCCATCGACCTGCTGGCCGCCAGCGTGCAGACCCTGAGATGCACGATCCGTGCCCATGCGGAGCCGCGGGAGGTGCGCCACCAGATTCTGACGGCTGTCGAGTTGGTCAGCAGGGCGCAGGGGGCGGCTGCGCCGGATCCCACCCGCCCGCACACCCACCGGTTGGGCTACTCCGGCATGATCGCCGCGGGTGAGTTCCGCACGGCCGCCCACGACCTGCTCATGGCCAGCGGGTTGGACGCCGACCGAGCGGCAGTGCTGGTGCGGCAGACGGTGGAGCGGAGCGAGCGGCACTGAGCCGGTGGGCACGCACGGTGGCCGGCCACCGCTACTGCTGACCCACCAGGCGTGCGACCTCCCGGGCCAGCACCTTCGCGCGGGTTTCCGGGGTACGCGCCTTCAACAGCGGCAGGATCACGGCGTACCGGGCGGATCGGCCGAGCTGCTCGAACGCGGCGCTCGCGCGAGGGTCGTCGGCCAACGCGGCCACCAGATCGGGCGGGACGGTGGCGGTGCGCTGCCCCTCGTACGCCGCCTCCCAGCGGCCGTCGGCCTTGGCGGCCGCGACCTCCCTGAGCCCGGCGGGCCGCATCCGGCCCACCGTCGTCAGGGCCTCGACCTTCACCACGTTGACCTGCGACCACGTGCTCCGCGGCCGACGGCGTGAGTATCGCTGCAGGAACGACAGGTCGTCGAGTGCCCTGCGTTGACCGTCGATCCAGCCGAAGCAGAGGGCCACGTCGAGCGCGTCGGTGATCGTGATCGCGGAGAGCCCGGAGTGCCGTTTGGCGATCCGCAGCCACGCCTCGTCTCGAACCTCGTGCTGTGCGTTCAGCCATGCCTCCCACGCCGCCGCGTCGGGAAAGTCGAGCACCTCCACCTCAGGTCGCCTTGAGCGACGCGAGGACGTCGAGGTAATGCGGGTTCTTCATGACACCCAGCACGTTGCCGAACGGGTCGACGACCGCCGCGGTGATGAACCCCTCGTCCCCGTGCGGAGTGATCGGCTGGTACTCCGTGGCACCCAACGCCAACAACCGTTCGACGGTGGCGTCGAGGTCGTCGACGTACCAGTGCATCACCACGCCGCCCGGCCCCGTCGTGGCGCCGGGCGGTGCGAACCTACGGTCGATGATGCCCAACTCTGCCTGGTAGTCGCCGATGCGGAACTCGGTGTAGGCAGGGCGTCCGTCGGGCCCCGGGCGCATGAAGTACGCCTCGATGCCGAGGAAGTCCGCATACCAGGCGGTGGCTGCCGCCACGTCGTCAGCCCAGATGTTGAGTGTGGCAAATCCTCGCAGGCTCATCAGGTGTCCTCTCGTCGATGTGTTCGCTGCCGACGTTATCGACGATTGCGGAAGGAGCGCTTCCGCAATGGCAGGTGAGTTCGAAGAAGTCGGCCCGCCTGGCGAAATAGCTGCGTACGCCAACTGGATGCTTGCGATAGCAACAAAATGAAGCGACCATGGCATCCACGTCCATCGACGCATTGGAGTTGCGCATGCGAGCAAGAGCAGCCCGGGCCGGCGCAGTGCTGACCATGTCCGCGATCCTGACCGCCGGGCTCGGTTTCCTGGCCTCTCCCGCATCGGCGCAGGAGTCCGGCCTGACCTTCTACAGTGGCAACTTCACCACGGCGCTCGCCAACTTCCCGGCGCCGACCGGTGCCTGCACGCCGCTGCCCCCGACCGCCGACAGTCACGTCGGTTGGAGCGGCTTCCAGGACGTCTTCTTCTACCGGACCCCGGACTGCTCCGGGCAGGTGACGGGTGCGGGCACGCTCCTCACCTACCCCGCCGGGCGCTGGACGAGCTTCCGCGCCATCTGACCGGACGAAGTCGGGACGGGGCGGGAAGGACAGCGCGCGAGCCCCGTCTCGACACGGGACACCTCCGGGCCGACTATCACGGCGATTCCCGGGTAGACGCCGCCGTCGGTACGACGAACGGCGGGAGACAGCGTGGAGGCGACCTACCCGGCGGTGGAGGAGCACGGTCTGATCGGTGACCTGCAAACCGCCGCGCTCATCAGCGCGGACGGCACGGTCGACTGGTTCTGTGCGCCCCGGTTCGACTCGCCGAGCGTCTTCGCGGCGCTGCTGGACCACGGCAAGGGCGGCCACTTCCAACTCTCGCCCGACGGCGTCGAATACACCAGCAAGCAGCTCTACCTGCCCGGAACGCCGATCCTCATCACCCGCTTCCACAGTGCCGACGGCGTGGGGGAGCTGTTGGACTTCATGCCCGTCACCGGTGAGCGTGCCACCGACCAGCACCAGTTGATCCGGCTGGTCCGGATGGTGCGGGGGAGCATGCGGTTCCGCTTCGACTGCCGGCCCCGGTTCAACTACGGACGCGACCCGTACAAGCTGGAGGTGCACCCCGAGGGTGACATCTTCCGGAGCAAGACTCTGAGCCTCACCCTCACCTCCTTGAAGAACGCGGATCGGTTGGTGGACGCGGGGAGCATCCGACGCGACGAGGACGGCGTGTCCGCGCACTTCACGCTGCACGCGGGTGACATCGGCGGGGTGGTCCTGGAGACGGCCTGCCCACATGCGCCCCGAGCGCTCAGCACCGAGGAGGCGTGCGACCTGCTCGCGCAGACCCGCGACTACTGGCGGCGGTGGTTGGGCGGTTCCCAGTACCGGGGCCGCTGGAGGGAGATGGTCGAGCGGTCGGCGATGACGCTCAAGCTGATGACGTACGCGCCGACCGGGGCCCTGGTCGCGGCGCCCACCACAGGGCTACCGGAGCAGATCGGCGGGCAGCGGAACTGGGACTACCGCTACACCTGGGTCCGAGACGCGTCCTTCTCCGTGCACGCGCTGCTCCGCCTGGGCTTCACCAGCGAGGCCGAGAAGTATCTGTCCTGGCTCCACGCGCGCATCCGTGATGCCCGGGACGACGACGTGCCCCTGCAGGTCATGTACCGGATCGATGGCTCACCTGACCTCCCGGAGGAGGTGCTGGGCCACCTGGAGGGCTACCGCGGCTCGGCCCCGGTGCGCATCGGCAACGGCGCGGCGGGCCAGCTGCAACTCGACATCTACGGCGAGGCGCTCAACTCGCTGGAACTCGCCGACCGGCACGGGCTGATCGCCCCGTACGAGGGGTGGCGGAAGACAGCCCGGTTGATGGACTGGCTCTGCGAGCACTGGAACCAACCCGAGGACGGCATCTGGGAGACCCGGTCCGGTCGGCAGGACTTCACCTACGGACGGGTGATGTGCTGGGTGGCGCTCGACCGTGCCATCCGCATCGCGCAGCGCCGCGGGCGCCCCGGCGACATCGTCCGCTGGACCACCGAACGCAACGCCATCTACGAGCAGGTCATGGCGCGGGGGTTCCACTCCGGGCGTCGTGCCTTCGTGCAGCACTACCGTTCCGGCATCCTGGACGCCTCGCTTCTCGCGATGCCCGGGGTCGGCTTCATCTCGCCGACCGACCCGATGTGGGAGTCGACGCTGCGGGCGGTGGACGCCGAGCTGGTCTGCGACAGCCTGGTCTACCGCTACAACCCGAACGCCTCGCCGGACGGCCTCGCCGGCACCGAGGGCACCTTCAACATGTGCACCTTCTGGTACGTACAGGCACTCGCCCTGGCCGGCCGGATCGACGACGCCCGGTTGACCTTCGAGAAGATGCTGACCTACAGCAGCCCACTTGGCCTCTACTCCGAGGAGATCGCCCCGACCGGCGAGCAGATCGGCAACTTCCCGCAGGCGTTCAGCCACCTCTCGCTGATCAGCACGGCGGCCCACCTCGACGACCTGCTCGGCGACGAGCAGCGCTGACCGCTCGGGTCAGAACAGCGTCAGGGGCTCGACCGGTATCGGCTCGGGCAGCGCGTCGAGCTCGGGTACGCGTGCCCGTACCTCGTCGTGGAACCGGCGGGCGAGCACGGGCGCGTCGGCGTTGTCCGGGGTGTGGATGAACATCGTCGGCGAGCGTCCCTCGCGTAGCCAGGCCACGGTGACGTCGATCCAGCGCTGCCACCCCTCGGTCGTGCGCGCCGAGTCGTCGCGGCCGAGGTAGCGGACGATCGGCCGGTCGGTCAGCGCGCGCGACCGGAGCGGCACGCGCGGCTTCTTGGTCCAGGCGTCCCGTTCCGCGTCACTGGTCGGTGGGCTGGCGAAGAAGGCGGTGGTGTCGAAGGGGATCCACTCGGCCGACGCGCTGCCGAGGGTCGCCTCGAGCAGGCGCGCGGCGCTGGCCTCGGTGAAGAACGCCTGGTGGCGGACCTCCACCGCGTACCGGTGGGACTGCGGGAGTTGGCCCAGGAACCGGCTGAGGGTCGGGAGGTCGGCGGGGCCGAACGAGCCGGGCAGCTGGATCCAGAGGGCATGTGCGCGCGGGCCGAGCGGTGCGATCGCGTCCAGGAAGGCGCGCAACGGTTCCCCGACGTTGGCGAGCCGGCGTTCGTGCGTGATGACCTTGGGAAGTTTGAGGACGAACCGGAAATCGGGGTCCGTCTGGGCGGCCCACGACGCCACGGTGTCCCGGGCCGGGGTCGCGTAGAACGTCGTGTTTCCCTCCACGGCGTCGCACCAACTGGCGTAGTGCCGCAGGCGCTCTGCGGGCGGCAGCAGGTGACCCTGCCACGACCTGTGCGTCCACATCGCGCATCCCACGTGAAGACGCATGACCGCCCTTCCCGTCGGTGAACCGCGCCTGAACCGCAGCCCACCGTATACGCGGCACGTGCCACCGGACGCGACCGGACCGGCGGGTGCGGCAGGTAGGGTCCGGCGCCATGCGTGTGCTGTTCGCCAGTCTTGCCTCCGTCGGTCACACCTATCCGCTGATCCCGCTGGCGATCGCTGCCCGGGATGCCGGTCATGAGGTCCACTTCGCCGCCGGCACGGCCGTGCATGCGCCGCTCGCCGCGAACGGCCTGCGGCCGTTCCGCCCCGGCGACGCCTTCTACGAGGTGTACGCCGAGGATCTCGCACCGGAGTTGGCGCGGCTGCGCCCCGACCTGGTGGTGCACGAGTGGGGGCTGCCGGGTGCGGCCATCGCCGCTCATCGGGCCGGCATTCCGGGCATCTGGCACGGGTTCGGGCGGATGTTCCCCGACGGCATCGGCCTCGAACTGCCCACGAGGAACGCCGAGGCCGCCGGCCGGCCGCACCTGGACATCTGGCCGCCCTCGCTTCAGGACAAGGACTTCCTCGCCACGGAACGTCGGATCGAGCTGCGACCGGTCGCCTTCTCGACGCCGGCACCGCTGCCCGAACGGGTGAGCCGTCGCACGTCCCGACCGCTGATCTACCTGACCCTCGGCACCGCGTTCGGCACGCCGGAGCTGCTGCGCACCGCCATCGCCGGCCTGGCGGCGCTGGACGCCCAGGTGGTGGTCGCGGCCGGCCGGGTGCCCCTGGAACAGTTGGGCGAGATCCCCGGCCACGTCAGCGTCCACCCGTGGGTCTCGCAGGCGGAGCTGTTGCCGCTCGTCGACGTGGTGGTGCACCACGGGGGCAGCGGCACCACCCTCGGCGCGCTCGCGGTTGGCGTACCGCAGTTGCTGCTGCCGCAGGGCGCCGACCAGTTCGCCAACGCCGACACGCTCGCCGCCGCCGGTGTCGCCCTGCGGCTCCTTCCCGGCCAGGTGGACGCGGGCGCCGTCGCCGAGCAGGCGCGCCTGCTGCTGCCTCGGCGGGGCCAGGTCGAGCAGCGCGACGCAGCCCGACTGATCGCCGAGGAGATCGCCGGCATGCCCTCTCCGGCGGCCGTCGCCCAGCTCCTGCCGGAGTACGTCGCCTGAGCGGAGCCGTAGTCGTCAACTCAGGGTTGACGCAAGGAATGCGTCAACCTATGGTTGACGCATGACAGATCCTCTTCAGATCGGTAGCACCGTCAAGCTCGACGACCTGATCCAGGCGATCAAAACGGCGCACAGCGACGCACTCGACCAACTCACCGACGCGGTCATCGCCGCCGACCACCTCGGCGAGGTGGCCGACCACCTGATCGGACACTTCGTCGACCAGGCAAGGCGCTCCGGCGCCTCCTGGACCGACATCGGACGCAGCATGGGGGTCAGCAAGCAGGCCGCCCAGAAGCGCTTCGTGCCGAAGGCGACCGACGCGGCCGCGCTCGACCCCAACGCTGGCTTCGGCCGGTTCACCCCCCGGGCCCGCAACGTGGTGATCGCCTCGCAGGAGGAGGCCCGCGCCAGCGGAAACGCCGAGATCGGCCCCGAGCACCTGGTGCTGGGCCTGCTGGCCGAGCCGGAAGCACTGGCCGCCAGGGTGATGGCTGGTCGCGGCGCCACCCCCGAGGCGGTACGGGAGGCGGTCGGCGCCGTCCTCCCACCGAGGGTCGAGCAGGTTCCGGACCTCATCCCGTACGACGCGCGCGGCAAGAAGGCGTTGGAGCTGACCTTTCGGGAGGCGCTGCGCCTCGGGCACAACTACATCGGCACCGAGCACATCCTGCTCGCCCTGCTGGAGCAGGAGGACGGTGCCGGCGTGCTCACCAACCTCGGCCTGGACAAGGCGGCGGTCGAGACCGATCTGGCCGCCGCCCTCGCCGCGGCCGTCAAAGCCGCCGCGACGGATGGCGACGTCGGGTAGCGGCAGGCCGGCAACACCCGTCGGGCGTCGTCCCGGAGTGGCACTGCCACTCCGGGACTCGCTGCGAACCGGGCTACAAGTCCGGCAAGTCGTACATGCTCTCACGGGTCGTCACGCCGGGCAGCGCTCCCCTAGCCTCGGGTAATCGCAGTAGCGATCGACGCATGGACATTCTTTAGACGGGGGAGCGGCCTTGAGAAGTTCCTTTGGACGACTGGTTCGGCGGACCCTGGGAGCTGCCGTCGTCCTGACCGTGGCCGGTGGAATGCTCGCCGCGCCAGCGTATGCCGAGCCACCGACCCCCGCCGACCGACAACGTTGCGTCGACCTTCTGCTGACCGGCGGGCCGGAAGTTGCCCGCGCCGCTGAGCTGGCGTTGACCGGCTCGGACGCCGACCTGCGGGCCTTCCTGGACACCGGGTTGGCCGCCGCTCAGGCACACGACGACCGGGTCGAGGTGGCGCAATACCAGGCGGCGGGCGGCAGCACCCTGCGCAGCGCCGCCGAGGCCGTTCTGGCCGGCTCACCCGCGGATGTCCGCGCCTTCCTCGACAGTGGCTACGAGGAACCGTTGAACATCGACATGCGGATCAAGTTGGGTCAGGTCATCGCCGTCAGCGGACCACAGGTCAAGGCCGCCGGGCAGACCGCGCTGGGCGGCACCCCGCAGGATGTCCTGACGTTCTTCTACCTGGGCCTCGACCAGGCCCGGCAGCTCGACGACCGGATCCGGATCGCGCAGATCATCAGCGCCGGCGGCCCCACGGTCAAGGCGGCCGGCCAGCAGGCCCTCAACAGTGGCACGGGCCAGGACCTGCGGGAGTTCCTGATCGCCGGGCAGAACGTGGCGCGGGCCCGCGACCAGGAGATCAGCACGCTCTCCCTGCTCGTCAGCCGGGCCAAGGAGGCGGGTGAGCTCGCGGCCGAGGAGACCGAGGCAGCCAAGCTCGCCTCGGCCCAGGCGGTGGAGGCATCCCGGCTGGCCAAGGAGGCCGCCGAGCGCGCGAAGGCCGAGACCCAGGCCGCGCAGAACTCCGCCGAGCGGGCGTCGCGGGCTGCGGCCCGGGCGGCCGACGCGGCGGCCCGCGCGGCGGACGCGGCACGGACCGCGGTCAGCGCGTCGAAGGCAGCGAACAACGCCGCCCGACTCGCCTCGAACGCCGCGGCTCGAGCCGCCTCGGCCGCGACTCTCGCCGGTCAGGCGGCATCCAAGGCGTTCGGCGCGGCCGCCGCGGCGGCGACCGATGCGTCGAAGGCTGAGGCAGCCCGGCAGGCCGCCGCAACCGCGCGGAAGGTGGCAACGGACGCGCGTAAGGCAGCCGACGCCTCCAGGGCGGCGGGCAACGCGGCGCTGGCCGCGAGCGGGGCAGCCGTGAGCGCGGCCAACGCCGGGGCGAACGCGGCTGCCGCGGCTGCCGCGGCAGCCGCCGCCGGCGGGCAGTCAAACGTGGCTGCGGCGGAGGCGGCGCGAGCCCGCGCGGCCGCAGAGGCCGCGCAGCGTAACGCGGCTGCGGCTACCCGTGCGGCCAACGAGGCCGAACGGTTCGCCCGGCAGTCGGCGCAGGCAGCCAATCAGGCCTACCAGGCGGCGATGGACGCGGCGGCACACGCAACTGCCGCCGCCGCGGCGGCCGATGACGCGGCGGCGCACGCTGGTGACGCCGCGACCGCCGCGGCCAAGTCGACCCAGCACGCGGCGGGAGCGCTGGCCGCCGCCAACACCGCCACCGATGCGGCGAACCAGGCCGCCGCCGTGGAGGAGGCCGCGCGGGTCGCCGACGTGGAGCGGCTGGCGGCACAGACCGAGTTCGGCGTGCAGGGCGCGAAGGAGGCCCGGCTCGCCGAGCAGATTGAGCTGGCGAGCGCTGCGGACGACGCGGCCGAGGAGGCCCGGCTGGACGCGCAGACGCGGCAGTGGTTGACCGAGGCCAGCGCGCCGGATGCATCCTCGGAGACCGTCCTGTCCAGCGGCCGACTCGCGGCCGCGCGACTCGTCCGCACCGGCGGAGAATGGACCCAGAAGGCGGCTGCGGAGGCCCTCGCGGGTTCCGAGGCCGACCTGCGTACCTTCCTCTCCAGCGGCCGAGCCGTGGCGGCGGACGAGGACGACCGCGCCCGGGTGCGACACATCGGCGCCCTGGGCAAGCCCGCCCTGCTCGACGCCGCCAAGGTGGCGCTCGCCGGTGACCACGACGACGTGGAGCAGTTCCTGCTGACCCGGGAGTACGCGGGCAAGGAGCAGGACGACCGCATCAAGATCGGCCAGTTGATCACCGCCGGTGGGCCGACGATGAGGACGATGGGGCAGGCAGCGCTCAACGGGACCGAGGCTGCCCGGCACGCGTTCCTGATGACCGGGCAGTACGCCGCGGCCGAGACCGACGACCGGATCAAGGTCGGCCAGATCATCTCGGCCGGCGGCCCCGAGGTGAAGTCCGCAGGGCAGGTCGCCCTCGAAGGATCACGGACCTACCTGAAGGATTTCCTCGCCGACGGGCAGTTCCGGGCGCAGCGACGGGATCTGGAGGCGGTCACCCACGTGGCGCGGGTACGCGGGTTGGTCGCTGAGGCGGCCGGTTCTGCCGCCAACGCGCGCAAGGACGCCGCCGAGGCGGCGCGGGTGGCGGCGGTGGCTCGGGCAGCGGCCGCGGATGCGGCGCGCTACGCCCAGGAGGCCCAGCAGGCGGCCAGCCAGGCCGCAGGCTACGCCACACAGGCGCAGCAGTCGGCCCAGGCAGCGGCGGCATCGGCGATTCAGGCCGCGCAGTCGGCCCAGGTCGCCAAGGCCGCGGCCGCCGCCGCGAGGCAGAGCGCTGCGAACGCCGCTGCGTCGGCTGCCAAGGCCACTGACGCTGCGGCACGGGCCAGTGCCTACGCCAGCGCGGCTTACGATGCCGCAGACCGTGCCCGCGCCTCGGCGCTCGCCGCCGGAAGGAGCGCCAGCCAGGCTGCTGCGGAGGCATCGGCGGCGTTGGCAGCGGCGGTCGACCTGCAGCGGCAGGAGGCGGCCCAGAACCCGGGTGGACCGGCGGACCCGCCGCCGCTCGATCAGCCCACCGCCCACGATCCGAGGCGATTGGGAAACCAGTTGTTGGGCAACAACGTCCTCGCCCAGGCGGCGCTGGCACTTTGGGGCGGCAACTGTTTCATCGCCGCCAAGCAGATCATCTGCACCGATGTGGACACACCGAACGGTCGCCCCATGACGGTTGGCGATTACCTGCTCTACCCGGACTCCCGCCAGAAGCTCACGGAGGAGTTGGCCGCGGAGGCCGCAGAGCGGGCCGCGATGCGGGCAGCGGGCGTGGACGCCAGCACCTACGGCCCCGACCTCCTCGAACATGAGGCGCGGCACTCGGACCAGTGGCAGTATTTCCCGCCAAACACATTCCTCAGCATGTACTTCCTCGGAACTGGCGCCTCCTACCTCCTGACGGGCACTGACGGGAACGGCAACCCCTGGGAGATTGGTGCCAACCCGTACAAGGGCGGATACTGGGGACCCGGTAAGTCAATCGTTGACTGGTCCAAGTGCTGGATCATCGTCTGGTGTTGAGCGAAATTGTCGACTAAACCACGGATCCGGGCGGTGAGTGTCCTGCTGACGCTCACCGCCCTGGCGGGGCTCTCCGCCTGCACCCCGGCGGACAAGCCGCTGACCGCACTACGAGTCGTTGACGGGCAGCCGGTCCTGGTTGTGGCGGAGTGTGCCGTCTTCACAGCGACCAGGATCGCCGTCTTCAACGAGGGCACGCCGACCGGGAAGTGGGCGATCGAACGGGAGGGGACCGAGGAGCTCGCGGCGGTGACCCTGTTGCAGCCACCGCCGGGCTGGAAGGTCGCTGAGCAGTCACTCGTCGCGTTGGAGCCCGACACCCTGTACGCGGTCACCGCTTATGGCAGTCAGAACGATGCCGCTCCCATCGACTTCACCCTGGGCGAGGTGACCAGGCTCGGGCCGGATCAGGTCCTCGTCAACGACGGCGGCACCAAGCGGAAGGCGATTACCGAGACCGCCTTCCGCGACCGAGCCAAGAAGGCCTGCTGACGCGGTCGGTCAGGAGACCTCGGAGAAGCCGTACCGCAGGGCGTGCTCCGGATCGGACGGGTCGAGCTGGCGCACGCCCGCGTCGGCGAGCCGCTTGTTGACCTCGTCGAGCTGCTCGCGCACCAGTCGGGCCTCCTCCTCGGTGACCCGACCCCGGTGCGGCTTGCCGGCGTGCTCCAGCGTGCCGTAGTCGATCTTCTCGGCGCTCTTACGGGCCTTGGGTGGGCGGACCCGCTCGGCCGTCTTCAGCAGCTGCGCCATCGGCACGTCGGTGGCCATCGCGTCGAACTCGCTGGCGGTGAGCACCACCCGGCGGGGCTCGCCGCCGCCGTGCCGGTCGTGGATCTCCACCACCGCCACGTCGAGGGCGGCGTCGTCGATGTTCTCCACCTCGCCCGGGGTGGCGTCCAACTGCACGGGCCCGGCGACCAGGTCCGGGTGCTCCAGCACGACGACGCGTACCACCTCGTCGTCCTGCTGCAGGACCGTGCCGGTGAAGTCGGAGACGTGGATCGTCTTCTTGCCCATGCGGGGAGCTTCTCCTGTCGTAGGCCGGGATGCCGGACCACAAGAAATTACCCGACAGGTGTGCGAATGCCGCCGCTGGACCTCCCCGGTGTGTCGCCCCGCGCCTGACCGTCAGGACCCGCCCCCGGGCCGCTCGGTCAGTGGGTGTTCAGGCGGTGCCTACTGGAACTGCCGGCGGGCAACTTGTTCAGCCTGGCCCACGACAGGATGTCAGCGCCGCCGACGGCCCGGGGGTTCCGGTAGCGCGGCTGGGGCGGAAGGCCTCCGACGGTCTCCGCCGCCTGCCAGAGTCGCTCGGGGTCCTGCTGGTAGTGGTGGTTCGGCTGAATCGACATGCCTTACCGTCCCAAACAAAGTTGTACAGGTATGGAAATACATATGACGGTCGATAGGTATGCCTGGTTCCCCCAACCTCGCCCGGCCCTGAGGGATCGTCCGCCCGGCCCGCCGGCCCGCCGGCCCGGCGTACGGTGATCCACGACAGGTGCGGTGACGGGGAGGTGGGCATGCTCGATCGGCGGCTCCACCTGCACCTGGCCACCTGGCTTGGCCAATGGCCGGCCGGGCCGGGACTGCACGTGGTCGCCTCGCAACGGCGGGCGGAACCGGCCTGGGACGGCCGGCTGCGGCCCGCGCTCGCCGTGCAGACCGGGCGGAGCGCAGTGCTCTCCGTGGCGCCGGAGCGGGTCGCGGCGATCCGCTCGCTGGTCCGGCGTACACCGGACCGGCTGCTCGCCGCGCTGCCGGAGGCGGTCGGGCTGCCCGACTGGTGTGTGCACGACGGCCCCTTCCGCTGGAGCCGGTCACCCGCCCCGCTGCCCGACGTGGGGGAGTGGACCGAGTCGACGGCTCCCGGGCTGCCGCCCTGGCTGCGGCTCTTCGACCGGCCGGTGTTGGTGGTCCGTGCCCCGGACGGCAGCTACCTGGCCGGTGCCGGGATAAAACGGCACGACGCGTACGGGCAGGAGTTGGCGGTGGGGACCGCGCCCGCCGCTCGGGGCCGCGGCCTCGCCCGGCGACTGGTCGCACAGGCGGCGCGGCGCGTACTCGACGAGGGAGCGGTGCCCACCTACCTGCACGAGCGGGACAATCACGCCTCGGCCCGGGTCGCTGACGCGGCCGGTTTTCCGGACCGGGGCTGGCGCGCGTACGGGGTCTATCCACGCTGAGTGGCGACGGGCGCGGACCGTGGATCCCGGGCCGGATCCACGGTCCGCAACCTCTCCCCAGGCCCCGGTCTCGCGCGTACCGACCCGCGCGTTGGCGAGTCGGTACGTGTCGATCACGCTACGTATCGAAAAGGCGTGGGGCAAGGTGTGAGCTGTCGGTTCGGAGTGTCGAAAAGTGGACTTGACCTGCGGTTAGACCAGTTGATGCGGCCGGCCGGGTCAGTGACGTAGCGTGCGGATCAGGTCGAAAACCTGCCGGGTCACGGGGCGGAGGACCCGTAGCCGGGACAGCGCCACCAGCCGGTCGATCAACGGCACGACGCCGTCGATCAGCTGGCGGGTCTTGGTCTGCCCCGGAGACCGGTCGTGCACCCAGTAGAGGATCACTCCCATGTACGCCAGCCAGAGCAGCTCGGGCAACTGCGGGCGCAGCTCAGCGTCGACCTTGGCCGTCGAGCCCGTCAACACCTCGCCGAAGAGGTCGATCGCGGACTCTCGGGGGCCGGAGGACTCCGCCGAGAAGGGGCTGAGCGGCGACGTCGGCTCCGCCGCCGTCTTGAAGAAGGTTGCCGCGAACTCGTGCGACGGCGTCAGCACGTCGATGCCCGCGTGCAGCACTCCGGCGAGCCGGGCGCCGAACGCGTCCTCCCGGTCGAGCACCGGCCGGGCGGCGGCTCGGTGCTCGACCTGGGCCTGGGCGTAGAACTCCTGAATCAGGTGATCCTTGGAGCCGAAGTAGTAGTAGGCGTTGCCGACCGCGACGCCGGCCTCCTGCGCGATCGCCCGCATGGTGGTCTGGGCGTAACCGCGCTCGCGGAACAGCCGCATCGCGGTGTCCCGGATGAGCTGCCGGGTCTGCTCACCTCGGGCGGTCGCAGGGTCACCCGCAGTGGTCGTCGGTGCAGGCTGCTCGGTCATCGGGGTCACCGTATCCCGCCAGTTCGTCCGTCGGCTCGGCCCACGGGTCGCGGACCCGCTCCCGGATCGCCGAGGCGGTGGCCACCATCTGCCGGGCGAGCGGCAACAGGTGCGGTCGAGCCAGCCGCTCCGCTGCGGACCGGTGGTCGGCCAGCGCCCACAGGCAGGCGAACCAGGCGCCGTCGCCCGCGTACACCTCGCCGGTGTCAGCCACCACGGTCAGGTCGCGCAGCGTCGCGTCGTGATCCAGGCCGGGAAAGCGCCGCCGGGCCTCGGCTGACCCGGCCGGCACGAATTCCAGGGGTACGAGTTGCGCGCGGGAGGTCAGCCACCGGCGGGCAGCCCGGCAGAGCGGGCAGTTCGCGTCGAACAGGACGGTGAACCCCTGGATCCCGCCGCCGGACTGTGCGGCGGGATCCGGGAACCGGCCGAGGTTGTCGGCTGGCGGGACGGTCATCGGGTCGGCGGGTTGGCCGGTGGCCCGGCGCTCGGCTGCGGTCCACCCGGCTGTTGTCCGACCGGCTGCGAGCCGTACGGGGTGGATGGCATCGGGAGCCGGCCGATCGGTGCGATGGGCGGGTGGGTGGCGAGCTGGCGGAGCCGGTTTCGGCGGTAGCGGCCCAGTGCGAAGACGTTGAAGAAGTGCAGCGCGCCGAGCACCAGCAGCACCTGGCCGATCTTGAGGGAGAGTTCCTCCATCGCCTGGCTGGTCGACCCCACCGGGTCGTCGTGCTTCATCGCCACCGTGACGTAGCCGAGGTTGAGCAGGTAGAAGCCGACCACCAGGAGGCTGTTGACCGCCTGTGCCAACCGTTCGTCGGCGAACACCTCCTCCAGGAAGATCAGCCCGTTGCGGGCCAGTGCCCGGGCCACCCAGATGGTGAGGCCGATGCTGACCGCGAGGTAGACCACGTACATCCAGACCTTGATGTCCATGCCGGACGCCTCTCTTGAACGTGTTCAACTACCGATGGCGTCAGCGTAGGGCAGGTTTTGAACATGTTCAATAGGCGCGAGGGCGACCCGCGATAGTGGACGGTGTGATCTCGCCGACCGCTGCGGCTCAGCGCGCCAGACCGAGCACCTCGGCGGCGGCCCGGCCATTGGCGTGGCTCGCGCCGTACGTGGTGACGAAGGCGCGCACGCCCGCCGGGCGCCACTGTGCCGGCCAGCCCATCTCCACCACGGTCACCGGATGCTCGGCGGCCAGACCGGCAACCAGCTCCGGGCCGCCGGGCAGTCGGTGCAGGTGCCGCCCGACCAGCACGATGGGACGGTCACCGGCCAACTCGCGCAGCCTCGCCGCGTCGGTCTCCGCGGCGATCACCCGGATCTCCGGCACCCCGTCGAGGTGTGGACCGAGGCCCCAGGGCACCCGACCCTCGGCGATCGTCGACTCGGTGTGCAGCTGCACCACCAGTGGCCGGTCCAGGCCGGTCAGTACTCCGTCCACCCGGACCGCTCGACGCGCTGCCGCGTACCCCAGCTCGGTGTCCTCGGTGGCCGACGACCTGACGGCGGCCCGGGTCCAGGCGGCGAGCTCGGCGGCCCGGCCGGCGGCCTGCTCGACCCGCGCGGTCGCCAACCGGCCGTCGCCGAGGGCGTCGACGATCTCGGCGGCCACCCGCTCGACCAGTTGCGCGTCGACCTTCGCGCCGATGCAGAGCAGATCGGCGCCGGCGGCCAGGGCCCGGACCGCGGCCGGCCCGACTCCACCGGCAGCCACCGCGGCGCCCTTCATCTCCAGCGCGTCGGTGATGACGGCGCCGGTGAAGCCGTAGTCGGTGCGGAGCAGGTCGACCAGGACGGCCCGGCTGAAGGTGGCCGGGTCGGCGCCGGTCAGTGCCGGCACCCGGATGTGCGCGGTCATCACGGCGCGCGCCCCGGCCGCGACGACCGCCGCGAACGGCGGCAGGTCCCGCTGGCGTAGCAGGCTCAGCGGTGCGTCCACGGTGGGCAGCTCGTGGTGGGAGTCGGTGACGGTGGCGCCGTGCCCGGGGAAGTGCTTGGCGCAGGCGGCCACGCCGGCGGCCTGCAGCCCGGTCACGGCGGCGGCCGAGTGGGCGGCCACCCGCACCGGATCCGCGCCGAAGGACCGGGTGCCGATCACCGGGTTGTCGTCGGCGGTGTTGACGTCCACCGTCGGGGCGAGGTTGACGGTGATGCCGAGCGCGGCCAGCTCGGCGCCGATCGACTGGTAGACCCGTCGGGTGAGCGCCACGTCGCCGATCGCGCCGAGGGCGGCGTTTCCGGGGTACGGGCTGCCGGTGGCGTGCGCCAGCCGGGTCACGTCGCCACCCTCCTCGTCGATGGCGATCAGCACGTCCGGCCGGCCCGCGCGCAGTGCCGCGGTGCTCGCCGCCACCTGCGCCCGGTCATGCACGTTGGTCCCGAACAGGGTGTGCCCGGCCAGCCCGTCGGCCAGCAGGTCGACCGCCCAGTCCGGTGGGACCGGTCCTGGGTACGCGGCGAGCAGCGTGCCCAGCGCCAGCCGGCGCAGTCCTGGATCCAGCCCCACGTGATCTTCTCCCTTCGGTGCCCCCGCGGGTACGAAACGTCGTACCGGTGGTGGTGTTCGCCCTGCCGAATCGGCCGAGCGCCCCACCTCCGGGTGGCCGATACGCTACGGCTACCCGTTCGCAGGATGGTTTACAGTTAGCAAAGTTTACTAAAACTAGAGGACGTGTCATGAGTGCGACCCGGCTGCCCGGCACCCCCCGTCTGTTGCGGGCGCTCAACGACCGTGCGGCGCTGGAGCTGCTCCTCGAACGCGGCCCGCTGACCCGGGCCCGCCTCGGCGAGCTGACCGGGTTGTCGAAGGTGACCGCCTCGCAACTGGTCGAGCGGCTGGAGGAGCGTGGCCTCGTCACGCGGGTCGGCGAGCAGGCCGGCGGGCGAGGGCCGAACGCCCAGCTCTACGCGGTCAGCCCAGGCAGCGCCCACGTGGTCGGTGTGGACGTCGGGCCAGACCGGGTGGTGGCCGCGTGTGCCGACATCACCGGTGCGGTCATCGGCCGGGTGGAGCAGTCGACCCGGGACACCGACGACCCGGTGGGCGTGGTGCACAACGCAGTGGTGCAGGCCGCCAGCAGCGCCCAGGCGCAGCTGAGCAGCGTACGGCGGATCGTGCTCGGCACGCCCGGCCTGGTCGACCCCGGCACCGGCGACATCACGTTCGCCTTCAACCTGCCGCGCTGGCACAGCGGGCTGCTCGCCGCGTTGCGGGACGACCTGCACACCCCGGTGGTCTTCGAGAACGACGTCAACCTCGCCGCGGTGGCCGAGGCGCAGTCCGGCGCCGCGCAGGGGGTGGGCGACTTCGTGCTGGTCTGGGTCGGTGCCGGCGTCGGCCTGGCGATCGTGCTGGGAGGTCGGCTGCACCACGGCAGCAGCGGTGCCGCCGGTGAGATCGGCTACCTGCCGGTGCCCGGTGCGCCCATCCCGCGCGACGTCTCCCGCCGCGCCAAGCCGGCCTTCCAGCAACTGGTCGGCGCGGACTCGGTGCGCGCGGTGGCCAGCGAGCACGGCTACCCGGCCGCCGAGGCCGCCGAGGCGGTCCGCGCGGCAGTGGCGGCCGGCGCCGACGGCGGCCCGATGCTCGACGAGCTGGCCCGGCGTCTCGCCCTCGGCGTGGCCAGCACCTGCGTGGTGCTCGACCCGCCGCTGGTCGTGCTCGCCGGCGAGGTGGGCCAGGCCGGCGGCACCGCGCTCGCGGACCGGGTGCAGCACGAGGTGGCCGCGATCACGCTGGTCCAACCTCGCGTCGTGCCGACCGGGCTGACCGAGGAGCCGATCCTGCAGGGAGCGCTGCGGACCGCCCTGGACGCCGTGCGCGACGAGGTGTTCGGCTCCACCGTCGGCTGAGCCCGCTGCGGCGGTCATGTGAAGGAATATTTCACCGCCGGTCGGCGGGTTGCAAGCTCTTGCCGTACTCCGGGTCGGTCCGCGGGCCGCCCGAAGCGAGGCGGGCGGCCCGGCGGACCGAAACTCAGATCAGGTCGCGGCGACGGAACACGGCGAACGCCGCAGCGGTCAGCCCGCCGGTGAGCGCGAGCAGCACCAGCAGCGACGGGCCCCAGGTCAGGCTGTAGAAGCTGTCGCAGTAGTCGCTGCCGGAGCCGTTGGCGCAGATCTGCGGATCCCAGAACCTCGCCTCGCCGGTGAGCCAGGCCCCGATGTGGCTGGAGAGCATCAGCTGGTCCGGCCGTCGGGCATTGACGATCTCCATGACCAGGCGGCCGCCCAACTCCCACACCACCGCGTACGCCGCCGCCGCCCCCAACGCCGCCGACGTGTGCCGACCCAGCGTGGCGATCGCGAAGCCCAGCGCGGAGGCCAACAGCACCAGCACCATGCCGCGTCCGTGCACCGCGCCGAGCGAACGCCAGAAGTCGCCGTCCAACCGGCCGGGCAACCCGGCGGTCTGCCCGATCACCCAGAACGTGCCGAGGTAGGCCACCGACGCCAGCAGGGACAGGACCAGGACCGTGCCGAGCAGGGTGCCCAACTTGGCCGCGAGCACCGTCAGCCGGCGTGGTCGCCAGAGCAGCAGGTTCACCACACCGCCGGAGTTCAGGTCAGCGCCGATGTAGGAGGCGCCGACCAGGAACCCGAAGAGCACCAGGAACGCGATGAGGAAATAGAGCAACGGGAGCGCCTGCTGGGCGAAGGTGAACACACCCGGCAGGAAGTCGGCGGCGATCGGCAGCTTCTCCTGTCGGATCGGATCGATCTCGGAACAGTCGGCGGGGAAGTAGCGTCCCGTGTCCTGCGCCGGGAGCGAGCCGCTCTGGCGGGCCAGGCACTCCTGGTAGGACACCTCCATGCTCTGCCGCGCCTGGGAAGCCTGCGCCCGGGCCGAGCTCAACTCGTCCGCGCTCGGCTTGTGGGAACCAGCCAGGGTGGTGGCCGCCGTGACCGCGAACGCCAACGCCAGCAGCACGACCATGAGCTGTACGAAGCGACGCGCGGACAGCCGCTCCAACTCGGCACGAACCAGGTTCACGCGTCCACTCCCCGATCGAGATTGATCACAGCTTCGCCCTGACCGGCGTGCGGCAGCGACGAGTCGTCGACCTGCCGGGGCACCGACGAATGCTCGTACGCACCCGTCAGCTCCAGGAAGACGCTCTCCAGGTCCGGCCGAAGTGGCGTCAACTCGCCCACCCACAGCCCCTGCTCGCCGAGCACCCGGCTGATGACCGTCGGGTCGTTCGCCCCGCTCACCACCAGCGCCTCGCCGTCGACGACCGCCGTCAGCTCGGCCGCCTGCAGCAACTCGACAGCACGCTCCGGCTCCGCCACCCGCACCAGGAACTCGTGCCGGTCGTGGCCCGCCAGCACCTCGTCCACCCGGCCGGCCGCCACCCGCCGCCCCTGCGAGATGATCGTGACGTGGTCGCAGATCAGCTGGATCTCGCCCAGGATGTGACTGGACACCAGCACGGTCACGCCGGTCGCGGCCAGCGACCGCATCAGGTCCCGCATCTCCCGGATGCCCGCCGGGTCCAGCCCGTTCGCCGGCTCGTCCAGGATCAGCAGCCGTGGGTCCTTCAGCAGCGCGGACGCCACCGCGAGGCGCTGCTTCATGCCCAGCGAGTAGCCCTTGACCCGCTCGTCACCCCGGTCGCGCAGGCCCACCAGATCCAGCGCCTCGTCCACCCGCGAGATCGGCACTCCACCGGCACGGGCCAACAGGCGCAGCGTGCGATACCCGGTGAAGTTGCCGAAGAACTGAGGGCTCTCGACGATGGCGCCGACCTGGCCGGCCACCCGCGGCAGCAGCTCCGGCGACGGTTCGCCGAGCACAGTCATCCGTCCGCTGTCGGCGCGTACCAGGCCCAGCAGGGCGCGCAGGGTGGTGGTCTTGCCAGAACCGTTGGGGCCCAGGAATCCGTGGATCTGGCCTGCCTCGACCAGCAGGTCGAACCCGTCCACCGCCACTCGTCGGCCGTTGCGCACGCTGTGGAAGGTCTTGCGCAGACCCTCGATCTCGATGACCGCGCTCATCCGCGCGGCTCCGTACCTCGACGGGGCATGGGCCGTCCTCCGGGTGTGGTGATCAACGACACGGCGCTTCACCCTATGGCCGAGGCGCTGCCCATGGGGGGCACCTCGACGCTGCGTGGTTGGATGGTGTGGTGACTGGTGATCTGATCCCCGGCGTTACCGGCGCCGCGCCTGCCGCCGCCCCCGTGGACCCGGATCTGGTGGTCAGCCTCGACGGCGTCGGCGTACGCCGGTCTGGCACCGCGCTCCTCCAGGACCTGACCTGGCGGGTCGAGCTGGACGAGCGGTGGGTCGTGCTCGGCTCCAACGGCGCCGGCAAGACCACTCTCCTCAACCTCGCCGCGGGCCGACTGCACCCCACCACCGGCGTCGCGCACGTGCTCGGCGAGCGGATCGGCCGCACCGACGTCAACGAGCTGCGTACCCGGATCGGGCTCACCACCGCCGCGCTCGCCGAGCGGCTGCCCGCCGACGAGCAGGTCAGCGACGTGGTGATGACCGCCGCCTGGTCGGTGGTCGGCCGCTGGCGGGAGAACTACGAGCGCGGTGACGAGGCCCGGGCGCGGGCACTGCTCAGCCAGCTCGGCGTCGGTGGCCTCGGTGAGCGCCGTTACGGCACCCTCTCCGAGGGTGAGCGCAAGCGGGTGCAGATCGCCCGTGCCCTGATGACCGACCCGGAGCTGCTGCTGCTCGACGAGCCCGCCGCCGGGCTCGACCTGGGAGGTCGGGAAGACCTGGTCGCCCGGCTGGCCGAGCTGGCGTACGACCCGGATGCCCCGGCGATGGTGCTGGTCACCCACCACGTGGAGGAGATCCCGCCGGGGTTCACCCACGCGTTGCTGCTGCGTGAAGGCGGAGTGGTCGCCCAGGGTCTGCTCGCCGAGACGCTGACCGGTGACAACCTCTCCAAGACGTTCGGTCTGCCGCTGGTGGTCGAGCGGTCGGGCGATCGTTACACCGCCCGGGCCGCCTGAGCGTCGGACAGAGCGGAGACGACAGTGCCGCAGACCCGGGTCGCCGTGGTGGGCAGCGCCAACATGGACCTGGTCGCGATGGCTCCCGCGTTGCCGCGGGTGGGCGAGACCATGCTGGGCACCGACTTCGTGATGGTGCCCGGCGGTAAGGGCGCCAACCAGGCCGTCGCCGCGGTTCGGGCCGGTGCCTCCTGCGCGTTCCTCGGCGCGATCGGGTCGGACGCCTTCGGCGTCACCCTGAAGGCCCGCATCACCGCGGCCGGGGTGGACACGAGTCACCTGCGCGTCGTCTACGGCACCTCCGGGGTCGCGCTGGTGATGGTCAACGCCCAGGGTGAGAACGCCATCATGGTGACTCCCGGTGCGAACGACGCGCTGGTCGGGCTCACCGAGGAGGAGCTGGCCACGGTGCGTGCGGCGGACGTCCTGGTCGCCCAACTGGAGGTCCCGGTGGAGACCGTGACAGCCGCCGCGGTGGCCGCCCGCGCCGCCGGCACCCGGGTCATCCTGAACGCCGCCCCGGCCCGGGATCTCCCGCCCGAGCTGCTCGGCGCGGTGGACGTGCTGGTCGTGAACGAGGGCGAGGCGCAGGCGCTGGCTGGCCGAGGCCGGGAGGAGCCCCGTGCGCTGCTCGAGCTGACCCCCCGCGCCGTGCTCACTCTTGGCGGCGAGGGCGCCTGGTACGTCGACCGGGACGGCGCCGAAGTGCACGTGCCGGCGGTCCGGGTCGACGTGGTCGACTCCACCGCCGCAGGCGACGCCTTCACCGCCGCGCTGGCCGTCGGCTGGGGCGAGGGGCGCGACCTGGTCGACGCGGTGCGCTGGGCATCGGCTGCCGGCGCCGCCTGCGTACGCAAGCTGGGCGCCTCGGTGGCGCTACCCCGACGCGCCGAGATCGACGAGCTGTACGCCCCGGCCTGACCACACCCGCGCTATGCCGGCCGTCCCGCGCCCGTGCGGAAGGCCCGGCGGTACGCCGACGGCGACGTCAGCATGACCCGGCCAAAATGGTGGCGATAGGTGACCGGCGTGTCGAAGCCCACCGCGCGCGAGACCTGCTCGACCGGGGCGTCCGTCTCCTCCAGCAGGGTCAGGCTGGCGCGGATCCGCTGGTCGATCAGCCAGCGGATCGGGCTGGTCCCGGTGGCCCGGGCGAAGTGGCGCAGGTAGGTGCGGGGCGACATGTGCGCCTGGCCGGCGAGCTGGGCCACGCTGAGCGGCTCGGCGAGATGCGCGAGTGCCCAGTCGATGCTGCCCGCGATCCGGTCGTCGTCCGGGTCGGCGGGCACCGGGGCCTCGACGAACTGGGCCTGCCCGCCGTCGCGGTGCGGCGGGATCACCAGCCGCCGGGCGACCGCGTTGGCAATCGCCGCGCCGTGGTCGCGCCGGATCACGTGCACGCAGAGGTCCAGGCCAGCGGCGCTGCCGGCGCTGGTGAGCAGGTCGCCGTCGTCGAGATAGAGCACGTCCGGGTCCACCTCGACCCGCGGGTAGCGCCGTGCCAGCAGCTCCGCGTACCGCCAGTGGGTCGTGGCCCGTCGGCCGTCGAGCAGCCCGGCGCCTGCCAGCGCGAACGCGCCCGAGCAGATCGACATGATTCGGGCACCGCGCCGGTGCGCCTGGCGTAGCGCGGTCACCAGCTCGGGTGACGGGTCGCCGGTCACGTCCGGTACGCCGGGCACGATCACCGTCCGCGCCGCCGCCAGCTCCGCCAGACCGTACGGGGTGTGCAGGCTGGCTCCGCCGACCACCGGGACCGGTCCCGGCTGCTCGGCGCAGACCACCAGGTCGTACCAGTCGACGTTCAACTCGGGCCGGGGCAGCCCGAAGACCTCGGTGACGATGCCGGTCTCGAACACCGACATCCCCGGGTACGCGAGCACGGCGACGCGGTGCGCGGCTGCCGGCCGTCGGGGCGCAGGCAGCAGGCGCGGGGCGGTGGTCGTGGCCGGGATCGGCATGGCGAGATGTTAGCGCAGGACGTCGTCTCCGCCACTCACCTCGATGCGCCGGCCCTGGCGAAAATCGGTGCATGACCTTCAGCTTCGCCGTTGCGCCGGCCGACCCGGCCACCGCCGCCGCCTACTTCCGCACCCGGCTCAGCGTCGAGACCGACGTCAGTGACGTACACGCCGACCTGTCGGCGCGTACCCCAGATCTGGTGGTGGTCGACTCCCGGGGCGCGGCCGCCTGGGCACAGGGACACCTCCCGGGCGCGGTGCACCTGCCCACCGCCGAGATCGTGGCCCGGGCGGCGGAGCTGATCCCCGCCGGCTCGGCGGTGGTCACCTACTGCTGGGGTCCCGGCTGCAACGGCGCGACCCGCGCGGCGCTGGAGTTCGCCCGGCTCGGTTACCCGGTCAAGGAGATGCTCGGTGGCTTCGAGTACTGGGTGCGGGAAGGGCTGCCGGTGGTGACGACGTCCGGGCTGACCAGGCGCCCGGTCGACGACCTGACCGCGCCGACCGCGACGATCACCTGCGACTGCTG